>CAYZHM010000003.1:0-224779 GCA_964478225.1 uncultured Micavibrio sp.
AAAGAAATATACAAACAAATAAGCCTCCCACCCCCCCCCCAAAATTTTGGAACAAACTAAGAGCCTCCTCATGAACAAACGAAAATGGACAGACAAACAGCGTAAAATTCAGGCCTGCAATTTGCGCCGCCGCAAAATCTGGGAAGCTTCTACAGGGCCGCGGACGGTTGAGGGCAAAGCCGCCTCCGCGCGCAACGCCAAAAAGCACGGATATTACAGCGCCGACATGTGCGAAATCCGCAGAATTCTGCGCCTGCAAAGGGAATACGTGAAAGCGCTGGAAAGGGGGTGCAAAACACCTTAAACTACGCCGAATGTCTCTTCCCGCGCCTACGATCGTCATATTTGACATGGATGGAACGACAGTGCGTCACCTCAATCCGCTGGTGCTGGACGCGCTGGAATTGTTCGACGATTTCGCCTTCTCCGTTTCCCGCATCTACAAATGGTTGTTCAAGCGCCGCGCGCAAGGCCCTCTCTTCGATCCGAAGGATGAAGAGCAATACAAAAAATGGCGCAAACCGAAATTATACGGCCACCGCATCCTCCACAAAGTGCGCCGCAAAGGCGTCGAGGAAATTGTCGAGCCCTGCCCCGGCATTTATGAAGTCCTGAAACTTCTGCAAGACAAAAACATCCCGATAGCGCTGGCGAGCAACGGATTGGGCAAAGGCTACGGCCACGAAATTCTGGAGAAATTCGATCTTGAAAAATATTTCCCCGTCACCGTCTTCCGCGAGGACATCCGCAAATCCAAACCCAACCCGGAAGGCCTGCTCAAAGCCATCAACGCGCTGAAGACCCCGGGTAAAGATGACGTGGTCTGGTTCATCGGCGACCGCCACAAAGACGTCACCGCCACCCAAAACGTAGGCTCACAACTCCCCTGCCCCGTCATCCCCATCGCCTACGGCCTCAACGCCTCCATCGCAATTTTGGAAAAAGGCCTCCCCCCCGACCACATCATCATGAGCCATCCCGAAATCTTCAAAAAATTAAAAGAGCTTTTGTAGTTATTGGATTTTCAGAGGCTCATACGTCATCACAGGTTCGGCGCTCATCACGGAAATGTCCTGCAAATGTGGCGCGACCATCCCGGCGATGTTCCCCTGCATCTGCAATCCGGCATAAACAGTCCCGCTGCGGGATAGGAAGTCGATAATCTGCTCCTGGAATGTTTTCGGCTTGGGCATGATGACCACATCGGCGCCACTCGCGTCAGCCGCCCCCGCTTGCACCGCCGCATAAGCCAGGGCCTCCCTTAGCCCCCCCATCTCATCCACCAACCCGCGCTCCAGCGCCTGCGCGCCTGTCCACACACGGCCATGCGCTAATTTTTCCGCCGCGTCATACTCCATCTTCCGGCCCTTCGCGACGCGCTTCACAAAATTCACGTAGACATTTTCCAACATGGCATCCATCTGCGCACGCTCAGTTTCACTAAAAGGCGTCGTAAACGACCACATCCCTGCATTTTGTCCCCATGATACCGAGCGGTCCCAATTCACCCCCAATTTATTCCACAACTCTTGCGTCGCGATCTTTCCACCAAGCACACCAATCGAACCCGTCAGTGTCGTAGGCAAGGCAAATATCCGGTCCGCATAAGCCGAAATCCAATAGCCTCCGGATGCCGCCATTGATCCCATAGACACAATGACAGGCTTCCCTTTTTGCTGAGCAATTTCTACAGCCCTTAAGATACTTTCCGAGGCTGACGGCGAACCGCCAGGACTATCAACACGCAACACAATGGCCTTAATTGCATCATCATCTGCAGCCGCCATAATCGCCGGCGCAATCACTTCTGCAGCAGCCACGCCGTCCTTGGCATAGTCCTCCCCATTGGTGCTCATGATTGCTCCAGTCGCAAACACAAGCGCAACTTGTGGCCTGACTTCCTTCTTTGCCATAGGATGGCCCTCACGCTCCCGAGCCAAGCCATTCATATACTGCTGCACAGGAATAAATATGTCCTCTTCACTCTCGGGATCGCCCAAAAGGTCGCTTTTGATCTGCTTGCTCATAACATCGATATAATTGCTTGATGTGATAAGGCCGTTTGCCAAAGCTTGATCTGCGCTAAAGATGCCCTGATCAACAAGCGCTTCAAATTGCTCCCGCGTCATACCAAGATCAGCAGGAATATCTCTCAATATGACATCTTTAATAGCGCCCACGATATCGATAAGCGTTTCTCTGTTTTCTTCCGATATCCGATTCTTGGTCACACTTTCATAAGCGTTTTTATATTCCTTTTTCTGAATAAATTGCGGCTCTATGCCAATCTTGTCGAGAACACCGCGCACAAACGGCACTTCAGCCTGCACGCCCGTAATTGAAACAATACCCATCGGCTGCATCCAGCGCTCACCAAAGATACTGGCAAGATAGAAACGCCCTATTCCACCGCCGCCTTCACCATAGGATGTTGAATAAATTTTTGTCCATTTCCCAGTCGACTTGAAACGCGCCAGCGCCGAACGAATTTCTTGTATATGCGTCAAACCAAATTCACCATCATACATCCGCGCCGCAATCCCAACAACGCGGGGATCAACCGCCGCGGCATCAATAGCAGAAATATACTCACGAACCGTTGGTTGATTTTCGATGAAAGGTTCAGTAAAAGAGGCCTGACGTGGCGTCTCGCGTATCTCGTCCTTAAACTCAAGATAAAGAACTCCCGTCGAGGGAATCTTAGGCGCCTGCGGTGCTTCAATTTTTGAAAATGTATAGATGCTGATGACCGCGGAAATCAATACCATCAAGCCAATGGAAAAACATATGCCGCGAAACCCCTTCCACAGAAAAGGCAAAACAACCCATTTCTGCTTCGATTTTTTTTTGTATTTTTGCGGCTGGTTTTGATTGGAAAAAGGAGTGGTCATTAAAAAACCTTTCTATAAATTCTGCGCTTTATGCCGCAACCAATGATCCGCCAGCACACAAGCCATCATCGCCTCAACGACAGGCGCACCACGAATTCCCACGCATGGGTCATGGCGCCCCTTGGTAATAATCTCCGTCTCTTTGCCTTTAACATCAATCGTTTTCTTCGGAGTCAAAATAGAGCTCGTCGGCTTAAAGGCAACACGCGCAACAATATCTTGCCCAGTTGAAATTCCGCCAAGGATCCCTCCCGCATTATTGGATTCAAATTTCTTGCCCTTCCGAATGCTATCAGCATTCACTTCGCCGGCAAGTTCAACGGCCTCAAACCCCGCACCAATCTCCACAGCTTTCACTGCATTAATACTTATCATCGCCTTGGCGATATCAGCATCAAGCTTGTCATACACAGGCGCGCCAAGCCCGGATGGAATACCGCTCGCATGCACCTCTATAAGCGCTCCAGCGCTCGATCCCTTTTTGCGCACTCCATCGAGATATTTCTCCCATGCCGCAACCGACTTCGCATCTGGTGAGAAAAACGGATTTTGATCAACTGTCTTCCAGTCCCAATTCTTTTTATTAATGACCTGCGTTCCAATCTGAACGACCGCCGCCCGAATTTTGACTTTCTTGCCAATCTGATGTTCCAGAACCTTGCGCGCAATGGCTCCGGCAGCCACCCGCATCGCCGTCTCACGCGCACTCGAGCGCCCACCGCCGCGATAATCGCGAATACCGTATTTTTCTATATAAGTGAAATCAGCATGCCCGGGGCGGAATTTGTCCTTAATGTCGGAATAATCTTTCGATTTTGCATCTTCGTTGTGAATAATCAGACTGATCGGGGTTCCGGTCGTCAGGCCCTCGAACACCCCTGAAAGAATTTGCACAGAATCAGGCTCTTTGCGCTGCGTCGTATGGCGAGATTGCCCCGGTTTACGTCTATCGAGATATTTCTGAATATCTTTTTCATTCAATGGGATGCGCGGGGGAACCCCATCAACGACACAGCCAATCGCCGGCCCGTGGCTCTCGCCCCAGGTCTGATATTGAAACAATGTGCCGAAACGGTTCCCAGACATGAACCCCAATGTTAGCGAAGAAAGACACGATAATAAATTAAAATGTTCGGAAGTTTAGTAATTTTGCATTTTATGTTTTCATAACAATATTTTAACCGCCATATCGCATACTAAAGCTAAACGCGCGGTAGATATGGTCAAAATATTAAAGCCCAGAATTTGGAAAAAACTTTACAAAAAGCTGCAGGCTATCCCTGCATTTCTATTCATACTTCCTGCCTTCGCCTTTTTGCTCTTCCTTGAAAGCAACTCGTCATTTAACGCGCACGCCATTTCGGTGATAAATAACTCCTCTAATGAAAGTTCAATCCGTTGCCAAAACCCACAAATTACAGACGGTGATACATTTCGCTGTAATGGATATCGTATTCGCCTAGCAGGAATAGACACGCCAGAGATGCCGGGCCACTGTCGCACGGGAAGGAATTGTACCTCAGGAGACCCCTACGCGGCTCGGGATTTTCTGCATTCTATCTCACGGGGCCTTGTGACTTGCCAATCTGTTGATACCGACCACTATGGGCGAACAGTAGCAAGATGTCGTACAGATCACGAAGATTTGTCCTGTGCCATGCTTAAAGCCAACTACGCCGTACGCCGCTACGGACATATCTCGTGCTAGCTCAATTTTTTCATAATTTTTCTTGAAAAGCCGATTTCCTGACGCTAAAGTCCAATAAAAGAAGATCAATATGGAAACGTTAAAGTTGCAATGGCAGAAAGTTGCCGAAGACAACCCTCATGCATGCTGGGACAAACCGATTATGGATTTTTTCCTGAATCAAGCGCGTCTGGCAGGACTGGAGTTCAATGAAGCCAGTGGACTTTACATTCTACGCGGCGATATGAGTTCATCGAAAAAACACGATAAAACATTGCGCTTAAACAACTATTTGCTGAAAACTATATTACGCCTTCAACAAGGAAGCATAGACGGCGAAGAACAAAAAGAAATGATCTGGATAACAGATGGCGAAACGCTGGAGAAAGCGGGGGCAAAACAGGATGGGTTCACACTAGAAATGGAAATGGAGATTTAAACAATGATGCTATTTAAAGAACATGATGGACATTTTGCAGTTCTGCAACGTCGAGGCAAAGAATTGGTTTGGGTCAATTCCAAAGGCGGATAGCGCCCCTTTCAAGAAGACGATATTTTAAACTTCGATCTCCATAACGGGGATGACTTCAATTCTATCGACACGACATCCAGGATTGAAATCCGCGATATATCTCTGCTGAGTGGATATGACCTGGATTCAAGAGCACGTCACTTGGTACTATTGTCCACATCACATAGCCCGAGCCCTTAAAGCATCAGGCCAGCCGTACGACTTCTTTCTGGGCGCTTAATGTCCCCTGATCAATAATCGCCACGGTCAGGCGTGAAATCGCCACGCGCTTGCCGGTCGACTCTTCCGTGATGTCCGTCTGCCAGACCTGCGTGCGCTTGCCAACATGCATGGGCGTACAAGTACCGATCACACGCCCTTCAGTCACAGCGCGAATATGATTGCAATTGATCTCAATTCCAACGGCTCTATAAACGTCCGGGTCAATCGTCATCCACGCCGCCACGCTCCCCAAGCTCTCAGACAAAACACAACTCGCCCCGCCATGCAAAATCCCGAACGGCTGCGTCGTGCGGCTATCCACCGGCATCGTCCCTTTAAGAAAATCCGGCCCAACCTCGGACAACTCCAGCCCGATATGTTCGCCCATATTCCCGGTACGGTATTTTTTAAGATCTTCAAGCTGATACTGCTTAAACCAGATCATGGCTCTATCTTGCCCTCTTCATCGTCTGCAATTTTTTTAAACTTTCAAGCATGGTTTGATTACTTGACAGATTTTGCCGCGCCATCATCTCAAAATCCCCCTGATACTGCGGAAGATAAAAATAATAACCAGCAGGTTTATTTGCTATCAAGGAAATAAATTTCTCTAAGCCCTCGACTTGCTTTTCCACCAGCCCCAATCGGTATTCTGGGTCTATATTCCCGGGATTGCCCATGGCGGCTGATGGACGTTGTATATCCCAGTAGGCAAAAGGCAATTCAGGATCCATGTCTTTGGCCATCTGATACAAACGTTGGCTCTCTTCCTCATCCGCCGCATAACGCGCCGCCACAACAATCAATGTTGCATCATCTGAATTTCTGCCTTGTGCCACCATTTTGGCCAACAATTCATCGCGCCCGTAGCTTGGCCGCGCAGAGTTATAATAAAGCTCCGCCGCATCCATTTTTTTCGGTGAAAATTTATCATACAGCGCTTCAAGGGATTCCAGAGCCTTTGCAGAATCACGATTCACATAGCTGTAAGACCAGGCATTTGCAAAAAATTCTTCCGCTGTTTTAGGATCCTTGATGATCTTTTGTGATTGGATAACGGAATGAATGTCGGCAACATTCTCGCCAACTGCTCCAACTTCTTCACGTATCGCGCTGACATCTTCCTGAACCTTTTGAACATCCGCATGAATAAGACCAAGTTTTTCTCCAATAGTCTCGGTGGCCGTTTGCCCTTGTCCAACCAGCAACAACAAGATGAAGGCTGCGAAAGAAAATAACGCAAAACGCATAGCATCACAAACACCGCAGCGAACAACATCATCAAGCGATTCCGCTTTGGTTACCTCCGCTAAAGAGGCGCGCTGCAAACAAAGCATTGCCGTAAGCAAAGCCACCACACCAAACAAAGCCAAGAGGTAATAAGGAGATAAAAATTCCGAGAAAAAACTTGTGATGTCGCCGGACAATCCAATCGCACCACCAACAATGGCAAACAAAGACCCGCGCTCAGGCCATAAAATCTTCATCACAGTTGAGCGTGAAAGTCTCATAATATCCCCCATTGCTAAAAAAGATTACTTCGGTAAAAACTTCACAAAACTTGGCGCCACTTTTGCCGGAATAACTTCAACATCATTCCACACGCCACCCGTAACATAAGGCTCTGTCTTCAGCCATGCATCAAGTTCCGCACGAGATTCAAAGTCAACCAACATCATTGAACCAACCATCTTCTCATGATCATCCAAAAGTGCGGCCCCCATCAAAAACCGGCCTTCTTCTACACCTTTACTAACCAAACCAAGATGGGCCTCACGCGCAGCCATCCGCCGCTCCAGCGCACCTTCATCTGTTGCATCTCGGCCAATAACCACAAACTGCATCAGGCCGCCGCATCCTTCTTCGGGGCAATCCCCTGGAGAAGCTCAGCCGTTTCACCGGCACTGTCAATCGACACCATACCCACCGTATGATAACCGGCATCGACATGCATGACTTCGCCGGTCACGCCGCTACCCAAATCCGAGAGCAGAAACAGGCCGGAACGGCCAACATCCTCAATCGTCACATTGCGCTTGAGCGGCGCATTCAGCTCGTTCCACTTCAGGATATAACGGAAATCTCCGATACCGCTCGCCGCGAGCGTCTTGATCGGCCCCGCTGAAATCGCATTCACACGAATATTCTTCGGCCCCAGATCAGCCGCCAGATAACGCACGGAACATTCCAGCGCTGCCTTGGCCACACCCATCACGTTATAATGCGGCATCACACGCTCCGCCCCATAGTAAGTGAGCGTCAGCAATGATCCGCCCTCTTTCATAAGCGGGACAGCGCGCTGCGCCACCGCCGTGAAAGAATAAACCGAAATATCCATGGTGCGGACGAAATTCGCGCGGGTTGTATCGAGATAAAGTCCGTCTAGCTCGTTTTTGTCCGAAAACGCAATCGCATGAACCACGAAATCAAGTTGTCCCCATTCTTTCTCAACCGCCTTAAAGGCCGCATCAATGCTGGCTTCATCCGTCACATCGCACGGAACAACAATCTTCGAGCCAATACTCTCGGCCAGCGGCTTCACGCGCTTCTCCAGCGCCTCGCCCTGATAGGTAAAAGCAAGCTCCGCCCCGCTCTGGTGCGCCATTTCGGCAATCCCCCAAGCAATCGAGCGATCATTGGCCACACCCATAATCAGGCCACGTTTTCCTTTGAGAAAATTATTTTGATGTTCCATCGTTCCGTCAAACTCTTATAAATGTTATAAATAATAAGGAAACTCTATCCTACACATCTTTTCGTCCACGTCCAGAGTTTGGTTCAACGAAGCAAATGAAAGCTGATTTAACCACCATAGACCATATTTTCGGGAAAATTTCCTACGAAATCGAAAAGGAATTTCCTGGCCTTGAAATAGTCTGGATTCCCCATGCGCCAGGCGACCGCCAAGCGGCTCTGCAGTCAAAAATTCATAAAATTGAGGATCATCCGGCCGGCAAGCATATTTTGCCTTACCTTGAAGGAATCGCAAAATTTGATGACCCTCTCTACCGGTTATCGGAAATCGGCATTGACAAGGCAAAAACCATCTTCAGCACAGAGAAAATGCTGGTTTGCATTTTTTGCGACGCCGACAGCCTGGAGGACGAATACTCCATCCGCCACATCGCCTATACCGACCTCTTTCAAGTTCTTGAAATCATTCAGGCCCCCACATTCAAAATCAAACAGCTGCAAAACAAATTCGGCAACAAGATCGCCCCCCTAACCTCTGTTGATGAACAAATCATTGCCAACCTAGGCGGTGACTGCTTCGCAGGCATTTGTCTTTCTGTACAAGGCTATAAAAACCCCATACCTCGAATTGCAAAATTAAGAGCTACTCAAGCGCTCCAGCCAAGACCGGCTTACAAACCCGAACTGTTCGCCTTTCCACTGGTTTTGGATCTGGCAAAATTAGTCTATCGCAACCAAAGGCTTTTTTTAGAGACGATAAAAAATCCAGAAAGAAATTTATTTAAGACTGTGCTGACATTAGCACGCGAAGTCCAAGGGGCTTTTGATCCAAACTCTCTCAAATCATGGGCTGATTTTTGTCACTGCGCCCAAATTCTGGCTTGGTCCGGCATCGAACCCAACAAAATTCTTGGGACAGCCGTCTACACATGTGAAGACCCCTTTATGCGTTCAGACGCTTATTTGGCCTCCGAAATTCTCAGCATCGATCCAGCCCTGATGACCAATTTTGAATTTTACAATCCATTTGCTGACGATGAGATTAACGAACGCCGTCATCGCAAGCTTTGCCTGGAAATGCTGGACAGCGCTATATTGAAAACCAATCCGAAGAATGTCAAAGAACTATTTGAAAAGACAGCACAATCCCAGAACGAAGAATTTTTGAAAGGAAAAATTCTAGGGTGGTGTGCGTCAGGATTTATTGAGCTGGCTGAAAAATGCACAACGGATAAATATCAAAGGGTTCCCAAGAACGCGGAAGAGATATTCCTCGAAAAGATAAACGAAATTCCGTGGACATCAATCCGCGATGCAGGAGAATGCTTGATCAGGGAGCGGCGTAAGGGCGTGAAAATGACAGCTGACCTTGCCATGAAGATAATGGACATTCAAACAAACTTACAGCCCATCACCCGCATTCTCTCTTATAAACCGGACATAAAAAAAACCGCCCTCCCGAAGGAAGGCGGCTCTTAAAAGCTAAAGAGAGCTATTAGCCCACAATTTCCCATGTGCCATCAGGATTCTGGCACGCTTGGCCTGTTGCAGTTTCCTGCTTGCCGCCAACGTAAATTGTTTGCTCATACTCACGGCAATAACGGCCTGAAGAACTGTAACCATCACGTTTTGGCGTTACTGTCCCGTAATTGCCGCTCTCAGGGTTATTCCAGCTGATCTGTTGACCCAAAGGCGCGCTGTAGGCTTGTTGATTGGCTTGTTGTGCATAAGCCAGATCAGCCTTATCGAGCGAACGGCCGATTTCACTTCCGACCAGAACGCCCAGCAACGCACCTGCGCCTGTTGCCCACAATCGGCCGCTTCCGCTTCCAACTTGTGAACCAGCCAAACCGCCGAGAACAGCACCGCTGACACCGCCAACCTTTTCTTTTGTACCGGAATTTTGTAAGGTTTCGCAGGCACCAAGAGCCAAAACCAAAACCATCATTAAAGACAAAACAAACTTATTCATATCATGACCTTTCTGATTAAATTCTTGCGAATTGGAATCGCATTATCGCATTATAGTTATATACGTATACCAAAGGAAATACGTTTCAAATGAAATAAACATTCGAAAAAAATGCTGAACTCAAAAGACCCTATAGAATTATTCAAAGAATGGCTGGAAGCCGCAAAACAAGCAGAAATAAACGATCCTGAAGCTGTTTGCCTTGCTACTGCGACAAAGGACGGCAAACCAAGCAGCCGTATGGTTTTATTAAAATCAATTGATGAGCGCGGATTTAAATTCCACACAAATGAAACTAGCCAAAAAGGACGCGAATTGGCACAAAACCCACATGCAGCCCTTTGTTTTCATTGGAAATCTCTACGCCGTCAAATCAACATTGAAGGAACCGTAACCCAAACCACGGACGCAGAAGCCGACGAATATTTTGCCTCCCGCCCGCGTAACCGTCAAATCGGCGCCTGGGCCTCACAACAATCAAGCCCCCTTGAAAGTCGGGAAGACCTTGAAAGCAAGATAAAAGAATATGAAAATAAATTTGAAGGTCAAAATATCCCCCGCCCACCTTATTGGAAGGGTTATATTCTCTATCCGCATACGATTGAGTTTTGGTATGACAACCCTGACCGCTTACACGACCGTTTTGTCTTCACCCGCAATCAGGATCAATCATGGAGTGAGCCTCAGAGGCTTTCTCCTTAAAATTAACTGCATGAACCGTTGTTAAAGGTACAACCCGGCATCAAGCAAACACCGTCTTCATTTTCTTTTTTCCCGCCAACAACAACAGTCACCCCCGTCATAACAGCCTTGGCCGTACTACAACTGCCAGTTTTCAGCTCAGGCATATAGGCCGTCGGCCCGCTACTACTCACATTAACCTCAACCCCGGCGGACTGGTTAGGCTTCGGATTAACCGCTTCAATGGCCTGCTGCCAGCGGTCACTCGGCGCCTTTTGCCGCGGACATTGCGCCCATTGCTGAGGCCATTGATCATATTGCTCAGGAAATTTTTTCAAAGTCTCAAAACCGATTGTCATGTAATAGTCATCACACTTTGCGACATTCCAGATAATATTCATCATATCGCAGTTATTATAGTTCGGCCCTGCTCCCCCGAGCGTGGAATGGCGAAAATTCTGATCAAGATAATGATAAAGCGAGTCCATCACCATATTGCCCAATTCTTCTTCAGACTCATATTTGGAAATATTATTCTTAAAATGCTCAAACCCCGGATACTTCTCACGATTATCACTGGGATCTGGCGGATGGGAAAAATCACGTATCCCCTCCCCTTGCGGCCCTTCAACCTCAGGCTTAGGCCCTTGTGGTGATTCAAATTTTGGCTGGTATAAATCTTTTGGCTCAAATTTAAGCGGAGGATTCATGAAGAGATCCCTGCTATTCGTGTTAGCACTAAACAAGCGTTGCGACAAAATCCCTAACCGGACAACTTCCCGTCCAAAACAGGAATACTCCAAAACGCTATCTGGCTTTAAAATCAGCGCGGCGGCAACCTCCATCTCGCGCTCACCTTCAAGCTGCGCCCGTAAATTCATGACATCCATTACATCGCGGTCACAGGTTTTGGGTAATGTGTCATTTTGCGATTGCTGTGCCAAAACTGGATCCACAACAAGAAGAAAGCACAAAATAAACAATAGAATTTTATTTGTCTTCAAATACATAGCTCTCAAAGCGCATAGGAGAAACCCGCCCTTACATTCTATCATAACAAAGGCGGGCACTCATAATTTTAATTCAACGGAAGAAAGTTTAAAGCATGCCCTGATGATGGCGTGAAACCATATCTTCGACATCATCATCAGAAAAATCAAATATGCGACCAAGCTCTTCAATAACAAGCTGGCGGATCAAAACGGTCAGATCCTCGCCCTCTTCGCACCACAAATCCAAAATCGACCGGCGGAACAGAACCAACCTGTTCTCTCCAGTCGGGCTTTTTGTTTCTACACCAGGTGAAATCTCGTTACCCTTGCGAAACAAGACCAACAAGTCAAAAGGATCTTCTAGGTCAAACTCCTGCTCGATCGCTTCGTCGGGAATATCTTCAATCACGACTTCAAGCTCCTCACAGAACTCAAGCAATTCCTCAGGCAAGGTATTCAAAATTTCACGAGTCATGACGTCCAAATCATCAAAGCTTGGCGGAACCGTATAACTCATGATAATTTGTTGCGCGCACATAATCGAAAACCCAGTGAATATTGATTCGGATGAGTATAAATTTACGACGAATTGGAACGAGATACAATGGCAGACAAATTATCGCAAACAGAAACAACCTCCGCCCTTGAAACACTGGAGGGATGGCAACTGACAAATGACAACACAGCCATCAAAAAGAGTTTTAAGTTTAAAGATTTTCAGGATGCATTCGGCTTTATGACTCGCGTCGCATTTCTTGCCGAAAAAATTGGCCATCACCCTGACTGGTTCAACAGCTACAATAAGGTCGAAGTAACGCTGACCACACATGACGCCGACGGCTTAACACAAAAAGACATCAAAATGGCGAAAGAAATGGACGGCTTTGTCTAGAGTTTCGTTTGTGTTGAAATTTGACGAGGATCCATAGCGATTTCTATCAATGCCATTCTCTCGCTTTTTAAGGCCTTACTGAAAACCTCAGCAAAATCATCAGCATTATCCACGCGTTCCGCAAAAGCCCCATAACTCTCCGCCATTTTCACAAAATCAGGATTGGTTAACGCAGTCCCACTAATCCTTGCAGGATAATGCTTTTCCTGATGCATACGAATTGTCCCATACATGCCGTTATTACAAACGATCAAAATCAGCTTTGCGCCGTGATGCATCGCTGTCGCCATCTCCGAGGCGGTCATCATAAATCCACCATCACCAACAATCCCAACCACAGTCTTATCAGGATTGGCAATCGCAGCCCCCACAGCACAAGCCACACCATAGCCCATCGCCCCGGCAATCGAGCCGAGCAAACGCCCCGGACGGCCATAACGCAAATAACGCTGGCACCAGCCGCTAAAATTCCCGACGCCCATGACAACAATTGCATCCTTCGGCATAAGATCACGAAGCTGGCGAAACACCTGCGTCATGTCCGCCCCTTTGATCGACGTATTCTTTTCTTCTTTAATCGCCGTCCAACTTTCATAATCAGCACGGGCCTCATTGCGCCAACTCTTCCATGATCGCTTTAATTGGATTTGAGAAAGCGCTGATAATAAAGAAGATTTATCGCCTTGAAGAGCAACGTCAGGAACGACCGTCTGACCAAAAACAGAACCGTCAGAATACGCATGAATAATCTTTTGCGAACCAAACACCGTATAGCCCTGGGTCGTTATCTCATTCAATCGCGCACCGATCACAAAAACAGTATCAGCCTCTTTGATCCGCTCTATAAGCTTGGGGTTTGCTCCAGTCCCAAGTTCCCCAATATAATTTGGATGGTTATGGTCAAAGATATCCTGACGTCGGAAACTCACACTGACAGGCAAATCATACTGCTCAGAAAACGCCTGCAGAGTTGAACAGTCTTCATCTGTCCAGCCTCCACCACCCGCAAGAACAAAAGGCTTCTTCGCTGCTTTTAAAAGGTCTGCCGCCTTCTTAACATCCCGGCTATCCGGAAACACGGCCGGAGATGGAATAACCCGCACCGGAGCAGACTTAACGGTCTCAAACAGAATATCTTCCGGCAACCCTAGAACAACTGGCCCAGGCCGCCCCTCTTGCGCCAAATGAAAAGCGCGCGCAACATATTCACCAATACGCTCGCTTTTATCAATAACCGCCGCCCACTTGGAAATAGATCCATACATCTGGGGCAAATCAAATTCCTGAAAGGCTTCTTTATCACGATCACCAATCCCAATCAGCCCCACAAAAAACACAACCGGACTCGAGGCTTGATGCGCTGCATGAATGCCGATCGAGGCATTGCAAGCTCCGGGCCCACGCGTCGCCATAACCACTCCGGGCTTTCCTGTTAAATTGCCATAGGCCTCGGCCATAAACGTTGCCCCAGACTCATGCCTGCACGTCACGACCTTGATATCAGGATAATCAAGAAAACCATCCAGAACCGGAAGATAGCTCTCTCCCGCCACGCAATAAACTTGTTTCACACCATGCGCAGCCAACGCGCTTACCAGATATTTTCCGCCATGCATTTTAAAG
Organism: uncultured Micavibrio sp.; assembly: GCA_964478225.1. GTDB lineage: Bacteria > Pseudomonadota > Alphaproteobacteria > Micavibrionales > Micavibrionaceae > CAYZHM01. The sequence continues at coordinate 14,166 of CAYZHM010000003.1, forward strand.
CCTTCACAATTGATATTGTTTCTCTCTTAGGCTACCCTAGTATGGCGCTTGAATCGCTTCAACTCTGAAATGTAACCCTCCAATGACATACTCCTTCGAAAAAGCAAAAATCCTTATTGCCGACGACATGAAACCGATGCTGAACCTCACGAAGACGGTTCTGAACGTGTTTGGCTTCCAAAACATCTTCACCGCCGACAACACGGACGATGCTTACAAGATTGTTTGCAAAGAAGATCCAGACCTCATAGTCGTGGATTGGTTAATGGGCCCCCTCAACGGTCTGGAGTTCACAGAAAAGGTTCGTCGCGACCCGCTTTCGCCTAACCCTTATGTTCCTATATTGATGATGACTGGGTTCAGCTCACGCATCAGGGTTGAAAGCGCCCGCGACACGGGAGTCACTGAATTTCTTGTAAAACCTTTTTCGGCCAAAGATCTTTACACCCGCATTGCTCAAGTTGTTGAAAAACCGCGACAGTTCGTGGATTCAGGAACATTCTTCGGCCCAGACAGACGCCGTCGCAGCGATGATGACTACGATGGCGCAAGAAGACGCGAAGATGACGAGCGCTATAACCGCCTTACAGAAGAACAGAAGAAAAAAGCCGAAGAAATTCTCAAAAAATTGCGTCAGGAAACCAAAGACATCTCATAAGATTCAATCATGACCGGTTTATACACACCCAAAAACAAAACACGTTTTATCAATCCGCCAAATCTTTTGAAACAAAAGGTTGGAAGCGGCGGACTCAATCAAAAACTGATTGAACAAGCGCAAAATGTGATTGAAGACGTCAAAGTAGACTTTTTACCTTACGCCAAGAAGTTTCTGCAAACATTTGAAGAAGCAATAAAAACAGCCCGCCAAAACCCGGAAAACTTTGAAGAGTTTAAAGACGAAATCATTCGCCCCGTCATGGAGTTAAAAGCCAATGGCGGTATGTTCCGCTACGAACTCGTGAGCCACGTTGCAGACATCGCCCTTCAATTTCTTGAAGCCATCAATCAAATGAATGATGACACCCACAAAGTTTTAATCGCCCATCAAAATACTCTCAACGTGATCATCAAAAATAAACTTGAAGGGAGCGGCGGCCAGGAAGGCCGAGCCTTGGTCAGTGAACTTGAAAGAGCATGCACCAGGTATTTCGAAAAATACAAACCCGCCAAAGACGAAAAAAAGCCAAAAAAACCCCGCCCAAAAAAGTAATTCTTAGTTTTTTTAAGTGTTCATTAAGGTCAAAAAGCGATAATATAAAGACAGCAGAAAGCCAAGAATAATGACCTCAATACCTTACACAGTCGCAGCAGAATCCGCCGTTCTCCGGCAGAACATAGCGCTGTCTGTTATTAAACAGTCGGCCGAACAAGGTCAGGCCATCGTTAAAATCCTTGAAGAATCATCACGCTCAGCACCCATCAGCAGCTCACGCGGCACAAACGTTAATATCACAGCTTAAAATTAAGAAAAATTGCAGATCAGGCAACAGCACGAACGAGGCCGTGATGCGTATTCCACATATGATCAAGGATCTCACATAAACGCATGATTTGTTCCGTGGTATGCGAAGCCGTGGCCGTCAGCCTTAACCGCTCAGTCCCTTTAGGAACAGTTGGGTAGTTAATGGGCTGCACATAAATATCATGGTGATTCATCAACATAGCCGCCACTTCACGGCAACAATTCGGCTCACCGACAACAAGAGGCACAATGTGACTCTCCCCGCGCATATAGGGAAGCTCTGACTTCTCCAAAAGCTCTTTGAACAACCGAACATTCTTTTTCATACGCTCGCGTTCAATTTGCGAAACCTTCAAATGATCCACAGCCGCGCGGGCAGCCGCTAATACAGCTGGTGGCAAACTCGTTGTAAAAATAAAGCCGGATGCAAACGAACGGATCGCATCAATCACAACCGCATCCCCCGTGATAAACCCCCCCATCGCTCCATAGGCCTTGCCGAACGTGCCTTCAATAACATCAATCCGCTCCATCAGCCCACGTTCTTCTGCAACACCGCCGCCACGAGCGCCATAAAGCCCAACACCATGAACCTCATCAAGATATGTCAGCGCGTTATACTTCTCCGCCAAATCACAAATCTCTTTAATCGGCGCAATATCGCCATCCATAGAATACACCGACTCAAATGCGATAATTTTCGGCCGGGTTATATCAACGGATTTCAACAAACTTTCCAAATGTTCGAGATCATTATGGCGGAAAACATGCTTCTCACAACGCGCCCCTCGAATACCGTGTACCATCGAGGCATGATTCATCTCATCTGAAAAAATCACCACATCAGGCATAAGCTTGCCAAAGGTGCTCAGCGCGCCCTCATTCGCCACATATCCCGAAGAAAAAACCAATCCGGCCTCTTTGCCATGCAAATCGGCCACACATGATTCAAGTTCGACATGATACCGAGTCGTGCCCGAAATGTTCCGAGTCCCCCCTGCGCCTGCGCCTGAGTTTTCAAGCGCCTCTTGCGCAGCTTTCAAAACAACCGGATGCTGTCCCATACCGAGATAATCGTTCGAACACCAGATTGTCACCTCTTTTTTACTGCCATCCGGCGCATGATAAATCGCTTGCGGAAACGCCCCACAAAGCCGCTCAAGCGTGGCAAAAGTGCGGTAACGGCCTTCGCTTTTGATGGTCTGAATACAGGATGCAAAATGATTTTTGTAATTAAACATACTGATTAATTCAAAACATAAAAGATGAGCCCGTGCAAGTGCTGAATGCCGCAGAATGCAAGGGCTACATGAGAATGAATCGCAACTGAAATGGTTGCAAATACGCTTTTACGAAATACTTGAAATAATAAAAATTTTAATATATGTTTGAAACCAAATTGGAGGGAAAAAAATATGAACACTAGAGCTAAATTGGCAATCGTCTTAACGTTCGCTGCATTTGCTGCAACAGAATACGGAGTAATCAAAAGAACTAGTGACTTTGATGCCCAAGAAGAATTAAAAAAACTTAGAATGACTAAAAACTGGTCAAGCTCCGAGACAATTACTGACCGAGAAACCCAGCCCAGCGTTCGGCACGCTCCAAGTCTCGATCCAACGCAGCCATAACTTTGGCCATATCCGCTGTATTGTCCTTCAGCCACACACGCAGGGTCTTCAGATAAAGGCCGCTGAGGCCCGCAACCCTTACTGCGCCCTTAATACCGCTAGTAGAAATCCCGCACGCTTCCAGCATCCAGCTCATCGAACGGCACACATGCGGCATCCCTATAACAAGCTGTTTGGGATCGCACTTAAAACTCTCCAAAATCGAGGAGAGACCTTCGCGGTGTTCATTGAGCGCATCAAATCGCTCCATCAAAATATCAAAAAGATTATCGCGGGCGCTCTCCCCATCGACTGAAAAGTTCTCCATAACTTTTTTATCGATCATGCGTCCAAACGCGGTAAGGATGTCCGCTTTGTCTTCAACACTATCATAAAGATCAGACAAGGGTATTTTGCAATGCTCGGCAATATCGGCCAAAGTAACGCTATCCCAACCGTTCTTTGCCGCAAGATCAAGGGCGCAAAGGACAATTTTTTCCCTGGAATGCATTTTCTTTTGGCCTGTCATGCGCTACACATAATAGACTTTTTAAGAATCACACAAGCAAAAAGGAATGATGAAATGTCCAAACCCGCTTTTGGCGTTGTCGCCGTTGGAAATGCTCTGGTCGATGTGCTGGCCCAGGTTGATGAAGCTTTTATTGCCGAACAACACAAAGAATACGGCATGGAAAAAGGTGCAATGACTTTAATCGATGAGGACAGAGCCCTTCAGCTTTACAGCCAGATGCCCGCAGGCGTGGAAAGCTCGGGCGGCTCCGCAGCTAACACCATGGCAGGATTCGCCTCGTTTGGCGGTAACGGAGCTTTTATCGGTAAAGTTGCCGAGGATGATCTCGGTAAGATTTTCCAGCATGATATCCGCTCGCTTGGCCTGAAATTTGACACACAGCCCCTTATTGTCGGCGCAAAGACGGGCCGCTGTCTCGTGCTTGTCACCCCCGATGCCCAGCGCACAATGAACACATTCCTTGGCGCCAGCGTAGAATTAGACGCCTCAGACGTTGATGAAGACCTGATCGCCAGCGCGCAAGTCACGTATCTCGAAGGCTATCTTTTTGACCGCGAAAAGGCCAAACAAGCGTTCATCACTGCCGCCGAGTACGCCCACAATGCCGGGCATCGCGTTGCCTTGACACTGTCAGACCCATTCTGTGTGGATCGCCACCGCTCCGACTTCCTCAGACTCGTGGAAAACCACGTGGATATCCTGTTTGCAAATGAAGAAGAAATAAAATCTCTCTTCATGCAAAGCAATTTTGACGATGCAAAAAGCGCAGTCAGCAAACACGTCGAAATCGCCGTGATGACACGCAGTGAAAAAGGTGCTGTGATCCGCAATGGTGAAAAAGAAATTACAGTCCCCGCTGCTCCTGTCGATAAAGTCGTCGACACAACAGGAGCCGGAGATCAATATGCCGCCGGTTTCCTCTATGGGTTCACCGAAGGTAAAGACCTCGAACAATGCGGAAAACTGGGAGCCTTAGCCGCAGCCGAGGTCATTAGCCACATCGGCCCACGCCCTCAAATTGAATTTTCATCCTTGCTAAAAAAAGCAGCCTAACTATATGAGTCCCATGCGCATTCTGACCCCCTTACTGGCTTTTGTCCTTCTGGTTTCTACGGCCCACGCAGAAGAAAACTTTGGTCTTTCTATGCATGGAAAACCAAAATATACAGCCGCAAGTAAAAACCTAGACTATGCCAACCCTGAAGCACCCAAAGGCGGTTCAGTTACGCAAAGCGCAATCGGCACCTTCGATACCCTTAATCCTTTTTCTATCAAAGGAAAGGCAGCGCAAGGGCTCAACATGTACTATGACCGTCTGATGGCGCGGGTCTGGGATGAGCCTTTCACAATGTATCCGCTGATCGCTGAAAAGGTTGTGGTTGCGGATAATCGCTCTGCTATCACTTTCTACCTCAATCCTAAGGCACAATTTAACGACAGAACAAAAATCACCGCCGAAGACGTCATTTTTTCTTTCAATACATTGAAAGAACACGGCCGCCCAAACATGAGAAATGTCTACAAACTCGTCTCGGCAGTAGGCGAAACCAATGACGGCGGAATCGCATTCACATTCGGCCCTGGCTACGACCGTGAAACTGCGATGATCATTGCGATGATGCCTGTTCTCTCCAAGAAATGGTGGAAAGACCGTGATTTTGAAGCAGGCGTTCTTGAAATCCCTCTTAGCAGCGGCCCTTATCTAATCAAATCCGTAGAAGCAGGCCGTTCTATAACCTATGAACGCAACAAGAATTACTGGGCGAAAGACCTCCTAACAAATGTGGGGCACTACAATTTCGACACCATTAAATATGATTATTTTCGAGATGATGGCGTAGCTTTCGAATCTTTTAAAACGGGAGATATCAGCCTTCGGCTCGAAACAGATTCAGGTCGCTGGCGCCGCGGCTATACGATTGCCCCGACAAAAAAGGATGAGCTAATGAAAGAAGAAATAGCTCACCAGCGCCCGGAACGCACGCTCGGCATGATCTTCAACACACGGCGCGAACCGTTTAACGACATTCTCGTTCGCCGTGCCCTGGAAATGGTTTTGGATTTTAACAACATCAACAAAATTCTCTTCAACAAAGACTACAAGCAAATTGAAAGTTATTACCCCAACTCGGAACTGGCCTGGCCTCATGACGAAGAAGAGGAAGATGCCAATACAGACACAAGCCTGCGCAATAAAATTAAAGCAGCCGGAGAATTGTTGACCGAAGCCGGATGGGAAATCAGTAAAGGCATACGCGTCAAGGAAGGCAAACCTTTCGAATTTGAAATTTTGCTGAGTGCCCCCGAAGATGAAAAGATCGCGCTTCATTACCAAAAAACTTTAAACCGCCTTGGCATTACAATGAAAATCCGCACCATGGATTCCGCAGCGTTCATAGACCGCCTACAAAATTACGACTACGACATGGTGATGTATTACTGGCAATTTTCATTATCCCCTGGCAGCGAACAAATTCTTTACTGGGGTTGCAACGCAGCAAAAGAACCAGGACGCTTCAATTATGCCGGCATTTGCGACACTGAAGTCGAACGCCTTACAAAACGCATAGCTGAAACAACGAGCCGTGAAGATCTTGTTGGTACAGTCCAGAAATTGGACCGCCTATTAATGGCCGGTCACTACATGATCCCACTCTACTATGCAGGCTATGACCGCTACGCCTATTGGAAGCCACTTGCACGCCCTGAAAAAGCCCCAATCTATGGCACAGTACAGGAAACTTGGTGGATGGAGCCCACCCTCGAACCATCACCAACAGAACAATCTGCGACAGAAGATAAAACAGCACCAAAGCCCGCTGACACTTCAGAACCCACCAAAACCGAAGAAAAGCAGGTTGAAGAACAAACCACCGGTGACGACGATATATCTGAACTTATGGCATTGGATATGCTCGATGATCTGGCTGCTCAAATGGAGATTATGGAAGAACATACGCTCAAAACAAAAGAAGAAAAGCCGGGGATTGATAAGGAAACACCCAACAATCAGGATTGAGAGCCCCTCCTCTTATTGCTATTCTAAATCTTACATAACCAACACAGCTTGGTGAACAGGCTTCGGATAACACAAGATGAAACGTCGTTTTTTTACCCTACTGCTCCCTTTTTCTCTCCTGCTCACCGCGTGCAGTACATATGATTTAGACGATGGGCAATACTGGGAACGCAGCAACTCCTCTGACATGGCCTATGTAACAGGCCCCAAAGCCCAACAAATGCTCAACCGCGACATTGCGCGTTGCGTTACGGAGCTACGTGAGCTCGAGCGCCTTGGACAAATCAAAAATCCAATCCCCGTTGACTCAGGAGGTCGTGTCCTTGATCCCGACGAAAGAAAGATGGCAAAACATGACGTCACAGACCGTGATGGCTACCTTCTCGCCGAACACCAAAATTACCAGGATTTTGAATCATGCATGTACGCAGGTGGCTGGCGACGCACGCAATATGTCCCCTACGACGTGGCAGATCGCGCCAAGAAAAACCATCTGCAGGTTTTAGCAGACGGCATAAAGGGCATCTTTACTGATGAGGAAGAAGATAAATCACTTAATCCATACGAAGATTACGAAGTGAATAACTAAGCTGCTTTTTTCTTTGTAAAAAACGCCTCTAGCTTGTCTTTGACCATAGAAACTGTCAGGCTCTCCATCAAACAAGGCGCCCGCTCAGGTGTATATCCTGGATAATCAATCAATTCATCAAACGTCTCAGGCGTCCTTGCATAATCACTATGAGCTCCCCAAGGCCGGTATAAATGCGGATAGCTCGGCCCGAACAATCCAAAAGTTGGCACGCCCGCAGCCGCAGCACAATGCATCAAGCCGGAATCATTACCGATATAAAAATCACATCGCGCCAAGCAAGCCGCTGCTTCTCCTGGTGTCGTCTTGGCGATAATATCAATCCGCTTGTCCTCAGGCACAGAATTCAGAACTTGAAGCGCAGCAGGCTCCTCGCCTGGAGCCGCAAACACAGCCACACGTGCCCCCGGCATTTTTTCCGTTGTAATCCATTTTATAATTTCAACAAACCGCTCGGCGGGCCACGTCTTCCCAATCCAGTTCGCCGTCGGACCAACACCAATAACCACACCACCTTCAGGAATAAGAGACAAAGCTTTATCTTGTTGTTTTCTGGTAAACCACAATTTTGGAGAAGGAACAAGGTTAAGCCGCATCATGCTTGCTGCCTGCTCAACCTTGTGCTGAGACCGATCTATATGCGCGCCAAATATATAACGCTTACGGGCCCTGATAACGCGTGACACTATTGTGTTACGAAGGTCAACAACGATATCCCACCGCGTTCTCCAAACAATCTTTCCAAGCTCAAACCAATGCTTATTATACTTTTGCTTATTAAGAGGAATAATCTCCTGAAGAGCCGGATACCCTTCAAAAAGGGACATAACCAACGGCGCACAAACAATTGTGACCTTGGCATTCGGGTAAGTCTGGCTTATATAATCAAGCAGGCCGGTCGATAAAACGGCATCCCCGATCCGGCTGGAAGTGATAAACAGTATATTCATGCGCCTATAATGACAGACGAACCTTTCTTTGTGAAGCTTGAAAACCGCGGTCTCATTAGAGTTAGCGGCCCTGATCGTCATAAATTTCTTCAAAACCTCATCAGCAACAATATCGAAACGCTAAAAACCAAGCCTTCGCTCTATGCCTGCCTCCTCACCGCTCAAGGCAAGTTTTTGCATGATTTCATCATCACTGAGAACAACAATGAGTTTTGGATGGATTGCGAAGGACATGAGCGTACAAAAGATCTCACCAAAAGACTTGTAGCCTACAAATTGCGCTCTGATGTTGAGATTTCTTTTGAAGAGCAAAAAGACGTTTTCGCAATTTTTGGAAAAGCCGAAGGAATTCCCGACCCACGGCATAAGGACATGGGCTACCGTAGCTTTGAAAAACCCAACCTTCCTGAAAAACCTTTCGAAGAATGGGATCGTCAACGCATCACACTCGCCATTCCTGACGGCAGCCGCGATATGGTTCCCGAAAACTCAACATTGCTTGAATGCAATATCGATAAACTCAACGGCATAGATTTCGACAAAGGCTGCTACGTGGGACAGGAGATCACAGCCCGCATGCACTACCGCGGCCTCGCTAAAAAACATCTTTATGCAGTTAAGGGAGACACTTTTAATATTCCTGCATCAATCGGCGAAATGCGCTCCAGCTGCGGAGACATCGGACTGGCCTTACTAAAAGATTCTGAACTTAAGAAGCTCGATCAAATCGCCTTACGACTTTTAGCCCCTTGAAAAGGAACAGCCTTTGTTTGCCCACCCTTGATACTGGCCTGTGCCGCTGCAAGACGCGCAATCGGCACGCGGTAAGGCGAACATGACACATAATCAAGACCAGCCTGCTCAAAGAACATAATCGAGGCGGGATCCCCACCATGCTCTCCACAAACTCCGAGCTTGATTTTAGGGTTTCCAATCCGGCCTTTTTCACAGCCCATCTGAACCAGCGCACCGACACCATCAACATCAATCGTGCTAAATGGGTCACGTTCAAAAATACCATGACCGACATAAGCAGGAAGGAAATTCCCAGCATCATCACGGCTCATACCCAAAGTGGTCTGGGTCAGGTCATTCGTTCCAAAGCTGAAAAAGTCCGCGCTCTGCGCAATCGTATCCGCGGTCAAAGAAGCTCTCGGCAACTCAATCATAGTCCCCACGATATAATCAATCGTCTGACATTTTTCCTTGAAAACGGCGCTTGCAGCTTCGTCCACGACATAACGCATCATCGCAAGCTCTTTGCGCGTTGCAACCAAAGGAATCATAACTTCCGGGACAACGGCTTGCCCTGTCTTGTTCTGCGCCATCAAAGCGCCTTCAAAAATAGCCTGCGCTTGCATCGCATAAATTTCCGGATAGGTAATTCCAAGGCGACATCCACGATGCCCGAGCATTGGATTGGCCTCAGACAATTCACCCAAACGACGACGCACTTGATCGATTTCAAACCCAGCGCTTTTAGCAAACGCCTCAACATCATCCTTGGTATGCGGCAAGAATTCATGCAACGGAGGATCAAGCAACCGCACCGTCACTGGCAAACCGGCCATAATCTCAAACAACTCAGCAAAATCACTGCGCTGCGCTGGCAACAACTTGTCCAACGCCTTCTTACGGGATGCTTCACTATCAGCAAAAATCATTTCCCGTACATTTTGAATACGCTCAGGATCAAAGAACATATGTTCCGTCCGGCACAACCCTATACCTTCAGCGCCAAACTCACGCGCCGTACGCGCATCAAGCGGCGTCTCAGCATTGGCACGAATGGCCATACGGCGGCGCTCATCCGCCCACTCCATAATCGTCGCAAAGTCTCCTGACATTTTGGGCTTGATCGTCGCAACCTCACCCAACATCACCTCACCACTAGAGCCATCTATCGTAATAATATCGCCTTCTTTAATCGTGCGCGCGCCGACGGTAATCGTCTTTGCCGCCGCATCGATGTGCAATTCTCCAGCGCCAGCTACACAGGACTTACCCATACCGCGCGCCACAACGGCCGCATGTGACGTCATACCGCCGCGCGACGTTAAAATCCCTTGTGCGGCGTGCATGCCATGAATATCTTCCGGCGAAGTCTCCTGACGACAAAGCAAAACCGCTTCCCCTTCATGGGCTCTGCTCTCTGCTTCATCGGATGTGAACACAACAATACCGCTTGCAGCGCCTGGTGAGGCAGGCAACCCCCTCGCTAAAACAGTTTTCTCTGCTTTTGGGTCCAAAGTAGGATGGAGCAATTGATCAAGGCTTTGCGGATCAACGCGCATCAACGCTTCCTCTTTTGTAATAAGCCCCTCTTCAACCATATCGACTGCAATCTTTAACGCAGCCGCAGCCGTACGCTTGCCGTTCCGGGTCTGCAGCATATAGAGCTTGCCCTTTTGAACAGTAAATTCGATATCTTGAATTTCACGGAAATGCAGCTCAAGACGTTCACGCAATGCCTCAAGCTGTTTAAAAACTTCAGGCATCGACTCTTCCATCGAGGGCAAGTCACTGCCCTCTTTCTCTCGCCCATATTTGGTCAAAGACTGCGGCGTACGAATACCCGCCACAACATCTTCCCCTTGCGCATTAATCAAATATTCGCCGTAGAAATAATTCTCGCCTGTTGAGGGATCACGTGTAAACGCAACCCCTGTTGCGCAATCCTCACCCATATTTCCAAAGACCATAGCTTGCACGTTAACAGCTGTGCCCCACTCATCAGAAATTTCATTGATCTTCCGGTAAGAAACCGCACGCGGCGTCATCCAACTATCAAAAACAGCGCCAATAGCGCCCCAAAGCTGCTCTTCCGGATCATCAGGGAACGGACGACCGACTTCACGCTCAACCAATTCCTTATATTCCGCAACAATCTCTTTCCATCCCTCGGCTGTAATCTGCGTATCCTGCTTGATCTTGTTATGACGCTTATAGCTCTCAATAACATCTTCAAACTCATGATGATCAACTCCAAGAACCACGTCGCCGTACATTTGAATAAACCGGCGATAGGAATCATAGGCAAAACGTTCATCACCAGATTTCTCGGCAAGACCTTTAACTGTTTTATCATTCAATCCAAGATTAAGAACTGTATCCATCATCCCCGGCATCGAAACCCGTGCGCCTGAACGCACAGACACCAACAGCGGGTTGGACGCATCACCAAACTTAAATTTCGTGGCCTTTTCAACAGAAGCCAAAGCGACTTCCACCTGCTTTTTCAAATCTTTCGGATAATCCCTATGGTTCTTGTAGTAATGCGTGCAAACCTCAGTGCTAATCGTAAAACCCGGCGGAACAGGCAAATCAAGGGAAGCCATAACAGCCAGATTAGCCCCCTTACCGCCCAACAGATTGCGCATAGACGCATCGCCCTCGGTCTTCTCTCCGCCAAATCTGTATACCCACTGAGCCATACTCTACTCCCGTAAATTCATTGCTATGGCGCTGTTTTAGCGCAATTCCTTTATCATCATCAAGCATAAATCATCGTCAACCGCACGAATGTCCCCAACGCGCACAGTTGCCCGGTCATGACAAATCCCCGCACCATCGGGAATATAGCCTTTTTGGGCATATAATATCTGTGCCGGACCATAGGAAGGATCAAGGCCAACCCCTATCCCCATATGCTGGTGGCCATGGCTCAAAGCCAATTTTTCACAATGCTCAATAAGTGCCGAAGCAACCCCGCGCTTCCTAAAACCTGGGTCCACGTTCAAATCCTGGATCTCAGGGATTTGTTGCTTAAGAAATGCTACATATTTAGGCTCATAATTCAGAAAACAATAACCGCACAAAACTCCATCAATAGAAGCCAAAAAAATATCTAAAGTTCGTTGTTTCTGACGGTCGAATGCAATTCTAAAATATTCATCAGGCTTCTTGGATCGCGAAACCACAGATATCTTCTCTAGAATCTGTTGGTTTTCTTGCTCGGCCTTGTGAATCGCAATAATGTTCATGGATCGACCATATCAATCGGCATCTGACTTTAAAACAGCAACTTCAAACTTGGACCACTCAATTTGCGTTATGTAAAATATATAGCTTTAGGCCTTATCTTATCTTCGCCCGCTCTCGCTGCAGAAAATAAAGCCATGAATTATTACATTCATCATAAAGGCGAAAGCGTAACATCTCCGAAAGCATCAGAATTTCTGCAATCCATGAAAACCGGAGAACAAGACGCACGCCCCACCGATACAACCAAGACAGACAAGGCCGCCTCCGAGGCATGGGAACGCTATAAAAAGCTTGCGGCAGGCACTTATCAAAATTTGGAAGAAACACCCAAAGTTGACACCCCCACAAAACCGACTGTTAAACGCCCTCGCATGGAACCACTGGCCTCAGCAGAACAGCCCGTAAAAAAGGACAATAGCGGATTGGCAGGGATACTAGACCAATATCACGCCTCCAAGGAAAAACGCGGAGCTCTCAACACCATGGTCATTAATCCCCCGGTTGATAAATCCGACTCTAAAGAGTAAAACACTCTTCATGACCAATCCTTTAGACCAGTTGGCCGCCGCCCTGCAAAGCGACATGGATGCTGTAAACGCATCCATCATAGAAAACATGCAATCCCCTGTTGCCCTAATTCCCCAACTGGCCTCTTACTTGATCGCTGCAGGAGGAAAGCGCATTCGTCCTTTACTCACCATCGCCAGCACCGCTCTTTATAACGGCGATCGCACCCGCGCTCACACGCTGGCTGCAGCCGTAGAATTCATCCATTCCGCAACACTGCTTCATGATGATGTCGTTGATGAAAGCACTGCACGCCGTGGCCAAGATAGCGCCAACCAGGTTTTTGGCAACCAAGCCAGCGTCCTTGTCGGAGATTTTCTCTTTTCTCGCTCTTTTCAATTGATGGTCCGAGATGGAAACTTAGAAATTCTACGCGTACTTTCAGACGCGTCTGCAATCATCGCTCAAGGCGAAGTCATGCAACTGGCCACCGCAGGAAACCTTGAAACCACCATGGACGATTATTTGGAAGTCATCAAAGCCAAAACCGCAGCTCTTTTTGCCGCGGGCTGCGAGGTCGGCCCCATGATTGCAAACGCCGGCCCCGAACAAGCCGAAGCCCTCGCAAATTACGGCCTCAATCTCGGCATTGCATTCCAGATCGCCGATGATGCCCTTGATTACACAGGCTCAAACCAGAAAATAGGAAAAACTGTGGGCGATGATTTCCGCGAAGGTAAAATGACCGCACCTATCATTTTTGCCCTAGAAAAAGCCGATGCAATCGAGCGTGATTTTTGGAAACGTACAATCGTTGAAAAAGATCAAAACAGCAATGACCTGCAAACTGCATTATCTTTGTTTGAAAAACATTGCTGCATGAAACATACCATGGATATGCCCAATGACTATGCAGGCAAAGCAAAGTCTGCCCTCACCCAAGTCCCGGATCATGTTTTGAAATCTGTATTAATGGAAATTGCTGATTACGCCGTGAGCAGAAACAATTAGCTTTTATAGCTGTTCCAGATTTCTTCAATCGCTCCAGGCATGGCCGCTACAGCCGTAGACTTGTGAACAATTCCAATAACGCCAATCTTGTTGTAATCATCGCTCATCTTAATCCGCTCAACCCCGGTCAAAAAAATTACTGGAATTTTTGCCGTCTTAGGATTATTACGCAACCTCTGAACCACAGCCGGCCCATCCATGTTCGGCATCTTCAAATCCAAAAGTATTAGCTCTGGTTTTAAACTTCCAATCTGATTGGCTAGATCTTGACCATCTTTGCAGGTTGCAACCATGGTTCCCAAATGGGATGACTCAATAGCCTTGCGCACAGCCTTACGCATTATCTCATCATCCTCAGCATACAGGATCATTTTAGGAAAGTCGGCCATATACACTATTGTAACCTAAATCTCAGCTTAAGCATATACGACTTAAGATATAGCTTGAAATTATACCCCTATAGGGTATATAGTGTAATTATGAGATTCTTATTAACGACCGCCTTAATAATTTTAACCACCCCTGCGCTCGCCCGTCCGGTTTCCTACCCTGGCGGCTGGACTCTCATGACAATTAACGACGTTGATAACAACTCACTTCACATCCATTACTCTCCCACAGCTCAATACTCTGTGGGTTGGAGGCATGAATATTTACGCGGCCCCGAGGCACATGCAGACACAGCACAGGTCAATTACCTTATAAAGCGCTGGAATGAACCTCAGTCTCAGGCAAACGCCTATCTTAAATCAGGTGTCGGCGTGGCATACGATGGGGATGACGCTCAAGCAGCAGCCTTCTCAGGCCTCGCCCTCGATTGGGAGGATCGTCGCTATTTTACCTCATATGAAAATCGTTTCTTTTACGCAGGCGATATAGATAAGTTTATCAGTCACAAAGCCCGCATAGGCATCGCCCCTTACATTGGCGATTACGGCGATTTACACACCTGGCTAATGCTTCAAGCAGATTACGACGCTGGAAAAAAAGATGATTTTTCACTAACACCACTTGTGCGTCTGTTCAAAGGCGCTGATTTGGTTGAGGCAGGATACAATCTTGATAAAGGATTTTTGTTTAACTATGTACACAGATTTTAAAAAAAGGAGAACGACTATGAGACTGTTTTTTCTAACACTCGCCGCCCTTGGATTAATGACAATCCCCGCATTCGCCAACCACGGCGGCGATCACACCCACGCATCAAAAACCATCGCTGTAAAAGTCGATGGCATGGTCTGCGATTTTTGCGCCCGCGCTCTGGAAAAAGTGTTTTATCAACAAGATGGCGTTGAAGGGGTTGATGTCAATCTTGATAGCCACATTGTTACATTGGATATAACCGAAGATGCCCAACTCTCTGATGAACTGATTAATAAGCTCATCGCAGATTCTGGCTACAACCCGGTTTCGATTGAAAGAAATCCATAAGTGCCTCCCTTTGGCTGGAAAGAAACACTGGCACCAACCATAAGCCTATTTGCCTCAACAGGAACATTGGTGTGCTGCGCCCTGCCCGCTCTATTCATCAGTCTCGGTATGGGAGCGGTTCTGGCAGGATTCGTCACTGCCGTTCCACAAATTGTATGGCTCTCTGAATACAAACTCTACGTTTTTTCTTTTGCCGGCTTTATGTTGATAGTCTCCGGGATCATGCAATACCGTGCACGCAACTTGCCCTGCCCAATTGACCCCGTTCAGGCCAAAGCATGCTCAAAACTGCGAAAAATCAGCTTTGGAATTTATATCTTCTCGCTTGTAGCCTTCATGACAGGCGGATTTTTCGCTTTTATCGCACCTTATATATTGATCTGAGCCCAGTATGAGTAATCACCCCAGCCATAGCACAGAAATCGCCAAACTTAATCGGATTGCCGGACAAGTTGACGGCATAAAAAAAATGATTAATGAAAACCGTTACTGTCCTGATATATTGACGCAATTGCGAGCTGTTCAAGCGGCTTTAAGAAGCGTAGAACTCAACGTTCTTGAAACACACTTGCAACATTGCGTAACCGATGTGATGAAAACCGGTAGCAAATCGCAAGCAAATGAAAAAATAGAAGAATTAAAAAAGATAATAAAAAGGTTCCAATAATGTCCAGTTGCTGCCATCAAGAAGGCCACCGCCACAAACATTCCTTCGACTACATCCTGTGGGGAAGCACAGGCATTATTGTTTTGTCTCTGGCACTATATTTTTCTGGCTTGAACATTCCTTATCTCCATCATTTCGCTCACACGGTCATAGATTTCCTCAAAACAATGTGGTGGGGCGTTGCGCTCGGTATTATTTTTGTTGGCCTCATGTCAAAGATTCCGCGTGAATATTTCACCTATCTTCTTGGTCGCGGCGACACTTTCGGCGGCATCATTCGGGCGGCGATTGCAGGACTTTTGCTTGATATGTGCTCTCATGGAATTCTAATGGTCGGCTCCAAATTATACGAACGCGGCGCATCAACGGCGCAGGTCATGACCTTTCTGATCGCCAGCCCCTGGAACTCTTTGTCCCTGACCCTGATCCTCATCGCACTGATCGGCCTCAAATGGACGTTGGTCTTTATTGCCCTCTCCGCTGTCATCGCCATCGTCACCGGCGTCGTTTTCATGATATTAGTCAAAAACGAAGTCCTTCCGTCAAACCCAAACAAAACAGAGGTCCCAAAGGATTTCAATCTGATGAAGGATGCCAAAAAGCGCCTGAAGGACTTTCGCCCAGACCTCAAATTCTTTATCGATATCGTTAAAAACTCAAAACATGAAACCCAGATGCTGCTGCGCTGGCTCTTGCTGGGCGTAGTGATCGCATCTGCCATGACCACGTTTATCTCACCAGAAAATTTCGCTAACTGGTTTGGCCCCTCCCTATTTGGGTTACTCTTAACTCTTGTCGCCACCACCATTATCGAAGTCTGCTCCGAAGGCTCCTCCCCCATCGCTGCTTCAATCCTTAATCAAGCCCATGCCCCCGGCAACGCCTTCGCCTTCCTCATGGCCGGGGTTTCAACCGATTACACTGAAATCATGGTTCTCAAAGATACAACCAAAAGCTGGAAAATCGCCCTATTTCTGCCGCTTGTCACAGTGCCACAAGTCGTTGTTCTGGGATATATCTTGAATACGTTTGGATAAGCAACCTGTATGATTTCTACCGGTTCTCTCATAGCATTTACCCTGACCTGTCTGATTATTGAAGCCACACCTGGGCCCAATATGGGTTATCTTGCAATCCTGAGCGCGAGCAAAGGTCGGCCTGCTGGATTTGCCGCAACAGCAGGCGTTGCACTAGGTCTTCTACTCATCGGACTAGCCTCTGCCTTCGGGCTTGCTGTTCTAATCTCCAATTCGACACTATTGCATCAAACACTTCGTTGGGGAGGGATTTTCTATCTTCTCTGGCTTGCATGGGACGGATGGCAGGAAGGAAAAGAAACATCCCCGGAAAAAACAAGCAACCCTACACTTCATATCAAATATTTTCGACGTGGATTAATTGTTAATCTTCTCAACCCAAAAGCAGCGGTCTTTTATATTGCCATTCTTCCGACATTTATAAACGCACAACACTCCGTTTTAGCGCAGACCCTTATCCTAACATTTACGTATGTCTTTCTGGCAACACTAATTCACATTACAATAGTCATGCTAGCCGGAAGCGCGCAGGAATTTCTATCCAGCCCAAAACGCAACATCGCAGCACGGCGCATGTTTTCACTTCTGTTGGTGGGTATTGCAATATGGTTCGGTTTAAGCACAAAGATTTAAACCAAAAAAAACCTTTAAAACCTCAGAAAACAGCCGTTTTTTGCTTTTCACTTCCCTTTTTTGTTCAAACTTGCTACAAAACCCCTGCCTGATAAGGGCAACCGGTCGCAGCCTACCCGGTAACGAAAACAAGGACAAAGAACGTGAAGACATATGTTATATGCTCCGGCGGCCTCGATTCCGTCACCCTCGCCCACAAAGTGGCACACGAGCATCAACTTGCAGGATTGATTTCTTTCGATTACGGCCAGCGCCATAAAAAAGAGCTGGAATTCGCCAAAACCTGCGCAAAGACTTTAGGCGTGCCGCATCATATTCTCGACATCTCCAACATCGGCGCCCTTTTAGGTGGATCGTCTTTAACGGACAAAATCGACGTTCCCGATGGTCACTACGCTGAAGAAACCATGCGCATTACCGTCGTCCATAACCGCAACCCAATCATGCTGACAATTGCTTACGGCATAGCATCAGCACACGGCGCTGATGCCGTCGCAGCCGCCGTCCACAGCGGAGATCATTTCATTTATCCCGACTGCCGTCCGGAATTCGTCAAAACATTCGAAGCCATGGAAAAGCATGCTTTGGAAGGTCTTTCCAATATGTCTTTCTACACACCCTTCCTCGGAAAATTCAAATCCGAGATCGTCGCAGAAGGCGCAAAACTCGGCATGGATTTCAGCCAAACCTGGTCCTGCTATAAGGGCGGCGAAATTCACTGCGGTCGCTGCGGCACATGCGTCGAACGTCAGGAAGCGTTTGCGCTGGCAAATGTCAAGGACCCAACCATTTACGAAGACACACAATTCTGGAAGAAGGCCTGCAATGTATAAAGTCGTCAAAGAATATCATTTCTCCGCTTCGCATCAGCTTCTGCACCTGCCCGCAGATCATCCCTGCGCAAGAATGCACGGCCACAACTACGTTGTCGAAGTTGAACTGCAATCCAAAGACCTAAACAACGATGGCTTCGTCCGCGACTACCGTGAAATGGATATCCTTAAAGCCTATATCGACCAAAAGTTTGATCACTATCACTTAAACGATGTCCTCGGTGATGACAGCGTCACCGCAGAACTCATCGCCAAACATTTCTACGAATGGTGCAAGACAAAATGGCCGGAAGTCGTCGCGGTCCGCGTTAAGGAAACACCCAAAACATCCGCGGAGTATAGACCGTGATTAAAATCAGCGAAATTTTCGGACCCACTATCCAAGGTGAAGGCGCATTGATCGGACAGCCGACAATTTTCGTTCGTACCGGCGGCTGCGATTATCAATGCTCATGGTGTGATACGCTTTATGCTGCGCGCAGCGAATTCCGCAAAACATGGACGCCCATGACAACCGAAGATATTTTTGCCGAAGTTGAAAAACTCTCCAGCCATAATCCGATGATGGTCACCCTGACCGGCGGAAATCCGGCCATCCACCCGCTCGGCGATCTCATCGCCCTCGGACAATCGAAGGGCTACCGCTTCGCCATGGAAACACAGGGCACAATCGCACAAAACTGGTTCGCCGATTTAGACGATTTAACGCTCAGCCCTAAACCACCCTCGAGTGGTATGAAAACCGATTGGAGCAAATTCGATGACTGCCTGGTCTCAGCTGCTAACGGCCCTGCAATCTCCATGAAAATCGTCATTTTCGATGATGCCGATTACGCCTACGCCAAAGACGCCGCCGCTCGTTACCCACATTTACCCCTTTATCTTCAGCCTGGAAACGCAACCGTTGCGCCACAAATCGCTGATCAACAAGCGCTTCAAAGCAAGCTGCGCTGGCTCGCCGAAAGAGTCCAAAACGACAATAATATCAATGCCGCCGTCACACCCCAATTGCACGTGATGATGTGGGGCAACCAAAGAGGAGTTTAATCATGAGCAAAAATATCTACGAAAACCTCACGCAACTTGGATCGAAAACAGACCTGCCGCAAACCCCGGACGAGGCCACACTTGAGCGCGTCCCCAACCCGCAAAAAGGCACGAATTACCTCGTCCGCTTCACTGCGCCGGAGTTCACATCCATATGTCCCATCACTGGCGCCCCCGATTTCGCCCATATCATGATTGATTACATCCCAGGCGATTATCTCGTCGAAAGCAAATCTCTGAAGCTCTTCCTCGGATCATTCCGCAACCATGGCGCCTTCCATGAAGACTGCACCATCTCGATTGCCAAACGCCTGATTGATGAAATTAAACCTGTGTGGCTTCGTATCGGTGGCTACTGGTACCCGCGCGGCGGCATTCCGATTGATATTTTCTATCAAACTGGCCCCGCACCTGACGATGTCTGGATCCCCGAACAGGGTGTGGCGCCTTATCGCGGCCGCGGATAATCACCATACCCTTCCCTTAACATACACCGCGGAAACAAAGTCTTCTCAGCCTCCCAAAAAAACTGGAGACAAAATAAAATGCATGCTTGTAAAGAAGGGGCGCTCTCATAGAATTAAGGAAATGATTCTCACGAATACGAAAAGAAAAATTGTGCGCTTTACAAATGTATCACCCCACGTCCTTACCTTTCTTCTCGGTTTTTCCCTCATCTCTCAATCCGCAATAGCACAAGACGAGCAAAATAAATGGCACGGGCATATTGAAGCTGAAGGCAAATGGGGTTCAGAACGCAGCCTTGGCGAGATTGGCGCCTTTCTCCCCGTATGGCAAAATGAAAAGACGCTGGTCTTTGGCGACGTCCGCGGACGATTTGATGACCAATCCACTTCCGAAGGAAATTTTGGTGGAGGTATACGTTATCAAGTGACAGATCAATGGATTGTAGGCGGATATGGATTCTATGATCGTCGCCACACTAGAAGCAACAACACATTTGAACAGGCAACTATCGGCGCAGAAGCCTTGTCCGAAAACTGGGAAATGCGCATCAATGGTTACATCCCCGAAAGCGATGAAAAAACTGTCAATGCTGGAATATCCTCAACAACTGGCCTTGCTAGTGGCGGCACATTGCAATTGAGCACAACAACAAGCGGAGGTGTCGTTGAGCGCGCGTTGCCAGGATTCGATATGGAAGTGGGGCATAGATTTGAACTACCCGGTAACTGGGAATTTTCAACCTATGGAGGGGGCTTCCACTTTGAAGCAGATGATTACTCTAAAGTTTCAGGACCACGCGGTAGAGCCGAACTGTCTTACAAAAACACTCCCTATCTAGGCGATGGATCAAAAGTAACACTTGGTTTTGAAGCCCAACATGATGATGTGCGCGACACACAAAGCTGGGGCATAGCAAGAATCCGCATTCCGCTCAATTACAACAATGCAAAAAAAACTTCAGAACTTTCTTCTCTTGACCAGCACATGACCACGCGCATCAACCGCGATGTCGATATCGTATCCTCACCAAAAAGCATGACTGCAACGACCACCACGGAAACAGCCAGCATCACAACGCCAACAGGCCAAACTGTCAACACTTATACAATTCTGGATGGTAACGACGATATCGACGCAGATTTGCTTGGTGCAGGTATGCTGGTTGTTCTTGATGGATCAAACGGAATCTTGAATGCCAGCGCAGATATTAATCTCGCAGCCAACCAAACAGTTGTTGGCGGCGGAACAACTTTAACCGCAACAGGAAGCCAAAGTGGCAAAAGCGCTTCCATCACACTACCTGGCAGTCGGGCAACTGTCGATCGTAACGACAACTTCTCAACCGCCTTTGAAACAGCCGGCAATAACAATCTGCAGAATTTTAATATCCAAAACGCCTTAAGTGGCATCAACATTACCAACGCGGACAACACCATCAGCGGAATCACAATCGATAATGTAAATCACGGCATATACACAAACTCGAATGCTGACCGAACACAAATCGAAAACACAGAGATTACACAAGCCACCATATACGGGATCTATATCGATAATTCTGAGGATTTTACCGTTTCAAACACAACTATCGAAACTACTGGCCATGGCATCGCCATACATGGCCTCACAACTAGTGACGTAACCCTGAACACTGTAACAGTCGATGGTGGAACAAGGGGTGTTTCAATAAACGGAGCAGGCACCTTTGATGCATTATCAGGCACAGTAACGACAACAAACACCGCAACACCATGCTTTCTTGGCGGCGCTATGGTTGGCGTCACAAATTCAACCCTCACAGTAAACAACGTCGCATGCCCGTAAAGTCCAGATCAAGAAAGATAGCGCCGTTGAGAGGAAATGAATTACTTAACCCTTGACCTACAGGAGCTTATTTCTTGAGTTTCTGAAGAACCGCAAACGGTGAGTCCTCGGGGTTTGACTTTGCATCAAAAGCAAACACTTTTGGTTCCTTTTTGGACTTATCAGCCTTCGGCTTCTTTTTAGGCTTATCGATCTTGGCTGGAGCGGGAGTTTTTGGCTTTGCGCGTTGCGGCTTTTCCGAGGCCTTGCCTTTCTTAATCCAGAATGACGCCAAAACAGGTTTTGCATCTTTCTTTTCTTCAGCCGCAGGAGCAGAAGATTCAGCTGCCTCAGCCACAGGCTCCATTGGAATCTGTTTATGCCCCATCGCCCGCAAAATTGCATATAAATCATCAATCGAACAACCAAGCCATTCCGCCATCTGATGTTGAGCTTGAAACTTACCTGCTGTCGCTGTTTCATAAATCATATTGACCACACGATCGAGCATATCAATCCGGATAGAGCGCGGACCAAACACCGGATATCCAATCACCTGATGAAATTTCCTATTCACAGTTTCTGGATCGATGGTAAACGACACCACCCCATCTTTGGGCGTAGGCGGCGGCAAAGCCTGGTCATTATACAAACTCCACAACACTGCCTTAAGTCTCACAGCCGCCGGCTTATTCAACTCCGGCAAAAACACCAACACCGGACCCATCTTAATCTTACGCGCACGCAAAGGCGCACGGGCATCATTATCAAGACCCTTAATAAAATCTTCCAACTGCTCACGATGAATAACGCCCAATGAGTCAAACAACATCTCGCAAATCGTCCGAACTTGCTCAGGCAGAGAATCAATTTCTGACTTAAGATTCATCAAGGGCGCAAGCACTTCAGCAATATGCCGCGTTAACCAGCCCTGCAAAAACTCTGCAGTCGCGGCATCATCGTGGACCATTTGAATTTTTGGCATCAAGATAGAATCGCCACGCTTCAACACCGCCACGGGTTCCCCCGGCAAAGGGTTATTCAAAAGCTTTTGATACAATATCTCTCCGCTATCAGAGAGTTTGAATTGTGTGTCATTTGCGTCTAGGATCGTACTCATCCGCTTTCATTTATCGCATTAAGGACGGTTTTTCAATGCTTCGCACACTCTTGGCTATTCTTTTACTCACCTTAACCATGCCTGCATACGCAGCAGAAATTAGCCCTGAAGGGGCTCAGCACCTGAAAACTATGCTGGAATCCCTCATTGAAAAGCAAAAAAACCGCTATTTTGAAGACCATAACACCCGTCCCGTATTCGAGGGAAAAGTTACCGTTGAGCAAACCAATACCTATTACGCTGTAACGCTTCCTTTCTACAAAGTGCTATTCGATGACGGCCGCCGTATGGATTTCGGCATGGTTTCCATCAACGTTTCACCCGATGACACCAATCCCAAGCGCTGGAAGATGGCAATGGCCGTCCCCACCCCTATCATCATGTATGATGCAGAAAATAAGCCGCTTTTAAAGATTTCACTTGGCGCCCAGCGCTCAGCAGGAATTTGGGACGAAGATTTTGAAAACTTTACAAAACTTACCGCCCTTTACTCCGACATAACATTTGAAACCCCCGGAGCGCCTTTTAAGGCGCTCATTCCAAAAGCTCTTGTCCGTTATGATATCAATATCGACGATAAAAACCTCGCCACAGGCAATGGCTTTGTACTGCTTGAAGATATTCTCGTGGATATGGGTAAAGAAAACTCCCAAGGAAAAATCAATGCTTTCCGTCTTGATTTCACCGTTGACGGGTACAACTTCAAAGACTTCACCAGCAGTCGCGACCGCCTTCTTGCCTTAACGCAAGGATTGTCCACAGAAGGGCTTGATACCAAGGCTCGTGATAAAGAAATTAAGGCAGCTCTAGAAATGCTCTACAACAGCCTTGGCAACCGTTTAAATATTGAATACTCCCTCAGCGGCGTTCGTTTCAAAAAGACCAGCGGCGAACAAGAACAGACATTAAATCTCGACAATGCAAAACTCGGCCTTGATATCGGCGGGTTTACAGACGGAAAGGTTTTCGCCGGTGCAATTGCCCAATACGAAGGATTTTCAATAGATTCCCCTGAACTGGATAAGGACCTTCTGCCCGCAGATTTTAAAGTCGACCTAAAGGTTCACAACATTCCTTTCAAAGAAGTCACTTCGGTTGTTCAGAGCACATTAAAAGCTGGAGCAGCAAGCCCCGACACAAACAGCATGGCAATGATGAATCTGATGATCAAACTGCCCACATTGCTTTCGCAAGCCGAAACAAAAATCAAACTTACAGAAAGTCACATAGGAAATAAAAATTATCGCTTTGTTCTCGATGGCATAGTGCAAGCCGATATCACAGCAGTAAATAACGCCACAGCAAATATAACCGGATACTTTAATGGCCTAGATTGGCTCATATCACATATCCAAAACCTTCAACAAACTGATGCCCAAAACGCAGACAAATATTTTGATATGCTGAAGCAATTACAAACACTGAAAGCATTCGGCAAAAAAGATGAGACAGCAGACACCTATAGATTTGAATTTCTAATGACGCCAGAAGGAGAAATAAAAATGAATGGCTTAAACGCACAAGGCTTACTAAACGGGGGCGCACCTGCAAAAGCGCCCGTCACACCGTAATATAGTCAATCAGCGCATTCAGCCGCAACCAGCCTTCACGCGTTGCTTGAAGCGTATCGCCGCTCAGGACAATCCAGCCCTGCTCCACGGCCTGATGAAGATTTTCTTCTTTTAAAACCGAACGCACAGGCGCAATTTTCATACCCCCCCTTAGCCTCAACCCCGTCATCAGCGCTTCAATCTGCTGCTCTCGTTCGCTCACAATCTCACGAATTTCCGATTGCTCCGAAAGCCATTTTTCCGGCGCCGCATGACCCCGCGTCGCATATTTAATACCATCAACTCTCACCCGCCCATGCGCGCCCGGCCCGATGCCTATATAATCTTCATAAGTCCAATACATCATATTATGCCGCGACTCTTGCCCCGCCGCCGCATGATTGGACACCTCATAAGCAGGCAACCCTGCGCTCTCTAAGATTTCCTGCGTCGAAAGATAAAAATCTGCCGCCAATTCCTGTTCAGGAATTTTAAATTCACCTCGCGCATGACGCATGTAAAACGGCGTATTCCGCTCGATCGTCAATTGATACACCGACAAATGACCGCGTGTAAGCTCAACCGCCTCGCGCAACTCCTTTTCCCATTGCTCTAAGCTCTGCTCCGGGCGGGCATATATGAGATCAAAATTCATCCGTTCAAAATTATTGCGCGCAATCTCCAACGCCGCCATTGCTTCCGCTGCCGTATGCTTACGCCCTAAAAACTGCAAATCTTTATCGTTAAGCGCTTGCACGCCAACAGATACACGGTTCACACCCGCCGTGCGGAAATCACGAAATTTTTGTGCCTCAATCGAAGTTGGGTTGGCCTCTAATGTGATTTCAATATCATTGGCGATGCCCCAACGCTGTTGCACGCGGTCGATAATCGCCTGCACGGTTGAGGGCTTCATTAACGAAGGTGTCCCACCACCAAAATAAATCGACGCAATCCGCCGCCCCGGGGCTTCAGCCGCATAACGATCGATCTCTTTTAAATACGCGGCCGCCCATGCCTCATGATCTATACTCTCCGCGACATGTGAATTGAAATCGCAATAGGGACACTTCGCCGCACAAAACGGCCAGTGAATATAAAGCGCGGTTTTTTGATTTAACGAAGACACTGCTGCACAAGCTTTTCAAAAGCGCGAGAACGATGAGAAATTTTCTGTTTTTCATCAAGATCAATTTCCGCGAACGTCACATCATATCCCTTTGGCACAAAAATCGGATCATACCCAAACCCCCTATCGCCACGTGGAGGAAATTCGAGATGTCCATGCACTTCGCCGCGAAACGTTTCAACATGCCCATCCGGCCATGCCAGCGCGAGCACACAAACAAAATACGCGGAAGTGTCCGCGGCCCCACCCATCTCGTCCTGCACCAACTGCATCGCCTTTTTGAAATCCTTTTCTGGCCCGCCCCACAAAGCGGAATCCACCCCCGGCCGCCCATCCAGCGCATTCACACACAAACCACTATCATCCGCCAAAGCAGGCTTGCCCGACCCTTTCGCAGCAGCCAAAGCCTTAATCGTTGCATTCGCTTCAAATGTTCCGCCTGTCTCCTCCGGCTCCGGCAACCCCAATTCGCCGACACCTGTAAATCTGCCAATATACGGCTCCAGCAACGCAGATATCTCCCGCACTTTCCCCTGATTGTGCGAGGCAATCACCAACTCATCGCCGTCAAATTTCCGTGTCATCCATAACCCTTTGATAAACTTTTTCTTTTATAACCCCGTCTAGTTCGTTCCGTCATTTTTGGGGAGGGGGCGCCCCCGCCCCTATTCAAAGCAAAAAACCCTCCATAAATCTATGATAAATATGGGAAATTTTCAAGGAAATTATTCCTATTTCTCATTATTTGACATAGACAAGCAAGCATTCTAGTCTAGCCAGGAAAAGGAAATAAACATGCAGCCACTGAATGTACCGATTGAAAACACCAAGCTTTCCGAAATAACAAAAAAGCGCCTAATAAATGGCTGTATTTTAACAATCGGCGATCTGATTAAAAAAACCGAAGCGGGGCTTTTTGAAATTCGTAACTTCGGCGAAAAAGATCTCACAGAAATTTATGAGCTTCTTAAAGAAGCAGAACTTCAGCTAAGCCCTAAATCTTCAAGACATCCCTCTGCTTCTGGCTCAAATCCGCACAGCCCTTCTTCGCCAACTCCAGGAGCTTAAAGAATTGCTCCTCCGTAAAAGGCGCCTCTTCGGCTGTACCCTGAATTTCGCATAACCCGCCTTTGCCGGTGATCACGAAATTTGCATCCGTATCCGCATCCACGTCTTCAGCATAATCCAGATCCAAAACACAATTGCCTTGATAAATTCCGCAGGAGATCGCCGCAACCGTATCAGTCATCGGTATGCTCGATAAAGCGCCAATCTTCACCAAATGCTGAAACGCCAGATGCAGCGCGACAAACCCGCCGCTGATCGCCGCCGTCCGCGTTCCACCATCGGCCTGAATAACATCGCAGTCCACACGCACTTGCCGTTCACCCAGCGCAACCATGTCGACTGGCGCCCGCAACGCCCGGCCAATCAATCTTTGAATTTCCTGTGTCCTTCCAGACTGCTTACCCTTCGCAGCCTCCCGTTCCATGCGCTGCCCCGTAGAGCGCGGCAGCATGCCATATTCCGCGGTTACCCAGCCTTTACCGGACCCTTTGAGCCATGGGGGCGTTTTATCCTCAACCGAGGCCGTGCAAAGCACGTGAGTATCACCAAACTTGACCAAACATGACCCTTCCGCATGCTTGGATACATTCATTTCAAATTGCACATCACGCAGTTGATCAAATGCGCGGCCTGAAGGTCTCGTCATAACTATATTCCTTATTTCCTCGATTAAATTGACCGCACTTTAAAGCCTGATTATAGTTTTGTCTATGATAACGGAACTTAACGAACGATCACGCGCGATTTTTCGCTACATTGTCGACTCGTATCTTGCCAGCGGCGAACCCGTGGGCTCACGCACCATATCCCGTCAAATTGGCCTAGGCCTATCTCCAGCCAGCATCCGCAACACAATGGCCGATCTCGAAGACGCAGGACTTCTTTACGCCCCACATACATCTGCTGGCCGCATGCCCACAGAAATGGGAATTCGTCTCTATATCGACGGACTCATGCAAATGAGCGAAGTCAGCGTAGAAGACCGCAGAAAAATTGAGACAGCCTACGGACAATCGGGCTCAGTTGACGATGTCCTCGAAAGCACCGGAAATCTATTATCTGGTCTTTCTTCCTGTGCCTCGCTTGTGATTGCCCCCAAACTCAGCGGCGATATTAAACAAATCCAGTTCGTGCAACTTGGCCCGCGTAAAATCCTAACCATTCTTGTTTTCGACAACGGCCTTGTCGAAAACCGTATCCTGCAAACTGATGAGGATATTCCGCCGACCTCCCTGATCGCCGCCACCAATTACCTCAACGCAAAACTTTCCGGCACGACAATCGAACAAGCAAAAAGAAACATCGCCGAAGACATTGCCAGCCATAAAACACAGCTCGATCAGATCACCCAGCGGCTCGTTCAGAAAGGCCTCGCCCTGCCCCATGTTGAAACCAGCAGCCGTATCATTATTCGCGGCCAATCTCATTTATTAGAAGACGTCAAAGCCCTCGAAGATCTTGAAAAGGCCCGTCAACTTCTCGGTTATCTTGAAAAACACCAGAATATGCTTCAGCTTCTCGGTGAAGTTGGCAACGCCGACGGGGTTCAAATCTTCATTGGCTCTGAAAACCGGATTTTTGACCAAAGCGGCTGGTCGATGATTATATCACCTTACAAGAACAATACTGAAAAAATTGTTGGCGCAATCGGCGTGATAGGCCCCACCCGCCTCGATTACGACCGTATCATTCCCATGGTCGACTATACGTCCCGCATTATCTCAAAACTCGTTGAGAACTCTTGAATTCTCTTGATCCCGCGTTGATCATCCCAAGGTTTAACTTTAAAATATAACTTATGACTCCCAGCCACCTTATATTCGCAACGACTCTAGCTTTCCTGACCCTTGGCGCTGCTCTCAATGCATCAGCACAAGACCTAGCATCCAGCTCCGCGAAGAAAGACGAACATAAAAAGATCATCAATCAATACGACCCCATTTATAAAATCGCGCCTTCATCAAAAGTCGTAACAATCCAGGACGACAACAAAAAGCCCACCATCGGCTATATCAACACCGATGCTATCCCGGTTCAAGATTACGGCATCTATTTCATACGGGAACCCGGCACCCAACCGAACGAAGCACGATTGAGAATATCTTTGCCCGTAAGCGTTGTGGGATGCGTAAGCGCCACCCCGCCAAAACTAAGAGTTATTGAAGAACCGCCCTACCTGCGGGCCACAATAACACCGCCAGTCATTAAACCGAATAGAACAAAAAACCCTGGTCGCAAAACTTGCCAGAACCTCGCCAACAACCTGTATGTTGATCTTGTTCTTAATCGTGACGCAATAAAGGAACACGGAATAGAAAAACTTTCCCTAAGAGACGGCAGCACTTACGACACATTTAATATTTACCTTGATGAAGAAAAAATTTTGCTAACAGGCTCCTCAGAAACCTTCAAACCACAAAAACGTCCAAACAAGCCCAATCCGCTCGAATACTGGTTCTATCCTGAAAACACGGTCATTTTATCCGCCCGCAACACAGGCGACTATGATGAGACACAGCTATTTCCTGAAATCAAAAAACTCGCCAACGAGCAAAACCTCATCACGATGAACGCTGTCATGACAGAGTTCGAACAAGATGAAGATGATAAAAATCGGTACTACTTTGTTGATGAAACAGGGGTTCTTCCGAAAAAAATTGGAGACGCAAATAATATCGCAATAGGTCAAATCAAATTAAAACAAGACTATACCGGACTTGGTGGCGACTATAATGTCACAAACAGCTATGAAATTTACGCGCGCAAACCTGGATATTATGATTGAAACCAGCGCGTTAAAAACTTATATATAGAAAACTCCAAAATTAAACAAAAACCAAGGCACTCCATGAGCGAAGATAATTCCGCACAAAACAATCAAACCAATCCGCAGTCAGCAGAGCCGGACGCGGACGAACTGCGTATGCAGGTTGAGGGAGATGAGTTTGACCTCAGCGCCCTTGGCGAGCCTATAAAAGAAGATGAAGGCAAGAAGACAGAGGCCTCTCAGATAGAATACCTTCAAAAAGAACTCGCGGATGCCAAAGACCAAATGATGCGCGCCTTGGCGGATGCCGAAAATACCCGTAAACGCTTTCTCAAAGAACGCCAGGACGCTGGAAAATACGCAATCGCGGCGTTCTCGCGCGATCTAATTGAGGTTGCGGACAATCTGCGCCGTGCACTTGATGCCGCCCCTCAGGAACTGATCAACGCCGAACCCCAAATCAAAAGTCTCTTTGACGGAGTCGAAGCCACTGAACGTGCGCTGCTTAAAACCTTTGAAAAAAACCAAATCAAAAGCGTTAACCCACTGGGCGAGATCTTTAATCCCAATTACCACGAAGTCATGTTCGAAGTCCCTGATCCAAGCAAACAGCCAGGAATAATCATCCAGGTTCTAGAAACTGGCTACATACTCAATGACAGATTGCTCCGCCCGGCACGCGTCGGAGTAGTCAAAGATGATGGTCAGGGACACGGGTTGAGTGAAGCCCCATCCAGAGAGCCTGGCGGGAACCTCGATCAGGAAGTATAAATTTTTCACGCCAAAGACTAGACCCTTGAAATTTCTATGCTATAGTCCCATTTTATAAGTTGAAACAAAACCTAGGGGATAGCAAAAGTGCCACAATTTAAGGGCTTTTGGACTTCTATCTGCCGCAAAAAAGGAAAGTAAAAATGAGCAAAATTATTGGAATTGATTTGGGTACTACAAACTCCTGCGTTGCCGTTATGGAAGGCAAGGAGCCAAAGGTTATAGAAAATTCAGAAGGCGCCAGAACAACTCCATCCATGGTGGCCTTTACAAAAGACGGTGAACGCCTTGTTGGACAACCTGCTAAGCGCCAGGCCGTAACCAATCCCGAAAACACACTTTACGCAATCAAGCGTCTTATCGGCCGCCGCTTTGATGATCAGGAAGCCAAAGAACTCATTCAAAAAGCCCCGTTCAAAGTTATCGAAGGCGATAACGGCGATGCTTGGGTAGAAATCGACGGCGAGAAATACGCCCCTTCTCAAATCGCAGCAATGGTTCTGCAAAAAATGAAGGAAACAGCTGAAGCCTATTTAGGCGAGCCAGTAACCAAAGCCGTTATCACAGTCCCAGCCTACTTTAACGACTCTCAGCGTCAAGCAACGAAAGATGCCGGAAAGATCGCCGGCCTTGATGTTGAGCGCATTATCAATGAACCAACCGCAGCCGCCCTCGCCTACGGCCTCGATAAAAGATCATCCGGTAAAATCGCCGTTTACGACCTCGGCGGCGGAACATTCGATATTTCCATCCTCGAAATTGGTGATGGCGTATTCGAAGTAAAATCGACCAACGGCGACACATTCCTTGGCGGGGAAGACTTTGACGGACGCATCATTGATTACCTTGCTGACGAATTTAAAAAAGAACAAGGTATCGATCTTCGCAACGACAAGCTCGCACTTCAGCGCCTCAAGGAAGCAGCTGAAAAAGCCAAAATTGAGCTCTCCAGCACAACACAAACCGAAGTCAACCTGCCGTTTATTACAGCAGATGCCAGCGGGCCAAAACACCTCAACATCAAGCTGAGCCGTGCTAAGCTTGAATCTCTCGTCGAGGATCTGGTTAAGCGTACGATCGCCCCCCTCAAAGCAGCACTCAAAGATTCTGGCCTCAAGGCATCAGAAATCGATGATGTAGTCTTGGTTGGCGGTATGACCCGTATGCCCAAGATTATCGAGACAGTGAAAGAGTTCTTCGGTAAGGAACCACACAAAGGCGTGAACCCTGATGAAGTTGTAGCCGATGGTGCCGCAATTCAAGCCGGCGTTCTTCAGGGTGACGTTAAGGATGTTCTCCTTCTCGACGTTACTCCGCTATCTTTGGGAATTGAAACTCTCGGCGGCGTATTCACAAGACTGATTGAGCGCAACACAACAATTCCAACCAAGAAATCACAAGTCTTCTCCACCGCAGAAGATAGCCAAAGCGCGGTGACCATCCGTGTTTTCCAGGGCGAACGTGAAATGGCGGCGGACAATAAACTCCTCGGGCAATTCGATCTGGTGGGAATTCCGCCCGCACCACGTGGCGTTCCACAAATCGAAGTCACATTTGATATTGACGCCAACGGCATTGTTCAAGTCTCCGCCAAAGACAAGGCAACCAACAAAGAGCAGCAAATCCGTATTCAGGCCTCAGGCGGCTTAAATGAATCCGACATCGAGAAAATGGTCAAAGAAGCGGAAGAAAATGCTGAGAGCGACAAAAAACGCCGCGAAGCCGTTGAAAAGCGCAACCAGGCTGAGGCCCTCATTCACAGCACTGAAAAGTCTGTAGCTGAATTTGGCAATGATCTTCCCGAAGATGAAAGATCAAAAATAGAAACAGCAATCGCTGAACTCAAATCAGCGATGGAAGGCGATGACGCCAAAGCCATCAGCGATAAAACTCAGGAACTGGCTCAAGTCAGCATGAAACTGGGTGAGATGGCCTATCGCAAAGCTCAAGAAGAATCTTCCAGCGAAAGCACAGGCGACCATTCTCCTGAAACAGTAGACGCTGAAGTCATGGATCTTGAAATCGAGGACGACGAGCAAAACAAAAACGACTAAGCTTAAGGTTGGTTGACTGCGTAAACGCCTCGAAAAGGCAAAGTGAAACCCATGACAACCCTGATATCAGGAAAGGTACAAACGGTATGTCGCCAGGACATGACTCTCAAAGAATCCCTGTATCTTATTTTGACGTCTTGAATGTAAGTGCGGCTGCGAGCGATGAGGAAGTCCGGCGTGCCTATCGCCGGCTGGCGATAAAACATCACCCGGATCATAATCCTTACAACCGGGAACTTTCAAAACACCGCTTCCACCTCATCACCGAAGCCTACGCCAATATAAAAACCGAACAGCAACGGCTCGCCTATGCAAAGCGGATTGGTAAAATTAAAGTTACAACCGCAGCCAATCAAAACCGTCGCACCTCAGGAACATCGTGGCTCACGCAAATTGCTGATTTCCTGGGCTTATGGCATTCTGATAAAAAAGCAGGATAGCCCGCAATGAGCAAAGATTATTACGATGTTTTAGGCATAACAAAATCAGCAAGTGCTGATGAGATCAAGAAAGCCTACCGCAAGCTGGCGATGAAATATCACCCGGACCAAAACAAAGGCAACCCGGACGCAGAAGAAAAATTTAAAGAAATTAATCAGGCCTATGACGTCCTGAAGGATGAACAAAGGCGAGCTGCTTATGATCGTTTCGGTACAGCAGCCTTCGACGGATCAATGGGCGCCAGTGGCGGAGCCCGCAGCGGCGCAGGCTTTACGGGCGGAGGATTTGGGGCTTTCTCTGACATCTTCGAAGACATGTTTGGCGACATGATGGGCCAAGGCAGAGGCGGCGGACGGGCATCAGGACGAGGCTCCGACTTGCAATACAGTATGGAGATGTCGCTGGAAGACGCTTTTAAAGGCAAAGAAACCAAAATATCGCTCTCCATTAACCAGGCTTGTGAAACTTGTAAGGGAACGGGAGCCGAGGGCGGAAAAGAACCTGACAAATGCACAACCTGCGACGGCGCAGGACGCATACGCCAACAGCAAGGCTTTTTTACAATTGAACGAACCTGCCCTTCCTGCAATGGCATGGGAAAAGTCATCAAGGATTCATGCAAAGCCTGTGCAGGCGAAGGTCGTGTTCATAAGAAGAAAGAACTTAAAGTCAAAATCCCTGCCGGGGTCGAACATGGAAGACGCATCCGTCTCAGCGGTCAAGGCGAAGCGGGAGTGAGGGGATCTTCACCCGGCGATCTATATATCCTGGTTACAATTAAGCCACATAAGTTCTTTAAGCGCGACGGATCCAACCTTTACTGCCGCGTCCCTATTCCCATGACCAAAGCCGCCTTAGGAGGAGATATCGAAATCCCCAAGATTGAAGGCGGAAAATCTAAGGTCAAAATTCCGCCTGGAGCACAAACAGGACAACAATTCCGTCTGAAAGGCCAAGGCATGAGTGTCTTAAACTCAGAAGCTCGAGGCGACGCCTTTATCGAGATTTTCGTTGAAACCCCCGTTAATCTTGACAAAAAGCAGCAAGACCTCCTTCAACAGCTCCACGAAAGCATGGGCGGATCTGGTAAGAACGCAACAAAGAATTCCCCTGAATCCAGCGGGTTCTTTACAAAAATGCGCGATATGTGGGATGATCTCAAAGACTAAGTAAAAGGAATACTATAATGAAAATTGGTATCACAGGATGCATGGGCCGCGTCGGCTCTTTGCTCGTAAGCGAAATTCTTTCCGGCGCGTTTGAAGGAGCAGAACTCGCCGGAGGCAGTGTATTGCCCGAGGAACTCAAAAAAGCGAAAGACCTTGAATATTTCATAACGGACGATGCAGACGAACTTTTTAAAAAATCGGATGCAGTGATCGACTTCACCTCTCCTTCCGCCGCACATAAGCATGCATGGCTCGCATCAAAACATAAAAAAGCCTACATCATCGGCACAACCGGATTGCGCGCAACCGATGAACAAGACCTCAAAGATGCTTCGAAAGATGCCCCTATCGTTTACTCCGCAAACTACAGCGTTGGAGTAAATGTCCTGCTCTCACTCGTAGAGCAAGCCGCAAACAGATTGGTTGAAAACTGGGACATTGAAATTTTTGAAAGCCATCACAAAAACAAGGTCGACGCCCCATCAGGCACAGCCCTCGCTATCGGGAAGGCAGCAGCGGCAGGACGCGCAGTCAACCTTGAAAAGACCGCAGATTTTGCCCGTCACGGAGAAACAGGACC
Source organism: uncultured Micavibrio sp. (assembly GCA_964478225.1). Taxonomy (GTDB): domain Bacteria; phylum Pseudomonadota; class Alphaproteobacteria; order Micavibrionales; family Micavibrionaceae; genus CAYZHM01. The sequence continues at coordinate 48,401 of CAYZHM010000003.1, forward strand.
ACGCCGCCCCGGCAATATAGGATTTTCGGTCGCAAGAGGCGGAGATGTCGTCGGCGATCACACAGCTTACTTTTATGGACAAGGCGAACGCCTCGAACTCACACACCGCGCAACCGATCGCAGCCTTTTTGCCCGCGGCGCCATTCGTGCTGCCCTCTGGACAAAAGACCAAAAACCCGGCTTATATTCGATGAAAGATGTTTTGAATCTCTAAGCGGCTTCAGCTTTTAGAATTTCACGCTTCAGCTCCACGCCCCACATATAACCGCCAATCCCGCCGTCGCTGCGAATAACACGGTGACATGGAACGAGAATTCCTACAGGGTTAGCCCCCACAGCCGTCCCTACAGCACGGACAGCCCTAGGCTTTCCAACACGAAGCGCAATATCCTGATAACTAACCGTGCGGCCACGCGGAATTTGCAACAGGGCTTTCCACACGCTGATCTGAAACTTTGTCCCATAAAGATCGAGCGCACACGGTGAAGAAATTCCATCTCTCATCTCAAGATCAACAAACCGCGCCATTGGCCAATGCGCTTTCATTTTTTGATACGAAGCGGTTTTATCCTGTGCAATCGCCAACCAACAAACACCCTTCCCCGTTTTTGCAATCAAAACCGGGCCATAGTTTGAATCTTCAAACCAATGATGAATCGTCAGGCCATTTCCGCGAGCATAATCAATATTCTCGTGCACGGCACTGATCTCAAAATTCTCTTTAAATTGCATAGGATATATCTACTATAAATCGTATGAAATCACAAGAAATTCACGAATTCTTCAGGCGGCTCAAAGAACAAAATCCCTCCCCCAAAAGTGACTTGGAATATACGAATCCATACACCCTTCTTGTTGCTGTAACCTTAAGCGCTCAAGCCACAGATATCGGCGTAAACAAAGCCACGAAAAAGCTGTTTCAAAACGTAGACACTCCTCAAAAGATGATAGATCTCGGACTTGATGAACTAAAAACTCATATAAAAACGATTGGCCTTTATAACACCAAAGCCAAAAATGTTATGACCATGGCCGAAATCCTGGTCAGGGATTTTAATGGAAAAGTTCCGGGCACGCGCGAAGATTTAATGAAATTACCAGGCGTCGGACGCAAAACTGCGAATGTTGTTCTAAATGTCGCCTTCAACCAACCCACCATGGCTGTAGACACTCACATATTCAGGGTCAGCAACCGCACCGGCCTGGCCCCGGGAAAAAACCCTGACGAAGTTGAACAAAAACTTTTAAAAGTCGTCCCCGAAGAATTCGCACATCACGCACACCACTGGCTTATTCTGCACGGACGGTATACGTGCAAGGCGCGGAAACCTTTATGCAAGGAATGCATCGTCGTTGATTTATGTTCATATAAAGATAAGGAGCTATAAGTCATAGCCCTGATCATCGCTCAACGAAAAATCTGACTGAATCTTTGTGATTGGCGGCTTGTGAATACGCCGCATTTGATCATTCACGCACGGCGCAAGCGTTGGGGAAGATGGCGGCGCGCCATATCCCGGAGGACGAACCCCATCAAACACATAAGAAATTTTATGAACGGCTAAAGGCTCAGATGAAAAACGCAAGTCCAAAGAACAACCATCACCGGCATTCTCGGCAAACGACACCCCAAACAAACCAACAGTTATCAATAAAAATCTGCAAAACCGAAACATGTCTGTTCCAAAAAGAAAAAGCCGGAGCCGTATAATAACGACCCCGGCTTTTAAATCCTTCCAACTGTAACCAAGCGAGATTAATTGCTCTCTTGGAACAGGCTTGAACCTGAGGACATTTTCTTATCTTCAGCTTGCGCCTTGGATGCTTTTGCAGCAGTCATTGGCGTCATACGGCCATCAATAACCGCACCGGCTTCAATTTGAATTTCACCGTACGAAATCGTTCCAGTAATCACAGCTGTTGCTTCAAGCGTCAAACGACCCTTCACAGCAATCTCGCCTTCAAAACGTCCTGCAATGTTTGCTTCTTCAATTTCTACAGTACCGTAGAAAACACCGCTTTCAGCAACTTCCAAAACCTGAGCACCCTTCAGCGCAGCTTCAACAGTACCTTCAACATACAAATGATCGCAGCTCTCGATTTCGCCGGACATTGTGATGCCACGTCCAATCGTCAACTTACGCTCATTAGCGCTATAAACTTCACTCGGAGCTGCTGGAGCCTGTGAGTATGGAGAAGTGTAAGAAGGAGAATATCCTGTGACACCGGCGCTCGATGTGCTGGCGCGCTGATATGGGCTTGCCGGCGCTGTCTCTGATGCTCTGGCCATTGGCTTTTCGCTTTGTGAAATTGTGTCTGACATAGTTTTGGAGTCCTCTTCTTTTTTGTTGGAAACTTGTAAATAGGATTGAGCTTTAGGAGCTGGATTAGCAACACTCTCTTTTTCTTTCATTGAACTAGACACAACGCCGGATTTGTAGACGCTGGCAGGCGATGAAGGGAATGAAGGCGCTGAAACGCTCTTCTCTGCAGATGTATCTTTTGCACTATTTTGCTCAGGACGCACTTTCTCAGCAACATCCAAATAAGGCTTCTCAGCCGGCTTAATGGATGGAACTTGCTCGGACGGCGACTCAGACTTAACTCGGTGAAACATAGTAAATATCCCCTTTTTTTGTTTTAGTTTTCTTATTTAAAATGCAAAAAAAATCACACGCAGACCCGAAAAAATTTCGGCGACAATTCAGTCGTTTGTTTTCAAATTCAATGATTAAAAAGAACCTACCATGACCTCTCTATTGTCGCAAGATAGGTTTTTTAAAATTTCACAAAAATCTTACAAGCATTTGTTCTAAAAAAATTTTTGCGTGTTTTTTCTTGTGCACTATTTTTCATGAAAAAAATTATAAATCTTTTGCGCCATCGCTTTGGAAATCCCCTCAACCCTAATCAAATCCTCGACATTTGCATCTGCAACAGCATTTGCCGATCCAAAATAATGCAGCATCGCTTTTTTTCGTTTGCCTCCGATGCCGGGTATACTATCCAACTCGGATCGAATCGTTTCTTTTTTTCTCCGCGCCCTATGCGCGCCTATTGCAAAACGGTGCGCCTCGTCTCGCAATTGCTGTAGATAGTGAAGAACAGGATCCGCCTCCTTAAGCTGGAAATTTTTCTTCGCCTCTGTAAAAAATTTTTCTCGCCCCGCATTACGATCAACGCCCTTTGCAATCGCCGCAACAGCCACACGATCAATGATCCCCATTTCCTCCAGAACATCCCGCGCCGCGTTATACTGACCCAAGCCCCCATCAATAAGAATAAGATCAGGCCATGCTTCGCCGCCTTCATCTTGTTCCTTAAGTGCGCGTGAAAAGCGCCTCTCCAGCACTTCTCTCATCATTGCATAATCGTCAGATGCCGCCGCTTTTTTGATATTAAACTTGCGATACGATTTTTTCTCAAACCCCTCTGCCCCCGCAACAATCATCGCCCCCACCATATTCGTCCCGGAAATATGCGAGTTATCATAAACCTCAATACGCCGCGGAACATCCTCGAGATCAAACAGCTCCTGAACACCTTTAAGCAAGCGCGCTTGCCCTGCCTTTTCCCCAAGATGCCGGACCAATGCCCCTTGCGCATTATTTTCTACAAAATCCAGCATGCGCTTGCGCGTACCGCGGACCGGATGAGTGATCTTTACCCCGTGCTGCCCACCGAACAAAACCACACTCTCTTTCAATGCCCGCTCTAAGACATCCTTATCGGGAATATCAACATTCACAATAATTTCTGCTGGGGGCATTTTATTCTGATAAAACTGCCCCAACACAGCGAGCAAAATATTTTCAGCACTTTCATCTTTGCCATGGCGCAGAAAATAGGCATGATTGCCAAAATTATGCCCACTTCGGAAGAAAAACACCTGTACGCAGCTTTGATGCTCTTGCTGCACGATCGCAATCACATCAGCATTCTTCACTCCTTCAAAATTGATATCCTGATGCGATTGAACGGCACTTAACGCGCGTATGCGATCACGCAACAAAGCGGCCTCCTCATAATTTTGCACATCGCTGGCCTTTTGCATCGCCTTGGCAAATTGTCCCTGAATTTTAGCCGAATGCCCTTCAAGAAATTCGCGGGCTTGTGAGACTTGCCGACCATATTCTTCACGGCTTACATACCCCACGCATGGGGCAGTACATCTCTTTATATGGTATTGCAAACAAGGCCGCGTTCTTGATGCAAAGACATGATCCGAACAATTGCGCAACATGAAAACACGCTGTAACGTTGCGATCGTACGGTTCACAGCCCCGGCACTCGCAAACGGCCCAAAATAATCTCCCTCTTCCTTCTTCACCCCCCGATGCTTTTTAACCATCGGATAATCGTGCCCACTTGTAATCGCAATATAAGGAAATGACTTATCATCCCGCAGCAAAATATTGTAACGCGGCTTAAGCTTCTTGATCAGGTTCGCCTCAAGCAACAAAGCCTCGGCTTCAGTCTGGGTCAGAATAAACTCCATGCGTTGCGTCAACGACACCATGGTTTGCAAACGCTGAGACAAACGATCGACATGGGCATAGGACACTACCCGCTTTTTCAGCGACTTTGCTTTGCCCACATACAAAACCTCATCGTCTTTTCCGAGCATTCGGTACACGCCCGCCGTATCAGGCAAAGTTTTTACAAAACTCCTGATAACCTTCTGACCGGCTTCCAAAGGCATCATATTATCACTCTCAACCATGCTAGTTTCCCGCACATTCCTTATATTTTTCTACCATAGAGGTTATTGTGCTCTTGGCAAACTTCAAACAGGAGAACAAATTATCATAATATATACAGTAGCTTAGGTTTAAAATTTTTTGCCGTTTTTATAGAATTTTCTTGACAAAACTTGCGAGATATCAACTATTGGTTACAACAAAAAACGAATGCTCCCGCAAAAATAGAAAACCAAGACCGTGAGCATATAAAAACTGTGTAAGAGTTACTAGGGAGGTTATCATGAACGTCTTTACCATTAAGTCCAATGATGGAAAGATCCTATACAAAGGACAAGCTGGCTCCGTCAAAACATGCATAGAAGATGCCATAGCGCAAAATATATGCCTTGAAAACGCCAACTTAAAATATCTCAATCTCAGCAACGTCAATCTTGATGGCGGCCAGCTTAGAAATACAGACTTCAGTGGCAGCAATCTTAGCGGCGCCAACCTTTCCGAGGCAGACCTTAGCCACGGCACCTTCAACAACTGCGAACTTTACAACGCGTGCCTTGTGGATTCCCTTATGGATCACACAGATTTCCAAGGCGCATCCTTCGGCGCCACGGATATAAGCGGCTCAGTGCTACGGAACAGCAAATTCTCTACCCTATCATGCTTCTCCCTTGAGTTTATTCATGCAAAAACCATTAGAAATTGCATATTCAAGGCCGCATCGGGCCAAATCCATCACTTTTCCAAAGCTCCCATCGTCATCAAGGGCTACGCACAGCACCCTATTGTTCTATTCGAAAACACCGCCTTGCATGGCCATAACAGCCTCGATCCTGCAAAATTTATCGCTATTCTTGGAAACCGGCCCCCTCCAAACTCCCTCAGAGCTGCCTCAGGCTAGGCCTTACAGTATTTTCTTGACATATTAATCAATAGATTATAGAAAATCATACAGGGTTATGTGTGACCATAAAGATTTGCCCAAGGCAAACAATCCGGGGATTATAAAGACATACGAACTTAAGCAGCAGCACGCACGTTAGTACGGGCAGCAAAAACAAGGAGTATGGTCTAACAGAGCACACAACCACTTAGGAGGCTTCTTCACAGAACTCCAAGGCTCACCGGCCAATAGCCGCCATGAAACAAACAAAACAATCCCTGTTCAAACAAAAAGCCTCTGCGGTAAAAAAGTCCCGCAAAAGACAACCCATGGCCTATATGCTGGACACGCTCAGAGAATTCCAAAAAATCGACAATGAATTCCCACTGCAGTACGCGGTATGCCTGATCGAGATTTCCATGAATGAGGGCCTGTCGTTGACTGAACTGGCCCAAAAGACCAATTTGCCTCTCTCCACAGTCTCGCGCATCATCACCGCCCTCAGCCGTTACAGCCGAAAAGGCAGCACTCACCACTTCATTGAAGCCAGAGTTTGCCCCGATGAACGGCGCAAAAAGCAGCTCTACCTCACCACAGGGGGGCGCAAAACAATCCAGCGCCTCAGCGCTATCTGCCAGTAATTAAAGCATCTCGACCATTCGCGATTGCATCCCACGGCTGTTTATGATTATCATCCCTGTGAAAATCGGGCCCGTGGCGGAATGGTAGACGCTGCAGACTTAAAATCTGTTGTTCGCAAGGACGTGGGGGTTCAAGTCCCCCCGGGCCCACCATGCTTAAGGCTTAATAGACATAAAAGCACTGCATGCTTTTTTAATATCTTGCCCTGAGAATATTAAGAACTACTTCATTTTCTAATACTGTGCTATAAGAAAGCACTTTCTGAAAAATAAAATTTTTACACGTGCCGTAAATTATAACGAGCACGGTTTTGGCATCACATGAATAAAAAGAAAAATGTTCTGCTAGTCGCGGACAGTACTAAAACCAGCCAGAAGATGCTTTCCCTGTTTCTGGACGAAGCGCAGTTCAAGCTTGTGGATTGCACGACAGGCAAGCAAGCCATCCAGCTATGCGTCTCCATTCGCCCTGACCTGGTCCTGCTAGATCCCGACCTACCCGATATGAACGGAGTTGATCTTATCCGCAGCTTGCGAGAATGGTCCCAAGTGCCGATTATCATCATCTCGGTCGATACGGATAATGAATCCGTCGTTTCGTGCCTGAATGAAGGAGCAAGCGATTACGTGTTCAAGCCTTTCAATGCTGATGTTCTGAAGGCACGCATCAACGCCGCCCTGCGCTCGGCGGCTGTGCAGGAAACGGGAGAGCCGGAGCTGGTGAACGGCCCCTTGCGAATGGATCTGGTGCGTCATGAAGTGTTTTTGAGCGATGAGCTTATAGAATTTACGCCCAAGGAATATAATTTGCTGCGCTATTTCATGATCCATCGCGGCAAGATGCTGCCACATCGGGATATCCTCAAGGCTGTGTGGGGCAACGCGCATGGTGAGGATACGCAGTATTTGCGCGTTTTTGTCGGCCAGATCCGAGAGAAGATTGAAAAAAACCCGTCCCTTCCCGTGCGCATCGTCACGGAGGCAGGCATTGGTTACCGCATGGAAATCGCCGAGATCGCACCCCTATATGAACAGGGTGTGCTGAAGCTTTCGGCATAAACTTTTCGCGCCTCCTTACACAATCCTTATATCGTCACGCACCTTCCTCATCGCTTCCTGATGCTCGTCCTGCGATGGTCGGATCACAAAATTCGATAAAAAGGAAATCCGTCATGAGAACCAAGACAATAATACTATGCACCGCCGCGTTGACATTGAGCGGCTGCTATTCACACAACAGCATGTGGAAATCATCAGGGCCGCGTTATACCCCCCGCGCGGAAATTTCGCAAAACAATTACACGCAAAAAGAACATCAGCAAGATCGCATGGACACCAAGAGATACACACAATACGAACAAAGAGAGCCTTGCGAACACTATCGCGAGCCACCCCGCAATTATAGCGATGGCTGCGTCAGCAATATGATGAAAGAAGAGATTGCGCAGGCCGCATCGCCAACACCAAAACCAGTTACCCGTAAACTACCCCCGCAGGCACCCCTGCTGCCCATTGTTCACTCCTACACCGTTCTTTTTGATTTTGATAAATCCGATATTCGCGGCAATGAGATGTCAACGCTGGACAAAATTGCACGAGAAATTAATCAATATCACCCCAAGCAGGTCACCGTCACCGGCTATACGGATAGCCGTGGCACAGTGGACTATAATCAAACACTCTCACATGAGCGTGAACAGGCCGTATCCAATGCTCTTATGAAACGCGGAATTCAAAACCAGACGCTCGACCGAGAAGCGCGCGGGGAATACGAACAAGCCGTAAAAACTGCTGATGGCATAAAAAATCAACAAAACCGGCGTGTCGTCATCGACTTCAGACGCTAGAAAAAACCAAAACCGAAAAGGATAAAATTATGAAGATCAAAGACATTATGAGCAAAGACGTACAAATTGTTACGCCCGACACACTTCTGCACGAAGTCGCAAAAAAAATGCAAAACAGCGACTGCGGAAGCATCCTCGTAGGTGAGAATGACAGGCTGGTCGGTGTGATCACAGACCGCGACCTTGCCTTACGCTGCGTGGCCGAATCCCACGATCCAGCGCAAACTAAAGCTGCGCAAGTCATGACGAAGGAAATTCTCTATTGTCGCGATACTGACGAGATGGAAGACGTCGCATTGAACATGACAAAAAACAAAGTGCGCCGCATGCCTGTTCTGGATAAAGACAAACGGCTGGTCGGCATTGTTTCGCTTGGTGATATGGCTTCTCATTCGACCGATCGTCATTATTTGGTTTGCGGCAAGGCTTTAGGACATATATGCGCCATACCCGCGCAGAACAATCAGCTTGAGTCAGGCCATGCTTAGATGGGCAGCAATATTTTTTGTGATAGCAATGATTGTGGGTGCACTTGGCTTTAGTGCTGCAGGCTCAGGGGCCACAGATATTGCACGTATTTTATTTATGATCTTTCTTGCCCTCTTCATTACTGCTGCGGTTATACACACTCTAAAAAGTGAGAAGCCATTAGTTTAAAGACCACATCAAGGGCTGAAGATTAAAAACGTTAACAGAAAGATAAACTCATGAAACTTATCAACCAACCAGTCTTAATCACCTCCTTCGCTGCTGTATTACTATTGGGAGCATGTAACTCATCCAGAGATCTCTCTTTTGGAGAAAAAATTCAGGGACAAGGCGCTGAAGTTCAGGAAATGGGACAGCAATGGTCTGAAGGTGAATATTTAATTTCCAAAGGAAACGACTTGGTTAAATCAGGAAAAAAAGAGATGAATAAAGGCGAAAATCTGGTTTCCCAAGGTGAGTCCACAATGAGCGAGGGCGAAGCTCTCATACGCAAGGGAAACAACCTAAAGGCAGAAGCTGAAAATGCTTACAAAATCCGTAACCAAAATGACATCAAAAGGCCTTTATGAGTTTCTTATACAACAGCCCTCATTACACATCGCATTATTATGCGACATTTGCGAGGTTCTTGTACGGATCTGCGGTTCGCAAATCTAATCAACCCCAAGATCAAGGAGATCAAAATGGACAATAAAAATCAAAACATGAATAAAGATCAAAACTCAAAAGATAGCGCCGAAAAACTTCACAGAAAAATCAAAGAAACCTGGAGCGGCCTCAGCGATAATGATGTAAAACTTTATGATGGGAAACGCGATGAATTTTTTGCCAAACTGCAAGAGAAGGCGAACATTTCAAAAGAAGACGCGAAAAAGAAGATGGAGCAGCTTGAAAAAGACTGTGGCTGCAGCTCAGCAAAAGCGGCTTAATCTTATATTTACTTAACTGTGTAAAACCGCCTGACTTTGCTGGGCGGTTTTTTCACATCTCAAATTTTAGGCTTTATACAAATATTATGCGCGCATCAGTTTTTCGCATAGTTTCCTAATGCAATACCTCATAGCCTCGGCCTCATACGACACAAAACCCATAGGAGAGGCTATTATGTTCACCCAAAACGCTCTGGTTGCAGAAACCCAAAAACTGCAAAAATTTGCACTGCGTCTGACACGAAACAAAACAGAAGCAGACGATCTACTTCAGTCTACCTGCCTGCGCGCCCTTGAAAAAGCTGATTACTTTCAAGACGACACCAACCTGTTCAGCTGGACATCAAAAATCATGTATAATCTTTTTGTTTCTGGTTATCGCCGCAAGGTAAAATTTGAAACACAATACGACCCTGAGCCTTATATAAGCAAACTGTCTATAAAGCCTATGCAGGATGCACACATGGATTTCTCTGATGTTCAGAGGGCCATGGGGCGGATGAGCGCTGAACACAGCAAAATTTTGATTTTGGTATGTATAGAAGGTAGAACGTATCAGGAAACATCTGAAATATTACAAATTCCAGTTGGCACAGTTCGTTCCCGCCTCTCACGTGCTCGTACGTCTTTGCAAGATGAGCTGGGTGCACCCTCTATCCCCGCTTATATCGAGTGCACACAGCTTACAAGCAAAGCATGTATTTAAAAAAAGATAGCGCTTATTTTTTCAAATTCGCTCCTTACAAAAAATTTATATTACCGCGATTTTCCCACATCGCTTCCTGACTCTGAAGTCCTTAGGTTCAAAACATACGAAAAACTTAAACCCAAAATGAAGGAAGAAACAATGTTTAACAAAAACAAACAACCAAACGAACTCCGCCCGGCTGAAAAGTCCCCTAAGGGCAAGCCTGAGGAAAAAAATAGAAACACTCAAGGCAACAAGGATAGCAAAAAGCAGAAAGCTGATATGCAATCCGAAGGTGGAACCCCTAACTAAGTGCTAAACAAAGGAGCTGGGCCACATGCCTGGCTCCTTGTAGTGCTCGAAAGAAAAGTTATGAACGCTAAACAAAATTTCAAACAGCCCTATTTTCAAGGAAAAGCACCCTTGCTAGATGAGGAGTTCGACCTGTATGCATTAGAGATTATGGATCTCGTCATACAGGCTGCAAGAGAACCCGAAGATCCCAACGACTATATTATGGGTATTGGCAGCCCCGCGACAAACAAGCACATAGGAAGAGCCTGAGCTTGACAGCGCCATCAATATTTCGAATGAGGAATGATTGCGTGCAGGAGATAGACTTGCCCATTTTCTTACACAGTTTTAGAATGTGTAAAAATTTAGCAAATAAAAACAATAGGATATAGCTATGTCAACGGACTTAAAATCTGTTGTTCGCAAGGACGTGGGGGTTCAAGTCCCCCCGGGCCCACCAATCACGAAATAAGCGACGATTTGCATAGCACAGAACTTGGGAACTAAAATCACCCGAGATTTTCATCAAGACCATTGGCAAAAACATACTTCTTATCTCGGCGCGGCGAAACACCCGGGCCCATATCTCTTTTGGGCGCAAATGTTTTAAGATCATTACCAAATTCTTTTCGATGTACGGCAAGATTAAAATCCGCGTCCATTATGCGCTTTTGTACATCATCCCAAAATTGTGGAGGCACAAAATGCACATAATCAAAGTGAGGTGGACGCTCGACTTGATGATAGGTTAACTCATATTCTACTTCCAACCACAAATGAGAATAATCGCGCTCGTTTTCAGCCTCATACTTACTCTCGACAGCTTCAATCAGATGCGTCACCCCTTCAATTTTCTCCCTATATTCGTCTTCCTTTTTCAAGTCCCTCTTTAGCTCTTCCTCATGCTCCATATCTTTTTCAAGCACTGCAGTGCCATTCTCCATAACCGGCTCCATCACAATCCGCGCCACCGCCTTCCAGCCATCTCCAATCTTTGTAAGACTAACCAGAAACACATGAACATTGTGCGATCCCGCACTCATAGCGCTCGCATCCCCCAATGCCGCTGCAAGCGCTTCGCCCGCGCTGACAGAAGAAAATCCACTGACCTCATGTTCCTCCATATCCAAACTCCTTATATAAAAAACACCCCAAGTAAACCAAAAATCCTGCGAAACTTCTTGATAAATATCAAAATATGATACAAAGCGCCACGTTCAACCTTCGCATCACTTTTATTTCATGATATTTTAAGACCCTTAAAACAAGTGATTCCCACCCCAGTTTTTAAAGTTTTTATCTCTTGATTGCTCAAAAAACACTGACGGCCCGATTTAACGAAATCGAAATACTCATCGCCAAAACGATAGAGTACCTGACTGTTCCTTCCGTTGTTGGTCACGAATTTTTATTTATGGAGCATCTCAGCCATGATTTTCGCAATCTGGGGCTACGGACCGAAAAGCACGCGGGCGTGCTGGAAGTAACCGGCAACAATCCCCTCAGCGCCATCATCTGCGCGCACATTGATCGTCATGGCCTCATCAGCATAGGAGGCGGCACATATGCCTACGCTGCTCAATACGTGCGTGAACGCAAATATGGCGAACCCCATCCGCATTCCCAGGAAGAAATCATCCGTATCGCCACGCGCTTTGAGGGTGAAAAACTATATGCCTATGATGACATGACCGGTCAACGATTTGGAGAAGGAACCATTCACAAATATGACCACCGAACTGTGTATGGGGATTCTCTTTTCAGGGTAGAAGGCATGGAACATGTCACCGACGGCACAGCGCTGGCTTACTCACGAATGGCCGAACTCAAAGGTATTTATTTAAGCGGCCAGCTCGACAACACGATATCCATCGGCACAATCTACGCTTTATTCAAAGCCGGGTTTCAAGGAACCGCGCTTCTGACCTGCGAAGAAGAAATCGGAAAGTCCTGGCTCCACATCGCCAATTTCCTACAAAAAAAATCCATCGAAACACGCAATTTAATTGTTATCGACACAAGTCCTTTTTCAGACGCCGACCCCATTAAAGAGGGCCGAGTTGTTTTCCGCAATCGCGACTTCCGCGAGGAATTCGATCCCTTAATGCTAACGAAATTCAAAGAACGCGCCACCTTTCTCGAAACCCCCTGGCTGGTGAAAGATGAGTATCTCATTTCTTTGGGCAAAACCACTGAACAGCTTGGAGCCACAGAGTTGGGACGTTTGATCAAACACTCTGAAGGCAGATGGTCCGGCAGCACCATTCAAATCCCCACTCTTGCCTATCACACAAGCAGCGAGACAACGAGCCGCGACGCCATCATCAATTACTACGCATTTCTGCACAGCATTCTGATCGACGATCCGCTAAAACTGCAATATAAAGTGAAGGCTACAGCGAACTAAGCGCATCGCGCACGTCCTGCGCAGCATCTGCCAATCTGGCTTTATCCGATGAGCGCAATACGACACTGACAACATGCTTACCCTCGCGATATTGAGGATAGCTTCCAATGTCGACATCCGTGTAGTTATTCTGAATATTCCCAAGCTGCACTGCAATCGCACTTTCAGGCAATTCAACTTCAATCGTCTCGCTCATAACCACAGCCCCGCCTTTGAGACCAGGCAAAATACTATCCAGCATCCCCTGCATAATCGCCGGTACACCCGCCATCACATAAACATTACCGATGTTAAAACCGGGAGCCCCTGAAACCGGGTTCAACACCAAATCCGCTCCCTCAGGTATCATGGTCATTTTCAAACGAGGCTCTGTCAATTCTTTAGGGTCGCCATAATGCGTTAACAGCAAAGCATACGCTTCGGGATGCTGAACAAGATCAACCTCAAACGCCTTTGCCATGCACGGCGCGGTAATGTCATCATGCGTCGGCCCAATCCCGCCGGTCGTAAACACATAATCATATTGCACACGCAACCTGTTCACGGCATGAACAATCGCCGACTCAACATCCGGCACAACACGGACCTCCATAAGGCGAACGCCATACTCATTCAGATTTTCAGCAATATATTGGATATTCTTGTCCTGGGTCCTGCCGGACAAAATCTCATTGCCGATCACAAGCACGGCGGCAGTATATACGCGGTTCAGATCACTCATAACATTGCCTTTTCAAGCAATATACGCTAATTCAACAAAGATGAAAGATAAAGAGCAATATAACGCCGCAGGCATTCAGATCCATGGTCCTGCCGATTTCGAGGGTATGCGCGCAGCAGGAAAACTTGCTGCCGAGACACTGGATATGATTACAGAATACGTCATACCGGGCGTTACAACAGAGGAACTCGATAAGCGTTGCCGCAAATTTATAGAGCAACATGGCGCAATCCCCGCACCGCTTGGCTACAAAGGCTACCCCAAGTCCATCTGTACATCCGTTAATCATGTCGTGTGCCACGGCATTCCTGGGGAAAAGAAACTTCTTGAGGGCGATATCGTCAATATCGATGTAACCGTTATCCTTGATGGGTGGCACGGTGACACCTCCCGCATGTATCTGCTTGGCGATAAAATCCCGATCAAAGCCCGAAAGCTTGTCGATGTAACTTATGAGTGCCTGATGGCCGGCATCGAGGTTGTTAAACCCGGCGCCACCCTGGGCGACATCGGCCACGCCATCCAAACCATAGCAGAGTCCAACCGTTTCTCCGTTGTCCGTGATTTTTGCGGGCATGGGCTTGGCAAGGTCTTCCACGCCCCGCCATCCGTCATGCACGCAGGAAATCCCGGCGAAGGCTTGGTCTTAGAGCCAGGCATGTTCTTCACCATCGAACCCATGATCAATGCCGGAAAATATCAAACCAAAATTTTAGATGACGGGTGGACAGCCGTAACCCGCGATCGCTCACTTTCCGCACAGTTTGAGCACACAATCGCGGTGACAGACAGTGGATATGAAATCTTTACGCTTTCCCCAAAAGAGCATCACAAACCACCCTACAAGTAACAATCAATGAATTTGTAGGGGCTGGGGCTCTTTATCCTTGTCCTCAAAAACAATGACATCGCCAAGACCATCGCCCTGCTCTACATGCCATATTTTTTCGCCTTTTTTTGTTCCCATATTCGCCTCTTCCGATTTCCTAAAAAATCTAACTAATTTTATCTTATCGAATGTATGTGAAAAACACATTAAATTTACATAACATTTGATAGACTTTTGAGGCAAATTTTAAAGGTTCCCGCCCCCTCAAAATACTGATAAAAAAAAACATGGCGAAGCCTATTCCAAAAGAAGAACCACCCCATTATCACGGCCACCGCGACCGCCTCAGACAACGATTTGTCGAAAGCGGCCCCGATGCCCTCGCCGATTATGAGCTCTTGGAACTTCTCCTCTTTATGTGCATCCCCCGCCGGGACGTCAAACCCTTGGCCAAAATAATGCTCACCAAATTTGGCTCGCTACCGGAACTGATGAACGCCCCTATCGAAGACCTAACAAAAATCAGCGGCATATCCGAAAACACCGCCATCGCCATAAAAACTGTCATGGCCACGTCACACCGCATGATGAAACAGGAACTCATGCAAAAGCCCGTTCTGAACAACTGGACACGGCTTATGGATTATTGCCACGCCACAATGGCCCACGAAAAACGTGAACATTTCCGCATCCTCTTCCTCAACAAGAAAAACGAACTCATCGAAGATGAAATTCAAGGCAGCGGCACCGTCGATCATACCCCCGCCTATCCCCGTGAAATTATGAAACGCGCTCTCGAACTTGGCGCAACCGCGATGATCCTTCTACACAACCACCCCAGCGGCGATCCCAAACCCTCTCGTGCTGACATCGACATGACCAACCAAATCATCCGCGCCGCCGAAGCGTTTGATATCATGATTCACGACCACATCATCATTTCAAGAAATGGTTACACAAGTTTCCGCAACGAAGGATTGATTTAGGCTTAGTAAATCTGCGCAGCCTTGCCGGAATCAATCTTATAATCCGGCTTCGGCAGAGGCTTAGAGAACCAATATCCCTGCCCATAATCAACGCCCATATGATAAAGCATACGCGCCTCTTCCGCCGTCTCAACGCGCTCAGCCACAATTTTCACATCCAGATCCTTACACAGTTGAGCCAAATTTTTGACCATGGCCTCATCACGTTTGTTCTTTAAAATATTCATCGTATACGCACCATCCAGCTTCACCGTATTCACATGCAACTTGTGCAAATACTGGAACGACGCCGAACCCGCGCCAAAATCATCCAAACATACTTTAAAGCCGTCCGCCTGCAGCATCTTGATAAACCCATTCACTTTATCAAGATTTTCAATCTGCGCGGACTCAGTAATTTCAAAAACAATTCGTTCAGCAAACTTCTTATGCTCTTTTAGTTTCTTTTGCAGCGAGGCAAAAAACTCGTCATTCTGAATAGACTGTCCTGAAATATTAATCGCAAACTTGTTCGTGGTGGATGCATCATGACTCATATAGCGGAAAGCGCGCTCACACACCGCCAAATCAAAGTCCGCCGCCAACCCAACGTCTTCACCAAACACAATCCATTCATACGGCGACCCGCCATCGCGGAAGCGCGTTAAAATTTCGTAATGCGAAACCGCAAGATTAGGCAAACTCACAATCGGTTGGAAGTGAAGCTGGAAATCAAGATTGGCAATGATCGCTTTAAACTTCTGGATCTTGTGCGCATTCTCATCAAGGAAACCTTTGAAGCCATCACCCAAATTATCAAGCGATAAATCAACGCCTTTGCGCTCGAACTCATGCAACGTATACATCAACGCTCTCGCAGCTTCGCGCTCACTCAAGGGGCCAAGATCGGCATCAACAGACATGCTTTGAATTTCAACACCCATCCCCTCGGGGTCATGCTCCTTCAAAACGCCAGACAATTGTTCAACCAAATTCTCAGCCGTCAAACTCTTGTCATGCAAAATACCGTACTGATTTTCTGAAATTTGTGTAGCCGATTGCCCATCCAATGATCGCGTCTTCAAAAGACTGGTCATCACGCCCATCATCTGTTCCCACTGATCGCCTGACACTCTGCGCTTCATGCTCTCCAAACCGGACATGTCCAAAAGGGTCAAATCCACTTCTTGTCCCGCCTCTTTCGCAGCCATCAATGTTTCCTGCGCGCTCTTCGCAAAATCTTTCTGGCCCATAAGCCCATTGGCCTCGGCCTGCTGACGGGTTTCCTGCCCCAAACGCCGTGTCAACGTATTGGCATGCGATAACGTGATATAAACCGAAGGACTGCCCGGCATCCGGATTAAACTGACCAAAACAGGGCGTGTCGCATTTTGGGATTCATCTTGCATGGTCACCAAAACCGGCCCGGCCCTGCGCCCATCCTTGGCATTTCTGGCAAGACTATCCAAAACCGCTTGATCGGGCGAAATAAACAGGTTTTTCCACAAACGCCCCAAAAGCACCTTATCTTCAAAGCCCGTCATGCCCTTAACCGCCCCAAAAGCACTTAAAACCTTGGAATCTTTACCGATTTCCATAAGCATATCTGAGGCCGCAAACGCAAACCCCAGAAAACGGTCTCTCTGATCTTTTAGTGAATCTTCGCTCATCCAGAAGCCAGTGTAACAAAAATTATTAAAGAAATGACCACTGAATACAGGTTTTTGATGTTTTTTCAGGGGGATGATAAGGGATTGATTTTACATGAATTACCATATAAATTTGAACGATTCATAGTAAAAACTAAGGAGTTGAACATGAGCTTTCCTAAATTTATCGTTGCCGAATGTGTGAGAACAGAACCCTATGAAGGTAGAGTGGATCTGCTAACGGCGACTTTCAGAAAAGCAGCTGTAACCATAGACTCCAACGATCCTGAAACACAGAAAATTTTTGATAAGCCTCTATATGTTGGGAAGATTGATGAGTTTTTGAAACTAGCCCGGCCGAATGGAGATCTTAAAATGATAGCTATACCTACTCATGAAGCCATAGCGTATCAACTGGAGCCGGGTAAAATCTTTATCATCAATGAATTTGCACAGTCTTCGAAACCATCAACCGCAGATGAATCAGACGAGCCCATGCAGAGTTTACTCCCACGCAAACTAAAAACAGGCCTTTCGGAAACACACTACGGCCCTTAAAAAATCACGGGATCTTCTCCTGAAGCAGGGATGACAATGGCGCTGTAAGGTGCTAATAGACAGTCATGATACCAAGATACACCCGCCCAGAAATGGCCAAAATCTTTGAACCCGAAAACCGGTTCAAGATCTGGCTCGAGATCGAAACCCATGCTCTCGATAAAATGGCCGACCTTGGAACAGTGCCCAAATCCGCAGCCAAAGCCTTGCGTGAGAAAGGCGATTTCAACGTCGCCCGCATTGATGAAATTGAGCGCGAAGTCAAACATGACGTTATCGCCTTCCTGACCTCAGTCGCTGAATTTGTCGGCGAAGACTCCCGCTACGTCC
This sequence comes from uncultured Micavibrio sp., assembly GCA_964478225.1. Lineage (GTDB taxonomy): Bacteria > Pseudomonadota > Alphaproteobacteria > Micavibrionales > Micavibrionaceae > CAYZHM01. The sequence goes on from CAYZHM010000003.1 coordinate 66,328, forward strand.
ACCAAGGCATGACCAGCTCCGACGTCGTCGACACCGCTTTTGCCGTCCAATTGACGCAAGCCGCCGATATCCTCCTCGAAGATCTCGATAAACTGCTTGCCGCGCTTAAATCCCGCGCCCAGGAACATGCTAAAACGCTCTGCATCGGCCGCAGCCACGGCATCCATGCCGAACCCACAACCTTCGGCCTCAAACTTGCCGGCCATTACGCCGCCTTCAAACGCGCCCGCAAAAGACTGGAAACCGCACGTGAAGAAATCGCCGTCTGCACCATCTCCGGCGCCGTCGGCACCTACGCCACCATCGACCCCAAGGTCGAAGAACACGTCGCAAAAAAACTTGGCCTCAAACCCGAAACCGTTGCCACACAAGTCATCCCGCGCGACCGCCACGCCATGTTTTTCGCCACACTCGGCGTCATAGCCAGCTCGATCGAAAACCTCGCGACCGAAATCCGTCACCTGCAAAGAACAGAAGTCCGCGAAGCCGAAGAGTTCTTTGCCAAAGGCCAAAAAGGCTCCTCCGCCATGCCGCATAAACGCAATCCGATTTTGACCGAAAACCTGACAGGTCTCGCAAGGCTTGTTCGTTCGATGGTCATCCCCGCCATGGAAAATGTCACCCTCTGGCATGAACGCGATATTTCGCATTCCTCCGTCGAACGTAACATCGGCCCCGATGCCTGCGTCACGCTCGACTTCGCCCTCTACCGCCTCACCACCGTCATCGAAAATCTGCTCGTATACCCCGAAACCATGATGGATAATTTGCAAAAAACCGGCGGCCTTGTCTTCTCGCAGCGCCTCCTCCTCGCCCTCACCCAAAACGGCATCAGCCGCGAGGACGCCTATAAAATCGTACAGAAAAACGCTATGGACGTTTGGGAATCACGTGGAACCAAAACCTTACGCACTGCAATTGAGAGTGACCCGCAAGTCACTGAAAAACTTGACAAAAAATCATTAGATACTATATTCGATTACAATCACTACATTAAGAACATCGATAAAATCATCAAACGCGCATTGCAATAAGGAGATTGGATATGAAAGGCGATAAAAAAGTTATAGCAGCCCTGAATGACGGCTTGAAAAAAGAACTCACCGCCATCAACCAATACTTCCTGCATTCACGTATGCTCGAAAGCTGGGGCGTCACCAAACTCGCCAAACATGAGTACAAAGAATCGATCGAGGAAATGCACCACGCCGATCGCTTCATCCAACGCATCCTCTTGCTCGAAGGAGTCCCCAATCTCCAACACGTCGATAAACTTTTGATTGGCGAAAGCGTCAAGGAAGTTCTCGAATGCGACCTCAAGCTGGAGCAAGGCGGAATCAAAGCCTACCGCGAAGCCGTAAAAATCTGTGAAGACGCCGGCGATTACGTCTCCCGTGATCTTTTCGTGCAAATCCTCAAAGACGAGGAAGAGCACGCCGATCACTACGAAACACAGCTCGACCTCATCAAGCAGATTGGTATCGAACGCTACATCACTCTCAATTCCGATCCACTGATCGACGCGGAAGCATAAGCAATCCACCTGTAAATAAGAATCACTTGCATTTAAGTCGTTTTTAGGTAATAATGATTCTCATTACGCTTAAGCTTTTCTTCAGCTAAAGAAAGTACAATGCAATCATGATACTATGCCTCTGCCATCCCTTCTCCGACAAAGACGCCGTCCAGCACATGCGCGAAAGCGGTGAAAAATGCCGCGTCGCCGACGTATACAAAGCCTGCACCGGCGGCGAAAAACCTCAATGCGCTTCATGCGTATGTCTTTTAAAAGACATGGTTAAAACCCACAACGCTACTCTGAAGAAAGCCTAGTACCCCCTTGCTTTCTCCCGCCCCATGTGGCACGACTCAAATTCCACAAACAACATCAAACAAAGGACATCATGATGTTCAAAAAATTTATTTACCTTATCGGGAGTATTATTCTTATGACAGGCACAACCCCAGCACACGCTGCAGACCCTGAAAACACAATCGTCATGGAGCTTTCCACCGGCGGAAACGTAACAATCGAATTAAAACCAGACGCCGCACCAAAACATGTTGAGCGTATCAAACAACTGACACGCGAAGGATTCTATAACGGAATCATTTTCCACCGCGTGATCGACGGTTTCATGGCCCAAACAGGCGACCCAACCGGCACAGGCATGGGCGGCTCTGAATACCCTGACCTTAAAGCCGAATTCAACAAACTCCATCACGGCCGCGGCGCAGTCTCAATGGCCCGCGCCAATGACCCCGACAGCGCGAATTCGCAATTCTTTATCTGCTTTAATGATTGTGGCTTCCTTGATGGTCAATACACCGTCTGGGGCCAGGTCATTGAAGGCATGGACTATGTCGATCAAATTGCGAAAGGTGAACCACCAGCAAATCCCGACAAAATTGTCTCCATGCGCGTCGCAAACGACCTGCAAGTTCCAAAAGACATGACCGAAGGCGTAGCGCCGGCAACAGATGCAGCACCAGCAGCACCTGAACCAGCACACGACGCAGAGCATGTCGAACCGGCAACGGAATAATGAATACCAAAACGGCGGCCTCAAAGCCGCCGTTTTTTTACAAAGCCTTCAACGCTATAATCACCGCCGCACAAGCCACAATCCCCAACCCCGACAACACATCACCTTTTTCCTTGTGACGGATCAAACGGTAATAAAGCAAAATAATCATCGTGTCGGTAAACTTGATCGCCGGAATAAGACCAGGGTTATCGACGATTTGAATCGCCGCGACGTTCGATGCCGCCATCAGCGAACAAAACACCGCCACCATAAACCCGCCCTTGGCCGCCTCCCGCGTAATCAATTCGCGCAAAGGCACAGGCGGCCGCACCACATAATAAACCGACCACATCGCAATCATCACCAGCGCTTCGAACAGCACGTATGCAAATGGGCCCTGACTGGAGCTCGCATGGTTCATCATGAGCTTCGCCGCCAGCGGCCCCGCCACCGAAGCAAAAATCACAAACCAGATCAACCGCACCGCCTGCCAGCTCACCGGGCAATGCCGCAAATTCATCGCGAAATACACGGACGCGCAGAGCGCCGCAACAACGAACAAACTCCGCACTGGCGTTTCCGCATACTCCGCAAACAATGCGGGGTTAAACAAAAACCACAAACAAAACGTCAGAATAACCGAACCCGGTAAAATCCGCGAAATCGTTCCCGCCCCGACTTTCGGAATAGCGTTAAAAAATATGACGTCACTAATCACCCACAAAATCGCCTGCCCGCACAGCAGCATGTAAAAATAAGGATTATCAGGCAGACCAAAATACAAGGCCAAAGGCAACATCAGAACGACAGACCAAACCTTGTTCCAGAACGCCATCACAAAGCCGTTAAGCTTCACACGCTCCTGCACCAGAAAAACCCCCGCCGACAACGTCGCGGAAACCAGCCCAAAAATCGCCCAAAGGGGTAATTCCATCCCCTTATGATACATTTTTAGTGACATAAGTAATGCAAATTGTTTAATCTTTCCGGATGAGCACAGATCAAGATTGGTGGCGCGGTGCCGTTATATATCAAATCTACCCCCGCAGCTTTGCGGGCCAAAGCGAACATGGTACGGGCACCCTCAAGGGCATAACCGAAAAAATGCCTTACATCGCAGACCTCGGCGTAGACGCCATCTGGATATCACCTTTCTTTAAATCTCCAGGCAAAGATTACGGTTATGACGTTTCAGATTATCGCGCAGTTGACCCTATGTTTGGTACCAACAAAGATTTTGAAGATCTTATTGGAGCAGCCCACGCAGCAGGACTAAAAGTCATCACCGATTACGTCCTCAATCACACATCCGACCAACACGAATGGTTTTTAGAAAGCCGAAGCAGTAGAACAAATCCAAAAGCCGATTGGTATGTCTGGGCCGATCCCAAACCCGACGGCAGCCCGCCCAACAATTGGGCTGCGCATTTCGGCGGCGATTCATGGACATGGTGCGAAGAACGTGGTCAATATTACTTCCATAATTTCCTGGCCGAACAACCAGACCTCAATCTATACAATCACGACGTCCGCAAAGAAATATTCAATATCGCAGAATATTGGATGGAACGCGGCGTAGACGGATTCCGCCTCGACGCCGCTGCACATCTCTTTCATGACTTACTACTCCGCGACAACCCGCCGCGCACAAAACCCATAAAAGGCGCCTTTGGTGCAGGCCAAGCTCCTACACAGTTCAACAGCCAAATCCACAAATACGATATTCGCATTAGACCGGCCTTGGCTTTCTTGGAACAATTCCGCACTGTTCTCGATAAATTCGGCGCCATGAGCATCGCCGAAGTTGGCAGCGAACGCGGCGTCCGCCTCAGCGCCGAATACACAAACAGTGCCAAACGCCTTCACACAGCTTATAGCTTTGAGTTCATCTCTGCGAACGAAACCAAACCTTCGCTCATAAGAGACGTCATTAAAGCTTTCAACCAAAAAGAAAAATCCGCATGGCCATCCTGGGCATTTTCAAACCATGACTCCGTGCGCGTCGCCAGCCGCCTAAATCCCCGCGGCAATGGCTATGACCATGATCCTCGCCTTTCGAAAATGCTCATCGCGCTTCTCGGTTCACTGCGCGGAACAAGCTTCATCTACCAAGGTGAAGAGTTGGGCTTGCCCGAAGCAAAAATCCCGCAGGACCGCGTTGTTGACCCTATGGGATTAAATCGCAAGCCTCCAGATCAGGGCCGCGATGGGGCACGCACCCCCATGCCATGGACAAACGAAAAGCCACAAAATTCATGGCTTCCGATGCCGGACAACCACCTGCCGCTCAACGTCGCAGCGCAGGAAAAAGACCCCTACTCTGTTTTGAATTTCACGCGCGAATTTTTACAATGGCGTAAAAACAACGAAGTTATAAAACTTGGCGATATAGTATTCAAACGCCATAAACCATCGCAACCAAATCTTCTCGAATTCACGCGCAGTCTTGGAGAACAATCTTTAACCTGCCGTTTTAATCTGGCTGCTCCTTATGATTTTCAGATTGAGGGGTTTCATCCTGCGTCTCTTCTCCCTCCTCCAGAACCAACGGCGTAGACTCAAACGCCGCCTCATCCACCTGCAACGGCTTTTCTTTCGGACTTGCGCGTTTGGCGTCATCCTTAAGCCTTGCAGCTTCTCCGGCCTCCAACTCCAAAATTTTCGCGGCTTCAACCATCCGGTTTAAAATCGCCCGCAAAGTTCCGACCTTGTCCAACGGATCAGCCGTATCAAAACGCAACAAGGTTGTATCACCTTTAAAGACCAAGATAACCCAGCCATTTTTCACCCGGATCAACGTCATCAACGCCTCAATACGTTCAGACGTCAAATAATTCTCTAACGCGGCCGGCTTGTTTGAGAGGGCAATATAATCCTTTTTCCAGCCCTTATGATCAATTTTAACCTCTTCATTCAACTGCAATTCACGGGCGAACGAAACCATGCCGCCCGACGCCAGCGCGGCCTCAAAAGGCATTTTGCTGGAAAGTTGTATTTCAATAGCAGCCAACCTGCGGCTGCCGCGTCCATCCGGGGCCAGATGCTCACCCGTAAAAAGACTAACAGTATAGTCTTTGTAAGTTCCGTTCATTTCCGGTGATTTGGCAAAACCGCCATCTTTAAATCGCAAACTTTCCCCTTCGGAAAACTCACGCCATGCTTTTTTCTGACGGTAAAGAATGAGCATATTCCAGCCCATAAAATAAAGCAGCGTCAGCGCAAGACCGAGCCATACCAAAACCCATATATTCATAGATACATTTTACTGCCGTTACGGAATTTTGACCAGAGGCTCAGGTACACTCAACTTATTCAACCACAACCTATTTGGTCACTTTCTCTTTAAAGACAGGCTCCATGCCCTTAACCTCTTCCTCAGGCATAGGTGTTGGCTGAGGTTCAGGCTCAGGTGCAGCAACCGCTTCAGGCTCATGATCATGCACGACCGGTACAATTTTCAATTCCTTCTCTGGCATCATCTTCGCAAGAACATAAGCAACACCCGTTCCCGCTGTGCGCTCATTACCATAAGGAAACGCCGTCGTCCGTTGAAATTCCCATCCTTCGCCACAAGCAGCAAGGCCTAGCAGCAATGAAAACGCAACGAATCGTATTGAATTGTTAACCATAGGAATGGCCTTTCTTTCGCTCAAAAGTACATATGTGGAAAACGCAGTGGAAATAATGTGGATAAGGCAATGTTATAACCTCTCCTCATCATACTGTAAAGATGAAATTTAAAAAAGATATGCGAAGAAAAACCTAAGCCGCTTCCGACTCGATAAAGTCTTTTTTCTTCAAACGATACAAAACATGTTTTGCAAGCGGGCTATCTTCCGGAAGCTTAGGATACATAAAATCACCCTTTTTATCATGCTTCATGCCCAGCTTCTCCATCACATGAATGGAACGGCGATTATCAAAGACTGCGTATGCCACAACCTCATCAAGCCCCAACTCAGTAAACGCATAATGCAGGACAGCAAGCGCCGCTTCCGTAGCATACCCCTTGCCCCAACTCTCATAATCGAGACGCCATGCAATCTCAACCGCAGGCGCAAACGGCACCTCCAATTCGACATGCCCTAACCCAACAAAACCAATAAATTGTCCGGTTGCCTTAAGCTCGATCGCATAAAAACCATAGCCGTACTTTTTAAAATGAGCCCGAAAACGCTGCACCAACTTCTCAGTATCCTTCTCATCCAGCCTGCGTGGAAAATACTCCATTATAAGATGGTCGCTATTAATGCGCGCAAAGCCATCCAAATCCTCATCCTTCCACTCGCGCAGAATCATCCGTTCAGTTTCTATACTCATATGCATCACCAATTTGAAAAACATGCGGAGGCTACCGCAGACTAGAAGTGTACAACAAAAAAGAAGGTTTTAAAACAGCGGTTTAAAATATTGTCTTTAGAAACGATCTTCAACATCTCTACGCATGTCACGAAGCCCTTGCATAACGGTATCATTTTCCCGAACAAAGAACTCATGATAGCCGGAGCCGATCAAACCCTGCCATCCCGATTGATAACGGCAACGCTCGCGCTTGGTTTTGTATGCCACGCGTTCATCCGGACTAAATCGCAAACGATAACTCAGCATTGTGCCGTCAACCTTACCGCCGGCCATATTCAGCCCCTGTACATTGAAACCGAGCCGATTATCGCCCCATTCATAGGCCAGCAATGCTTTGCGATCAAACCGGTCATGCAATCTGCACTCCGTAGGCACTTTTTGTTGCTCAAAACCCAATTCCGGTGCGGCCTCAGCTGGCACATCCCACTTTTGCAATACACCAGCGCTGCCCGCGGCGGGTTCCACATCATAAACAGACGCTTCCGCAGGGGACACACGGCCCATTTCAACAGTTGTAATATCTTCTCTTGGAATCGGAGGCGGCGAAGGCGCAAAGGACATAAGCCGCGTATCATTACTACAGGCGCTCAAAAACCCACATGCCATGATACACACAGCAATTCTAAACTTTTTGTGTTTCGCCGCTATTGCGGTCGGAACACGGCTCTCCCAGCGAGTTTCCTCCATATTTTAATTGTAACATAAAGATTTTAATATCTGCAATTTTAGATAAATTTAAGCCAAATTAACAAAGAGAAATCAGAGACTTGAAAGAAAAAGCTCAGGCACCCCTGCGCAAGAAAATTACGTGGAAAATGGCGGATTACTTGGGATTAAGACCTTGCAATCATGACCTCGAATGCTACACTAAACCCATGATCGCGAAAAAAGCCTTGGTGCTTCTCTGCTCCGCTCTCACCTTCACCGCTTCGTCCTACGCTCAAGCCGCCGACAGTAGCAATGATCTGCAAATCAGCCGAATCGGCGACCTTGAACTCAGTTGCGGTCAGCTCTCGGAAGAAGCCGTGAACATGCGCGACCTTATCTACAGCACGCAAGACATCAAAGACGACTCCAAGCTCAAAAGCCACGGCATCAGCGCCGCCGGCGCGCTCGGCTCGCTCCTCATCGGCACGGCAACAGGCGGCATAGGCCTCGCCGCAGCTGGCTTCCTGATGGAGCAAGGCGTTTCCAACACCGCAGACAAAGCCGAAGACATCCAGGATGTCGCACAACAACGCCGCTCGCTCATGATGGGGGTTTTCAACGCCAAGGGCTGCTACGGCCCGATTGAGCACGCAATGCAAGACCCCATACCCTTTGATCCTCTGGAACGTCTCGCCGCCATCGAAGCCTCCGCGGGCAACGAACATATCCGCCCCAAGCGCAAGCGCTATAACGACTAACAATCCTCTTAAAATTTAACGATTCTCAATATCGCCCAGAAAATCCTGCATTTTGACCATGTCCATCGCATTGAACATATCAAAATGCTTCTTCGCTGCCGCCGCCTGCGAACTCTCGCATCCATTCTTAAGATAAAACGCATTCAGCGCCTTTTCCTGGTCGGCTTGCTTCTTGCGGATGACCTGCTCAATCTGCGCCGGCGTAAGCCCCATCCCCATACTCATCATCTCCTCCGCCAGCGCGAGCATCGTTGCCTGCGCATTCTCGATGTAATTGGGATATTCAGTAATCGGCGCCTCACCGCAATGCTTAACCCACGCCGCACCCGATAGATTGCCATCAAACATAATATTAAGCCGCGACAACCGCTCGCTTACTTGCTCCTCACCGGGCTGCGCCATCGCAACCCCTGGAACCAGTAACAATGCCAAAACAAGTATAGATCTCATACCCTTAATCCTATAACAATCGCCCCCATTCGCGCCAGTTCTAAAACAAAAGCCCGAATTACCTTGACCCCAGGGCCGTAATCTGCGCTTAATGCGCCATAGTTTGATATTTACGACATACGACACGGCTTTTTTAAGACGGCCAAGTGAAAACGGGCCAGGAATTATCCCCTCAAAAGACTCGGTTTGATAGACGTTCATCAGGCACAAGAGCTTGGCGCACGGTTGCGCCCAGCACCAACCGAATTGCTTATAAAGGAGAAATTTCATGGCAACCGGAACAGTAAAATGGTTTAACCCAACAAAAGGCTTCGGCTTTATTCAACCAGAAGACGGTGGCAAAGATGTGTTCGTTCACATCAGCGCAGTCGAAAAAGCAGGCATGCGCAGCCTGAACGAAGGCCAGAAAGTCGAATACGACCTTCAGACCGACAAAGGCAAAGAAGCCGCAACAAACCTGCGCAACGCTGCTTGATGAATGACCGTATGACCCGTCGGCCGATAACGGCCGGCGATTACGGGAAAGGCACAGTCCACCCGCAGTCACCATCAATCCCCGCAACGCCCCAGGTCATGGAGAAATCCGCAACCGACGGGCAAAAAACTCTCGGCCTCTGGTCGAAGTAACGCGGAGCAAGCAATTACAGCCAAAACGGCGTTCCCAAAAGGAGCGCCGTTTTTTGTTGCCCCGTCCGTTTAAAAACCGGACCCGAAAACCGGACCCGAAAACCGGACTTAGTCCGAGGATTTTTTCATTTTCTTGCGCTGCCGCGGCGTCAAAAACTCCGCATCGCCCTGCCCGCCCGTCATCTTCAGCCGCTCAAAAAGCGTCTCCAGCGCGCACAGCAACATCTCCTGCGCCTTGTTCTCCCCGCCGCGCCGCGAAAACCCGCCTTCCTCAATCTTCTGATTAGCCAGCCGCCGCAAAATCGGCATCGGGATCATCATATAAATCAGGGTCTCATCCTCCGGCGTCCGCAGCTCATGCACCCAGTAATCCGCCTCCGTCCGGGCAATCCCCGAAGGCTGCTTATACGCCTCATATTCAAAGACAATATTGCCCTTCTCATGCCACTGCTTCCGCTCGGTCTTCATCTCAAATTTCTTGTGATTGAGAACAGCCACCAGCTTTTCTTCCGCCGCCCGGGCCGCACTGGCCTGCAGTTCAAAATCATACTCTGGACCATCATGATAATGCGCTGTCATTCACACCTCCTTATTACCGCAAACAACAAGTGTACCAAGCCTTGGCCACACAATTCAAATTTCGGACTTTTTCGCTTGCCGCGCCGCCCAGCGCTTCTGGCTTTCATTGGTGATGTAAACGCCGATCGTGGTGCGATAGCGCTGCACCATCACCGCCCGGTACTCCCCGCGCTCCAGCATCCGCGTATATTTGGAAATATTGGTTTTAAAATCATGCAGCGAGGCGTAAATCACCCCCTCCGTATAAAGAGCCATCCACCCTCCTTCAGGGTTTTTGACTCATTATAGGAATTTATTCTTATTTTGTCAAGAATAACTTAGCGAAAATTGCACTCTTTGTGACACTCATCTCCTTTGCATTCACGAATAGGAGCCAAAAAAATTACATTTATCAATTTATCTTTTTCTAAACCACGACTTATCTTTCCCGCCTGAATAAAAGATTCCCCAAACGCATTTTTAAGAAAGAATATAAAATCTCCCCTGTATAGTTCTTGACTAAAGCAACCTTCCTCCGGAGACCCTATACGTGTAGAAGGCTGGCCTGGTAAAATTTGTCTACAATATGTGTTAGGGCCTACATTACAAAGTGGGAAATCTAATTCTATCAGTGTAAAAGGGTGAGTCCCATAATTAGAAACATAAAAGTCTTTGGTATCTTCATCATAAGTGATGCCGGCTATAGGAGTTAGATCAATCCTACTAAGTTGCTCACTAAGCCTTGTCTGATTATTCATGATCTTGCACTGAGATACTCCTATTGCAACTGCTGCCACAAAACCTAACAGAACAATTACGACCTCTATCCTTCTTAAATTTTTTTCATCAAAAAATTTTTTAAAACGATTGCATAATTTTTTATAAATCATAGCCCCAACTCCGCCTCTTCCAACCTGTGAATTTCATCCCTCAACCTTGCCGCCTCTTCAAACTCCAGATTCGCCGCCGCCGCCAGCATCTCTTTCTTCAGCCCCGCAATATGCTTCGCCAGCTTGGCCGGATTTTCGAACAATTCCTGCTCTTCCTCGCTAAAGCCCGCCAGCGCCTCCTCGGCCTGCTGCCACACAATATCGGACAGGTTTTTCTTCACCGTCGCGGGCGTGATGCCGTGCTCGGTGTTATATTCCACCTGCTTGGCGCGGCGGCGGTCGGTCTCGTCAATCGCGTATTGCATGCTCTCGGTCACACGGTCCGCATACAAAATCGCCTTGCCTTCCAGGTTCCGCGCCGCCCGCCCGATCGTCTGCACCAATGAAGTCTTCGAGCGCAAAAACCCCTCCTTGTCCGCATCCAGAATCATCACACGCATACACTCCGGGATATCCAGCCCCTCGCGCAGCAGGTTAATCCCGACCAGCACATCGAACGCGCCCTTGCGAAGGTCCTGCAAAATCTCGATCCGCTCCAGCGTATCCACATCGCTGTGCATATAGCGCACGGCAATCCCGTTCTCCGATAAATATTCCGACAGATCCTCGGCCATTTTCTTGGTCAGCGTCGTGACCAGCAGCCGCCCACCGAGCGCAATCACCTGCCGCGCCTCCTCCATCAGATCATCGACCTGATTATGCGTCGGGCGGATCTCCACCGCCGGGTCAATAAGCCCCGTCGGCCGCACCACCTGCTCCGCCGTAATGCCGCCCGCCTGCTCGACTTCCCACGGGCCGGGCGTGGCGGACACATAGACGGTCTGCGGCCGCATGCGGTTCCACTCCTCGAATTTCAAAGGCCGGTTATCGACCGCGGCGGGCAGGCGGAACCCGTACTCGACCAGCGTCGATTTGCGCTTGTAATCGCCGTTATACATGGCGCGCAGTTGAGGAAGCATCACGTGGCTTTCATCAAGAAACAGCAACGCATCCGGCGGCAGATATTCAATCAGGGTCGGCGGCGGCTCGCCGGGCGCGCGGCCCGTCAGATAGCGCGAATAATTCTCGATCCCCTGGCAAAACCCGGTCGCCGCGATCATCTCCAGATCAAACGTCGTGCGCTGCTCCAGCCGCTGCGCCTCCAGCAGTTTGTTTTCAGATTCAAAATATTTCAGCCGCTCCTTGAGATCGGCTTTAATCTGCTTCACCGCCTGCTGCATCGTCGGGCCGGGGGTGATGTAGTGCGAGTTCGCGAAGATCCGCACGCCCTCCAGCGCCTCGTATTTCTGCCCGGTCAGCGGATCAAACTCGGTGATTTTGTCGATCTCGTCGCCGAACAGCTCAAACCGCCATGCCCGGTCCTCAAAGTGCGCCGGAAACAGCTCCACCGTGTCGCCGCGCACCCGGAAGGTCCCGCGTTCGAACGCGATATCGTTGCGCTTGTACTGCAACTCCACCAAACGCGCGATAAGTTCCTGCCTGTCAAACCGCGCGCCCTGATGAATATCGAACGTCATCGCAAGGTAATCTTCCTTCGAGCCGATACCGTAGATGCACGACACCGAGGCAACGATAATGCAGGCCCGCCGCTCGAACAGCGCCCGCGTCGCCGCGTGCCGCATCCTGTCAATCTGCTCGTTGACGGAACTGTCCTTTTCGATGAACAGATCATTTTTGGGGACGTACGCTTCCGGCTGGTAGTAATCGTAGTAGGACACGAAATACTCCACCGCATTGTCAGGAAAGAAGGATTTGAATTCCTGATAAAGCTGCGCCGCGAGAGTCTTGTTAGGCGCGAGAATAAGCGCAGGACGCTGCAGCTCCTGAATAATATTGGCCACCGTAAAAGTCTTGCCCGATCCCGTCACGCCAAGCAGCGTCAGATCACTCAGCCCCTCACGCAAACCGTCACACAATTTGCGGATAGCATCCGGCTGATCGCCCGCCGGCTCGAAATCCGAGGCGATTTTAAACGGTTTATCATGTATGAACGGCCCCGCCGCCGCGCGTGATAACTCTGCTGGATCCATGTTGTAACATATAGGACAAAACAGGGTAGAAACAAAGAACTCTGTTTGTTAGGATACAACCATCATGAAAAACAGACCCTTGATAATTCTAAGCCTGCTGGGGCTATACAGCATGTTTCCAGCAACCTCTCACGCCGAAATATGGGTAAATCCGCAGTTTGACCCACTCAAACGCAGTCCAGCAGAACCGAAACCAGTACAACGCATTCCTGCTGTGATTACTGCACCCATACCAACTATAGCAGAGACATCTCCGCCGCCAACTTATATTGAACCAATCATACAACCCGTTACAAACGAGCCAGAAGAATATAATAGCCCTGAAGAGTCCAAGTGGTCAGGTCGTGTAAATTTTGGCGCGAGCTTACAAACAGGAAACACCGAAAAGAACGCAGTCCTTGCCGACGCCGAACTAAAATCACAAATTGACGACGAGCATCGCGTATCGATTAAAGCAGAATATAACCGGGAAAAGGACGAGGGAACCTTAACTGAAAACAACCGCTCGGCAGACATAGCTTACGATTATTTCTTTGAACCTGAATGGTTTGTAAACTCGACAGCAGGCTTTGAGCAGGACGATATTCAACAGCTCGACCTGCGCACAACACTAGGCGTAGGCCTTGGATACCAACCTTACAAAGGAGATGACCTTAATCTCCAGATGATTTTAGGACCATCGCATCTGAGGGAAGATTTTGAAAACGGCGATACAGAAAACAGCATCGCAGCTCGTTGGTCACTTGATTACGATCAAAAGGTAATGGAGGACCAATTCCAGCTGTTCCATAACCATGAAATTCTTATTCCCGCTGATAAGACGGATTCCTACTTATTCGAATCAAAATCGGGCATTCGCATCCCCATTAAGAACGGGATCGTCGGCACAGGCGAAATTGATTTTGATTGGGATAATAGCCCGGAGCCAGGAGTGACGGAGGACGACACCAAATATTCTCTAAAAATCGGCTATGAATGGTAAGGAAAGCGCTAATTAAGCAGCCAGTTCCTGCGCAGGATGATCATATAAAGACGCTATGACCCCGTGAGCAACTTGCGGATTGAGAAGCATTCCATAATGACCCGCCAGCCAGGGGTTTGTATCAAAAACCGCAATTGTTTGGTTATAGGAATTGTCTGGCAATATGCAGGTGTCTTCATTGACCACCGCATCCTTAGGGCTATAGAATGTTGTCATTGGCGGAGTTGTATCGGCCCACATTTCACCAAAGAATGTCGGAGCGGTTTTCCGCACAGTCAGCTCGTCCGACAAAATTCTATGCTGTGAGTTTGTTGCAAAAAAAGGCGCACATAAGGCTGATGACTTTCGATATCGCAAAGCCCCAACCGGCGCACCGATTGTAACAAGCGAAGCAACGGAGCTGCCAACATCACTGACATGTGTCAGATAGTGGGCATATACCCCTCCGGCACTATGCCCCACCAGATGAACTTTTTGGCCAAATTCCGCAGATAATTGACGAATGCGCTTTTCACAATGCTCAAGAATTCCAAAATCCGGCCCCCAATTGATTCCATAACCAAGATAATGAACATCAAACTCGGCCTCTGCAATTCGCCGACCCAAAACACGCATATACCGGTCATTCTCCAGATAGCCTGGCAACATCAACACGACATCACCAAAGTTATGCTGCTGCTGCCACCAAAATGGCGCACTCAAAGGAACAACAAAGGCCATAGGAATTTCCTGCCAAGCCGCACGAAGAAGGCTGGGTGAAGGATATTCATTTACTGTTTCGTCTTGGACTTTGATCTTACGATTATATACGAGCATAGTTCACTTCTAGCAAAACATCAAAAATATGTCAAAGAATTATCTGCTGCAAGCAAACGGCGCGGGAAACCTCTCGCGCCGCTTATCATGTTAAAATTTCAATCTATTTCTTTACTGGCTTCGGTTTCTTGGCTCCAGGCTTTGACATTCCTAAACCACAACAATCTGATCCCATAGTGGCACCTTTATTGTTATGCAGCCTTAAGCAGCTGCGGCGAAGTATCGCGATTGATACTGTAAGTTGGATAATACTCCCCTCACATTAGAAAACGCACGAAAAAAAATGCGGAGCAATAGCCCCGCATTCTTGTGAGAAAAACCAATTTTAAACAATCATCAAAATCGGCAAAAGGAAGCCGCCTACGAGGGCGGCTATCCATGTAGTATTATGAAGTGAAATTACTTTTTTTTTGCTGCCTTCTTTTTAGCAGCTGGCTTTTTCTTTGCAGGTGACTTCTTAACAGTCGCCTTAGAAGCAGCCTTCTTCACTGTAGCTTTTTTCTTAGCCGCAGGCTTTTTCTTTGCTGCTGGCTTTTTCGCTGCTGGCTTTTTAGCAGCAGTTTTCTTTACTGTTGCTTTTTTAGCAGCAGGCTTTTTCTTAGCAGCAGGCTTCTTAGCAGCAGGCTTTTTCGCCGTTGCTTTTTTAGCAGCTGGTTTAGCAGCAGCTTTTTTCACTGTTGCTTTCTTCTTTGCTGCAGGCTTTTTAGCCGCAGGCTTTTTCTTTGCAGTAGTTTTCTTTTTAGTAACAGCCATGTTAGATCTCCATGAAATATATATATATGGTGTTGAAAGAAGGGTGGCCGGAATGGCCGAGAAAGTAAAGTTACTCAAGTTACCTCGAACATATTACCCTTTTTTTACTCATGTTCATAATATTTTTTTACTTTCAGCAATTTTCTGCTAATACATTTCTACCATGACAAAAGTTAATGAAGACCTAACACAATTTTCAAAAGCCTGGCCGTTCGTCGAAGCGCAGACCGTTCTTAATCGTCTGCGCGCCGCAAACAAAGGTGAACTGCGGACTCCAGAGAAGGGATACGTCCTCTTCGAGACAGGCTATGGCCCCTCAGGACTGCCCCATATTGGTACCTTCGGTGAGGTATGTCGGACCACAATGGTCATGCACGCCTTCCGCAAAATGTGTGACATTTCTGCAAAACTCGTCTGTTTTTCAGATGATATGGATGGTCTTCGGAAGGTTCCAAGCAACGTTCCGAACAAAGAAATGCTCGAATCGAATCTCAACAAACCACTCACCCAAGTCCCCGATCCGTTCGGCACGCACGAAAGCTTCGGCGCTCATAATAATGCGCGCCTGCGATCTTTCTTGGACAAATTTGGCTTCAATTACGAATTTATGAGCGCCACAGAATGCTATAAAGCGGGAAAATTTGATGCCGCGCTTTTAGAAATGCTGAAGCATCATGATGAAATTAGAGCAGCAGTGATTCCAATCCTCGGCGAAGAACGCTCGGCAACCTACAGCCCCTTCCTGCCGATCTCTCCATCAACAGGTCGCGTTCTTCAAGTTCCGATTCTCGAAACCAATCCCGACGCGGGCACGATTGTGTACCAAGACGAAGATGGAAAAACCGTTGAACAAGAAATCACTGGCGGCAAGGTCAAAGCACAATGGCGAGCCGACTGGGCCCTGCGTTGGTACGCTCTCGATGTGGACTACGAAATGGCCGGAGCAGATCTTCGGACTTCAGCAGAAGTATCCAGCAAGATTCTAAAAATCCTCGGCCATCGTCGCCCAGCCGGATTCCATTACGAATTATTCCTTGATGAAGAAGGCAAGAAGATTTCAAAATCCAAAGGTAACGGTTTAACCATGGAAGAATGGCTGACCTATGCGCCCGAAGAAAGTCTTGCTTATTATATGTTCTTGCGTCCGTCTTCTGGGAAGAAACTATACTTTGATGTCATCCCGAAAGCCGTTGAT
Source organism: uncultured Micavibrio sp. (assembly GCA_964478225.1). Taxonomy (GTDB): domain Bacteria; phylum Pseudomonadota; class Alphaproteobacteria; order Micavibrionales; family Micavibrionaceae; genus CAYZHM01. The sequence continues at coordinate 82,925 of CAYZHM010000003.1, forward strand.
GAATACATCACATATATAAGTAAGTATCCTCAGCAAAACGAGAAAGAACAAATGGACAATCCAGCGTGGTATATTCACGAAGGAAGAATTCCAAACAGCCAACATTCTCCGGTTTCATTTACAATGCTGCTCAATCTTGCAAGCGCATCGAACGCTTCAAGCTCTGAGACGATGTGGGGCTTCATTAAGAAGCATATCCCGGGAGCCACCCCCGAAAATGCACCGTTCCTCGATCGCCTTGTCGGCTACGCGGTGAAATATTACGAAGATTTCGTTCTTCCAAACAAATCGTACCGCATGCCAAATGAACGTGAACGTGCGGCAATGGAAGATCTCATCAAAAAGATTCGTAATCTTAAGGACGGCGATGACATCGACACGTTGGTTTTCGATGCCGCAAAAGAAAACGGATACACCAAGGAAGAATTGCGTGACTGGTTCCAGGCTTTATATCAGGTGTTGCTCGGTCAGGACCAAGGCCCACGTTTCGGATCTTTCGTGGAAATTTTCGGCGTAGAAGAATCAATAAAAATGATCGAAGACGCCCTCGCCGGAAAATTCGCTAAGGCAGCTTAACCCAATCGTTGTTCTTGATTGAGCACACGCGCCCCCACTTCCAGGTCAGGCGTCAAAATGATCTCAGGCAGAGTTACACCCTCCGGCCATTCGCAATGCTCAAATATGCCGCGGGTCGTCGCAGGCCAACCTTTAGCCTTGGCAAACACAACCCCATCAGGAGTTATACCGGCCCTGTTCACCAGAGTTTTACAAGACGAGGAAAAGGCTCTCCCTACGAGAGCCATGTCCGTCATTTTTTTATCAATTCCTATAGGACGATCAGATCGGCATGTAAAAGCCACAGCACGACCATGAATACAAACAGCAAGAAGTGGGCTGGGATGAACATCGCGCAAAGACATATGAAAGTTGCGATTAGGATTATCTGCGAAATCGAGCAAGGCTTTTTGCAAAGCCTCATTTCTTTCAGCCAAATCCTCAGCAGAAAAGTAATAATAGACAAGTTTATCTTTCATAAGAAAAACGTAAAAGACGCAATTCTTTATGTCAACAAAAAGCTAATCGCCTTCAATCATTGGAATAACAGCATCCATATTGGCAAGTTGAACAAAGCGTGCAGGCCGCTGTGCAATAACCCGAACCTTGCCATCTGAAAAGAGCATATGGCTGGCTGTCGCGGACAAAGCCCCTTCCCCGCCTATTTCATTCGGCGTTAGCTCCCGCACAAGCACAATACGCCCCGTACTGCTCAGCAACAGAGGGGTTTTGCTCTGATTCTCGTAACCACCCAGAATATCAAGCTCCACCTTGTTCATGCCCAGGCGTAAGGCTTGCATCATCACATCCCGCACCTGATCTTTATGCCCCACAGCAAGGGGAACAAAAGGTGCCGTCGCCACATTCATATGAAGCAAACAGGTCGCCGTTCCGTCTTCCAGTTCGATCTTGAGTTCAATATCGTCAACATACTCAGGGTTCACAGCAAAATATGACCCTCGATCCCGCGCATGTTCTAAAAGACAAAATCCCATATAAAGGAGTATAAATGACGAATAGGCGGCGGCAACAAAAAATGCTAAGCGTTATTCTATGAGTACGGCTGCTTCAAAAAAAACTGTCCCAATTGCCCTCCCAGACATTCCGGCATTATGCGTCGGCGCTCATGGGGCGCATATCCTGACTGAGGATGGCGAACTTCAAACCATTTCACACAACCAAGCCAAACTTCGCCTTCATAAAAAGCCAGCGATTGTATGTCACGCCCCATACACACGCGCCCGTTTAGGTTTGGAAGAATTTTATGCTTTCGATGTGCTCGAATTATTTGCCTTTGTCCACCCGGCAAAATTCTGCGTCCCCACCCCTCACGGCCTATGCAAGGCACTCGGATTACATCCCCCGGAAACATACGAAGATTCTCCGCTCGCGCTTATCGATATTTCAAAAACCCTTTTGTCTGATCTTAAGGACGACATATATAGCGCCAAAGCTCCTCCTCTGGCGATTGCCGAAATCATGGGATTAAACGGCAAAGGATGGAACTGGACTCCTTTTGTTACTGAGGCGCTTGGGGAAACCTATGACGCAGACATCTCATTGAATGCGCGCAAAGCACTCAATGTCTGGAAGAACTTGCCGGAATGGGCTGAGGAAGCACCAGTCCCGCCGCCATCACATCACGGCGTCAGCAAGAATGAAGCAAAAGAACGACTGGAAAAACTTTTAAGAACATCTGACAGGAATGTAGAAAGCCGCGAACAGCAAAGTCACTACACCGAAGAACTGACCCACGCTTTTTCGCCATTACAAGAGAATGAGGTCCCCCATATTGTTCTTGCCGAAGCGGGAACTGGAACTGGAAAGACCTTGGGTTACCTCGCACCGGCCAGTGTTTGGGCTGAAAAAAATCAGGGTTCTGTCTGGATTTCAACCTATACAAAAAATCTGCAAGCGCAAATTGATCAGGAACTCGACAAACTTTACCCGGACCAACTTTTGAAAGACACACACGTCGCCATAAGAAAAGGCCGTGAAAACTATCTCTGCCTGCTCAATTTTGAAGACATTGCAATCGGAGCAGGTCTTGCACGCACACCGCAACAAGCCATCGCCGCAGGCATCATGGCACGCTGGGTCGCCGCCACCAAAGACGGCGATCTGACGGGGGCAGATTTTCCCGGATGGCTGACTGGCATTCTGGGATATCAGGACACCGCCGGCCTTGCCGATCGCCGAGGCGAATGTATTTACTCCGCCTGCGATCATTATGGGCGATGCTTCGTCGAGCGTTCTGTGCGCAAAGCCGCCCACGCCAGGATCGTCGTCGCCAATCACGCTCTCGTTATGATTAACGCTGCATTGTCTTCACCGGGTGAGGAGATGCCAAGCCGTTACATTTTTGACGAAGGTCACCACCTATTTCACGCCGCCGACAGCGCTTACGCCGCACACTTAAGCGCAACAGAAACGCGCGATCTTCGCCGCTGGATTTTAGGCGCAGAAGGCGGACAAAAATCACGGGCACGCGGTTTAAAACGCCGCGCCGAAGATTTGGTCACCGGCGATCAGGAAGCAGAACAGTTGCTTCAGGACATTTTGCATTATGCCTCACCTCTAACATCTCACGGCTGGACCAGACGTTTTAAAGATGAAAAGCCACAAGGCGAGACTGAAGAATTTTTGTATATGGTCTATAAACAAGTCTATGCCCGCAGCGAAGACAAATACACGCCTTATTCTCTAGAAACAGAAGCCCATCCGGCAAGCGAAGACCTTCTATACAAGGCACTCATGTTAAAAAATAAACTGAATGCTCTGCAAAAGCCCATGCAAAAGCTCGCGGCGATATTCAGAAAAAGACTCGCCGAAGATACAGGGCTCATGGACACCGACATTCGCAAACGTATGGACTCTGTTGCTGCAGCCCTCGAACGAAGAGCCGTTATGACGCTTCAAGCATGGATGCTCATGTTGGATTCTTTATCAAAAGGCGGAGCACCTCAGCAAGAATTCGTCGACTGGATGAGCGTTGAACGTATTGATGGCCGCGCAATTGATGTGGGCTATTATCGTCACCACGTTGATCCGATGAAACCATTTGCTTCTTCGATGCGTCCTCATGTCCATGGCATGGCCGTGACGTCCGCCACGCTTTTAGACAACGCCAGTGAAAGCCATCAAGACTGGGAAAGCGTCGCCACACGCACCGGATCAAAATACCTCAACACAAACTCTCACAATATTTTGCTACCGTCCCCTTTTGACTACGCCGCTCAGACGCGAATTTTTGTCGCCGATGATGTCAACAAAAGCGACATAGGCCAAGTGGCCGGGGCTTACAAAGCGCTCTTTGAGGCCAGCGGCGGCGGCGCGCTCGGTCTTTTCACCGCCATCCAGAGATTAAAAGCCGTGTATGATCGCATCGCGCCCAAACTCGACGAAAGCGGCATTCCCCTTTACGCCCAGCATATTGGTGATATCGATACAGGAACCCTTGTCGATATGTTCCGCGACGATATTCATGCCTGCCTGCTGGGGACGGATGCTGTACGTGACGGGGTCGATGTCCCCGGAGAATCGCTCCGCCTGATCGTCTTTGACCGTGTGCCCTGGCCACGCCCCGATATTCTCCACAAAGCCCGCCGCGAAGCATTTGGAGGCCGCAATTACGACGAAATGATCACCCGCCTCAAGCTCAAACAAGCCTTCGGCCGCCTCATTCGAAGCAAAAGCGACAAAGGCATATTTGTCATGCTTGACGCTGCCCTGCCCTCACGGCTGCAAAATGCTTTTCCACCCGGTGCGGATGTGGTTAAATGCGGTCTGGCGCAAATAATCGCAGAAACAAAAAAGTTTTTGACATAATTAGTATTTTGTCTTATAAGACGGTATGCAAAACGAAAGCGGTATAGATATTGACGTTCTTTTGGGCTCCCTAGCGGGGGCTGAGCACGTATTTCACGAACAAGCTGCTATAGACACAGATAGCAATGCCTGCGATGAAACAAAATATGGAATGACGCCGGTTTACAACTCCGCAGCGCGCCCTACTGTAGCACCGAATTGCCTTGTAAAAACAATCATTATGAATGTTAACGAACTTGATGAAACTTCCGACAAATATAGGGTGCTGCACGTTCTGTCGAACTATGTTCAAGAACGCCTACACATTAATTCTCTTAAAGCTGACTGGAATGACAAACTCTGTAAAAAGCTAAATCGTATGGGATACATGGGAAGCGATGATACACCTCCCTTTTCTACCAACCTTGACGAAGCCTGTAATTTACAGATTTCTTACTTAATCCACCATATAAGTGCAGGCATATATCCGCCCAAGGGAATTTTTAGAGTAATCAAGCACACTTTAGATCACGCTCCGCAAAAAACTCAGTTCCAAACCTCCCCTTCCCCTGCCCAATAAAAATTTGCCTGTAGCCCCCGTACAGTCTATAAATCCCCTATGAAAGCCTATGATTTCGCACTTGAGCAAACCGATCCGGTCGCGGTATTCGATACTGTGCATGATCGTCCGTATGCCCTGTTTCTCGATAGTGCGGATAAGACCCATCCCGACGCCCAAAAATCATTCATCTTTTTTGACCCAATCAAAACCCACACAAGTAACTTGGATGATTTAGAACAAGGCGAATATTACGCCGCCGGCTATTTCGGTTATGATCTTGCCCGCACCTTAGAAAACCTCCCGCAAAACACAATAAAAGGATCTGCCTCGTTAATGGCAGTCGGTCTTTATGATTTTTCTCTCTGCTTCAATCACAAAACAAGCAAAGCCACTTTAACAATTTACGCCGATACCCTCGCAAATGCAGAGCGGCGCGAAGAAGAAATTTTAAAACAAATCAACCCGCAAAATTCAAAGCACCATGCACAGCCAGCGCTGACACAGCCAAATTGGCACAGCGACAAAACGTCTGAAGCATACGAGAGTGATGTCCAGACCATTATCAATTACATCCTGCAGGGCGATGTTTTTCAGGCGAACTTGTCACAACGCTTTAGCACAATCTTGCCTGAAGATTTCTGCGCATGGCACCATTACAAACAGCTGCGCACCGTAAGTCCGGCCCCCTTCGCCGCCTTTATGAATTGTGGCGACACCAAAATTGCCTCCGCCTCGCCTGAGCGTTTTTTAACGATTCAAAATAACAAGGTCATCACTCGCCCGATCAAAGGCACTCTGCCACGCTCCATGCCGGGTAAAATTCTGGAAGAAAGTAAAAAAGACCGCGCAGAAAATATTATGATTGTTGACCTTCTGCGCAATGATCTTTCCAAAGTTTGTGAACCGCAAAGCATCGAAGTGACGGAACTCTGCAAACTTGAAACGTTTACCAACGTCCATCACCTTGTCTCCACAATCACAGGCCTTTTAAAAGAGAAAAAATCGGCAATAGACTTGCTGAAAGCCTGCTTTCCCGGAGGCTCCATTACCGGCGCCCCTAAAATACGCGCCATGGAAATTATTGAAGAGCTGGAAACTCATGCGCGCGGCCCCTATTGCGGCGCTTTGGGCTATATCACACCGGATGGAAATATGGACACCAACATTATGATCCGCACACTCGTTTATGAAGGCGGCACAGCGTATTTCAATGTTGGCGGCGGCATCACAGCTTCAAGCGATCCAGCAGCCGAATATCAGGAAACGCTTGATAAAGCGCAGGGAATTTTTGAAAGCTTTGAACACAAAGAAAAGATACAGGCGGCAGAATGAAAATCCTGATCATCGACAATTACGACTCCTTCGTTCACAACCTCGCCCGTTATTTCGAGATGGCTGGAACAACACCCATCATCCGGCGCAATAACGAAATTACCCTTGATGATATTCGCAATTTAAATCCGGACGCCATTGTTCTCTCGCCCGGCCCCTGCACGCCTGATCAGGCAGGGATTTGTATTGATACCGTCAAAACATTTGGAACAACAACGCCCATTTTTGGAGTATGTCTGGGGCATCAAGCGATTGCCCAAAGCTACGGCGCCAAAACTGTGCGCTCTCGTTATCCGCTACATGGTCACGCCTCAGAAATAACGCACAACCAGAACGCCCTCTTTCAAAACCTGCCAAGCCCTTTGAAAGTTGGACGATATCATTCGCTGACCAACCGGATTAACGCCTGCAAGGACTTAACGGTAACAGCCTTAACGAACGATAACATTGTCATGAGCATTCAGCATAAAACTCATCCTGTCTACGGGGTACAGTTTCACCCGGAATCAATCCTGACTGAGCATGGTCTGGACATCATCAAAAACTTTATTGCAATCACCAAAGATTTTCATCAGCAGCGCGAGGCGGCATGAGCGATCTTATCTGGCACAACGGCGCCTTCAGGCCAGATGAACCGGTTTTCTTTGCCAATGATCGCCTGCGCATCGGTGAGGGAGTCTTCAATACCATTCTATGCCTAGATGGAACGCTAATACATGGCCATCTGCACATGAAAAAACTTCTGCGCAATTCAAAAATTTTCACAGGCGAATGGGAACACCCCTCATCAAACGACCTTGAATCCATTGCCCGAAGCCTTCTTGCAAAGAATGGCTTCACAAAAGGCCGTTATGCGATAAACACAATTATCACCCTTGGCGCCGGCAAAGGCGGAATACAAACACCAGACAGACCGGATATTCAAATCATCATGCGCGCCTTTCCCGCGCCGGAAATTCCATCGCAGATTCATGCCATAATTGCTCAAACAACACGGCGCAATGAACACTCCCCACTATCGCAGATAAAAGGCCCCTTTTATGGCGATAATATTCTCGCGCTACGCGAGGCCGCAGAAAAAGGAGCCAACGAGGCCATCATGCTCAACACATCAGAAAAAATTGCATGCGCCACCACCTCCAACATTGTTGCGATCCTGAATGGCAAACTGACAACCCCGCCGTTAAATGACGGATGCCAGGACGGCATAACGCGGTCATTGCTCATGCAAAAATTCGAGGTCATTGAGCAAAGCATGACCCCGGATGATTTATATTCCTCTGATGGGATATACCTCTTAAACTCATTGCGGGGGGCGGTTCCTGTCCTTACTCTGGATGGGAAAACTCTTTCCAAGCCCTCAATCACGATTGATAAAGATTTCCATCTGGAATAGTAAAAAGACATGAATAATATCAAAACCTTAACTGTATATTTGGGCTCATCGGGCTTTGCTCCTGAAGTTTACAAGCAAAGCGCTGTCGCCCTTGGCAAAATGATCGCCAAAAAAGATTACTATTTGGTCTACGGCGGAATGGACGCCGGACTTATGGGACTGCTGGCCACGGCAGTTCTTCAAAATGGCGGCGATGTCACAGGAATTGTCCCTCAAAAATTGAAGGACAGCGAGCGCATATTGGCAGGCTTAAGTGAAACCATTTTGGTAGAAAATCTTTGGGATCGCAAAAAGCGCATGTTCAAAATGGCCGATGCTATTCTTGCGCTCCCTGGCGGGTTCGGCACATTAGACGAAGCTTTGGAAATTCTTTATTGGGGTGCCCTCAAGCTGCACAACAAACCCTTAGTCCTCATCAACATTAACAAGTACTGGGACGATTTAATCACATACCTCCACACACTTGACGATTTCGATGAAAGATATTTGATTGTTGTTGAAAGCCTTGAAGATATTTGGCCGCGCCTGTCCGCATGGAGCCCTGTCGCAATTACGCCAAACACTCCGCACCATTACCCACATTTCGAAGATGAAATCACCCGCGACACCAACCAAAATATCGTGATCGACAAGGCCACAATCGAGAACAGCTATTACGCGGTTTGTGCTTTGGGCCTAAAGCAGCTTGGAAAACATGACCGCCCAATCGGCTTCATCAACGCAGAAGGCCGCTTTGACGGTCTTTTGAAATGGTTTGACCGCGCCGCACAAGACACTTTTATCACACAAAAATGCCTGAAGCTTTTTGACAGCGCAGAAACCCGCGAAGAATTGCGCAAAAAACTATCTGCCCAGCATCACGTGGACATCAATCTTCATGCAGAAAAATGGGGAGAGATCGAAACGCCGTCCTAGGAAGCCGCAATCGCCTGCAGCTTGGCTTCTTCGATTTTGATTTTCGCAGAAATACGCTTCTTATCGATATCTTCTTGAGCCATTCCCAGATCTTCACCAAGATCCTTAAGGCTTTGCACTATAGTAGCCTTATCAAGCTCAGAGACATTCACAGCATTCTCAGCCAAAACTGTGCAACTATCCGCCGTAATATCAGCAAAGCCACCCCCGATAAAAATTCGGCGTGTATCTTTATCATCCTGTTTGGCGAACAGCTCCACCACGCCAGGCGCCAAAGACACAACAAAGGATGAATGCCCAGCACCCACACCCATTTCGCCTTCCTTGCTTGGAATAACGGCATGATAGATCGGCTCGGAAATAAGCTTTCTCTCCGGCGACACAAGTTCGAATTGGATGTTTTGATTGCTCATTAAGCTGCCTCAGCCGCCATTTTCTTGGCCTTTTCAACAGCCTGATCAATTGTACCAATCATGTAGAACGCTGACTCAGGAAGATGATCATATTCACCATCAACAATCCCTTTAAAGCCCTTGATCGTGTCCTCAAGCTGAACAAACACACCAGGTGTGCCTGTAAAGACTTCAGCAACATGGAATGGCTGCGAAAGGAAACGCTGGATCTTACGGGCACGAGCAACTGTCAACTTGTCGTCTTCTGAAAGCTCGTCCATACCCAAGATCGCGATAATGTCTTGCAGGTTTTTGTACTGCTGCAATGTTTGCTGAACACGGCTTGCCACGTCATAGTGAGCCTGACCAATCACACGCGCATCAAGAATACGTGATGTCGAGTCAAGCGGGTCAACCGCAGGATAAATTCCCTGTTCCGCAATCTTACGCGAAAGAACTGTCGTCGCATCCAAGTGGGAGAAAGTCGTCGCAGGCGCAGGATCGGTCAAGTCGTCAGCCGGAACGTAAACCGCCTGAACGGATGTAATCGAGCCCTTCTTCGTGGAGGTAATACGCTCTTGCATCTGTCCCATTTCGGTCGACAATGTTGGCTGATAACCCACTGCAGAAGGAATACGGCCCAAAAGCGCTGACACTTCAGAACCCGCTTGCGTAAAGCGGAAGATGTTATCCAAGAAGAACAAAACATCCTGACCTTCTTCATCGCGGAAATATTCCGCCATAGTCAAAGCAGACAAGGCAACACGCGCACGCGCTCCCGGTGGCTCGTTCATCTGGCCGTAAACAAGTGCAGCCTTTGAATTCTTGTAGTCATGCTTGGCAATAACGCCGCCTTCCATCATTTCGTGATACAAGTCGTTTCCTTCACGGGTACGCTCGCCAACGCCGCCGAACACCGACACGCCGCCATGCTCTTTCGCGATGTTGTTAATAAGCTCCATGATCGTAACCGTCTTACCAACGCCGGCACCACCGAACAGACCGATCTTACCGCCTTTTGCGTATGGGCAGAGAAGGTCGATAACTTTAATACCAGTGACAAGCTGCTCTGTTTCAGTTGCTTGCTCATCAAAAGAGGGAGCTTCGCGGTGAATACCCCATTTTTGCTTGGTCTTCACTTCCGGGCCTTCGTCAATAACGTTACCGATCACATCCATAATCCGGCCAAGAACTTCGGGACCAACCGGAACCTGAATAGCATCACCCGTATCAACAACCGGTGCGCCGCGAACCAAACCATCCGTCATGTCCATCGCAATCGCACGAACTGTATTCTCACCAAGGTGCTGCGCCACTTCCAGAACCAAAGGCTGCCCTTGGTTTTCTGTGGTCAACGCATTCAAAATCGCGGGAACTTCGCCCTCACTAAACTGCACGTCCACGACAGCACCCAAAACCTGGGTAATCACGCCTTGCGCTCCTGATACTGCTTTTGTTTTCGCTTTTGCCATTTTTCTCTTCCTCTTTGTTTAAATTTTAAGTTACAGCGCTTCTGCACCGGAAATAATTTCAATCAATTCCTTCGTAATATAAGCCTGACGCGCGCGGTTATACGCCAGCGTCAGATCGCTGATCATCTCGCCCGCGTTACGCGTTGCATTGTCCATCGCCGTCATACGTGCCGCCTGCTCGCCCGCTGATGTCTCCAGCAGTGCGCGGAAGATCTGCACACCGATATTTTTCGGCAAAAGATCATTCAAAATTTGTTCTTCGTCCGGCTCAAAATCATAAGGAGAACTTGCCGTAGCTGCAGTTTCTTCCTCCGCTTGAACTTCCGGCAAACGGAATGGAATAACTTGCTGTGCCACCGGCTTTTGAACCAAAACCGATTGAAATTCGTTATAGATCAATGTGCAAACATCAAACGCATTCGTCTCGAATTTTTCCAGGATATAGCTTGTTACCGTATGCGCATCGGCATACTCAACATTGGCTTTACCCGTAAACCCTGTATAGCCCTTCCAGACATGAGTCTTAAGCTCACGCTTCATAAGCTCCGCACCCTTGCGGCCAATGCAAACGATCGAAACTTCTTTGCCTTCTTTAAGCAAAGCAAACGCCTTCAACCGGGCTGCACGGTAAAGGTTTGAGTTAAACCCACCGCATAAACCGCGGTCAGCCGTCACCACGACCAAAAGCTGCTTTTGCTCGCTGCCTGTGCCGGTCAATAACTTGGAACTTCCGGGACCAACCTGGATGTTTGCCGCAACACGCGACAACATGCCCGCCATGGCCTGCGCATAAGCTTGCGAGGCTTGCGCCTGTTCCTGTGCCCGGCGCAGCTTCGACGCCGCAACCATCTTCATCGCTGAAGTGATTTTCTTGGTCGATTTGACCGACTTAATCCGGTCTCTATAATCACGTAAGCTTGGCATCTATCATGCGACCTGTAGTTCTGGCGTGTGTAGTTTCGGTTTTTGCGCAGGATGTGAAATCTCACAATGCACATTAGCATAGTGCCTGACCATTTCGGCGGCTTCGGCACTCATCGTCTGCAGGAATTCGTCCGTACCTTCCATATCCTTCATCAAGAAAGATATTTCCTCAGCATTAAAGCCCATATTTTGGAGGTGAACGATCTGATCGAGTGACTGCACAGCTGCACCTTCGGCTTGCGCTTGAAACAAAAAACGCAAAATCTGGCAACGCCCGTCAACAACGCGGTTAGCGCGATCAATCATTTCTTTAGTGCTTAATTCTCTGTTCATCATGATATTCTCTCAGTCAAGCTGCCTCTTTTGTTTTTGTGCTCAAAAAACTCTTGCTGAAAGCATCGATAAATTTATGCATTTCCTTATCAAGATTTTCGTCAATCTTGTGTTCAGTCCGGATAAATTCAAGGATCTTCTTGCCGTTCGCACGCAAATGCTCAAGGAAGCGGTGCTCATATTCCTCAACATCGCCAAGAGCAACACCATCAAGATATCCCTTGGTGCCAGCAAAGATAACAACAACCTGTTCTTCCACAGACAATGGTGAGTATTGCGGCTGCTTCAAAAGCAGCGTCAAACGCGCACCACGCGCCAACAATTTCTGGGTCGCAGGATCGAGATCCGAGGCAAACTGAGCGAAAGCTTCCATCTCGCGGTACTGTGCAAGCTCAAGCTTGATCGTACCAGCAACTTGCTTCATCGCTTTGATCTGCGCAGCAGAACCCACGCGGGACACGGACGCCCCGACGTCAATCGCCGGACGAATACCTTTAAAGAACAAACCTGTCTCAAGGAAGATCTGGCCATCGGTAATCGAAATTACGTTTGTAGGAATGTAAGCGGAAATGTCTCCGGCTTGCGTTTCAATAACAGGAAGCGCCGTCAAAGAACCTGACCCTTGGGCTTCGCTCATTTTCGCGGCACGCTCCAGCAAGCGGGAGTGAATGTAGAACACGTCGCCAGGATACGCTTCGCGACCCGGCGGGCGGCGCAGCAACAAAGACATCTGGCGGTACGCCACAGCTTGCTTGGACAAGTCATCGTAAATCGCCAAAGCGTGAAGACCATTGTCACGGAAATATTCACCCATAGTGCAGCCTGTGTAAGGCGCCAGGAACTGCATTGGCGCCGGGTCCGATGCTGTTGCAGCCACAACGATGGAATATTCCATCGCGCCTTGCTCTTCAAGTTCCTTAACAAGCTGAGCAACTGTCGAACGCTTCTGACCGATCGATACATAGATACAGTACAAATGCTTCTTTTCATCAGAGGCACGATTAAGATATTTTTGGTTGATGATCGTATCAAGCGCAACAGCCGTCTTACCGGTCTGACGGTCGCCGATAATCAACTCACGCTGACCACGCCCGATTGGAACCAAGGCATCAATCGCCTTCAAACCAGTCTGCATAGGCTCATGAACGGACTGACGTGGAATAATACCAGGCGCCTTCACTTCAACGCGGCGCATTTCTTTGGCTTTCAGCGGGCCTTTGCCATCAATCGGATTACCCAAGCCGTCAACAACACGGCCAAGCAGTTCTTTGCCGACTGGCACCTGAACAATTTCCCCTGTACGGCGAACGATATCGCCTTCCTTAATGTCGCGGTCATTCCCGAAAATAACAACCCCAACATTATCAACTTCAAGGTTCAAGGCCATGCCTTTGATACCTGAAGGAAACTCAACCATCTCTCCAGCCTGAACATTATCAAGGCCGTAAACGCGTGCCACACCGTCACCAACCGACAACACTTGTCCGATTTCTGCAACGTCTGCCTGCGCACCAAATTCAGATATTTGTTTCTTCAAAATTTCAGATATTTCTGCAGCTTTGATTTCCATTGTTTATGCCTCTTTTTTTGTCATGGTGGAATTTTGATTGGAATGCCCGGCCATTGCAGCCTTCAAGCGTTCCAGCTTGCGGCGTACGGAATGATCAACCATAAACGAGCCAACAGTTACAATAAGCCCGCCTATAATTTCCGGATTAATTTTGATTTGAATATTAACGTCTTTGCCAAAAGATTTCTTCAAAGACTCATGTAAAGCCTTCGCTTGCTTCGCATTCAATTCTTGTGCAACCTCAACATCAGCTTCAATCGTATCATTGCGTCTTGCCGCTTCCTGAAAGAACGCAACCACAATGTCATGAACAGCTTGAGTTCTGTGGTTCTGCACAAGCATGCCCAAGAAATTATTCGTCAGTTTATGAAACTTGGCTTTCTGAGCCACCGCTTGGATGGCGTTCATTCTTTCGGACTCACCAAAACCCGGTGAATCAAACACGGACCGAAAATCGCTAAAATTTTCGAACATCTCCGCCAAGTAACCCATGTCTTTTTCGACATCGGTTACGGCTTTTTTGTCTTCTGCTAAATCAAGCAGCGCTGAGGCGTATCGTCTCGCCAAAAGTGAGGATGATTTCTGTCCCAAAGCCCACCAAAACTCATTAATTTGTTAACGATTCCAATTGTAGAAAGGGTGTAGCACACGCTTTCGCATATGACAAGGGTTCTAAAGCGCTAAAATACTAAAAAATATGCCATTGGAACCAAGCATAATCTTTTGTCTCCAATAGAAGCGCTAAAACCCTGAAAACGACCAGATGAACAACATAAATCTCAAGTGTCCGGCGCCCCCCCATTTTTAACAAAAAAACAGCAATTTTCGGCACTTTCCCGATTAAATCAGCATAAGTTCTAGGCTCAAAAAAGTACATTAAAGCAAAACCAATGAAGCAACTGAGCGCCATAACAAGAAATTCAACCGGACTGAATTCAAAAACCAGGCTTTGAGACAAAATAAGAAAAACCAAAGAAGCCAGCATGATGTGCTCAAGAGTTTTATCTGAAAGCTTCTCCCGGTGGCGAAGCGCATAACCGTATAGCGCCAGCAACAAGCCTACGGTTCCATATTCACAGACATATTGACGAGTTGGCCACCAAAGCATGGCCAAAACAACAACCCCGCCCCAAAGCCACAAGCTATTTTTGTAAAGCATGATTGATGCCGTCCGATCCAGAAACAAACGAATGAGCATAAAACTCACCAGAATGCTAAGCGGCAATACGTCCTCACCCACAACGAGATTGGTAACAAAAAGAACCAATGCCCCAATCATAAGACGTGCCGAAACTTCGCGTGTCTCAGCATAACCAATCAGCCCGATCCAGATCGGCAGACAACCGCGTCCAATGGCGCGAAACATATCCGTTTCAGGATAGAAATAAGCACCAATATGATCGATGATCATAAGGACAATCGCCAAAGACTTATAAAAGTCATAAGACGTAAGGCTGGAAGGATAAGGTTTTGCCATCTCACTAACGTCTTACAAAAAACTCTGCGGATCAATATCGATTGCAATCCTGACCGCAGACGGGGCCTTAACTTGGGATACCCACTTTGCAATAGCCTTTTGAATATCGACATTCTTATCCGTTCGTACCAAAAACCTGTAGCGATACTTACCTCTTAACTTTGCATAGGGCGCAGGCGCCGGCCCGAACGTATTAATATTCGGTCCCTGCGGTGCCGCTTTACCAAGCTCTTTGGATATCTCTATAACCTGCCGCTCATCTCGGCCCGAGACGATAATCCCGGCCAGCCGGGCATAAGGGGGCATACGGGCCTGCTCCCGCTCGGCGGCTTCCACTTCAAGAAAAGAATCACGAACACCTTCTTGAAGCGCTTTCATAATCCGGTGCTCCGGCATAAAGGTCTGGAGATAAACAGTACCATTTTTCTCTTCCCGGCCTGCGCGCCCTGCGACTTGATGAAGCAATTGATAGACTCGCTCCGCCGCACGCAGCTCCCCGCCAGTCAAACCCAGATCCGCATCGATAACGCCAACACAGGTCAGCTGAGGGAAATGATGGCCCTTGGCGATAATCTGCGTGCCGATGATAATGTCGACCTCATTATTATGAATTTTCGCCAGCATGGCTTTCAGATCGTCCTGGTTCTCTGCCGTATCGCTCGCCAGAACCATCGTGCGCGCATCCGGAAAAAGTGATTTCACTTCTTCGTGAATGCGCTCCACGCCAGGCCCGCACGCTGCGAAACTATCCTCCGCCGCGCATTCCGGACAGGTCTTGGGCAGCTGTGCCGTAAACCCGCAATGATGACACTGAAGATTTCCGAATGACTTATGCTCAACAAGCCACGCCGTACAACGCGGACATTCAAGCCGATGGCCGCACCCCCGGCATAATGTCAGCGGCGCATAACCACGCCGGTTCAGAAACAAAAGTGCCTGCTCGCCATTCGCGAGAGTGTTCTCTACGGCCTCTTTCAAAGTCGGAGATATAAAGTGCTGACGATCGGGTTTGTCATTTTTCAAATCAATGACC
This sequence comes from uncultured Micavibrio sp., assembly GCA_964478225.1. Lineage (GTDB taxonomy): Bacteria > Pseudomonadota > Alphaproteobacteria > Micavibrionales > Micavibrionaceae > CAYZHM01. The sequence goes on from CAYZHM010000003.1 coordinate 98,693, forward strand.
TCAATCTCCGGAAGCTTCGCACCTCCAAAACGATCGGGAAGATGCAAATGCTCATACCGCCCCTGCCACGCATTATGCATCGTCTCCAGCGATGGGGTCGCAGAAACAAGCACGATCGGAATCTTGCCCATGTGTGCCCGCACCACAGCCATATCCCGCGCATGATAGATAACATTGTCCTCCTGTTTGTAGGCCGGATCATGCTCCTCATCGACGACAATCAGGCCAAGATTTTTATAAGGAAGGAACAATGCCGATCGCGCCCCAACCACAACTTTCGTCTGCCCCTTCGCCACACCACGCCACGTCATTCTTCTTTGCGCCGGCGTAAGATTGGAATGCCACAAAGCAGGCTCGCAGCCGAACCGTGTTTTGAAGCGCTCCATAAATGCATTCGACAATGCAATTTCAGGAAGCAAAAGCAGAACCTGCTTGTCATGCTTCAAAGCTTCAGCGACAGCTTCGAAATAAACCTCGGTTTTCCCCGCACCCGTCACCCCGTCCAGCAACGCCGCCTTGAATTTATTCTCTTTGAAATACGCGCACAAATGATTGGCAATTTGCCGCTGGTCTTGTGAAAGATCTGGGCCGGGCCGGTAAGGATCCGGGTTTTTACACGGTGGCGGCTCAAAAATTTCAACCTCCTGCAAAATCCCTTTATCCACGAGCGCCTTCATGACAGAGGACGACACCCCCGCATCCGAAGGACGCCGCGGCTCACCATCGCGCATCGCATTCAAAGCCTCTAGTTGTTTTGCAGGCAGTTTTCTATCCGTATCTCTCAAAAGCTGATACGCCTTCACCGGCTTCGCAGCCTTCAAACCGTCCGGAACACTCACCGCCATCTTCATGACAAACCCGCGCGGCGTCATCGTATAATCCGCGACCCAGTCGATAAATTCGCGCATCACGGCGGGCATCGGCTCCATTGTATACTTATAAAGCGCCGTCTTCAGTTTCGCCGGACTGACATCTCCGGCCGCACTGCCCCAAACAACACCAATCACTTCGCGTCCGCCCAGCGGCACACAAACATAATCACCGGGCACCAACGCCTCACCGTCCGGCACAATATAATCATAGGCCTTATCGACAGGATAAGGCACCAGAACGGCCATACATTGCTGGGCTTGCGCCTGCGGCAATTCTTTTTCTTGAAAAAGTGTCTGCATATATATAGGTATGATGGCACAGGTTTTTTGTAAAAGAAAAGGGAAACAGTAATGAAATTTTTTGTCGACACCGCCGATATTAATGAGATTAAAGATCTGGCCGATACAGGCTTGTTGGACGGCGTGACCACCAACCCCTCCCTGATCGCCAAATCAGGCAAGAAATTCATCCCGTTAATCGAGGAAATCTGCGAAGTGGTCAAGGGCCCCGTCAGTGCCGAAGTCGCCGCCACCGATTACAAAACCATGATTAAAGAAGGCAAAAAACTCGCCGAAATCGCCGACAATGTGGCGGTCAAAGTGCCGCTGACCCCCGATGGCCTCAAAGTCTGCAAAGAACTATCCGATGCCGGCACCATGGTGAATGTTACATTATGTTTTTCCGCCGGACAGGCCATTCTTGCCGCCAAGGCCGGAGCAACTTTTGTCTCTCCCTTCGTTGGCCGCCTGGATGATATTTCCGCCGACGGTTTGAGATTAATCTCCGAAATCTGCACGATCTACGACAACTATCCCGATTTCCACACGCAGGTTTTGGTGGCGTCCGTGCGCTCACCCATGCACATCATCGAATCAGCCAAAATGGGCGCGCATGTCATGACCGGCCCCGCCAGCGTGATCAAACAGCTCTATAACCATCCGCTGACCGATAAAGGCCTCGCGGCATTTGTAGAAGACTGGAAAAAGACAGGCCAGAGTATTTTATAACTGGTGATCTTTTGTAGACAGACGGAAGGGAGAGTTTTGCGCCTCAACTTCCTGGATAAGAATATCAGCCCTGTCTTCTCTGGACAGATGACCGTACTTTTCCAAAAACTCTTCGCCTATTCTGGCACACTCTGCATTGGCTTCACGATTGGCAGCACGATCAAAATGGATAGCATGTTTCATACTTACTCAGCTCCGTTTTTTATTATTAACCATAAGAAAACACGTTCCGAAAACGCGTTCAAGTATCTTTTTGAAAAATAATCTAATTATTTTCTGAAATTTTACCCCGATATGATATGATTTAAAAATGACTGAGGTACTCGACAAAGTGACTGATTCCCTATCTCCTGACGATGTTCTCGAATTTCTGAAGAACAACCCCAAATTTTTGGACAAGTATCCTGAAGCGCTGGATTACTTAACGCCGCCCAAGGCTGTAGCCGAAAAGGGCGTTGCTGATTTTCAGCAGCACCTGATCAAGCGCCTCAAAGCAGACAAAGATAATGCGCTGGCCACAACAAAGAACATTGTTGAAACGGCCCGCACCAACATGAACAACCAGCAGCGTATTCATAAGGCCGTTCTTGCGCTGCTCGAATCCCGCAACTTCGAAGAATTCATTCAAAGCATCACCATGGATTTGTCCTCGATGCTTGATGTGGACATTGCCGTGCTTATCGTTGAAACAGACGGAAGCCAGATCCCGCACATTCACAACACCGGCATCAGACTTGTCCCGGAAGGCACAGTTGCCAGATGGATGAAGGACAAAAATGTGATGCTGGAAGATAACATCAGCGGCATCGAAGCAATTTATGGCGGTGGCGCGACATTGGTAAAATCTCAAATACTCCTCCGCGTCGATATCGCCATGGACACCCCACCCGCCATCCTCGCCTTTGGCTCGCGCCATCCTGAAATGTTTGCCGAAGGTCAAGCAACCGACCAGATCCTCTTCCTCACTCGCGTAATTGAACGGTGTTTCCGCACATGGCTGAGCTTGCCGGTATAAAAGACGCAACGCTTGCTATTTGCGCGCCCGACCTCCAAGACACTCTCAAAAAATGGATGGATTTTTTACGCTATGAGAAGAATGTCTCGCGCCACACTTTTCGTGCGTACTCCACCGACATCACACAATTCATCACATTTTTAAACAAGCATATTGGCAAACCTCCATCCATTAACGATTTATCAGAGGCAGGGATTTCTGATTTCCGCTCATGGATGTCACGCAAAGCCATGGACGGTGCCTCTAATGCTTCACGCGCTCGCTCACTTTCGGGTGTCAAAAATCTTCTCAACTGGATGGACAAAAACGGCATCATGCATAACGCAGCAATTAAAATTGTCAGAACGCCAAAAAAATCACATAAACTTCCCCGCCCCTTGCAGGAACGTCAAGCATTTGAAGTCTTGGAAAAGGCAGGCCTTTTCGCCAAAGAGGATTGGGTTGAAGCCCGCGACAAAGCTCTTTTTACATTGTTATATGGCTGCGGCTTGCGAATTGACGAAGCACTCTCGCTCAACATGGGAAACCTGCCTCAAGATGGGTTTCTGCGCGTTCTGGGTAAAGGCCGCAAAGAACGTCAGATCCCCGTGATCGATCTGGTTGAGCAAGGCCTCAAACATTATCTGAAATTAAATCCTTTTCATAAAGATCCAAAAGGCCCGCTTTTCCGAGGCACACGCGGCGGCAGGCTATCTCAAGGCGTCGCCCAAAAATCTATGCGCGATTTAAGAGCATCTCTCGGCCTGCCCGATACCGCAACACCACACGCTCTGCGCCACAGCTTCGCAACACACTTGCTACAGAACGGCGCCAATTTAAGGGAAATTCAGGAACTGCTGGGCCATGCTTCCTTAAGCACGACCCAACGCTATACCGAAGTGAATGCGGACGAGCTGATCAAGATATACAAAGCAGCTCACCCGCGATCATGACATCATGTCAAAAAGTCCAAGATCGAAGGAACACTTAAAGCAACAACACTCGTCTGAATACTCTGCCGCGTTTGCAACGCCAGTAAATTCGCTCCGTCTTCATTCTGATCCGATATGGTTAAATCGCTGCTTCCAGCCTTGAGCAGATTGATGGTTTCCTGGGTAAAGGTGTCGCGTGTTTCTAAAACACTATAATGGATACTTAAGGATGAAGCATAGCGGCGGAGATCCTCCCGGGCCTGCCGAACTTTATCAAGCTCGTCTGTAATTGATCTTAAATGATTGAAATTCACATCACCCAGCCCAAGGCCTCCACTGGTCGCGTCAATTCCATCAGTTTTCAATGATGTCGTCGCAGTAGGGCTAAGATAGGTTGTTAAAGATTCCTCTTTGAGAAGATTTAAGCCCCGGTAATTCGCATCTTTGGCCAGTGTATCAATCTGCTCTCTAAGCCCTGCATACTCTTCCGAAAACGATGTTTCAGCATCAGCTTCCAAAGTAGAAACCCCATTGGTAATATCATCTCCTACAAAACTTACATTTCGAAAATAGGCATCCCCGTCATCCCCGCCCCCATCGTCATCAGCAAGAAAAATCATATGAGAATAACTGCCAGTGAAATATTGCCCGACCGGAATAGATACAGTCACCCATTCGCCAGAGGCATCATATTGATAGGTGGGAATTGGCGCAGAATAGGTAAATCCCGTAAGCTGTGTTCCATACAAAAAGAAAAACTCATCGTTATTTATATAGTTATTATCTGTATCAAAACCGATGAGGGAAATTTCTGGAATGTTTGTACTTTTATAGTCAAATTGCAAAACGGTATTTTCAGTTAAAACATAATCAAACGCATACCTTTTCCATGCTCCGTTATCAAGAACAATACCTTGACCATTATTTATAGTATTAACCGTCGATCCGGCAGGGTCCTGAGTTCCTGAGTAACTTAAAAAATCGGAGATATTTGAAAAATCAAGATGATACCCATCGACAAACTCTTCAATTCTTTCCTGTAAAAAAGCCTCGGAACTATCCAGAATTTTTTGAATGGCTTCAATCCCGTGCTCTGTTTCTTGAATGGTTCGTATACTATTGATAATCCCGTCATGAACACTCCCAAGTCTTTTAGCCTGACTGTTGAGCGCGCGCGCTGTAAAAAAATTCTGAGGGTTATCAAGCGCACTATTAACATCTTGGCCTGTGGCCAAGCGTAAAGTCATTTCATCAATGGCACGGGACGTTTTCTGAATAGCGTCAAGACGCTGCTTCTGCTGACCGCTCAATATGCCTTCTGCACGCGAAACCATTAGAATCCTTCTACGGCTTTTATATAATCAGTCTGGAATACCCCTATTGTAGCAGATTTCCACAAAAATTCCCATAGCATCGTGTGCAGAAAAAATGATTTTCCTGCACACAAACACCTAATGAATTGAGGAATAAAAGAAAAAAGAGGAGCCGATGAAAATTAATTAATCGGCTCACCCGCGATCTTAAAGACCTAAATGGGGCTTGTAGTTAACCTGGCGAGGGGCTCCCTCGCGAGTAACATGCTTTGCACCTGGTGAATTATTCGCATAACGCGCATTCATTTCAGCCACGAAGCCTGCTGAAACCTCTTCATTAATGGCCTCATCTTTTCTTTTCCAGCCACTACCAAGCTTGCTATCAATCTCACTAACAGCAGTTTCAACATCATCCAAAACATGACCATCATAAAGTTCAACTGACATAATTTTACCCCTCCTTAAAAGTTAAAATAGTAACAATTAGAACAACTTTCTTGAAAAGTACCAAAACTCGTCACAAAAATGCAATAAAAAATATCATTTTTGTAATTTTATTACTCATTTGCACACACAAAAGTGTTGTGCAGCGCACATTGTAAACACAGGAGGATGCTATAACGTATGTCTAGATATGAATCGGGCGCTTATCAACCGCAAGCGCCGCTTCCTTAACGACCTCGCTCAAAGTCGGGTGTGAGTGGCATGTGCGCGCAATATCCTCAGCTGTACCCTGAAACTCCATCACAGCAACAACCTCAGCCATTAACTCACCCACATTGGGCCCAATCATATGAGCGCCGAGCACGCGATCTGTCTTGGCATCGGCCAAAATTTTCACGAATCCATCGGTCATGCCCATTGCCCGAGCGCGCCCATTCGCCATAAACGGAAACTTGCCGGCATTATATTGGACACCCTCGTCCTTAAGCTGTTCTTCGGTCTTGCCGACATTCGCAACCTCAGGCCATGTATAAACCACACCAGGGATCATGCCGTAATCAATATGCCCGGTCTGTCCGGCCAACATCTCCGCCAAAATAACACCTTCATCTTCGGCCTTGTGCGCGAGCATCGGCCCGGCGATCACATCACCTATGGCATAAATCCCCGGAACAGAGCTTTGGAAATGCGCATCCACCTTCACACGTCCGCGCTCATCCAAAGCCACGCCAGCCTTCTCCAAACCAAGCTTATCAGTATACGCCTTACGCCCAATCGCCATAAGAACAACATCCGCGCTTAACTTTTCACCAGCGCCTCCGGCCGCGGGCTCGACCATCAAATCAACGCCCTGCCCGTTGGATTTTGCCTTCGTCACCTTGCTCGACAGCTTAAATTCCATGCCTTGCTTTTTGAAAATCTTCAAAGCTTCTTTGCGAATTTCACCGTCCATGCCCGGCAAAATATTATCCATAAATTCTACAACTGTGACCTTCGCTCCCAAACGGCGATACACCGTTCCAAGCTCAAGGCCAATCACACCACCGCCAATCACCACCATGGTTTTCGGCACTTCGGAAAGCTCCAATGCGCCCGTCGATGAAACCACGCGCTTCTCATCTATATCAATACCGGGAAGCGAAATGACATCTGATCCTGTCGCAATAACTATGGTCTTACACGCGTAAGTCTCGGCGCCAACCTTGACCTTACCGGCCGCAACAATCTCTCCATGCCCTTTCAAGTGATCGATTTTGTTCTTTTTGAACAAAAACTCGATCCCCTTGGTATTGGCCTCAACAACCTCATCTTTAAAGGCCATCATCTTAGCCAAATCAAGTTTGGGGCTCACTTCAATACCGATATGCTCAAAATGCTTCTCGGCATCCTCAAACTTCTCAGAAGAATGCAACATGGCTTTCGAAGGGATACAGCCAATATTCAGACATGTTCCGCCCAGAGTTTCGCGCTTTTCCACGCATGCGACCTTCATCCCAAGCTGCGCACAGCGTATCGCACATACATAGCCCCCAGGCCCTGCCCCAATCACAATAACATCGTAGTTTTCAGCCATTTTTTGTGAGTATCCTTCTTACAAATTGCCTTTATTCTTTGTCTTTGTATGTACATCAAGCACAATGAAAAAAATAGATGAATATTGACTTAAAAGAACAATTTCTTATAGGATCCAAGGCTTATACATAAAAAATAGATAGAACACGGCGGGAAGATGGGTTCAACCAGTTACGTATATCATGCTCAAGCAAGCAAGCTCTTAGGCGACAAGGTTCACGCTTATGGCGTCCCTCCTATGGTGATTGACGGCAAAGAGTACCCTGCCGAACCAGAATACGGCGCTTGCTTTGCCAATGCTGGCGATCTCTATCACTACCGCGGGCTCCTCATGCAGATGGATGGCTTTCATCTTATTCCAAACGTGCAGAGAAATTTTGAATATGCAACATTTGGCCTTACCGCAGAGGATCCAAAAGTTCGCCAGAATTATATGGTTCGCATGCGTTTTGAATATGCCAAACATGCAGGGAAACGTCAGCCACGTGATACATCCATGGGCATCAAAAGCAGTGGTAAAGATATCCGCCGTATTGAGATGGAAACTCATATCGGCCGTTCAACGCAGCTGGGTATGGCTCTCCGAAAAATACAGGCGCAATACAACGATGTTTTGCCGGAAGAACTATCGTCTTTAAAGAAAAACCATCTAAGAGTAAGCAGTGTAACAGCTGTAAAGCGTGCGGGCTTTAATGCCCTTCATGTGTTACCAGATTATGATGCCTGCGTAACGCTTTTGTTGTCACAAGATTTCTGTGCAACTTCGACACCGCGCATGTACCAGCCCAACCAAAGATCTAAATTGGATATAGTCGGACAGCGTTTTGAAGGAGAAAGTGAAGCGGTGAGCCTGTATTCTCCAATCAAAGACCTAACTCCAGGAGAAGTCGATGAAATCATGCAGGCCTCATTGACAAAAATCCAAAATTACCTGGAAAACTCGACTGTCATAAGGCCTATCGAATGCAACCTCAGCAAGGTAGAACAGGCAGATGACTTTGTGAACAACAGTACATACATTCCCGGTCAACATGAGGTCTTACACCCCGGCGACTATGCCGGGAGAGCAAATGGAAGACTGACCGCAGCTTTCCGCGAACTATTTAGAGGGCTACCATCCGCAGATAAAGTCCATGACATATCTGAAAGATTTGTAGCGCGCCCCCAACCTACCGCAGCTTAGAATGCACGCAAATACGATCATCAGCCATATGCAAACCGCCGTTGAAGCGGCGCAAACGAGCGAGCACCCAGACAGCAAAGTTGGCTCCTGCATTGTGGGAGACGGCTGGCAATTCTCCAGCCCCAACTTCTGGCCACAGCCCATACAAGATAAAATTGGGGCCGGTATCAGGGTCGGCAATTCATCCGGTACCATCCATGCGGAAACTGCCTGCTTGCTCCTCACCCCAAACGCGACATATGGCGCATCAATGTTCTCAACCGATCCGTCTTGCCCGAACTGCGCCAAGAACATGGCCGAGGCCGGCATCAAACATCTCTATATCGACCACAAAGGTTTCGAAAAATATTTTCACCAAAAGCGTATGGCAGATTTTGAAACCCTCACTCTTGAAATTTGTACCGCTGCCGGGATAGGTGTAACGCGCGTCTTTCGCAAAGAAGGGCGACTGGAAGAAATCATCGCTCCCGGAAATCCCGACCATGTTGAAGATTTTAGCCCGCATTTCGCTTCATGCGTCGCAAATGGCAAAGAACTCAAAGTCTATGGTGGGGCCAGCACAGGGCTTATCGCCCCTGACCCATATGAAGACAGCAAATATAATCTCCTAATGCAGCCACTCAATCGCCTTTTAATGATACTCGCCAAAGACGGTCTAAAACCGGCCCCGGTTTCCTTTATCTCCAGCCGCGTGCCTACATCGCGCGAGCTCGTCAACTTCATCGGGGCGGGATATGACACAATGCAGATCCTGGACAAAACAGAGGGCCGCGATCCAGAAAGCCTGGTCGCATTCAATACCCTTCAGGAAAAAAATATTTTAAACGTCAAGTAGGAGACGCTGAGGATCTTCAAGCGCCTGCTTGATGCGCACCAGCGACGTCACAGCCTCTCGTCCGTCAACAATGCGGTGATCGTAAGACAACGCCAGATACATCATCGGCCGCGCTTTGATTTCACCATTCGGCATTACCATCGGACGCTGCACGATATTATGCATGCCCAAAATCGCAGACTGCGGCGCATTCAAAATCGGCGTCGACATCATCGAACCGAAAATCCCACCATTGGTAATGGTAAACGTTCCGCCGGTCATCTCATCAATCGAGATCTTGCCGTCACGCGCACGCGTTCCTAGGTCAACAATCTTGGCTTCAATTTCCGCCATCGACATCTGGTCCGCATCACGAAGAACCGGAACCACAAGACCTTGCGGCGCAGAAACCGCCACGCCGATGTCATAGTAGTTTTTGTAAATGATATCCGTTCCATCAATTTCGCCATTCACAGCCGGAAACTCTTTAAGCGCCTGAATAGCCGCCTTCACGAAGAACGACATAAAGCCCAACTTGATACCATGCTTCTTCTCAAAGCTGTCTTTGTACTGCGCGCGCAGATCCATAACCGCAGTCATGTCGACTTCATTGAACGTGGTAAGCATCGCTGCTGTGTTCTGAGCTTCTTTCAAACGCTTGGCGATCACCTGACGCAGCTTGGTCATTTTCACACGCTCTTCACGTGGCCCGGTCTCACGCGGAGCAGAAACCTTTGCCGGCGCAGGAGCAGCAGCCCCACCGCCACTCAAATAATTCTGAACATCTTCTTTATTAATGCGTCCACTGCTCGCAACCTGCGAAGGCTGCACATTATTGTCATCCATCATCTTGCGTGCAGACGGCGATGTTTTTGCAGACTCGATTGAAACGACAGGCGCGGCCTTAGGCACTTCTTTTTTAGCCTCAACAGGCTTCGGCGCATCATTCGCAACCGCACCCACATTTAGCTCACCCAAAATGGCGCCAACTTCAACAGTCTCGCCCTCACCAACAGTAATCTTCGCAATGACGCCATCCGACGGCGCGTTCACTTCCAAGGTGACCTTGTCCGTTTCAAGCTCTACAATCGGCTCATCAGCTTTGACAGCCTCGCCTTCTTTTTTCAGCCATTGGGCAACAGTTGCCTCGGAAACAGATTCACCCAGTGTTGGAACCACGATTTGCGTCATATTGATCACCGTTTTTAATTATTTATATTTTTCAGCAACTATTTACGCATATATCACCGGGAATTCAAGAGTCGAAACAATTAAAAATGCGACCACCCGGTATGTTGGAACTGCAGCTTTCCGCCATTTTTATCATAAACATTCACACCAGATTCTTTCGTAAATCTTCCGATAATCTGCGCCCCTGCGATTGTATGACCCTGCGGCACCGCCATCAGCAATCGATAATCATCGCCCCCAGTCAAAAGCTGCTCTACTGAAACAGCTTGCGACTCTATAAGCACCCTCGCCTGATCAGAAAACTGAATATCTTCTACCTTTATATGCGCCCCGATGCCGGAGCTTTTACAGATATGAGTAAGATCAGCAATCAATCCATCCGAAACATCAATCGCCGCATGAACAGGGTCAGATAAAAACTCCACCTCTGGCTTGTAATATTTTTCGACAAAAAATTCATCATGGTCTGTTTTTAAACGGCCGCGCAAAACCTCCAGCCCTATCCACGCATCACCAACGGGACCACTGAGGACAATATCATCTCCAACCTTCGCCCCGCTGCGCTTCCATGCCTTCCCCTTTTCAACCAGCCCCATCGCAGTAATCGAAATCGACAAAGGACCATCGATCGAGGTTGTGTCCCCGCCACTGCAAAAAATACCAAAGGCCTTTTGATCGTTGATCAATGCTGACGTAAACTCCTTGAACCACTCTTCAGAGGGTTTTGAAGGCAATGCAAGATTAAGCTGATAACAAAACGGCTTTGCCCCCATGGCTGCCAAATCCGAAACGTTGACCCGCAGCGCTTTGCACGCAATATCGCCAGGCAAAGCATCGGCAAAAAAATGCGTCCCGGCATTCAGCGTATCCGAGGTTACAACCAACTCATGCCCTTCTGGAATTTCCAAAACCGCCGCATCATTATCAAAAGAAACTTTTTCTTCGCTCAGCAACTGAAAATATTTGGCGATGATGTCGAACTCATTCATGACTTCCACCCATGATGAACCGGCCCATGCCCTAGCCCAACACCCAATTCATCCGCATGTTGCAAAGCGCCAGTTAAGTAAGTTTTTGCGCTTTGAATTGCCGATTGCAAATCCTCGCCCATCGCCAGATAAGCGGCAGTCGCCGACGACAACGTGCATCCCGTTCCATGGGTATTTTTGGTATCCACACGCGGCGCAGAAAATTCATAGCGCTGCCCACCCACAACCAAAATATCAACCGCCTGATCACCATCATCATGCCCGCCCTTTAAAAGCACAGGAACATCAACATCACCCAAAATCTTCGCCTCTGCTTTATTGGGTGTAACGAGTGAAGCCAACGGCACCAACTCACTTTTCAAAACAGCAATCGCATCATCAGAAATTAATGTGTCCCCACTCGTTGCCACCATCACCGGATCAAGAACAATGTGCGCAGGCTTATACCGGCGCAAACATTCAGCAATCGCAAGAATAATCTCCGCATTCGCTGTCATCCCTATCTTGACTGCATCAACGCTTATGTCCTCAAAGACCATCTCAATTTGTTTGCGCACAAAATCCGCGGATACCGCCTCAAATCCGCTTACTCCTTTGGTATTTTGTGCCGTCAGCGCTGTAATCGCCGCCATACCGTAACACCCGAGCGCCGCAAAGGTTTTAAGATCGGCCTGAATTCCCGCCCCACCCGACGGATCAGACCCTGCAATAGAGAGAACATTTGGGATCATGACCAGACTTTAGCAATTAATGGACGGCAAGGCCATGTTCTTCAACAGACGCCGCAGCCATATAGCCTAAAAGCTGGGTGGAGGATGCAAGAAAAGCACCTTTCTTCTTCATATATTTTGCAGCCTCAACGGTTCCCGGCGGATATATAAAATTGCCAGTTCCAATGGCATCAACAAGAACACAGACATTGAATTTCTTCTTCAATGCACTTTCAACGCTGCTACCAACGCAGTGACCGGCATTGACCCCGGAAACAATCAGGGTTTTAATCCCACGCCCCTTCAGAAGGTTCAACAAATCCGTATCACGAAAAACATCATTCCTGTATTTCGCCATTGTAATATCATCCTGATCGGGGCAAACTTGATAAAATCCGCCACGATGCAGAGATGGATCGCTCAAGGAATAATCATCATCGCCACACTGGGCAAAATAAGCAAAAATATGAAGTATGCGGTTGCTTTTAAAAGCCGGAATGATCGTTTGGGCAAGAGAGGCAGCAACATTCTCTGTCTCCTCATTCCCTTGAGCACCGAGACGATCTCCAGCATAGGAAGGATCACAAAACTGACGCTGAACATCAATAACGAGATGGGCGCATTCCGCATAGTTCGGCTGGCTGGCTGCAAAAAAGTCATGAAATGAGCTAGACGCAGCTTTGTGCCCCCAAAATCTCATATAAGGATAAACCCAATCTTTGAGTATATGCGTCATGACTGTGGGTATAAGCCACAACTGCGCAATATGTCAATAAATTTTCTTGTTGCTGCTTCAGGATCCACGGCCTCGCTTATACTCCGCATCATCGCCACTCCATCCGCACCAGCCTCAATGACTGCCGCTGCGTTCTCTGGCGTAATCCCGCCGATCCCCACAACCGGAACCGGCGACAATTTTACAAGCGCCGCAAACTTTTCTGCGCCAAGCACAGGTTTCCCTTTGTCTGTTTTGGTTTCATAGAAAGGCCCCGTTCCGATATAATCAACCACTGCCGGATCAACGGCCTTAATCTGCTCTTCAGTAAACGCCGTCACACCGATAATTTTATCCGGCCCTAAAATCGCCCGCGCCTTGGCCGCATCCATATCCCCCTGCCCCAGATGAACCCCATCCGCATCAATGCCCTTCGCAATATAGACATGATCGTTGATAAGAAGAGGAACAGACAATTGCGCCGCTTTCATTCGCCGGGCATTTTCGAGGGCATCATTAGATTTGTCGCGCAACTGCACCATGGTCACACCACCACGCACCGCCGCCAATGTGACATCAACCGGGTCACGGCCAGCGCATAAAGAAGGATCACAAACGAAATAAGGAGAAAGATTTAAATTTTTGAGCATTTCAAAACGTTTAACATGAAACACAACCAAAAAAAACTTGCACATCTGTTTATGATTATGTTAAATTATTTCAATGAATTTGAAGACCCTTACAAAGCCCTTTAAGAGAGCGATTGCAACACTCGGAATAGGAAATCCTCATACGGGATACGACAATTCCGAAGCAGCCTTAATGATGGCAGGTGTAAAACCAGTTGGTATTTTTGGCGACACGCAAATAACAGCCCAACTACAAATCGCAATACATAAAGGAAACATCATTGTTGCTGGCGAGTTTCCTTTCAAACAAATATATCGAGTTTACTGCAAGCATGATGAATTAGAAAAAGCAAAACAGGCAATTAATTCTTTAAAAGGCGGGGAACGATCCGAGATATATAATTTTACAATTGCTAATGTTTATGAAGGGTGGTCTCCCGGCCCCGAGGAAAAAGACCTCGAAGAGGGAAAACTAACTTTTATCGACTTTGAAATGGAATCTACAATTTTTGTTTTGGCTCAAAAAGACAAAATAAAAGATGCGCACGAATTAATTATTTTATACTACAATGACATCTTCGAAAGTCCCTATATATCAGCCGAAAGACGCCGACAATTGCAATCTACGGAATGGGAAGAGGGCAGCGCTTTGGTAGGAAAAATTTTAGGCTTCACAGACAATGACATTGCCTGGTTCAACGGCGAGAAATACCAAAACCCCGTAATAAAAGGGTTGATGACATATACAAACGACTGGCGGCAAACAATTCGTCAAGAAATCATGCTCGAAGACGCCGAAGACCGTTTTTCAGGCTTAAAATCACCCGAAAATAATCTCTAAACACTCAACGCCTCGTCAACCAACCTTGCCTGTTGCAGGTTATGACGTTTGAGCATTCCAGTTGCAGGAGCCGCCGCTGCCGGACGTCCGACATACTTAGGTCTTCCGGCTTTATGGTTGGCCATCCCAAGCGATTCCTCTATACGGCGGTCAACAAAATGCCACGCCCCCTGGTTTTCAGGCTCTTCCTGGCACCAGACAACATCAGCATTGGCAAACGGTTTAAGCTCATCGGCCAATTCTTCCGCAGGGAATGGATAAAGCTGCTCCATGCGCAAGATCATCACATCCTTAATGCCGCGCTCACGCCGCGCTTCAAGCAGATCGTAGTAGACTTTACCGCTGCACAGAACCACGCGCTTCATTTTGTCTGGCGCAACCAATTGGTCTTTATCATCATCCCACAAGAAACGGTGGAACGAGCTTCCATCTGTGAATTCATGAATTTGTGAAACCGCAAGCTTATGACGAAGCAAAGATTTCGGCGTCATCAAAATCAAAGGCTTTCTGAAATCCCGGTTCATCTGACGGCGCAAAATGTGGAAATAGTTCGCAGGCGTCGTACAGTTTGCAACCTGCCAATTATCTTCCGCACAAGATTGCAAGAAACGCTCAGGTCGCGCTGAAGAGTGCTCAGGCCCCTGCCCTTCAAAGCCATGCGGCAACAACATCACAAGACCGGACATCCGCAGCCATTTGCTCTCGCCCGAAGAAATAAACTGGTCAATCATGACCTGCGCACCGTTCACGAAATCTCCGAACTGTGCTTCCCAAAGCACAAGTGTCTTCGGATCAGCCAGCGTATAACCGTACTCAACGCCCAAGACCGCCATTTCAGAAAGCGGCGAGTCATGCACTTCAAATTTCGGCTGCCCCTCATAAACATGCTTCAGGGCAACATATTTATTCTCGTTTTCCTGATCGTACCAGATTGCATGACGCTGCGAGAACGTCCCGCGTCCGACATCCTGTCCCGATAAGCGCACAGCAAAATTATCATTAAGCAAAGCCCCGAACGCCAGTAATTCCGCCGTCGCCCAGTCAAACCCTTGCTCGCCTGCAAACATCGCCTTCTTACCGTCCAGAACACGTTGCAGTTTTTTGTTGATTGTGAAGCCTTCCGGCACCGTAGTCAGCACTCTGCCTAGTTCTTGAAGTTCCGCATTTGGAATGGCCGTATCGCCACGCCGTGGCCCCTCAGACGCAACACTCAACCCGCTCCATGCGCCACCAAGAAAATCCGCATCATTCGGCTTATAGGTTTCTGTCGCCTTGAAAGCACCCTCAAGCTCATTCGTGAAATCGTCCAAAATGGCTTTGGCTTCAGCTTCTGTAATTGTTTTCTCGGCAATCAATTGGCGTTCATACTGCGAACGCGTTGTCTCTTGCGTTGCAATTTTTTTGTACATTAGTGGCTGCGTGAACGCAGGCTCATCGCCTTCATTATGGCCGTAGCGACGGTAACAGAACATATCGATAACGACATCCTTACGGAATTTCTGACGGTATTCCGTTGCAATCCGCGCCACATGCACCACCGCCTCAGGATCATCGCCATTCACATGGAAGATCGGCGCCGCAACCATTTTCGCGACATCCGTTGAATACGGACCGGAACGGCTGAACTTCGGCATCGTCGTAAAACCGATCTGGTTATTAATCACGATATGGATCGTTCCACCAACGCGGTAACCGGGAAGGTCTGAAATCATCAACGTTTCCGCCGTAATCCCCTGCCCTGCAAACGCCGCATCTCCGTGCAATAGCAACGGCATGACTTTCACATACTCTTCGTCTTTACGCTGACGCTGCTTTGCACGCACCTTCCCAATTACAACCGGGTTAACGAACTCTAGGTGCGACGGATTGGCCGTCAAAGAAAGGTGGACGCTCTTGCCATCAAAATCACGATCACTTGATGTCCCAAGGTGATATTTCACATCGCCCGAACCAAGCACATCATCAGGGGTCGAAGACTGCCCCTGAAATTCTGCAAAAATCGCTGTAAAGGGCTTGCCCATAACGTTCGCCAAAACATTAAGACGACCGCGGTGGGCCATACCGATAACCATCTCTTCCAATCCAAGCTGACTGCCGCGCTTCATAATCTGTTCAATCGCAGGAATAAGCGCCTCGCCACCATCAACGCCAAACCGCTTGGTTCCCGTGTGCTTTTTATGGAGAAACTGCTCAAACACTTCGCCGGCAGTCAAACGTTTCAAAATCGCTTTCTTGCCCTCAGCTGTAAACTCAGTCTTGTTATGAGGCTCCTCAATCCGCTCTTGAATCCACTTCTTTTCAGCAGGATCAGAAATATGCATATACTCCACACCAATCTTGCCACAATAAGTCGCGCGCAAAGTTGTTACGATAGTATCCAAAGTCGCCGTCTGCATACCGAGAACACCGCCAATATAAATCATGCGGTTATAATCAGACTCCGAGAAACCGTAATAAGAAGGGTCAAGCTCCGGATGCTGTTCAATCTCGCGCATCCCAAGCGGATCAAGATCGGCCATCAAATGCCCGCGCGCACGGTAGGCACGAATAAGCATCAAAGCAGAAATTGAATCCTTTGCAGCAATTTGCAATTCATCACGGCTAAGGTTGTCACTCATCCGTCTTGCAGGCTCATTCGCCGCTTTCGGCAAATTCTGCACCGGCGCCACATGGGCCACACCAAACGCACGCCCGGACTTACGATTTTCTTCCGGCGTCCAACTCGCGCCCGCAAGATCTTGAAGAAGCTCGATCTCACTATCCTTCAAACCATCAAAAAACGATTTCCAGCTCTCATCAACGTTGCTGGCATTCTTGAGATATTGCACATACAAATGCGCGACATATTCGGCGTTGGTGGCATTGATAAAAGTAAGATTGGGTGCGGTATTGGTCATGGATTTCTCCGTTATAAAAAAGCTAGGGACACATTAATTTAATGTGTCCCTGTTTGCAATCCTTCTCAGGAACTAAACCCCAAGCGACTTAATCACACCATCTCAAAAACTGGTGTCTCAAAAACTCGATGCATATCTACCTGAGGACCTATAACATCTTGCATTGAATACAATAAATAATCTTTGCCAAATATTTCGTTTTTTCCGCGCGTTTGAACGGCTTGTGGCAAATATGGATATGTTTGAAAAACAACCTGATCAACATAAAATTCCAAAATCTTTGGAAGGCATGCTCTATCCCCTGATTTCCATTCAGGAACATTAGAAACATCCATGGACTTCAAAGCTTCATACCCCTCCTCGATCGCATAAAAAAGATCTTCAGGCAATTCAGACTTTGCGCTCCAAGGATCCCCTGGCCAGTAATCATAAAGCTGGTATTTTTGAATAATTCCTTTCAAAAACTCATAATCAACAGCCAAACTCGCCAAGGCTGCATCATATTCTTTGCGGGTAATCTCCATACAATTTACTCCTTTTACTATTGATACCTAAGCAGCCATTGCTTTCTTGACCGCATCACCCAATCCCGCAGGAGACTCGGAAACAACGAAGCCAGCCGAACGCATGGCTTCCATCTTCGCCGGAGCGGTATCGTCCGCACCGGAAATCAGCGCGCCAGCATGCCCCATGCGCTTGCCCGGAGGCGCAGTCGCACCGGCGATAAAGCCCGCAATCGGCTTCTTGTTCTTTAAGGATTTGTAGAATTCGCAAGCCTCAATCTCCGCTGTACCACCAATCTCGCCGATCATGACGATGGCTTCAGTTTCAGGATCCTTCATGAACATCTCGATACAGTCGATGAAGTTCGTGCCGTTGACCGGATCGCCACCAATCCCGATACAGGTCGATTGACCAAGACCGACTTTGCCTGTCTGGTAAACCGCTTCATACGTCAGCGTGCCGGAACGCGACACGATGCCGACGCTGCCGCGCTTGTGGATGTGACCGGGCATAATGCCGATCTTGCACTCGCCGGGCGTAATCACGCCGGGGCAGTTCGGGCCGATCAGACGGGTTTTGGAATTTTTCAATTTTGCCTTCACCTTCACCATGTCCAGCACCGGAATACCTTCGGTGATACACACGGCCAGGTCCATCTCGGCATCAATCGCCTCAATAATCGCAGCAGCAGCAAATGGCGGGGGAACGTAAATCACGGTCGCATTCGCGCCTGTACGATCTTTCGCCTCAGCCACAGTATCAAAAACAGGAAGACCCAAATGCTCCGTGCCGCCTTTTTTCGGCGTCACGCCGCCAACCATTTTTGTACCGTAAGCAATCGCCTGCTCGGAGTGGAACGTCCCCTGCGAGCCTGTAAACCCCTGACAAATTAACTTCGTATCTTTTCCAACTAAAACTGACATTTATTATTCTCCTAAATTCTCTCTATTACGCTGCTTTATTCATCGCTGCCTTGGTGGCCTTCACGACTTTCTCCGCCGCATCGGCCAAATCGTTCGCCGCGATGATATCAAGACCGGAATTGTTCAGGATCTCTTTACCCTTCTCGACATTCGTGCCTTCAAGACGCACAACCAGAGGAACAGACAACTTCACCTGCTTCGCCGCCGCGATCACGCCGTTCGCGATAATGTCGCACTTCATGATCCCGCCGAAAATGTTCACGAGAACACCTTTGACCTTCGGGTCAGCCAAAATAATCTTGAACGCTGCGGTCACTTTCGCTTCGTCCGCGCCGCCGCCGACATCGAGGAAGTTCGCAGGCTCGCCGCCATAGAGCTTGATGATGTCCATCGTCGCCATCGCCAGACCGGCGCCATTCACCATACAGCCTATATTGCCATCCAGAGCAACATAAGAAAGACCATATTCATGCGCCTGCTGCTCTTTCTCATCTTCTTCCGACGCATCGCGCAAAGCCGCAATATCAGGATGACGGTAAAGCGCATTGTCATCGAAGTTGAACTTCGCATCAAGCGCCATAACCTCGTCACCCGAAACAATCATCGGATTGATCTCAACGATCGAAGCATCCAGCTCAACGTAACACTTATAAAGGTTTTTGAAGAACGGCAGCGCGCTGTCCTTGGCCTTGCCGCTTAGTTTAAGCGCATCAGCCAGCTTCGCCGCATCCGCATCACTCATGCCCGCAACCGGGTCAATCGCAACTTTCGTAATCGCATCAGGATTTTCATGCGCCACTTCCTCAATGTCCATGCCGCCCTCGGTCGAAACCATGAACGTCACTTTTGACGTCGCGCGGTCCAACAATACGGAGCAGTAATATTCCTTTTCAATCTCAACACCGTCCGTCACATACAAACGCTGGACCTCTTTTCCTTCAGGGCCTGTTTGCTTGGTGACCAGAACCTGGTTCATCATCGCCTCGGCGGCAGCCTTCACATCATCAACAGTCTTGCATAGACGCACGCCGCCCTTGCCTTCAGGGTTATTCTTGAACTTACCAGCACCGCGTCCGCCGGCATGAATTTGAGCCTTGACCACAAAGAGCGTCGTTCCGTCTTTTTTCAGCTCTTCCGCGGCCTTAACGGCTTCGGCAACGCTCATGGCCGGAATGCCTTTGGGAACGGCAACCTTGTATTTCTCTAACAATTGCTTGGCTTGGTATTCATGAATATTCATAAGAGGTCGACTCCGCTCTACAGGTTAATTTCGCCTTTGTTTTAGCATCTTAGCGGCCATTTGCAAGCGCGAAAACCGCCAATTTTTGAATTGTTAGCCTTTTTTGTGCTAAAATGAAGTCAACAATAAAAAAACCTTGAAAAATGTAAATAAATCAAGGGTAAACGGTAAAAAATAGAGGTGCGGGTGTATGGCGAATAACCCCACGCAAAGTGATAACTTATTTGCACCCGAAACAAAAGCGGGTGAGGACGCACGTCTAGAGGGCGAAAAGTCAGGTACACTGAATTTTTCAGGCCTGAATGTCACCGCTGAAAGCACTCACAAAAATGAGCAAAAGAAAAAGGACGAAGATTACCGGGCCCGAGCCTACGCTAATCTGTTGCTCAATGGCCTTGCTGAACAATTGCAAAGAATTGAAGAAGAAATTGAAAGACTGGAAAGCCAGCAGAACAGCCTTGAAAAGAAAATCATAGAAACCGAGAGCAGCATTTTAGCAGCGAAAGAAGTTCATGCTGCTTTAAAAGGCGATCTACATGAAACATCGGCAGACGTAAAAGAACTGGCCAAAAAAGATACAAAAATAGCCGAAACTCAAAAAGTAACCGAGCAAGAGTTCAAACAAGCCCAAATAGAACTAGAAGAAGCAGAGAAAAAACTTGCTGAAATTGAAAAGCAACCCGACACAATTAACCCTCTAACCGGTCAGGCTCTGGTTAAACAAGAAGATGGAACCATTCTAACAATCGATGAAAATGGTGAAAAAGCCGAAGTCGATACTGTAACACAAACATTAGCTTCAGCCGCTGCTTATCTAGGCCTTGTAGAGGTAAAAAGCGATGACGCCGCGATCAAAAAAACGCTTGATCAGTGCGGAGAGGATTGCCAGCGTTTGCAAACCCATATCGAAAGCCTAAAAGAACAACGCGCGGCAAACACAGATAAAATCGAAAAAAGCAACGAACTCATTGAGCAGCTCACTGCAAAACTTGAAAAAGAGCAGCAGGACATAAAAGCACAAACGGAAAACCTGCAAGAAATGCATCAAGAAAATAAAGAACTTATTGACGCAATCAAAACCAAGAAAGCAGAAGCAGAAGAAATTAGAGAACAAATTAAAGAGAAAGAAGAAGAGCTAGGACTTTTAAAGGAAGAAGACCAAACCCTGACAGATAAATTTAACTCTCTGAACAACACGCTTAATCTCACGCACGAACAAATTGCTGAAAATCAGGGATGGGGCACAATGACTCTTGAGCGCAACGAAGCCTTTGCTGCGCTTGAATCAAAGATCCTCGATCGCATAGAAGGCGGATCAATCCCATCATCAGAATTAAAGCACCTTCTCTCTGACAGCTCAGAAGCATTACGTGCCAGAGTGGAATCCATGCTCGATCAACGCGGGATTGAGGTCATAGAAAACAAATGGGGGATTGGCAACTATCAACCTATTGCTGAAACCAATCCAAATACACCGCGCATTGAGGGTCACGCCAACGAACTCACCTCCAACGACCTCACAAACACAATCCATGAAGAGTTTAAACGCGCCGCATCGGAAATCACAAAAACACTTAAACCCGATGAACCCAAACCGGTTGAACCAAGGCACACACAAACAATGGGGTTAGGCGCATGAGACCTCCAATCAATCTAAGATCGATATTTAATTCCAACAGCTATGGCGGCAACGCCTTTGGAAACAGTTTTTTTAATTTCGGCGGAGGCAACTCCATCAACCTCTCGCAAAATGGAATCCGCTTGAATGTCCGTGAAGGAGGCCTGAGACTAAGCCCAAGCCTCTACCAATACGGCAACAACCCAGCGCAATTCCGATTAAATGGCAGCTTCTATCCCGAGGGCGGATATTATGGCCGCAACGCAATCCATTTTAATCACAATGAAGTTGGTGGCATATCGCGAAATAACGTTCGGCTCAATCTGGGCGGCTCTGGCTTCAGATTAAACCCTAGCATTTATCAATATGGCGACAACCCAGCGCAATTCCGATTAAACGGCAGCTTTTACGGACCTGGTGGCTACGGTTACCAAGGTCCATACAGAAATGGCTTTGGTTATGGCGGGGGAGGCTTCAGCGGTGAAAGTGGATATAGCGGTCCTAGCGGGATTTACAATCAAGGCGGGTTCCGAGGGCAGTTAAATTTTGGTGGAGGCTTGGGTTTCCCCCTGAACCCTTCCTATCTCAATAGAGGCATGAACACCAATCCGCCTTATTTCCTAACGCCCAATCAATTACGGCCAAATTACGGCCCACCGCCCTATTTACAACAGCCGCTTCCTATCCAACAGCCGAACGTTAGAGCAACACCTCCGGCAGAGCCTCAGCCCCCTGAGGTCACGCAGGCTCTGCAAGAAAGAAACGCACGGCGCAACGCAGCAGTAATAGGCACACCTCATTTCGAGCGCCAAGAAAACGAAATGCCAATGAATTTCACCGACTCCGTCAAAGGAATTTTTGGTGTTCTTAATAAATTTCTTGATGTCTTTTTCGAATTTTTCAGAGATCCCGAAGAAGCTCAGTTCAAAGCAAAACTTTTTTTCCCGACAAATGAAAAAGAGCAAAGATTAAGCGACACTCAGGACAGATGGCGCGGCACCACAACCGAAAACTACATCAAGATGATGGACAATGAAGGCCCTGGATTAACGCGCACACGCCGCCAAACATCACAAAGCAATCCAACTGCAGTCAGCGCCAATTCACGCAATGCGTTTAACCAGGCTGCACCGAACATAAGCGTACCACATGTCAATACGCCAAGCATTTCCAACAACGGACCGGTCAGCCCGAGCAATGCTTTTAATCAGGCCGCGCCGAACAATACGAGTGTGCCGCACGTTAACACGCCAAGCCTTCCGCAATCGAGCACACCGCCAACCAACACGCCTCCCGTACCGCCATCACCATCGGGAACCACCCCCTAACCCCTTCCCTCTCGACATAACAGCTTACCGCGCGTACAATCGCGGGGGAAAGATTCATTCACAAGGGGAAATACATCATGAAAGCTCCAGTTAAAGTCGCCGTCACCGGCGCAGCAGGTCAAATCGGCTACGCTCTTTTGTTTCGCATCGCCTCCGGCGCCATGCTTGGCCCGGATCAACCGGTCATTCTTCACATGCTCGAAGTAACCCCGGCTCTCGGCGCACTCAGTGGTGTCATCATGGAACTAAACGACTGCGCGTTCCCATTGTTACACGGCACAGTCGCAACAGATGATCCAAATGTCGCATTCAAAGATGTCAGCTACGCCCTTCTCGTCGGCGCCATGCCCCGCAAAGACGGCATGGAACGCAAAGATTTGCTGACTGCAAATGGCGGCATCTTCGGCCCACAAGGAAAGGCGCTGAATGATCACGCCAAGCGCGATGTTAAGGTTTTGGTTGTCGGTAACCCGGCAAATACAAACGCCCTCATTGCTCAGCAAAACGCACCTGACCTGGATCCAAAATGCTTCACCGCAATGGTTCGCCTCGATCACAACCGCGCGATGAGCCTGCTCGCCGAAAAAACCAGTGCGCACTCCACCGACATTCAAAAAATGATCATCTGGGGCAATCACAGCTCGACGCAATATCCCGATCTGCATCACTGCACCGTCAAAGGCAAACCCGCCATGCCGCAAGTTGATCAGGCCTGGTATGAAGGCACTTTTATTCCACAAGTCCAACAGCGCGGCGCAGCGATCATTAAGGCACGCGGTGCATCTTCTGCTGCTTCCGCCGCCAGCGCCGCAATCGACCACATGCACAGCTGGGCATTAGGAACACCCGCCGGTGACTGGGTCTCCATGGCCGTACCATCCGACGGCTCCTATGGCATCCCGCCCGGTGTCATCTACGGCTATCCTTGCGTGTGCAAGAACGGCAAATACGAAATCGTACAAGGGCTCGACATTAACGAGTTCTCCCGCGCCCGCATGACGGCAACGGACAAAGAGCTTCGCGAAGAAGCTTCGGCCGTTCAGCATTTGTTTGGAAAAGCAAAGGCCGCCTAAAAATCAATTGACATATGGGCCATATTCTTTACCCTCCGGATGTAATCAATAAATCTGGAGAGTAAAGATGACTAAATTTGCCAAGACAATAAAAGCAGCCCTTACAGGAACAGCCCTCAGCATCAGTGCAATCGGAGCAAGCCAGGCAAATGCCTTGGACATCATAGCTACGGGCTATATTGGAAACATAGAAAATCCAAATAATGTTGAGACGGACCTAAGCCAGGGAATGCCTATTCAATTGACAATAACGGGCATCAATATTTTTCAGGCCCCGGACTTCACAGCGCCCAACATGGAATACGCATTTTATGCCAGCCCTGCTGAAACGTTTAAAATCACCATCGGCGAAAACGCAGAATATGATTTAGATTTTATTTCCAATCACTACATCACCGTCTATGACCATGTTCAACTATCAAACTCTGGAAATATTTATTTTGGTGACGAAGTATCAATAGACGGCTCAAACGATGCCGGTGAAAGAGCCTATATTACCTGGTTCAATTACCAACAAAACCCTTACGGACCGGAGGGCGATCCAACTTTAACAGATACGTCACTCTCCAACATCGAGAAAATTGACAGCTCCCTCCCAGACGCCCTTGGTAAACAAAGTGGACAAACAACAATTCACTTGTCGGACGATTTGGACATTTTTGCCTTCTGGAATCAAACAATCCTCACTGAAACGGTGCCTCAATCTGATGGCGATTTTAATCTCGATCAATATGTTGACGAATATGATCTTGAACAATGGAAAGAAGATTTCGGAAGCTCGGAGCCTTTTGGCGCCTACCCCGACGGAATGGCTGATGGAGCAGATTTCTTGGCATGGCAACGTCACTATGGTGAGTATTATGAAACACCGGATCTTGAAGCCAACGCAACTCCCGAACCCTCTGCGCTATCGATGGCCTTCATCGCTGCCGCAGGAGGACTAATGGCAGGACGCATAGCAAGACACTCGGATTTAAAAAGATCAGAACAAACTTTCGATCTCTAATTTTAAGCTGCGCGCAGACCAAAAAATTCGAGTTGCCAGTGTAAAGCTTGCTCGGTGAGCGGGTAATCTGTGCCGCCTTTTGGGTAAACAATCTCGTTCGGCGCAACACGCCCCAAATCCTTTTGCAAATGAAACGCCATTCGCATGGACAGGCCTGCTTGCCAGCACAACGCAACAATCCCCTTCGCGGCTCGCATTTCAAAAATCTTTTTGACCTGCACGATCCCGGTCTTGGCCAAATAGGCAATCGCACCATAAACAAAATCATGGTCCAGCATGGCCAAAGCATCGGAAACAGCTTCCTCATCCAACCTTTTATTCTGGATCAAGGTTTTCAGGCGTGTCTCCATAGATGACAAACTGTGATTATGCTGAGAGACAAACGCCATCCGCCGGCGAAACACGCGCAGAACTTCAGCACATAATCCAATATCAAAATCTTTTTGGCGCATCAAAACATCCTGAATGGCCGTATCGATAAAAAGATCCATCTCACGCAGAACAGAAACAGGCAAAGGATGATGCAGCGTTGAGGGATTTTTCCACTCTGGATATGCACGCGCATTGTCGACGATGACCGAAAGAAAATTTTCCGACAAAGCTTGCCCCGGCCCCTCGCCAATCATCAGCATTTCATCATCGGCAATATAAGGCCGCCCAGCCGCAGATTCAGCAGCCCATCCTGACGGGTGTGATTTTAAAATCTCCAACAAATCTTCATCCGATAACCCCACACAAAATCTCAAAATCGGCTCAGAGATTTCACGCTCAACATCGCGCGTAACATCCATTGCCATCTTGGGGGGCATATAGGCATGGTCTCTTAAAGTACTTGCCAGCGCTTTGCGGATTTTCAAAATCTCGTCCAATGCCAGCGTGCCAAGCCCTTGCACAACAAAGGCATAAAGGCGCGCGTGCTTATCCTCCGGCAACCCAGGTAATAACTCCACCAACCGTCCAGCCAAAGCCAAACGCACATCATCATTAGGCTCTGGGGGGTAAAAATTTGCCTTCCTAGAGACAAAAGTGGCTCCTGACTGCCCATGAAAGCCGGAATCCGAAAACCCGCGCCCAGCCTTAACTTGCGCGCGTTCAGCAGGCTTTTTACGCCCGTTTTGTGTAAAAAACGCCAACATACTGCCTCTTATACAAGCAATTTTGAGGCCAAAAACAGCACGAAAAAGGCTTTGTCTCTGCCCCAAAATTCAGTAGCCTCATACATAGGAATTCACCTATGAGAAACCCATGATCCTAAAAAAGACATTCAATTTTATAGCCACAGGATTATATGCCGCAACACTGAGTGCCAATTCTCAAGCTGCCCCATTCACAGCCACTCTGCGAGGCAATGTCATATCATCAGGATCATCCTCCCTCTTCCCGACAGGCCACCCTGTTGAAATCATTTTTGAAAACGGTGAAAGCAACACACCAGTTAAATTAAATACGCCTGCCTCGATGCAATTTGAAAATGTCTTCTCCAACGCCCGCATCACCGGATTAAATAACCTCATCACTCAAAATTTTCCAGGCCTCAATTCCACCGGCCTTTACGATCAGGAACCGCAAGTTGTTAATTTTGGCGGCAGTAACATCTTCACGTACGGTGATGAAATCCGCAGCAAATTTGCAAACGCCGAGGGACAAGCCGCTTTCACCGCCACCACATTCACAAGCGGAACCCTTACAGATGACCCCACACTTGAAGCCCCCGACCTTGGCCTCAACAAACTTGCTCTTCTCGATAATACTCAAAACACAACATTCGGATCCATGAGCTGGGCCTATACTGACCCCGTTCACCCCGCGAAAAATTATTTTGTCACCATTCTGACGGTATCAGTTGATGGTCTCACCATAGATCTCCCCCCTATTCCCGGAGACTTTAATAACGATAGAGCCGTAAATGGCAACGATCTCACCATTTGGAAGAACAACTTCGGCAGCCTGTATGACGGAAGTGATTTCCTCACCTGGCAGCGCAATTTCACACCACCCTCAACCACGCACTCCACCCCAGAACCCTCAACGGTTTTCCTTACAATTTTGGCAGCAGGCGCGACCTTCTGCCTGGGCAGAAACTTAAGAAACAAAGACAAAGCCATTGAAATAAAACAGGATTTTGATTTTTATTGACATAGTGCCGGAATCTGTTATGATCCGCTAGTATAAATTAAGGGGAAATTATATGTTCAAACAACTAAGCAACCAGTTTTCAAAGGCCGCAATTATCGCCGGCGCAACAATTGCGCCTTTCGCAGGACAAGCAGACAAAGCAGAAGCCGCTGTCATTCCAGTCATTTGCGGGGATTTCAATGGCGACGGCACTGTAAACGGCGCAGATCTGACAAAGTGGAAAACCAACTTCGGAACAGGAACGCCCCCAGGAATTACATACGATGGCGACAGTTTTCTTTGCTGGCAACGTAACTTTGGCGCAACATTCCCGGCAACCCCGGCTTTTAATGCGACAACCAGCGCCACACCTGAACCGTCCTCAGCAGTCCTCGGCATCACTGCTGCTGCCTTCGGTGCATTGGCTCTGCGCAAAAGAGAACCAAGCCCGGCATAACTTCAGCTTATAACTGATACTCCGCGCTTTGCATTTCCTGCAATCGTGAAATCGTGCGCTCGAACTCAAACGCATGATCATGTCCGTAATAAAGACGCTCCGGCGGCGCTGCGGCGCTGATGATCACTTTTGTTTTATTCTCATACAAGGCATCAATCAAAGTCATAAAACGCTTGGCTTCGTTCCGGCGATCGTACCCCATTTTGCGGACATTTTCTAAAAAGACAGTATGATATGTCTCGGCAATCTTAATAAAGTCTTCCGCCCCATGGGGCTGCTCACACAATTGTTGAAAGGTAAAACGCGCAACCCCCGCGGCTGCTTCGGCAACCTCAATTTCTCTGCCCTTAACTTTCAAAACTTCGGATACGGCCGGCGCGTCCTGCGTCAATCGTTTGAATAACACATCCATCTTGCGATCAGTAAATTCATTGACCGGGCACAAATAATATTCCCCCGTTCCATTAAACTGTGTGCGGTAATCCGTCGGACTATCCAGATGAACAACCTGCATATGTGATTTCAAGAGCTCAATAAACGGCAGGAACCGATCACGCTGCAACCCACCTTTATACAAATCGTCCGGCGCCCAGTTCGACGTCGCCACAACCAGCACACCCTGCTCAAAAAGCGCCGTAAACAAACGCCCTAAAATCATCGCATCCGCCACGTCAGTGACATGGAATTCATCAAAACACAACACACGCGACGTTTCTGCAATCCGGCATGCATAAGACGGGAGCAACCCATCAATTCCAACCCCAAAATCTTCGTCTTGCCTACGGTCATGAAAATAATCATGTGTTTCAATCATGAATTCATGAAAATGAACGCGCCGCTTCTGAAGCGTCTCAGGCAGCACACTGAAAAACAAATCCATCAACATCGATTTACCGCGGCCAACCCCGCCATAAATATAAACACCGCGCGTCACATCGCTTTTTTTATGAAGCAGCCCGGCATACCATTTTTTTGATTTTGACTTCACAATATCCAAATAGAGATTATCCAAAACCTGCGCGGCATGCAGCTGCGCGGGATCGCTCTGGATTTCGCCCTTATTCAGTTTTTGTTTGTAAATGTCCAGCGGTGTCATTTTTTTGAACGCGGCGTACAAGGAAAATTGAAAGCTCATACAGACCCATAATCGGAACCGCGAGCAAAATTTGAGAAAGCACATCAGGCGGAGTTAAAAACGCCGCAACAATGAACGTAACAATAATCGCATATTTGCGCCCTTTGGCCAATGTCTCTGCCGTAACCATCCCCGCTTTGCCCAGCAACGTGAGCAAAACAGGAAGCTGAAAACACAATCCAAAGGCAAAAATCAACGCGATAATCAGGTCAAGATATTCGCTAACACGCGCCTCCAGTTGAATAGGCAAAGCCGTTTGCGATGCCGTTGTCTGAAAACTAAGGAAAAACGGCCACGCCATCGGCATCACCAGATAATAAACGCAAGCCCCACCGCAAAAAAACAAAACAGGTGTCGCAATCAAAAACGGTAAAAAGGCCATCCGTTCGTTCTTATACAGCCCAGGCGCGATAAAGGCCCAGATCTGAAACAACAAAACCGGAAACGTCAAAAATATCCCGGCAAAAAACGCCACCTTCACATAAGTGAAAAACGCCTCGGTCAAACCCGTATAAATCAAACGCTGCGACCCTTCATCTCCCATTGCCGCCGCAAGGGGCTGAACCAAAAACCCGTAAATATCGTCAACAAAAACAAAAGCAATCCCTGTCCCGACAGCCATAGCCAAAGCCACCCAGAGCAACCGCGTGCGCAGCTCTGTCAAATGTGATACCAGCGACTTGGCTTCAGAGCTTTCCATCATCACCATCTTGGGGCGCAACCACGAGATCCTCGTCTTCTGCACTTTCATCAAAATCACGCGCCTCAAAATTCACCGAACGGCGCAAATCATCGAGATTGTTATCTTGCATAAATTCTTCAAATTGCTGGGAAAAAGCGTAGCGAATATAACGAAGACGCCTGACGATGCGCCCCAAAGCCTGCATCACGACCGGTATATCTTTGGGCCCGATGACAACAACTGTCACCGCCACAATAACCAGCAATTCCGCCCATCCAAAATCAAGCATGGGAGGCACTATACGCCTGAATAGCCTAAGGGAACAAGAGTTTTAAAAATTACTCTTTATCTTTGTTTTCAAGGGACTTAACGTCAGAATCTTCATCCTTCAGCCCTTTTTTAAAGCTGCGGATGCCTTTTGCCAGGTTTTCCATGATCCCGGGAACCCGGCCAGCCCCAAAAAGCAGGACAACCAAGAGAATGACAAGTACTATCTGAAGTGGACCGGGGCTCATATGATAATTCTTTCTCCAAGTGGTTCTTCGAATTCCTCTTCTTTATCACGCCCGTCATCATTTGCAAAGAGATCACCGGAATCAGGGATAGTCTCAATTGCAGGGCGCCGGTCCAGCAACCCGGAAGCCTTGAGATCATCAAGACCTGGCAAATCTGTAATGCTCTCCAACGAGAAATGATCTAAAAAGGCAGGCGTCGTCAACCAGGTCAAAGGACGGCCCGGCGTTTCGCGCCGACGCCCAGGCTTAACCCATCCTTGTTCAATTAAAAAGTCCAGCGTCCCTCTATGTGTGGTCACACCGCGGATATTCTCAATCTCAGCCCGTGTAATCGGCTGGTGATAGGCAATAATAGCCATCGCCTCCATAGCAGCACGAGACAACTTTTTCTCTACTTGCTTTTCAACCTGCAGAATGTCTGCCAAATCTGCCGCCGTACGAAACGCCCAGCGCCCTTCAAATTCAACAAGGGATACACCGCGCCCTTCATAATGCGTTTGCAGCTCCATCAAAGCCGCCCCAACATCCGTTCCCTCCGGAACACGTTCATACAAATCTTTAGCGCTCAACGGCTCAGCGCTGGCAAACAACAAGGCCTCAACAATTCTCAGACTATTTTCACTCATGTTCCCCGCCTCCGGACGTCCGCATATAAATCGGCCGGAAAAGCCCATCCTGCTTGATTTCCAAAATGCCTCTCTTGGCCAGTTCAAGCGATGCAATCAATGTCGAAGCCAGCGCACTGCGCCCAAACAATCTGTCCTTAATACCCTCGGGCATAAAACTCTCAAGTGTCGCCCACGCGCTCTGTAGCCCTTTACGGGGCAATTGTCCGAGCATTCGTGTCAATCGTGACAAAGCGTCCTCCACAGACATCAAATTAAATTCTGGTAAATCATAGTGACTATCAAGCTTGCGGCGGTGAATTTCGCCATAGGCTTTCAACATATCGTAAAGCGTCATGCCCCAACTGGTCTCAAGCTTCACGGACAGACCTTCCGGCATCCCGCGCGCAAAAACCTGCTGTCCAAGACGGGGTTGTTTCATGAGGTCATCAACAACTTTACGCATAGCCTCCAGACGACGAAGCTGAAACTGCAATGCCTCTGCCATCGCTTCCGCACTCGGTTCATCTCCAGATTCCTCACGGGGCAACAACAAACGAGACTTCAAATAGGCGAGCCATGCTGCCATCACCAAATACTCTGCCGCCAGCTCCAGATCCAATTCCTTCGCCCGCTCAATAAACCCAAGATACTGCCGCGCCAGTTGCAGGATAGAAATCTCGCGCAAATCCACTTTTTGATTGCGCGCCAAATCCAGCAAAACATCAATCGGCCCTTCATAGCCGTCAATATTCAGCAAAAGCTGATCCACCTCTGACATGGACTCAACCACGCGCGGCAAATCCTCCTCAAACTGCTCTTGAACCTGTATGGTACTCATGCCGCACTCTCCCACAATTGATCCGCCGTTTGCAAGCGTTTCAACGTATTTTCCCGCAATTTTGGGCAGTTTTCCGCGATTTTCTCCATCACAACAAGGTCCGCCCAGCAATAAAGGGCCAAATCACATCCCGCAGCCAAAGTTTTAACGCAGCGCTCCTCAATCGTTCCATAAGGCGCCAAAGCCTTCATATCCAGGTCATCCCCGATCAAAATACCTTCAAACCCGATAAATCCGCGGATAATCTGTTCAATGACCTTGGTCGATAACGTGGCAGGCATATCCGGATCAATATCGCTGTAAACAATGTGCGCGGTCATCGCCCACAACGCCTCTGCCCCCTTGGAGCCCGCAGCAGCCTTGAAAGGATAAAAATCAGTCTTCTCAAGCTCCGAACGCGGCGCCTCTACAACGGGCAATTCCAGATGAGAATCCGCAACCGCG
This sequence comes from uncultured Micavibrio sp., assembly GCA_964478225.1. GTDB lineage: Bacteria > Pseudomonadota > Alphaproteobacteria > Micavibrionales > Micavibrionaceae > CAYZHM01. The sequence continues at coordinate 130,283 of CAYZHM010000003.1, forward strand.
CGCCCATGACCGGGAATATGTTTGATAATAGGGGTTATGCCATTCCTCAAAAACCTCTCGCATGCCACCTCACCCAACATTGCCACAACTTTCGGGTCTTCAGAAAACGAGCGGTCGCCTATCACAGCATGAGTGGTCGGCGTTAAAACATCCATAACCGGAGCACAATCTATATTGATCCCAAGAGCACGAAGATCTCCGCACAGGCGATCCGTATCATTTTGAAGATTGGTTTTGGCTTGTTGTTGGTTTTGACCAAACAAATCCCCATAAGGCTTCATAGCGGGATAAACTGGCCAATGCGGCGGCCCAAGGCGCTGCACCCGTCCCCCCTCTTGATCAATCATAACCGGGCAATCGCGCCCAACAGCATCCTTAAGCTGCCCTACAAGCTTCGTCAGCTGAGCTGGAGATTCAACATTACGGCCAAAAAGAATAAAACCTAAAGGATCAGCTTCACGAAACAGCGCCGCTTCACGATCTGAAAGTTCATGTCCCTGAAGCGAAAAAATGCAGGCCAGCGAATTTTCAGCCCCACGGGAGAAATATCCACGCTCAGCCATTACGCTTGACCATCCTCTTATTTAACAACCAGACAGCCGCCTGGCTTTTGGGCTTTGATTTTAGAGCAAATATCATCAGCACTGCCCTTACTCATAGGCCCAGCTTGCACGCGGTAATACGTCCCACGTTCGCCAAGATTGGTTTCCTGCACACGATAATCAGCACCCTTCAATGCAGAATAGGTTTTCTGAAGCTTGGTCCATTCTGTGTGTGCGCCACTTTGCGACGTCACACTTACAAGCTGAACATAGTAATTTCCGGGCTTGATTGCCGAGGCGGAATTCCCAGCTGCGGGCTGAATTTCTGCAATAGCCTCACCCTTAACAATCTCAGCATCATCTTTGGCCGAATTCGTGGCCGCCGCCTCTTTCTTAGGCTCGTCATCTTTTTTATCAAGAACAGAGCGCACAAACGCCAAAGTCTCAGGCGAAGATCCCGGCGTATAAACATCCTCAGCCCTCACAGCAGGAGCCGCCGCTTTCTCCGCAACGCGCGCCTTCATGCCCGGAACAGCAGCAGGAGCAGGAACCTCGGGGGTAATATCCTGAAGAACATCTTCGCTTGGCTCTGCAGCTACAGCGACTTCTTCCTTCTTATCCTCAACAGGTGCGGCAGAAACCGCTTCAGGAGCCTTTTCTTCAACTGGCTCCGCAGCCGCTGCTGCAGCTGCGTCAGGATCTACCTCTGCAAGATCTGCAGGCTTTTCCTCCTGCATCATGTCCTTTGCTTCTTCAGCAAAAGCTTCAAGTTTGGATACAGGCGGCTCATCTTCAAGTAAATTTTCAACTGGCGGAGCCTCATTCACAGATCCAGTCTGGAAAATCGTGCTATCCGCATTAGGAATATCCATTCCACCAAAATTTTCAGGCGGCATCTTAACCGAAGACGCATCAGCCTTAATCACAGGAAGATTCCCTTGATCATCAGAGGACCCCGGATAGCTGAGCATAAACACACCGGCCAATACTCCCGCGGCCACCAACAACAAAGCCGTCGCAACAGCAGGACGACGCATAAGTTTTGAAATCATTCCAGGTTCCTCTCCATAACGCGAACCGCCAGCAGAAATATTCAGCGGCTGATGCGGGGTTTGTCTCTCTCCCGGCTGTTGATAACGATAAGGCTGAAACTGATTATTGTCGGGCATGGCGTATATATCCTCACTCTAACGCAGATTGTATAAAACTATTACTATCTAGCGCAGATCCCAGTATAAATCAAAGAGTCGTTCATGCTCCCGGATCGCATAACGATCAGTCATTCCAGCGATATAATCACAAACCACTCGCGCAAGAACCTTGGAATCCTTCTCTCCGCCAGCCTCAAGCACACGCTTTTGCCAATTGTCCGGCATCAATTCGTAATTGTGGATAAATGCCCCGAACAGATCGGTCACAATCCTCTCCACCTTCAACCAGATACGCTTCATGGTGTAGTGGTGGTACATCCGCTTAAACAAAAACGCTCGCAACTCATCAACTTTCCCGCGCATCTCATCGGAAAACGCAACGACCTGCATTCCACACAAACGAATATCATCAGCATTCTTCGGCGAAACCTTAGCAATCCGGCGGCGCGACTCCGTCAGGACATCCTCAACCATCGCGCCAATCATCTCGCGCACCATCTCTTGAACGGTATAGCGCTCATTTAAATCGGCATAGTTTTTACGCACAATCGCCAGCGACTCACGCATCAGCGTCACCTCTTCAAGATTTTGCAAATTGAACATGCCCGCGCGCAAACCATCTTCAACATCATGATTGTTGTAAGCAATATCATCGGACAACGCCGCAACCTGCGCCTCAACCGACGCAAAAGTTTTAAGTCGCATATCAACCTGCTTCTGCAACTCATTGATCGCTATGTGTCTTTTTCCCGTATATGGCCCGTTATGCTTCACAACTCCTTCAAGAGTCTCCCAGCTCAAATTCAATCCATTCCATTTCGGATATTTGCGCTCCAAAAAAGTCAAAACCCTTAAAGACTGATCATTGTGATCAAAGCCGCCGTAATTTCTCATACACTTATTGAGATAATCCTCACCAATATGCGCAAACGGCGTGTGCCCCAAATCATGCGCCAACGCAATCGCCTCAGCCAAATCCTCATTGACCATCAACGCCCGCGCAATCGAGCGCGTGATCTGCGAAACCTCCAAAGTATGCGTAAGGCGGGTTCGGTAATGATCGCCCTCATGATAAACAAACACTTGCGTCTTATATTTCAAACGCCGAAAAGCGCTAGCATGAATAATCCTGTCACGGTCACGCTGAAAACACGTACGATGCGCTGATTCTGGCTCCTCATAAACGCGGCCCAAACTCTCATCCGGGCGGCAAGCATAGGCCGCAAGCGGCAAAGCACAGTAATTATAAGCTGTTTGATCAGTAGTCATTGAATAATTAACCTAAAAAATTATATAATAAACCATGACCATAACCGTTGATAGCAGCGCCGTAAAGCGCCTTCAGGATCTTAGAAAACAGCAGGGCAAAGATGCTCTCATGTTAAGAATTACCGTAGAAGGCGGCGGATGCTCGGGCTTTCAATACAAAATGGAGCTGACAGACCAAACAAGAGATAAAGATGAAATCTTCGATAATGCTGTAATAACAGACGATATCTCATTGCCATTCCTCAAAGATTCCGTGATTTCGTTTAAGGACGAACTCATTGGCTCCGAATTTGTTATTAACAATCCGAATGCCATCGCAGGCTGTGGTTGCGGAACTTCATTTTCTGTTTCACAATAATTCCTCCAACCAAGGGGGGATATTCATGACCGAACAAACTTTATTCCAACGCATCGGCGGCAAAGATGCAGTCAACGCCGCAGTTGACCTATTCTACTCCAAAGTTCTTGCAGATAACCGCATCAAACATTTCTTCGATAATGTCGATATGCCCAAACAACGCGCGCATCAGAAGGCTTTCCTGACATATGCATTTGGCGGCTTGCCAAACTATCCCGGCAAAAACCTGCGCGAAGCGCACCGGCACCTCGACTTAAAAGAAGAACATTTCACCGCAGTTGCCGAAAACCTACAAAACACCCTGACAGAAATGGGTGTTCCCACAGATCTCATCGGTGAAGTTATGGCCATCGCAGCATCAACACATGATGATGTGTTGAATCTTTAATCTGTCCCCGTTTATGTCCATAATAAAGTTAGTCAAACAAATTTATTTTCTGACTAGGCATGAGGAGCGAAGCGTATTTTAATACGTGAGCAACGAATAACGACGTCAGAAGATAAATTTGGAAGGCTAAACATGAAAATCACCTCATGGAATGTTAACTCGCTAAAAGCCCGGCGCGAGCATGTCGATAAATATCTGACCGAAACCGCGCCGGATGTGCTGATGGTGCAAGAACTCAAAGGCCTTGAATTTCCGCACGGAGATTTCAAAACGCTCGGATTCGAAACGCACGCCATCACACAAAAGGCCTATAACGGCGTCGCTATATTCTCCAAAACCCCAATCACCGTCATTCAAGAAGGATTGCCGGGCGATGATTCAGACGAACACGCCCGCTATCTTGAATGTGAAATTAACGGCCTTCGTTTAATAAATATCTACGCCCCCAACGGCAACCCGGTCGACAGCGACAAATACCCTTATAAGCTGGCTTGGCTTAAACGCCTGAAAATCCACCTTGCCGCCCTAAGGGAACAGCAAATCCCTTTTGCCATTGGCGGTGATTTTAACGTCATCCCCGAACCCAAAGACTGCTATAGCCCAAACGCCTGGAAAGAAGACGCTCTGTTTCGAATCGAAACTCGCCAAGCTTATAGAAAAATTCTCAGCCTCGGCCTCACGGATTCTTTCCGTGTTTTCAATCCATTACCAGACAATTATACATTTTGGGATTATCAAGCAGGCGCTTGGGACAAAAACCACGGCATCCGCATCGACCATTTCCTGCTCTCTCCCGAACTGGCCGACCGACTTCAATCCTGCAAGATAGACACAAGCCCGCGCGGCTGGGATAAACCCTCCGACCACACACCAATCACAATCGAGATTGCCGGATGAAAAAAATTTCCCTCTTTATCGTTCTTATATTAACCGCATGCGCCGCCTCACAGCAAAGCTATGAGGCCTATCTCAACAAGCGCGGTCTCCATGCCCCCACTCCTGATTCTTTATATGTCTGCCGTGGATATGGATGCCAATACCACGACCGTATAGAAATGACCGCTTCCGATTGGAAACAAATCAACAAGATCTTCGCCAAAAAAGCCAAATCCGCACAAGACGAAAGAGCAAAAGTTGCCAAAGCCATTGGGGCATTTGAAAAAATAGTGGGCGGAAAGAATGGCAGTTACGTTGATATTGCCGGCACCTTTGAAAAAACAGGCACATACCAGCTCGATTGTGTTGACGAAAGCACCAACACCACAGTGTACCTGGCCGCACTCGAAAGAAAGGGTGCGCTGAAATACCATACCTTACTGCCCCCAACCGTGAGATTTCCTCTCGTACACTCAGGCACATGGCCCCACCAAACCGCAGTATTAAAGGAAAACTCCTCAAACGAAACCTTTGCTGTAGATTCTTGGTTTCATGACAATGGCGCACCGGCAGAAATCGTTGAATTGAATCAGTGGAAAGACGGGTGGCGACCCGAAGTAAGGGAGTGATTTTCAAAAAAACCCATGCTATGAATAAAGAGTCTTTAAAAATCAATTGTCCGGGATTGTTTCGCTCATGTCTTACAAAAAACACCTTCTTCTTCCCCTTGTTGCACTCCTCTTCATCACAGGATGTGAAACTCAAAGCGTTATGAGCGAACAAATCGCTATGCGTTTGGCGATGCCTGCCTGGATGGTCAAACGCCAGGTTCCTGCTGGCCCGTTCACATTAACTGCGTTTGAACGCATGCACGAACGTCACAAAAGCGCCAACATCTACATAGAAGGCGATGGATTCGAGCTAAGCTTGGCCGACGAAGATCAAAGCCCAACCCCTATCAATCCTGTCGCCCTACATCTTGCAACAAGAGACCAATCAGATAACGTCGCCTACATTGCACGGCCTTGCCAATTTACCGGCATGGCCGACAAAGAGGCAGAATGTCCTTCCAAATACTGGATGGACAGTCGCTTCTCCGAGACAGTCATCAGCGCTTATAACGAGGCACTCAATGACATTCGCAAGCGCTATGATATCGAAGGATTCAATTTGATCGGTTATGACGGCGGCGGCGCCATCGCAACCATCCTCGCCGCACAAAGAAAAGATGTCTTGTCTCTGCGCACAGTTGCTGGAAATCAAGACACTCTCGCTTACACCACAATTCACGGCATCATGCCGCTCAGCGACTCTCTCAATCCGGCTGATTTTGCATCAAAATTGGCCAGCATGCCCCAAACACACTATATCGGCGGCCAGGATCGCTTAATCGAGCCCCAAATCCTCGAAAGCTATCTACAGAAAGTCGGCAACTCAAATTGCGTCACCTATGACCTGATCCAGGAAGCCGAGCACCACGAAGGTTGGGTAGAAAAATGGCCGGAATTGCTGGCACAAACCCCAATGTGCAAAGGGCCAACCGTTACCCCGGAATTCATGGAATATGTACCGCCACAGCCTATATTCCGTCCTCGCGAACCCTGTCTTGAGAAAGGCATAGCCTGCGTCAAGTAACGCCCAAGGTTATCCTAGACAAAGCGCCAAAAAGATATTAAACCTTTCCACGGATTTGCTGCCGTAGCTCAGCGGTAGAGCACTCCCTTGGTAAGGGAGAGGTCCCGGGTTCAAGTCCCGGCGGCAGCACCATTCCCAGCACACATACGAATTGCGAATAATTCTCATTGACGCCTCTATTGAGAATCATTATCATCCAGACATCTTAACCCCTACTCTAAGGATTTGTGATGTTTGACCCGAAATTAACATTTGCGTTGGCCGCCTTGGCTGTATTTTTCTTGCCCGGTACAAATACTCAAGCTGCGGAAGAATACACCCTGACCATAAAGGACCATATGTTTTCCCCCGCCACACTGGAAATTCCTGCGGGCGAAAAAGTCAAAATTACAATAATCAATCAAGATCCCACTCCCGAAGAATTTGAAAGCTACGAATTAAACCGTGAAAAAATTATTCAGGGCAACAGCCAGGGTGTCGTTTTCATAGGCCCCCTTGACCCCGGCACCTATCCCTATTTTGGGGAATTCAATATGGACACTGCCAAAGGCGAAATTATTGCCAAATAAGGAGAGAGACTATGTTATCCAGCGCGATTGTCGTTTTTCGTGAAGTCTTTGAAATTGTTCTGATCGTCGGCATCGTACTGGCTGCGACCAAAGGAATGCCAGGCCGTAGCAAAGCCATCAGCATAGGGTTTGCCGGAGGAATTGCCGGGTCCATTCTGGTCGCCTTTTTTACTGGCAAAATCTCTGAACTCGCCGAAGGCATGGGCCAAGAATATTTCAACGCCGCCATCCTTTTCATCGCCGCAGGCTTTATCGGCTGGACATTGCTGTGGATGAAAAAACACGCCCGCGAAATGAAAAGCAATTTTCAAAAATTAGGACAAGAAGTAGCGGACGGCTCCGTACCGTTCTTATCGCTATCTTTGGTCATCGCCCTTGCCATTCTGCGTGAGGGCTCTGAAATTGCACTCTTCACATACGGTATGCTTGCGACCGGCCAATCCCCGCTTTCTATTACTGCAGGATCCATCATAGGTCTCCTGGGCGGCACGATCGTCGGCGTGTTGCTTTACTTAGGCCTCATCCAGCTCTCATTACGCCTGTTCTTTAAAGTCACCGGAGCATTGCTGGTTGTTCTCGTCGCGGGAATGATGTCACAAGGCATCGGCTTCCTGACAGCAGCAGGCGCGTTTGAAAACCTGTCGTTCACCGTATGGGACAGCTCATGGCTTCTCAATGAACAGAGCATCATCGGAGAAAGCCTCAAGACACTTGCAGGCTATACAGCCCGCCCTACCGCAATTCAGTTAATCGTTTACATCTCAACCTTAGGAATATTAATTATGCTTATACAAAAAATTGGTAAAAACATGCGCACACCTGTAACCGCTGCACTGGCTGCCATCCTTGCCTTTGCTGTGCCCGCTACGGCCCACGCCTCCAAAACTGTCTCCAGCCCCTACGTTGAAAAGGGCGAAGTCGAACTGGAATCCAAAACAGGATACGACATTGATGATGACAATGATGTGGACGGTGCGTGGAAAGAAAAAAATTGAACTCGGTTACGGCGTGACCGAACGCTGGTACACAGAAATTGGCGTTGAGTTTGAAAAGGAAGGTGAAAGCGGTGCTGATCCTTCAACAGAAGGAATTGAAATTGAAAACAAGGTCATGCTGACCGAACCCGGAGAATACTGGCTGGACGTCGGCGCAAAGAACGAGATTTTCTACAACACATCGGGCGGTGCGGATAAAACAGAACTTAAACTTCTTCTGGCTAAAAAGACGGCGAAATTTTATCACCTCGCCAATCTTGGCGCCGAACTGGAATTTGGAGAAGATGCTGAGAGCGGCTTTGAAACCAGCGCAGCCTGGTCCAGCCGCTATCGTTGGAAACCCGTATTCGAACCAGGATTTGAGATCCACAGTGAATTCGGTAACACGAATGACAACAGCGACCATGATGAACAAAAGCATCAAATAGGCCCTGTAGCCTACGGCAAAATTGGAGAGATCAAATACGATGTGGGATATCTATTTGGAGCAACCGATGCGGTCCCGGACGGCACGATAAAATTCATACTGGAATACGAATTCTAATTCTTAAATATGAAAGCTTAGGCAGGACATGGTGCGACAAGTCCGGTCAAGGCACCCAATAAATCGTCTTTTGAAAAGGGCTTTTTAAGAAGCCTATCCGCCTTGTATTTCACACAATCCAGCGCCGTATCGCCATCAACTGTATCGGCACTCCCTCCGCTGATCGCGACAATACCCGGCGTATGATCATCAAGGTGGTCCCGTATATGCTCTATAAACGCAACACCATCAATTCCCGGCATAATCAAATCCGTAATGACCAGATCGAACCTTTCCTGGCGCATCAAGCTCATGGCCTCTTCAACTGTGTAAGCGCTTCTTACTTCAAAGCCACTAGAAGACAGCATTTTGGAAATTAAGGCGTTAACAGTTTTAGAATCTTCGACAAGAAGTACTTTCGACATTGCTTCACCTTCACCCAGTAACAAATTTTTTTATATTTATAAGATCATTTTACCAAAATTTTTATGAAAAATAAATAGAAAGAACAATATCTTAAGTATTGATTTTAAATCATTTTTTTGTGCAACGAAGCATATAAAAACATAGGTTGTGAATCCCATGGCTAAAACCCTGGAATTCATGCGACTTTTTGTCCTATAGTGTACCACCACAACAATGTCACAATTTGGTCTTGAATTGTCCCAAAAGGAAACCAAGAATAAGAAACTACAAAAGCGTGCGGATGCCCTTAAGGAAAACATGCGTCGCCGTAAAGAACGCCAGAAAGAATTGAGTAAAAATGACAGTCCTGAAAGAAAAAAAAGCGATTAATTCTTTGACCGAAGCCACCGCCTTGCCTGGCCTTTTGCCTGACCATGAAATCCGCAGACTGGCCAAAGAAGAAGGCATGATCGAGCCATTTGTGGAGAAACAAACCCGCGATGGCGTCATCTCTTATGGGCTCTCATCCTATGGTTATGATGCCCGAACTGCTGACGAATTCAAAATTTTTACCAATGTTGACAATGCGCTTGTAGACCCCAAAGACTTCTCCCACCAGAGTTTTGTTGACAGACAGACCGATATTTGTGTTATACCCCCCAACAGCTTTGTTCTCTCCAGAACAGTGGAATACTTCCGGATCCCCAAAGATGTGCTGGTGATCTGCCTTGGCAAAAGCACCTATGCGCGCTGCGGGCTGATCGTCAATGTCACGCCGTTGGAACCCGGCTGGGAAGGCCACGTGACACTGGAGATTTCAAATACAACGCCGCTCCCCGCACGCGTCTATGCAAACGAGGGTGTGGCACAGTTTTTATTTTTCAAAGGGAGCAGCGCTTGTGAAACAAGCTACGCAGACAGATCCGGCAAATACATGGGACAGCGCGGCGTCACGCTCCCCAAGCTCTGAGCCTGAATCCTTGACCGAACAGCAAAAATCCCCCGGCCTGGCACAACTTCATGTCACAGGAGGCAACAAGCTCAACGGCGAGATCACAATCAGCGGCGCAAAAAACGCAGCACTCAAACACATGTGCGCGGCACTGTTGACCGAAGAAACCCTGAACCTTGAAAATTGCCCGAACCGTCTGCGCGACATCGACGCGCAAGTCACCTTGCTCGAACATCTCGGCTGTAAGGTCGAGCGCAAAGATTCTCTTATGGCGATTAACGCAGGCAGTATCACCGACACCACCGCGCCCTATGACCTCGTTCGTAAAATGCGTGGATCTATTCTTGTTCTTGGCCCCCTCCTCGCGCGCTTCGGCAAAGCCACAGTCTCGCTGCCCGGTGGCTGCGCGATCGGCACGCGCCCCATCGATCTGCACATTAAGGGCCTTCAAGATTTAGGGGCCGAAATAGCTCTCGAAAACGGCTACATCGAAGCCAGCGCTCCGAACGGCCTGAAAGGCGCAAAAATCCTGTTCCCGAAAGTTTCCGTCGGCGCGACCGAAAACCTGATGATGGCCGCAACATTAGCCGAAGGCACAACCGTTCTGGCCAACGCTGCACGCGAACCGGAAATCGTCGATCTCGGCGAATGCTTGATTAAAATGGGCGCCAAAATTGAAGGCCTTGGAACTGCCACTATAACCATCGAAGGCGTCAAAAAGCTTCACGGAGCGACCCACACCGTTCTCCCCGACCGCATTGAAACCGGCACCTATATGATTGCCGTTGCCCTAACCGGCGGCAAAGTGCGCCTTAAAAACGCCCGCCTCGATCATTTGACCGCTCTTGTCGGCCCACTGGAAAAAGCCGGCACCAAAATCGAACAAGACGGTGATGACATTATTGTCTCAAGAAACGGCAGCCCGCTCAAAGGCACCGACATCATGACTGAACCCTACCCTGGTTTCCCAACTGACCTGCAAGCGCAGTTTATGACCCTGCTCTGTCTCGCCGAAGGCGCCGGCATGGTCACCGAAACCATTTTCGAAAACCGCTTTATGCATGTCCCTGAACTGGTTCGCATGGGGGCGAATATTACGGTTCAAGGCCACTCCGCAATTGTCCGCGGCATGGCCTCCCTCAAAGGGGCCGAAGTCATGGCAACTGATCTGCGCGCCTCCGTCGCCCTTGTCCTTGCCGCGCTTGTGGCCGAAGGTAAAACTGTCATCAACCGGATCTATCATCTCGAACGCGGCTACGAAGACCTCGCCGGCAAACTCTCCGCCTGCGGCGCAGATATCAAGAAGATATCCTGATCGCCGTTGACATATTAACAAAAAATCTCTATCAATGATCCCATCATAAAAACGAGGCAGTAATGAATTACGCTTTTCTTGCAGAAACTGTAGCTGACCACCTCCATTCGCTAATAAATGGAGACAGCATTGAATTAGAAAGTTGCGAGAGACAGCCTTTAGTAGATGGTCTTCGAGAGTTAGTCACGGATGCTTACGTACGTTCACGATATGCAGTAGCCATACGAAAAGCACTAGAAGACAAAGATCTTCAAGAAGAAGCAGAAGCTCTTCTTAAAAGTCCAGAATTGCACTGGGAAAATGCCGTAGAAACTGCGTTGAATGAGAGCACCGACCAGGAACTGGTGATTTTTCTTGCAAGCCCCTTAGCAATTATGGTTCTGACAGCACATCTTTTGGAGAACGAGTCCTACGAAGTAGCAATGAGTTGGATGGAACCTCCACTGCAACAATATCGTTTAAGCACTAGATCACCCGATGCGGACAAGGAACGGACCAAGCAAGCCGTCAAAAGAATAATTGAAGGGCTAGAACCTTAATGAAACAAGCACGATATAAGAGCCTGCGGTGCCGATATTAAGAAGATCTCCTAAGAAATATCTAATTTTTGCTTATATTCTTCATGAAGTTCAAGAGCCGTAACTTCACGATATATCGGATGATCTTGACCATTTTTTTCTCTGGCCAAACGCGCCGCAACCCGAAAGAATATATCTTCAACTTCCTCAGGCAAATCTTCAGAAAAATCGTTCATAAAATGATATAGACATAAGATTTTATAAATGTAAACCACTTAAAAAATCTGAGAAAACTTCAAAAATCTCTTAAATTTTCGCTTATTTGCACATAAAGTTAACAGGCAAATAACCCGGTTCTGATAGGATAATAGTACTATGGGAAGAATCGAAGGCGTCTTACGCATGACAGCGCTGCCGATCTCGGTCTTTATCGCTGTTATATCAATGTGGTGGGTATGGGCAACCTATCCCAACGACGAGCAGTTCTTTCTCGAAAGAATTCTGCCGTTCTATAGCTTATATCTCACCTTAACAGCCGTATGCATGAAAGTGGTCTCCGGCCAGATCAGGCAATTCCTTTTAATCACGCTTATCTTGTCCTCATTTTTTATCATAGAGATTTTTCTGCGTGTCTTTGTCGGCTTACGAATTATATAGTTGGTAACCAACCCGGCACGTACCAAACTGATCAAATGGCACATTTTAACAAGCGCATCAGAAAAATAACAATTGCCGATCTGCCTGAAACAAATTCGGCAATCGCCACACGCGACCGCGACCTGGCCTTGCGCGATCTCGAAGCAGGAAGCTTTTACGTCCCCGTCTTAAATGAAAAGGAAGAAGAATTCGGCCCTTATGATATCGAGCTATCCATCGAAGATGGCCGCCTCGTATTCCAAACCACAAACAGCCTTAAAAGCAAACTTCCAGCTTTGGTGTTGTCGTTGTCGCCCTATCGAGGCCTGATCAAAGATTATTTCATGATTGTCGAGAACTACAACGAAGCCCTGAAAGGCGCCAACCCTTCCCGTATTGAGGCCATTGATATGGGCCGCCGGGGCCTGCACAATGAAGGCGCCGAACTCCTCATAGAACGCCTGAAAAACAAGATTAAACTGGACATGGATACAGCCAGACGCATTTTTACGCTGATTTGCGTCCTCCACAGCGGGAAAATCCACGCTATCCGATAATCAGGACATTGCATTTTACCGGAAATCGCCGTATATAAGCTCTCTGGAAGGAAAACATAACTTTATGGCTAAAGAAGATCTGATTGAATTCAAAGGTGTTGTCACCGAGGTTCTCCCGAACGCAATGTTTCGCGTCACACTCGAAAACGAGCATGTCATCCTCGCTCATACCGCGGGAAAAATGCGCAAAAACCGCATCCGCGTTTTACAAGGAGACTCTGTTGTCGTTGAGATGACCCCTTACGATCTGACCAAAGGCCGCATTATTTTCCGTGAAAAATAAGCTCATCCTCGCCAGCGCCTCGCCGCGCCGCCTCGACCTCCTTAAACAAATTCACATCACACCGCACGACATTATCGCGGCTGACATCGACGAAACCCCTCTCAAAAACGAGACACCAAAAGACTGCGCCGTTCGTCTCGCACGCGCCAAAGCCAAAGCTGTTCATAAAGAGGGATGTTTCACTCTCGGCGCCGATACGCTTGTTTGTATGGGCACACGAATGCTCCCCAAAACCGAAACAAAAGAAGAAGCACGAGAATGCCTCGAGATGCTCTCCGACCGCCGTCACCACGTTCTGGGCGGCATCGCGCTCATCACACCCGAAGGCAATGAACTCACAAAATTTGCCGATACAGTTGTTCAATTCAAACGCCTCTCGGCCGCAGAAATTAACGAATATCTCGATTCAAATGAATGGCAAGGCGTCGCCGGCGGTTATGCCATCCAAGGCCTTGCCGCCTCTTATATAAAATCCATCCGCGGCTCATATTCCAATGTGGTGGGATTGTCATTGTATGATACGATGAACCTGCTGAAAGGAAATGGGTTTTGGACGTCCTGATCGAAGAATTTGAAGGCTCCCTATTAAGCGCAGCGTTGCAAAACGGGCTTCTGCAAGGGTTTGAAGTCGACCCGGCGGAGGAACAAGTACGCTGGGGTTCGGTCTATTACGCTAAAGTTAAAACCCTCGACCCGGCTCTCGACGCCGCCTATCTGGATCTGGATGGCGATAATACGGGAATCATTTACAACCAGGACATCCGCATCAAAAAGAAAGACGGAACCATCGTCAAAGGCGGCGAAAAATCCATCAGCAAAACCCTAAATCCTGGCGACATGATCGCAGTGCAGGCTAAAACCGCTTATCTTCCAAAAGAACATGACTCCGACATGCCGCGTGAATCCAAAATTCCGCAAATGAGCATGGACATCACGATGCCTGGCCGTTACCTCATTTATTGCCCGACGCTCGAACGCAGCCGCATCTCCACCCGCATCCGTGACAAAACCGTACGCAAACAAATCCGGGCCATGCTCGACGAAATGAAAGAAAGCCAAGGATTTATCGTCCGCGTCTCTGCGCTGGGAACACAAACAGATTTGCTTGTCCGCGAATCCAAAATTCTCAAAAGCGCCTGGCAAGAAATGGAATCTTTTTTCACAGGCGATAGCGCACAATTGATCATGCTCGGCCCCGATGCCATCCAACGCACCCTTAGTGACAACGCCGATAAACGAATTGAGCGGATCGAAGTCGTCACAATGGACCATTACACCGCCGTGGAAGAATGGTGCAGCGTTTTTGCCCCTGACCTCGTCACAAAAATCGAACCTGTAGAACTCAACGACGCCAGCGATGATCTCTCTCTTTATTACGAGCGCGACATTATAGGGCAGATCGAATCCCTGTTTGATTCCTACGTTCTCCTCGGCAGCGGTGCGAACATCATTATTCAAAAAACCGCAGCCTTAACCGCCATCGATGTCAACAAAGGGGGCGATAAACGCGGCCATCTCGCCACCAACATGGACGCCGCCCAGGAAATCGCACGCCAGCTCCGCCTCCGTAATATTGGCGGCATTATCGTGGTAGATTTCCTTAAATTTCAGAATAAAAAGGAAGAAGGCGAGGTTATCGCCGCTCTGGAAAAGGCCGTGCTCCAAGACCCCTGCACAATCGAGATTCATGGCAAAACTGCGCTAGGCCTGGTCGAAATCACCAGAAAACGCCGTACTCCGCCCCTCGATGAACGCTTTGAAATGCCTTATATTTAAAAGGGCTAGACAGTCCCCCCCTATTCTTTTATAAGCTTTGGATCAACAATGTGGGCCCGAAAACCGGACTAAGCCCATGTTTTGGAGGCTGGGTAGCTCAGTGGTAGAGCAGGCGACTGAAAATCGCCGTGTCGGCAGTTCAATCCTGCCCCCGGCCACCACTTTCTCAAGGAACCAGAGCGATATTATATAATCCAGCTAGATAGTTGATGATATGATTAGCCTCAGCTTGATTAAGAGCCGTATTATAAATCAAAATCGCTCCAACTTCCCCCTCCAAAGCCCCTGCTGCGTCAACGCGCCCACCAAGCGACAAAGGCTTATCCAATGCCACAAAAGGCGCTCCCGGACTGATCAAAGTCTGATAAGCCCCTCCGTTAACGCTTGCCTCTATGTCACCGTTAGACTTAATCCGTACATGGATAACATAAGCAATATCGCTAAACACATATTCTGCGGTATATCCGCTATGCTGAGTAACGCCATCATGATAGCCGATAGAAAGATGAGGCAGGAACGTCGGACCAGGTAAAAATTGTAACGAGTTTTGAAGAATAAACCCTTCCGTTCCATCATCCTCAGTCTGCCCAAGTAAAACCCGAACAGGGCCATTGCTTGCGCTCATAACAATAAAAATCTCGTTCTCACCATTTTGCAAAACTGCATTTTCAGTCACAAGTGCATCCGACCCATTGCGAAAAGAATATGCAGCAACATCATGAATAGAAGACAAGGTGGGCGCTGTTCCAACGGGCGTCAAAACATTCTCAAATCCGGAAAAGTCCTCCACCTGAGAAACATCAAGACTGAGAGCGAGATAGCTCCGAGTGTAGGTAGGAACAGAACATAAAGCCAAATTCGCGCTTATGAATTCAAAGTTTTTTTTTGAGCCGTGATATCAAAAGATGGACGCAGCGGTAAGGGATTGACTGCATTATCGATAAGGACATTTGTCCTTGTGTAAGATTTCAAAGTTCCCCACGGCCATGTATAGACCACATCATCACCATCAGCAAAAGTCGATGCCGCAAAATTGACCCTGAAAAGGTTGGAATTGATACGGCTTGTTCCTCCAGAATTTCCGGCAACACCCGTCCCATTAACCTCCACATTCTGGCCGCGATGCTCTGAAATTGTGAAATCAATGCCTCCATCATGTTCGATCGTCACTTCCAGATACTCGTTGTCAGGATCGTAAACCGCAGACACAGCCTGAGGCCCTAAAGTCCCGGCCATTGCACGCTTACCGCTATAAGCTGCTCCAACTTCTGCAAGCCGTGCAGCCATAGCCTCATATCCCGCCTGATCAAGGTGTAAATCATCAGCCATGGATAAATCGTACATGGCCGGCGCCGGATACAACCAATCGTGATCTCTCACAAGCTCATACTGAGCACGCCGGACTTTCCCCCATCCGGTAAATTCATTCCCGTTCGTATCAGCAATCAAGGGAATGCAAACTATGCGCGCATCAGGAAAATCAGCTCGCAATAAATTCATCAATGTTAGATATGCTGCCTTATGCTGAGCTTCTGTAATCGTTCCAGCATTGACCGCAACACTATCCGTTTCCCCTATCAACACATAAATTAAATCGAAATTTTCCCGGTCAATAACGGTCGCATCAACAGCAGCCTCCAGATTTGCCGTATACACGGCGCCCTTGCCATCATTGCTCGAATTAAGATAAGCCCCGGCTGCTCCAGCCGCTGCATAATGCACGGCAGCCGACCCCTTTGCACCATTCACAACATTGACCGCCGAATAATAAGTTCCGGCAGTAGTCGCAAATTGCGTTGATCCGGCGCCGGAATAAGCGCTAAACAATTTCTCCACATTGGATTGACCCGCGAACAAAACATTAAACGGCTTGGTCACATAGGTGCGGTCATGGATTTTATTGTAGTAATTGATAATGCTTCGTGCGCCATAGACATCAATAAATTCATCCAGCACCATAAACCCGTAAAGACGCCCGTTAAATTGTCCACCATCCGGCAAACCGCCCAAAGTAAATATACCGTCAGGATTGTTGGTATTCGCATTCCAGGTCGATGAAAATTCAAATGTATTGTAATCATTCATCCAAACACGATAAGTGTTTGTATTAACATCACGCGAAACAATAAGAATAAATTCGGCGCTATTCGGTAATTGGTTTGGCGTCGGAATAACGCCCGTCCCTGCCGTATATTGCGAGTATTGTAAATCAGTATCACCTTGCCACTTGATGCCAAAGCCATTTTGCCCCGCTGTCCCATTCACGCTTCCAAACAACCATTTATTGTCGATTGTGTTGGTTTGGCCAACCATAACAATGGTCCAGGCATTCCCCGACGTTGTCTTATGCAGATTAGCCAAAATTGAAGGGTTGCTTGATGGCCTAAAATATCCCGTCCCCGATAAGGAATAATAACCGCCTGGCTCTCCCCCGTTCGTCAAACTTGCATTGGTGGCATTAAAGTCTGCCAAACCTTTTAAGTCCTTCCACACAGAGGCAGAAGCACTCTTACTCGTTGTCGCATCCAGCTGAATAACAGCAGGCCCATACGTAAAAAATCTTTGTTTACGCTCATGACGCGCACCCAATTTAGTACCCAAACCCAACATGTTTAATCTCCTTTGCAGCAAAATAAAAAGCCGGACACGAACGCGCCCGGCTGAAAAATGATATAATTGTGGTATTTACGCCGATATATTAGGAAATTTTTCCTACGATGTCAAGCTTGTAATTTTGCCGCCGTGTGAAATAATTCCAACATGACAAATTTAAAAAACAAAACTGCACTCATTACAGGCTCCACCAGCGGCATCGGCCTCGGGATCGCCCAATCCCTTGCGGATGAAGGCGTCAATATCGTTCTCAACGGTTTTGGCGATGCAAAAGAAATTGAAAAAACCCGTTTGGCCATAGAGAAAAAAGGTGTGAAATGCATCTACAGCGCCGCCGACATGACCAAACCGGCCGAAATTGAAAAGATGGTCGATCAGGCGCATGAAATCTTTGGCTCTATCGATATCCTTATTAACAACGCAGGAATTCAGTTCGTTTCTCCGATTGAAGAGTTCCCAGTAGCGAAATGGGATGCAATCGTTGGCATCATCCTTTCATCATCCTTTCACACGATCCGAAAAACTGTCCCACTGATGAAAAAGCAAGGCTGGGGACGCATCATCAACATGGCATCAGCACACGCCCTCGTTGCCTCGCCATTCAAATCCGCCTACGTAGCCGCCAAACACGGACTCTACGGCCTGACAAAAACCGTAGCCCTCGAGGTCGCCGAGCATAACATCACCGTCAACGCCATCTGCCCCGGCTATGTGAAAACCCCGCTGGTCGACGGCCAGATCGCCGACACCGCCAAGGCCCGCGGCATCACGGAAGAACAGGTTATCAACGATGTCCTCTTAAAAGCACAACACACCAAAAAATTTGTACAGATTGAAGACATCGCTGCGCTGGTAAAATTTCTCTGCTCTGACGCCGCACAAAACATCACAGGCAGTGCACAGTCTATCGATGGTGGCTGGACCGCGGCTTAATTCAGAACCTTGTGAATAGCATCGCGCCAGCCCGCGCGTAAAACCTCTCGCTGCCCCGCATCCATCACCGGCTTATAATCCTTCGCCCGCTGCCAGCGCTGCGCCACATCATCAAGACTGCTGAAAACTCCTACCTGCAGCCCCGCCAAACACGCCGCACCCCAAGCCGTCGCCTCGTTAATCGCAGGAACCTCGACCTCTTTATCCAGAATATCTGATAAAAACTGACACATGAAATTATTCGCCGTGAGGCCGCCATCGGCGCGAATGACTCTAATATCAATCTCCGCATCCGCCTCCATCGCGTCCATTAAATCCAGCGTCTGAAACCCCTGCGCCTCCAGCGCCGCACGCGCCACATGCGCCTTCGTGCTGTCCCGCGTAATCCCGGTAATCATCCCGGTCGCCTCCGGCTGCCAATACGGTGCGCCCAGACCCGCCAGCGCCGGGACAAAATACACCCCGCCATTATCCGGCACCGAAGTGGCCAGCGCTTCACTCTTCGCCGCAATATCAAACAGCTCCAACCCGTCGCGCAGCCACTGGATCGCCGCGCCCGCGACAAAAATACTGCCTTCAATCGCATAGTTTTGAACGCTGTCAATTTTATACGCAATCGTCGTGAGCAATTTATTTTGCGAGGTTTTAAAATTGGTACCGATATTCGCCAGCGCAAAACATCCCGTGCCGTATGTCGATTTCACCATACCCGGATGAAAACACGCCTGCCCGATCAATGCCGCCTGCTGGTCGCCCGCCATGCCGCCGACCGTATAAGTTTTTCCATTGATTTCCGCCGCGCCGAAATCAAAGACATTCTCACAAACTTCGGGCAACAAGGAACGCGGAACATTCAAAAGCTCCAGCAACTCATCATCCCATTTATTTTCGACAACATTATAAAGCATCGTACGCGACGCATTCGTCACATCGCTGCGGTGAATTTTCCCGCCGCTCAAGTGCCAGAGCAAAAACGTATCAATCGTACCGAACGCGAGCTCACCCGCCTCCGCCCGCGCACGAACGCCGTCTACATTGTCCAGAATCCACGCGATTTTCGTCCCGGAAAAATACGGATCAATCAGCAACCCCGTCTTTTCGGACACGGTTTTTTCATGACTTTTCTGTGCCTTACAAAGCTCCGCCGTCCGCCGGTCCTGCCAGACAATCGCGTTATACACCGGCTCGCCCGTTGCCCTGTCCCAGACAATCGTCGTCTCGCGCTGATTGGTAATCCCGATCCCGGCAATCTCAATTCCGTTTTTCTCCGCATATGTTACCGCCGCCTGCACCAGAGAAAACGTATCATCCCGGATATCCTGCGGATCCTGCTCCACCCATCCTTTATACGGCATAATCAGTTGCAGTTCTTTTTGTTGAAGATTGAGAATTTCCCCATCCGGTGAAAACAGCAACGTCCGCGTGCTCGTCGTCCCCTGATCAATCGCTAACAACGCTTTACTCATCCAAAAACTCCTTTAAATTTCTTACGGTCTCTTCGCTCACATGCAGCCCCAGCTTCGAGCGCCGCCACAAAATATCTTCAGCCCTCTTCGCAAACTCATGTTCTACAAGATACCGAATTTCCGCCTCATAAACATCATCACCAAAATGTGTATCAAGATCGCCACTTAAAATATCATCCATCTTCGTCCCGTATGATCGCGCCAGACGATATAAAAACTTGTCTTCATATTGAGAATATTTTTGCTTCTGCTGTTCAAGAAATTCCTCAAAATCTTCAATATCCCCGCCGGGCAATGCTTCTTCAGCCGTCCAAGAACCCTGCGTATCCGTCAGCATATTCACCGCCTTTTCCGCCAATGAGCGGTAGGTCGTCAGCTTCCCGCCAAACACCGATAAAAACGAATGCGGCGCACCCTCATGCATCACCAGCCTATAATCCCGCGTCACCGCCCGCGCATTTTTCGATCCATCTTCCACCAGCGCCCGCACCCCGCTATAAGCCCATTCCACATCATCTGCGGTAATTTGCTTTTCAAAGACCGCATTAAACGCCGCGCATAAATATTCTATTTCACCGTTAGAAATTTTTGCCCCATACGGACTACCGGAAAATTCTTCCTCCGTAGTCCCGATCAAAGTGAAATCCTTCTCATACGGAATAATAAACACAATCCGCCCGTCTTGTTGCTGCAACAAGAAAGCCCGTTCACCCTCAACAACTTTTTTCACTATGATGTGCGAGCCTTTCACCAGACGGAGCGACGGCAGATTTTCATTCTCCAGCCCGGCCATAGATATAATCTGCTCCACCCACGGTCCCGCCGCATTCACAATCATCCGCGCCGTAAAAGCCGCTGCTTCTGTTTTTATACGCCAGCCATCTTTTGCGCCTTCTATAGAAACGCACGGGCTATAAGTTTTTATATCGGCGCCGTTTAGCTTCGCATCCATAGCGTTCAGCGCCACCAACCGCGCATCATCCGCCCAGCAATCGGAATACACAAACCCCTTATCAAATGCGCTTTTCAAACCCATGCCGCTTAACGACAACGCCCGCGAAGCCAAAATTTTGTTCCGACGCGCCAGATGGTCATACACAAACAACCCCAAACGGATAAGCCAGGACGGCCGCATTCTTTGCACATGCGGAATCACAAACCGCAATGGCCAGATAATATGTGGTGCAATGGATAAAAGCCGCTCACGCTCCTGCAAAGCGTCCCGCACCAACCGGAAATCGTAATACTCCAGATACCGCAATCCGCCGTGAATAAGTTTTGTGCTGGACGATGAGGTCGCCGCTGCCAGGTCCTGCGCCTCGAGCAAAAGCACCGAAAGCCCGCGCCCGGACGCATCCCGCGCAATCCCCACGCCGTTAATACCGCCACCAATAACACATAAATCGTAAAGTTTGTCCGCCTGGGCCATCTCCCAAGGCTATCGCAAAATGCCCTAAGCCGCCATTTTCTTTTTCATGATAACCCGCAGCTTTTCTTCAAGCTGAACGGGCGAAAACGGTTTGCGGATATAACCTGTAACACCACTCGCCTTCGCTTCCACCACCGATTCAAGATCATTACGCCCTGTAACCATCAGAAACGGCAATTCCGGATCCACCGTACGCAATTGCCTCAACAACTCGACGCCCGTCATTTTCGGCATATTCCAATCACAAATCACCAAATTCACGAAATCAAACGCCGAATCAATAAAGGATAAAGCTTCTTTTCCATCCGACGCCTCAAAAACCTGCGTTATGCCCCTCTCCGTAAGCATATTACGTAACATAGACCGGGCTTCAGGTTGATCTTCCACCAGGAGTATTTTTAAGTCTTCAAACTTTGCCGCCTTAGTCATCCCAAGAGCATCCTTTCACAGCCTATAAACGCAAGAAACTCTCCCCAGATACATCATAAGTTGATTTTTATTCACAAGGCAAGAAGCAAACAGATCGAAAGTTTTTTGACACATACGCAGGCATGAACCACACTTGTAGCCAGTGTCTTTGAGGCTGACACCCTTGCAAATCAAGCCTTTGGAGCAAAGGAATTGCCCCTCCCATCAAAATTTTTGCCGCAACTTCTCGCCGGCACTTTCATTGTAGCAACGTGTTTATCTTCTGCTCCCCGCGCAGAGGAAAATTCTTCGCCTTTTGCCATGGGCCCCCTTGGCTTGAACACAATTCCGAATGCCCGTTCTGACCCTCAAGGCACAGTAACTTTCGGTATTTCAACACTGGATCCCTATGTCCACAGCTTTATTGGTTTTCAACTTGCCGACCCCTTGTTCATCTCAGTCCGCCAAACGGCAGAAGTATCAAATATCAACGAAGATGCCCGGCGGCTTTATCCCGGAGTTGATTTCAAACTTCGCCTACTCACAGAAAACCGTTCGCGCCCTGAAGTTGCTCTCGGACTACAGTCCGCCATCGGCCACAAACGCATGGCAGGTGAATATATCGCAGCCTCAAAGCGCTACAAGGATTTTGATTTCACGGCCGGATTAGGGTGGGGGCGTTACGGCACCGCAAATCACTTTAGTAATCCCCTTAAGTTCATCAGCTCATCTCATTTCGGAGGCAACCGCTCCACGGACGGAGAAATGCCGAATGCACCATCTGACTGGTTCACGGGCAATGCCGTTGGTCTATTCGGAGGAGTTGAATATTTCACGCCCGTAAAAGGACTCTCGCTCAAACTGGATTACGGCGCAGACCGGTACGAAGCAGAAAAGAGCGCCTTTGATTATGATACAGCATCCCCATGGTCAGCCGGTTTATCATATCAACCCGTTGATTGGGCCAGCGCAAGCATTGGCATCCAAGGAACAGATAAAGTCATGGGCCGCATATCATTGAGATCAAACATCGACAAATGGCGAAACCCTTCTCATGACAAAGAACCCCGTGCTTTCTTCCGTAACTATCGCACAGGGCTTGCTATCCCTTCGCAAATGGAACGAAGCGCACAAAATGAAAACATTCTCCTCTATGACACAACCAGAGACATCTATCAGGCTAAAAGCAAGATGGCCTTACAGCCTGGTCTTTCCTCTCCATATCAGATGGGAGAAGCAGCAATCCACATGGCCAACCATGGCGGCCCCGCCATTGAAGAAATTAAAATAACACCAACCATTATGGGCTTACGCGGACCCTCCGTAAAATTGATGCGGCATGACCTTGAACAATATTACAGCCGCAACCAATCCAGTCCCGAAGAAATCTGGCAACATGCTGTGTTTGAAAATGACGGCGATCCTTTCTGGAAAAAATCAAAACGCCCAGAAGAACAAGCCTTAGATAAAACCTACTATCATTTTAGCCTCGACGAACAAATCAGCCTCGCTGAAGAAGACCATGGCCTCCTCACACGCACTTCATTGCTGACCGAGCTCCGAGCTTTACGTCTCTTCGGGCTTATCGATTCCGGCATCGGCCTTCGCTTTAATCTGCACAACAATCTTGATCACCTTAATGAGTACAGGCCGCAAGCTATTCTGCCCGTTCGCAGCAACGTGGACGCTTTTGCCGACACTCTCGTGGGCCTGGATACTCTGTATGACTCGATCAGCCATAGCTTCACCCCAGACCTTCATATCCTTGGCGCAGCAGGATACCTAGAAGAAATGTACGCGGGCTTCGGTGGTGAACTTTTATACCGGCCGTTTGGCTCACGTTTTGCAATTGGCGCCGAGGCATGGCAAGTCTTCAAACGTGATCCTAAAACTTTCATGAATACAGGATTAAACGGCGATCATCTTCTCACAGGCCATTTGAACGCTTGGTACGATATTCCTGATTATGACGTCACAATCAATGCGAGCGCCGGACGATACCTTGCCGAGGATATTGGCTTCACTCTCGGCTTGGGTAAAACATTTGACAATGGAGCATCTCTTAAAGGCTTTCTGACAGTAACCGATAACGCTGACTACGACCTTTTCGGCGGCACAACAAACGCTTATCAAGGCATCCAACTCTCTTTGCCCTTGGGTGGCTTTAAACATATGCCGCAAAACTCTCAAATTCGTACAAAGATAGAACCATTCGGACGAGACACAGGACAACGTCTACAATCCCCTTTACCGCTCTACGAGATAACTGAACCCTTTTCCAAACCACACATGATCCGCAACTGGAACGAAATTGTTCCCTGAAAAAGAAAAAACCGCCCGGGCGCAATTATCCCGGGCGGAGAGTTTTAGGTACCAGATCGGATGAAGCGTAAAGTGGGTTAAACCGGTACACTAGGAAAGAAGGGGTTAATTCATTTGCCGTTTGTCCTTTATTTTTTTTACCGTTCGTTTGCCGTTTTATCTCTTTTTATGATGGAAGGGCCGTTCCACCATATAAATCACACCTGTTTATTCGCACTGACCTCAAAAATTACCTTATATTTTCATGGTAGCGAAAATTTTATGTAAATTCAAATAAATTTGAATGCAGTGCAAAATGTTATTGAATTTCAATTATTTAGAGCGCACACCAGCTGAGCCATATCATCCGGCAGATCAACCTCAAACCCCATTTCTTCTCCCGAAATAGGATGAATGAACTCTATACAGCCGGCATGCAGCGCCTGGCGCGGAAATGAACTGACTTCTCTTATAACAGCCCCATCATACCCGCCCCTTTTCAAAGCACTCTCAAGGGCATTTTTTTGTGGCCCGTATAAAGCATCCCCCACAATAGGATATTTAATCGCCTGCATATGCACTCTGATTTGATGAGTGCGGCCGGTCTCCAACTTGCACTCCACCAGCGAAAGCACATCCCGGTAAACGTTCAGAACTTTATATCCCGTGCGTGCCTCTTTGCCGCCCTTCTTAACCACATTCATTTTCAAACGATTGCTTACATGACGCGCAATAGGCATATCCACTTTACCCGCACGAGGCACAGGCACACCCAAAACCAAAGCGTAATATGTTCGGCTTA
Source organism: uncultured Micavibrio sp. (assembly GCA_964478225.1). Taxonomy (GTDB): domain Bacteria; phylum Pseudomonadota; class Alphaproteobacteria; order Micavibrionales; family Micavibrionaceae; genus CAYZHM01. Next base: position 154,983 of record CAYZHM010000003.1, read on the forward strand.
AAGAACGATCCTCGAGCTGCGCAGCAAGCCCCTTGTGGGCTTTATCGCTTTTAGCAACCAGCATCAATCCGGATGTTTCCTTATCCAGCCTGTGAACAATCCCAGGACGCAAAACGCCCCCAATCCCAGACAGGCTGTCACCGCAATGATGCAACAGAGCATTCACCAGCGTCCCTTCATAATTGCCAGCCCCCGGATGCACAACCAACCCAGCCTTCTTGTTCAAAACCAGCATATGTTCATCTTCGTAGACAATATCGAGAGCAATATCTTCTGCTTGCGGTTCAGCATTCCGCGGTGGCGGCACATCAATGACAACATCATCACCTTCCGCAACTTTTGCTGACGACTGAAGGCAAGCCCGTCCGTTGACCTGCACGCACCCTTCTTTGATCAAGGCCTGCACGCGGGCACGCGACAAGTCTTCTTGCATCTCTGATAAAAATTTATCAAGACGGCTTTTGGCGTAGGCCGCATCGACCATAAAACGATAGGTCATAGAATCCGTATTACTCATGGAAAAATCGATGACCCTTGCTGCACAGCGTTTTCTTGTTCATCCCCTGAAGAGTTTTTTTCAACAGCCTTACAAGGATCACTATATGTTTCAGGCGCAGGAGCAGAAACAACCCACCCTTGTGAACTTCGATCTTTCGTAATTTCCATTTCACCTGTCTTCATGTTTTTATAAGGCACATCGTATGAAACCTGTGTTCTGCCTACCACAATACGCTGACGCGCCCTGCCCTCCAAAAGCTGCTGTCCCGCCGCCCCTTCTGCATTCAAAAAATCATCGCGCGAAAATAAAACGCCTCGCGGATTAATGGTCAGAATACGGGAAAAATTATCAATCAAACGATCTTTCGCATCAGAAGGCTTGCTGTTCATCAAGACGGAAATAATTTCATCTCCATTCCCAACCAAAACATCTCTGGCTTCAGAATTAAACTTGCTGGTGTAATAGCGCTGCCACAATGTTTCACCGTTCTGCCTGTTCAACATCATCACCCATCCGGCGCTCAAACCCTCATTCGCAGGAACAATCTGGCCTGTCACCAGCATACGCTGACCGGGGAAATCTGTTGAAGCAAAAATCCGCGCCCCAACGCCGCGTGAATATTGCTGTTGCCACAAAATCTCACCATTATCAGAAACCTTCATGACCCAGCCACTTTGACGGCCTCGATCATCTTCTATCTGACCTGTCAAAACATAAAAGCGTTCATCGCTCCGCCGCACACTCAAAAAAACATTATTGGCCCCAGGCCGATAAGACCTCTCCCAGATCACATCCCCTTTACTATTCAATGCATAAAGCAAAGCATACGTTACACCTTCTTTGGGTTTAGACGCCGTCGCCGCCAACATGAAACCTTTGCCGTCCCAAGCCTTCTCAATGTCCCTGACCTCAAAAGACGACCCTGCTTTATCAATCGTCTTTTTTGTAACCAATGCCCCTTTGCCATCAACAAAAAGTAAAACTGCCTGCCGCTTCTTTGTTTTTGCAACAACAGATGCCAACACGAGATAGCCGTTTCTTTGCGTCAAAATTTTATGAACCTTTTCCAAGCCCTCAAGCCGAATAAAATTCTCCCACACAGTCCTGCCCCGCAAATCAATTTCCGCCAACATCACAGATTTACCAATAAGGTTTGGACCAATATGCGCCTTCTTTTGATATTCTCTGGTACCCGCCACAACGACATGACCGTTCTCCATCCGCAGACCTGAAGAAAACTCTTCGTTATACTCATTCTTCCCAACCACAGCATCCCACACACTAAAGGACCCCTGTAAAGTATCCTTAATTTCGAAAATCTCTTCATAATTGGTAAGGCATTCCTGCGCCTCAGCAGCGCGCCCCCCGGAAAACACGCCGGTCACTAACAAAAGAAATATGAAAATCTTGTTGATCATTAATTTCGCAAACATGGCTTTTATCGTCCTTTAACTCTAAAATTGTCAGCACAAAAAGTCCAAACCTTTCAAGGAAACCGGCAAATTTAAATGCGATTTCTGATTATCAGCGATGCCTGGCACCCCCAGGTCAACGGAGTGGTCCGCACCTACGAACACCTCAGTAAAGAGCTTGTTCGCCGCGGCCATGAGGTTATGGTGATCGGGCCAAGAGACTTTAAATTCCGCCTGCCCACGCCAGGTTACAGCGAAATCGAACTGGCTCTTTTTGCCTATAACGCCCTAAAGAAAAAAATTGAATCTATAAGCCCGGAAAACATACACATTGCTACAGAGGGCCCATTGGGTTGGGCCGCACGCAGATTTTGCTTAGAGAACAATATTGAATTTTCCACTTCCTATCACACTCATTTTCCGGATTATGCCGCCAAACGCGTCGCAACGATATTCCCCTTTTTGTACAAAACCGTCCACGAATGGACAAAAATAAAAATCCGTGACTTTCACGCCCCTGCCACCTCTATGCTCATTGCCACCCAAAGCCTAGAAGAAGAACTTAAGGCCTGGGGGTTTAAAACACCGATGCATCGTTTCTCCCGTGGCATAAATACAGATATGTTTTATCCGGGCGAAAAAACCCACTTCAAAGAATTAAAAAGACCAGTAGCTCTTTATGTCGGCCGCGTCGCCATAGAAAAAAATATTGAAGATTTTCTCCTCATGCCTTGGGAAGGTTCAAAAGTTGTGGTCGGTGAAGGCCCCAGCCTCCAAGATCTCAAACGCAAATACCCGGACACCGTGTTCACCGGACAACTTGTTGGCGAAGAGCTTGCAACACATTACCGCTCAGCCGATCTGTTCGTCTTCCCCTCCAGAACCGATACGTTTGGAATCGTTTTAATCGAGGCCCTTGCCTCCGGTCTTCCGGTCGCCGCTTATAACGTGACTGGGCCCAAGGACATCATCACCGAAGACTTTTTGGGAGGACTTCATGAAACGGATCTGGCCGCAGCCGCAAAACTAGCCATGTCACGCGGAGATCGAGCTTCTAGATCAAACCACGTTAAAACCACTTACACATGGGAGCATGCTGCGAGCCAATTCGAAGAAGCAGTTTGGCGCAACGCAGACATAAAATATGTATAAATTTGACATATGATTTGCCGCAAGTTGAAAACACCAGCTCCACGCAATAAACAAGGCGAAATATAGTCCCAAATCGTGTATAATGAACTCCAATAACTAACAGTGCCGATTCCGGCGCTTTTTATACAAAAAATAAAATGACCCAGGGACGCTACACCGCATATGCGGCGCAACATTACCGGTCTATCTTTCTCTCCGATTTTCATATGGGGGCACGGTCTTTCGATGCCGCAGCTCTGGTAGATTTTCTTAAATCTGTTGATTGCGATTATCTTTTCCTAATCGGCGACATTATTGATGGCTGGAAACTAAATAAGCGCTGGTATTGGACCGAAGAATGCAACGAAGTTATAGATGAGCTTGTTCGCAAAACACAAGAAGGTACAAACATCATCTATCTTCCCGGCAATCACGATGATGAAATTCGCCGCACCCTCCCTTTCACACGAAGGCGCTTTGCGCGCAAACTTGGTATTACAATTAAGGATCGCATAATCCATACACTTGGCGACGGTCGCCAATTCCTCATATTGCATGGCGATCAGTTCGATCACAAAATCTTGCGCGGCCCCCTTCCCAAATGGAGTGACCGGCTTTATGAATTCGCGATGGATGCCTTGCGGCTTATAACCCCCCGTGCCTTACCAACCATCACAATAAAAGGAGAAAAAAAGCCCTTCTCCTTGGCCAAAGCTTTAAAGAAACATGGAAAAATCGCTCTCTATTTAATCGGAAATCTTGAAAAGGCCGTCTATAAAGCCGCGCAGGAGAAGGAAGTTGATGGCCTCATCTGCGGACACACTCATATCCCGATTATAAAAACCCTAAAAGACATCACATATGCCAATCCTGGCTCTTGGGTAAGCACTCATCACACAGCTCTGGTCGAGCAAGAAAACGGTACACTGGAAATTCTGGATTGGCCGGAATCCACACGCCAACAACCGGAAATCAGCCCCATCCTTAAACAACCAGCCGTATCTTGCAAGATCGTAGCTGATTCAAGCGCTTACCGGCCCCAAACAGAAACAATTGTCCGCCGTATCCGGCAAATTTGGCCTGTGCTTACAAAGTCATCCAAAGCCGCAGCACAATTAAGTTTGCCGCCTCCGCAAAACAGGTCTATAGTCGCACGGTTTTCAAACCAATAACTTTTTGGAAAGCTTATATGGCTCATATATTGCTGGCAGAAGACGATGTATCAATGCGCAGCTTCCTCAGCGTCGCCCTTGAGAAAGCGGGACACACCGTCGAAGCCGCCGTCGATGGGCTCTCAGCCCTTCAAGCGCTCGAAACCGCAACCACCTCTTATGATCTCTTACTGGCTGACATTGTTATGCCGGGTATGGACGGCATCGAACTGGCCCAAAAGGCGGTCAGACAACACCCCTCACTTAAAGTTATGTTCATAACCGGTTTTGCCGCCGTTGCCATGGGTGAAAAAAACCAGCCCCAGAACACAAAAATCCTTTCAAAACCATTTCATCTCAATGACTTAGTCCAACAGGTCGAAACCCTTCTCGCCGCTTGACTTAGAAAGTCAAACTCGGTACTGATACCCTGTTCTACCAATAACCTCATGTGGGCGGTTAGCTCAGCGGTAGAGCACTTGCTCGACACGCAAGGGGTCACAAGTTCAATCCTTGTACCGCCCACCATTTTCTTCATCTCTTACAAATGCAGAATCCTTTGTTTGACATAAGAAATCCGTCCGTCCCCGACATTACGGGATTAAACTACATTGAAAATTTTATAACCTCCGCTGAAGAAGCTGCCCTCATACAAAAGATCGATGCCTGCCCTTGGCTCCACGATTTAAAACGCCGCGTACAGCATTACGGATACAAATATGATTACAAAGCCCGGGCCGTAAATGATGATGCCTTTCTGGGCGGACTGCCGGAATGGCTTACAACTACAATTCAAAAACTTGGGTTTAGCCCCGATCAGGCCATCATCAATGAATACCTACCCGGACAGGGCATATCCGCTCATATCGACTGCATCCCCTGCTTTGATGGGACGATTGCATCTTTAAGCCTTGGATCAGACGCTGTCATGCAGTTTTCAAAAGGCCATGAAAGGCAAGAGCTCTATCTTCAGCCCCGCAGCCTGATCACCCTTTCCGGCCCCGCACGCTATGAATGGCAGCATGCAATCCCGGCCCGAAAATCAGACCTGATAGACGGTTATAAAATACCACGTCAGCGCCGCATCTCCGTAACATTCCGTAGAGTCATTGTAGAAACTTAAACAATGCCTGAAGACGACCTTTCATCAGATAGGCTGGCAAAAGTTTGCATATATATAAACCCACCCCTGCATTCATAATCGCAAAGACCAAGAAAATTTCTTTGATTTCCCAGCTTCTTGCAATCAAAACAGCGGAAAAAACAGAAGAACCGGTCACAAAAATCGCATTCAAAATAGCACTTCCGGCCATAATGCGTGAACGATGTTCTTCATCCGTGAAATGCTGAATAATCGCATTAAGCGGTACAACATAAAGACCGCCGCATAAAGCAATCATCGTGATGCCAAAAATGATACGCCAGTGAGCCGGAAAAGACAGAAACGCACGGACATCCCAAAGCCCTTCCAAAGAATGCCTTGCCGCTCCATTGGCAAAATACAAATCAGTTGAGAAAACAGTAATCCCAAGTGCGGCCAGCGGCACATAAACAGCTTCAATCCGCCCATGCAGCAAACGGTTATTCAATAATCCGCCAACAGCAATGCCAACAGAAAAGATGACAAGAAAAAGCGCAAGAACATGCTCATTAGCCCCAAGCGTCCCTTCCGTATAATTTGGCATCTGCGCCATAAACATACCACCCAGAAAATAAAACCATGCAACACCCAAAATGGCCTGAACAACCATTCGCTTTTGTCCAAAGGTATATTTCAGAATATCGAATGTTTCCGTGAGAGGATTAAAGTCCAGCTTTAAATCCCGTGCCTTGGGCAAGGCCTCGGGAATAAATCGACTGGCCACATAACCACATACAGCACACAAAACAAGCGCACCGCATACGAGAAATTTTCCGGCATCAAGTGTGATCAAAACCGTGCCCGCAATTGTACCAAACAAAATCGCCAGAAAAGTTCCTGTATTAAGCAAGGCATTCCCGCCAATAAGCTCGTCAGTTTTCAAATGCTGCGGCAAAATCGAATATTTGCTTGGCCCAAAAAAGGCTGATTGCGCCCCCAAAGTAAACAAAACCACAAAAGAAAACACAACAGAACCAGTGAAAAGAGCGATAACACCAAAAAGAGCAATCCCAACTTCTGCCAACTTTATGATGCGAATAACCCGGTGCTTGGGAAATTTATCGGCAAGCTGTCCGCCCAGCGCCGAAAAAATAATAAACGGCAAAATAAACAAACCTGCCGCAAGCGTGACTAATAATTCCGGATTATCAACAGCCTGTATGCCCACACCATACAGCAACATAACAACCAGAGCATTCTTAAACAGATTGTCATGAAACGCCCCCAAAAACTGCGCAACAAAAAGCGGTGCAAACCGTCTGTCCTTCAAAAGTGCAAACTGATTATGTTTCATGCTTGAATGCTCCCTGTCTTAAAAAATAAGAAATCTACTCATGAATTAGCAGAAAAGTCCTTATTGTGCTAACTGTATGCTCCCTTAAAATTTTTCTAAAATAACGTTCTCACAAAATGTAAAAATTGACATCCATCGATTGCATCTATTTTCTCAAATGCTAGAAAGTTGACATGAAAAAGCCAAACAGCACCGTCTCAAAACTCAAAAAACCGGCAAAACAAGTGTTTTGGACGTGGATCGCCTACCAAACCATAAAAGGCACACTTACAACGTCCCTTATATGGATCCCCTTAATTTATGCCTATCTATCTTAAATAAATTTTTTTTATATATTTGATAACAAACAATTATCATCTAAATCGCCTCATCACATGGTTTTAAAAATAAGGGATGATATTTCCGCGATATCGGGTTATAATTTCTGTGAGTTAAGATAAACCTCCATATTACAGCTATAATCATGTTCTCTTTTTCCAAAACCATCGCTATCAGCCTTTTGCTCAGCACTCTGGTTCAACCCGTTTTAGCTGCTGATGAAGAAAAAGCCTCAAATGCTCCCTCACCATCCGCCCCCGCCGAGCAAATCGCACAAAATTCAGTCCAAAACAGCACAAGCGGCACGTATATCGATATCATTCCCGCGCCTTCGGTCACCAACGACGAATATCCCACAGCAATAGATGAACCAACACATCCCGCCCTCCGTCTTTCTCCCGATAAGTCCGAAATAGTAGTTCTCGATCGTCCGGCTTCTACAATTATTGTTGGCAACCCCAATCATTTGGCCGTTCTCCCCAGCACATCTCAAGGTTTAATTTTGGTAGGCCGTCAGCCTGGAGCCACACACTTCATCGCCCTGAACGACAAAGGCGAAGTTATTATGCAGCGGCACGTTCTTGTCGCAGCGCCAAAAGAAAACTACGTTCGAGTTCGTAAAACATGTGCAGCCTCAGGCGATGACGAATGCCAATCCACACAAGTTTATTATTGCCCGGATACATGCCACCAAATTATCATAGACGCAGAGATTAAAGAACAAGATGGTGATGCTGCTGAAGCCGCCAACAAAGCCTCTCAAGGCTCATCCAATGGCGGTGGGACGCAACAACAAGGGCAACAACAAACCCCAGCCGATAGTAACGAATAGAGATTTATAGTAGACAAAGGGTACAACATGAGACAATCACGATTTTTAAGAATTGTAGCAACAATGGCAACAGGCCTGACTTTAACCGCCTGTCAAACAACAACGGCCCAAGAGCAAGCAAACACGCGCGCAGAACGAATTGACACCGCCCTCGAAAAGGCAGCTTCAGAGGCCGCCACAAAAGGCAACAAATCACAGAACTTAAGTTATCTTGAAAAAATATATGCTCGGAAAAGTACGGATCCCGAAGCCGCAATTAATTATGGCGCCGCCTTAAGAGAAGCAAAAGAGTATGAGCGCGCCGCCCTTGTTCTTGCCCCCTTTGCCAGCAGTGCAGACGCACCAGCTCAGGCCAAAACCGAATATGCGGGCGTCCAGCTTGCTCTTGGCAACAACGACGAAGCTGAAAAATACGCGCAAAAGGCCGTTATGCAGGATGCCAAACAGTATCGCGCATTCCATTACCTCGGCATAGCTTTAGATGCAAAAGGGCGCCATCCGGAAGCCGAACGCGCTTACAAAAAGGGACTTGAAAACTGGGAAGGCGATCCTGTTCCGATCATGAACAATCTATCTCTAAACTTGGCTTCACAAGGCTATTTAAACGAGGCGTTGGAAATTCTACAAAAAGCCAAAGCTTTGGCCCCAAACCGTATAGAGGTCGAACGGAATATTCGGATTGTTAAAGCTCTAATGGAATCATACGCCTACACTCCGCCAAGCAAAAACAATTAGCCGCCGACACCTGCCGCTGATGCTTGAATGCCTGCGGGGCCAAGAATAATAACAAACAGGGCCGGCAGGAAAAATAAAATCATTGGCACAGTCAACTTAGGGGGTAATGCTGCAGCCTTCTGCTCTGCTGTCGCCATACGTATATCGCGCAACTCTTCTGACATAACCCTCATCGCTTGCGAAATTGATGTCCCATACTGCTCTGCCTGAATGAGCGCAGTAGCAAAACTCTTCGCACCCCCGCTTCCTACGCGTCTTGCAAAATCCTGGAGTGCCTTTCTACGATCATTTAACATCGCCATCTCGGCGCTTAAAATCCCCAACTCTTCAGCCAACACAGGCGAGTGTTCAGCCACTTCATGGGCCACACGGTCAACCGTTTGCTCCAATCCAATCCCGCCCTGGACACAAATCAACATCATGTCGAGCGAGTCCGGGAAGGCAAGACCAATCTCTTCCTGACGCTTTTGAATAATATTTTGAACCAGCAAAGCCGGAAGCTTAAAGCCCGTTCCAGCAGCTCCCAGCAAGATCAACAAAGTCATAAGATCTGATATTTCCTTTTCTGATTTGGAGATAAACATCATGGCCAAAAGACAAAACAGAATTGGCAAAACGCCTTGAGCAATCATATATTTAATCGGCGCCGCAGGATCACGAATACCCGCCTGAAGAAGTTTGCTGCGAACCTTCTCCCCCATTTCCCCTGCAAGCTTTTGCACCTTATAAAATCCAGCCATGGACTCTTTGGCCGACATCTGCTCTTGCGTTACAACTTTGTTCATCTTGCCATCACGCGTTGCTTGGAATAAGTCTTTGCGGCGTTTTTCAATAATAGAATGAAATCTTTCTTTCTTTTCCGACCGGTTCAAAAACGGTAGAGCAAACGCTGTGAATGACCCTGCGGCAATCAATGCCGCAATAAAGGTGATAATCATTTGTTTGTCCATAAAAGCGCCTCCTCAAATTTTAAAATTAATCATGACCTTCATCACAACGATACCAAGCGACATCCAAACAACCGCGCCCGCCAACAAAATATTGCCAAAAGAATCTTCAAACAAAATCATGATGTACTCGCGGTTCGTAAAATACATACCCAAGGCAAGCAAAATCGGTAACGCTCCGATAATACTGGCCGATGCAATCGCTTCTGAAGACAAAGCCTTAATTTTGCGCTTCAATTTAAAACGAGCCCGTATAACGTTTGACAAATTTTGTAGAACTTCAGACAAGCTCGAACCAGTTTGCGCTTGAATAGAAAGCCCTGTCGCAAACATTTGTACTTCAGTCAAAGGCATACGGCGCATCGCCTCTTGCGCAGCTTCATGCAGAGGGACACCGATTTTTTGTTTATCATAAATCCGCGACATTTCTTCGCCAATTGGCCCTGTGAACTCTTTGCTAATCATCGCAATCGCTTCCGAGACTGGCATCCCCGACTTTAACAAACGCGTCATCGCATCAAGCGCATCAGGAAACTCCTCTAAAAATTTCTTTTGCCTGCCTTTTGTCATGTGGCGCACAACCAACTTTGGCACACCAAAAAAACCTATGACGGCTGACAAAACCAGCATCAAAGATCCCGCACCCATAATTTTCGCCAAAACCAAAACAACAACCATGCTGATGACAGAAAAAATCCAATACTGCTTGATCGAAATTTCCCATCCCGCTTGCTCAAGCATAATCGACAACGTAGGCTTTTTCTTCTTATCACCCCCCTCATCATCATTGCCTTTTCTGCCCTTAAGCTTCTTGGCAATTTCAGCACGGCGTTTATTTTGCTCATCCGCAGCCGAAGCTTTTTTAACCTCAGTACTCGCAGTCCCCATAATCAGACTGATCGCGCGCTGCTTACGCTTCGCTTGTTGGTTTAATATAAGAAAAAATCCCGTCCCCGCTATAACCAAAACAATAACGAATATCAGTATAATCTGAACGGGTTCCATGCCTAATCGTAAGCCTCTTCCATTGCATCCAGAACAAGCTGCTCCACGCCGAACTGGCGAGCATTATCATAAAACTTCGGACGCAAACCCGTTGATTTCTGTTTGGTAATCAACTTTCCTTTTTCGTTCTCTCCCAAAATTTCAAGAACAAACAAGTCCTGCATAGTGACAACTTCACCTTCCATACCGGTAATTTCTGACACGTGGGTTGTTTTACGAGATCCGTCCCGCAATCGCTGAACTTGAATAATAACGTTTACAGCAGAAGCGATTTGCTCACGCACCGCCTTTTGCGGCAGGTTCAAACCGCCCATAGCAATCATGTTTTCCATACGGCTGATGGCTTCACGCGGGTTGTTGGCGTGCACTGTACCCATAGAACCATCGTGACCTGTGTTCATCGCCTGCAACAAATCAAAAGCCTCCGGACCACGAACCTCCCCGACGATAATTCGTTCAGGACGCATACGAAGACAGTTTTTAACCAAATCACGCATCGTAATCTCACCAACGCCCTCAAGGTTCGGCGGACGCGTTTCAAGCCGCACAACGTGAGGCTGCTGAAGCTGCAATTCGCAAGCATCTTCACACGTAATAATACGCTCGCCCGCTTCAATATAGCGCGTCAAACAGTTGAGCATCGTAGTCTTGCCCGACCCCGTACCACCGGACACCAAAACATTCACCCGGCAGCGCCCAACAGCCATAATCAACTTCGCACAAGACGGAGACATCGAACCAAACTCCATCAACTTTTCCAGTGTGAGCTTGTCTTTTTTGAATTTCCGGATGGTCATGCACGCCCCGTCCACAGCCAGGGGGGGAATAATAACGTTCACACGCGAACCGTCAGGCAGACGCGCATCGCAAATCGGAGAAGCTTCATCAACACGTCGCCCGATAGCCCCAACAATCCGCTGACAGATCGTCACCAAATGCTGATTATCACGAAACTGAATCCTTGCTCTTTCAATTTTCCCATTCACCTCAATATAGGTCGTATCAGGACCATTAATCATGATATCAGCGATATCATCACGCTCCAGTAACTCCTCGAGCGGGCCAAAACCAAGCATGTCATTCGCGCATTCCTTGGCAATACCCTGCAACTCGGCAGGCGTGAGATCGAGATTCCGAAATCGTGCAATTTCCTCGACCGCAGAATTAACTTCGTCGCGCGCCGCCTTGGCATCCATACGCGCAAGCGCTTTCAGATCAATACCATCTCGAAGATCAAGCCAAATTCGATTTCGTGCCCGCTGCAACCGCACTTCTGCAATGGAGTCTGCTCCCGATTTTTCCTTGCCCCCGCCCGTAGACTGGCCTGTATCAACCTCCTCAGCAAAGGGATCATCCAAAACAGGCTTCGATCTTTGCTCCGGTTTTGCAGAAGCTTCAGGAGTTTTCTCAACCTTAGCTTCCGTTACTTTCTCTTCAGATGGTTTCTCGGCAGGCTTCGCACTCTCAGGCTTTTTCTCCGCCTCCGGCATTTTTTTCGCCGGTGCCGGTGGAGCAGGAGATGAAGCGCCTGTCTGTTTCTTTCCAAACATAATTACAATCCCGGCCTACTTGGTTTTTATTTTCGCCAATAAACCACTTAAAACATTATCCTTAGATGCCTGCTTGTCCTCACTTAAATCAACATCAACATCAAAACTCTTCTTCAAAAGCGGCAAAAGCATCGATTTAACAATTGCCACCCCTTCTTTGTGATCCAAAAGATTTTTCCCTTCGCTTTCACACAAAGAAAAAATCTCAGGCTTAAAGGGAATAACCGCTGCTGGCTTAACATCCATGGCCTTGCCAATATCCGGCGCTGGAACTTCGGACGCACCAAACAGACCGCGCATATTCAAGACAAAATCTATGACATTCTGGCTATCACCGCGCATATTCTTCACTTCCTGCATCAAGGAACGCGACAAACGCAAGGCGGCAACTGAGGCCGAAGAAATCACAAAAATCTGATTGGCTTTATTTAAAATCGTGTACACGACAGCAGGCGAACAATGAGACAAATCAACAATAACCGCAGGATAAGTCATCATCACATAATCCAGCAAACGCTCCAGCTCAGAGCCAGACAAACCGCCCTCCAGCATAATTTCGCCGCCGCTTGCCAAAATACTAAGCCGATCACTCGCTTGGAAAATCATACGTTTTAAGCTATCGGCATCATTATTTTCAGCCGCACCAACGGCTTCAGCAAGCGTCGTAACAGGTTCAAATCCCATTCCAACACTGGAGACTGACCATCCGCCGGAAGCATCAATAAAGAGCGTTTTTTGATCAAAAACATTCGCAACACCCCAAGCTGCTGCTTGCGCTAACGCACTCGTCCCAACACCACCCTTAGCACCAACAAAAGCGATCAGCCGGCTACCGCTAACACCTAACTTATCAATCAGGGTCTTAGCAATGATTTCAGCCAAAACAGGGCCCGCGAGCGGCCTCACCAGATAATCACTGACCCCCATATCAATAAGCCGGCGATACAAATTGACATCATTGTCAGGCCCTACAACAATCGCAGCCGTCCCCTCAGCGCAATTGCCGGCCAGCGCCTCCAACTTAGCTGTAAATCCGCTGTCAATCGTGTCCGTTTGAACAATAACAAGATCCGGAGACGTACTGCCTGCATACATGGATATGGCAGTATCAACATCACCCACATGGGCTTGTGAATCAACGCGCGCAAAACGCCAGTCTGAAGCCAAATGTTCGACTGCAGCCAACGTTCCCTTATCATTTGAAAACACAGCAACGCCTGCCATAGGCAATAAGATATCTGTTGCCGGGTTCTTTTCCGCTTCGCTCATGAGCTAACAATCCTTGTGCATGCGGTTAAAGTATACATCAATTTGTTTAACGATTTCCTGCGCATTGAATGACCCCTACTCCGAGGCACTCTCACCATCTTCAAATGGCTCATTCGGAACACCATCACGATACGCATCAACAGCATTCCCTACACGCCGTCCATCAACAATATTGGGGGCATCCTGCCGCCCACGTAAATCTTTCGGTCTTGAAACTTGACGTGAAAACAACGTCTCAATCGTGCATCCCACAGCATAATTCTCATCCCTGCCGCCGATATCTTCTTTTGACTTCACTCCGGGCATCATACCGCAGTCTTCAGGCGCCTCAGCTTTAAAGGATGTATACGAAACCAACACTTTTTCTGCTCCATCCTGGACCGGCAAAATGCCCGCCTTTACCATCTTCATGCCGTTCTTTTTAAAGCTTTGCACAATGCGCGCAGATTCATCCGTTGCCTTTAAAGCCGTAAAATTCTGCGAAGCGGGATCATAGGTGACACTGACAACAATTTCTCCATCCCCATACCGATCATACTGTTGCCCAAGACGGCTAATCGCCTTTTCATCAAATTCTTCAACTGGGAAAGTTACAAAAAAACGATCCTCCCGAACCTGGGCTCTATTTTTTGTGACCCAACTTTCTTGATAAAGATCACATCCACTTACGGCGAAAACCCCTAACATTAGGAATCCGGTTCGAAAAATTTTGTATGGGCGCATCAATTTAAATGTCATCATGAATCTTATCCTAATCAAGCAAGTAGCCAAATTCTTCTTCGCCTTCAAATAACGTCTGATCACCATCGTCATTTGCATAAACACGTCTAATATTCGACGCAAACGAAGTTGCCAGGGGATTGCTTTTATGGAGAGGAACGCGAGTTGGTTTATCTTTTTCAGCATACGCCTCAACCAAATAAGGCGTTACAATCACAACAAGTTCAGTTTCTTCACGTTGAAAACTATCCGAAGACAAAAGATCGCCGATTACAGGTGTATTCCGCACGCCAGGCAATCCAGCCATACCTTCAACGACTTCAGACTGCAATATACCTGCGATCATAATGCTACCACCGCTCGGCAATTCCACCGTCGTAGAAGCACGACGTACATCAAACCCAGGCACCTGGACGTTTCCTGCGGGCACAGCATTCTCGAAATTAATAGAAGAAACTTCGGTATCCATCTGCAAGCTAATACGCTCACTAGACAAAACAGTTGGACGGAAGTTGAGCGATACCCCAAACTGACGAAACTCAACGACTACATTTCCAAACTGATCCAATCCCGACGGCACAGGGGTTTCCCCTCCTGCCAAAAACCCGGCTTGCTCGCCTGATACAGTTGTCAAATTAGGCTCTGCAAGGATATTGATAAGGTTTTCTTCCTCTAAGGCATTAATAAACAAACCAATTGTACCCAACGCATCAATTCCACTGTCCTTGAACAAACTAAACGTCGCCGCAACAGGCTCTGCAAAAGCAAGACCATCCCCTCCATCCAGCCCAAGAGAGTCTCCTTTGGATGTCTGACCTACCCGAGGCAACGTATCAAACAAATTTTGCGACGCGAGGTTATTCGGGTCGTTTGCATTCGTCTCAACACCCAACTCTTTCAGCACAGAGCGCTGGGCCTCAACAATCTTAACTTGCAGCATAACTTGCTGCTCACCCCTAACTTCCAATAAGTTAGAAATAAGCTCGTCCACGGACTTATCTTTATCTTGCAAGTCACTAACATAGTGACCGACAATATTCGCCACCTTTGATGCAATTCCGGCATTGGAAACTTTTCCCGTTAACAAAATCTGGTCGTGTATAGAAGCAACACGCACATCCTCATCCGGAAACAAATCATCAACGAGTGCCTGAATCGCCGTAAGGTCGTATTTCACATGAATATCGATTTGCTTGATCACATCGCCTTTATCATCAAGAACGATCAAATTAGTGTCGCCAACCTGCAAGCCAGAAACATAAAGCCTGTTTGATTGCACAGCCACAACATCAATAATCGAGGGATTGGCCACAAGAATGTCAGCGACCGCACCTTCAACGCTAATAAGCTCCGCTTTACCAAGAGGAACATACATCGGCGGATGACGTGCTGCATCAGCCTTTTCAATAACAGCATCCCCTTTAGAAGCAAAAACCCCAGCAGCAAAACCTGCCCAAAGCATGGCCAGCAAAACAATAAACAAGACCCCAATCGGCCTTTTATGGCAATACAACGCGTTCATTAACATTATCTCAAGGTCAGAATGAGAAATAAGGAGAGAAAAGAAGTAGAAAAAGCCAAAACTCAGCGCGCAGGAACGGCTGTAACGCTGTCCCCATTATAGATTCGCATAATATTGGAACTTATTCCAGCCCCATTTTTCTCCCGGTTATACTCCTCGTAAATCTCGTCATCCACTGTCGTAAGCCTTACATCAGAAATGGTTGGCCATGTCTTTTCGACAATTTTATCATCACCAACCCCACGCAACGACAGCGTAAGCGCACCCAGCTCTTGTGAGAGCGCTATTTTTTCAGAATCCTGCACACTAACCTCAAGCGTAACCGTCTTACCCACGTGGATCTTATCGTCCTCAGGGCGCGTCGCTTGCTGGTCCACAGCCAAAACTTTAACATTTTGTACAATTGTTTCCGTCGCCATTTTATCGAGATTTCTTGCCACAAGCTGCTGAGCAAGAACATCTTCTTTATCAGGCCGGATGGTCTGCTTGTAAGTCAAAACAACATCCACAAAGTCGCCAGGACCTATAAAGCCCCCTACCATAGCAGACGCCGAAACCTCAATCGCCACAGCGCGCATCCCCGCGCCCAGCGAAGCCGCAACGAAATTGCCTTTGCTTTCACTAACCAATACCAATTTGGTTAAAGGCTCGTCCTGAGGAACATTTCTGGAGAGCCGGCCTTGAAACACATCTTCTGGCTTTTGGCCTTCCTGACGCACCACAGCCCCAGCGAACAAAGCGCCCTTAGGCCAGCTTTGCCAACGCATATCGCCTGCCACCAACTCATCACCCATTTTAAGGTTCTTAGCAGCCACCAAAATCTCAACTTTGGCCTCCTCCTGCACCACCACAGGCTCTGGCTTACCTACAGTGATCTGCACCAACACCGCAACCAAAACAGCCACGACAACAGCGCCACCCAAAACTATCAAAAGATTCTTATTCATAATCATAAAACCCTAAGGAACGAAGAGTCATAATTAACTCCCGCGAATTAAAGAAACGAACGTTTCGTATTCAAAGTACCCTAAATTTAGAAAAGATGCCAGCGCTCCAACAAATATAGCAACTCCATAAGGCACTTTACTGTGACCTTCTTGCACGGAATGAACCCAGCTTCCTTCCTTTGCATTCTTAACGGGGCTCCACTTTCTCAAAATCACCGAAACCAAGGCCAAAAGCCCTCCTGTTAAGGTCATATAAAACAAAAACGGCGCCAACCCTGGCAATCCAACCCACAATGCATACGTCGTGCCCAGCTTTGAATCCGCAGCGCCCAGCATACCCAACGAAAACATCACAAAAGTAATTCCAAAAAACACTGCCGCCGCGAGCAAGCTTGAAACCAAAGGCGGCAAAACATCAGCATTCCCAAGCAAAATAAGACAAAGGAAGCAAAGACCAAACGCTCCCGCAACGATCAAGGAGTAAAAGTTAGCAATAACCAAACCCCGCAAATCAGAGAGGCTTGCCATAACCCCTGCGGCGCAGACCACAAACAAACATGAAAGAAAAACCGTTAGCGCAATCACAATAATCCAAACCCCGCAATTCAGATCAATAGCTATTTTAGAAGTTTAGAAGAAAATCCCGCCATAGGACGAACCATGACGGGATTTTCAAATTACAAACTGTAAATCCTATGGAAGGCGAGCGTTCGCATCAGCCATAGAACCCTGCATCGATGTAAATGTTGTCTCAAGCTCGTCACCGAACAGGAACACAACAGAAACGATCGCAAGAGAAATACCAGCAGCAATCAAGCCGTATTCAATGGCTGTCGCGCCGTCTTCATTTCTCAAATAAGCATCTTTCAAAGCAAGTAGTTTCAACATGTTTATCTCCTTAACTACGTTTAATTTACCGGTTCAACCCACACTCCAATTAAGAACTGAAGCCCTAACCGTCTATTCAGAATATCTCATTTACCTTAATAGAGAGTTAAAAATCACAGTAAAAACACATTTTCTAACAATAAAAAACACAAAAGTATTTACATAAAATTTTAAATTTATCCAATTTTATAGTAGAAAATAATATTTACTATGAGTTTTACTTTTATATAAGAAAAATAAGATATCCAAACCCAAAATAGGAAAGTAAATACTAGTAATTACTTTAACTGAATTAGGAAAAGACAATTAGGAAAGCAGGTCAGGACAGAACGCCCCTTCCGACATGTCTAGAGTGTAACAAAAAAGTCCCGCCAGTAAAAGCGGGACTTTTTCGAGGCTAAAAAACCACATTTTAGCTCTTGATATGAAGGTTACTCAACTCGCGGCTAATGGACTCAAACACATCAATCAAATCAGCCTGTGTAGGCGCATCATGATAATGCGATACAGACGAAGCACAGCGGCGGTAATAATCCTTTGTGTTATTGTTCACACCAGAGGTAAACACAATCGTATAGATTGTAACCCCGTGCGCCTTGAGATTGTCACAAACATCTTCAAAACGCTCGTTAAGCTGATAAACCGTAATATCATGATCTGCAGTTGGACCGTATGCAGAGTAATAAGGATGCATAGTATTATCGCCGTCCGTCATCATAACAATGGCTTTTTTCCAGAAAAGACTGTCCCAATCCGCGCCTTCGGTAAACGGATACTCTGGAGAAATCAATCGATAACCCCATACCATACCGTAGTTACCGTATGTGTGACCGTCTGCTTGCATCGAAGTTATTGAATTCTGCAATAAATCATAGTCATTCGTCAGCGGCACAACAGACGTGCGCGGACAAATATAATTTGGGCTCCGGTTAGCAGTATATGTTCTAGACCTGCTGTTGTAAGTTCTTTCGCATACAGGATAATCATCCCCCAAGCGGCGACAATAGCGATACATATCCCATGGCCCCTCGTGGTCAATAGTGTCGTCAGGGTTATCATACGCTAGAACACAACCACCCCATTGGCTGGAGCTTCCAGCACTATAATTCAAACGAAGAGGATTATTAACGAATGGAGTGTCATAATGTGCTCCCGTTGAATCATAGCCTAAGCCGTATGGCCCTACATTCACTGAGGTACTATATGGCACCAAACCAATCCGGATATGCTCCGTATTTTCAGTTGAGTCAAAAAGAATATCAACAAAGTTTGCCGCCGCTGTGCGCAGCCCCTGAATATTATTGTTCGTCGCCATCGATCCCGTATTATCCATGACCAACGCCACTTCAATACCCTGAACTTGTCTTTGCACAACGGTCGACGTATCGACATTAATTTCATCAATGCCAAGAATGCTTAAAAACGTTGTGTGATAATAAGCACGCGCATAAACAGAAATCTCATCGCCGATAACCGTCACCTGAGGATCAAACGTAATTCCCAACTTTTCTTCGGGATAATTGGCCGCGAAGAAATCAAGAACTTTCTGCCGAATGTTATTCTCACCGCTTGCCGCTGCAGCGCCAGCCAGAGCCGCCGCATCCAGAGCATTCGCAAGACGCTCTTTAACCAAATAAGCCTGCGCCAAATCCAGCCCCATTCCCATCGCACCGATAACAACAGGAGCCATAACCGCAAAGGCCACCGTCACCGTCGCGAGTGTTTGGCGAAGATACGTATAAAAGTAATATTGAACACTATGTTTCATGGCACCACCTTTTAAAAACAACATTAGCATGACCCAGTCTCATGCGTTACAGAAGGGGTTAAACGACCCCGTACAAACGACACCTCCTGCATTGGTATCGTATCAAAAATAAAACCTGAAAATGTTGGCTCATAATCATAATGGACCGTTACAATAACCACGCCTTCCCCCGGCACAGCAACCGCTCCCAACTCCGGAAGAGAATTGCGTCTTGAAGTCATATTTCTCGTCTCGCACCACAGCATCTCAGGAGCACCATCCTCATCAAATTGAACGCTGATAATATCAACACCATAGCTACTGACGTCATTAGGAACAAAAGCCAGCATCCCTGCATTGATAGCATCGTCCACCTCAAAACTGTTTACAACTCTATGCCTCGCAATAAGGTCTGCTGTAACCTGTGATGCACGGATCGTTTTTTGGGCCGCTAAAATCCCATACCCAGCATCAAAAGTTCCCAAAAGCATCGTCAACAATAATGGAAAAATAAGCGCAGACTCCACCGCCGCCACAGCATCGGTATCCTGCAGCCATTTTGGAAAAATATTTCTCGCATACGCCATCATAATTTATACCTCGTCCTCACCCTGGAATTCGTAAGGCTCGATTTGCAAAACAATCGTCGACATAAAATACCGGGTTCCTGTCCCATGTTCACCCAACAACATATTGATGAAAGGTGTCATCAAGGTATAACGATATCCAGTCCGCACAAGAATAACATTGCTTACGCCCCCGGCATCAAAACCCCTGGAATCAATGTTTCCATCTGCATCATACTGAGGCTGATAACTATCATAAGAACCAAACGTACCAATATTCGTTACTTCGATATCAACATTATCACAATTCACCAACGCTGCAGCATGCCTACAAATGGCATCACGAAACATCTGCTCCTGCCCGGCGGGATCTGAAGTCGCTTGTTGAATCTGGCCCGTACGAATAAGGCGAGCCGCACTCCCAGTTGCACCTTCAAGAATTGAAGCCGTTGAAAACATAATCGCCATCTCAATAATGCTCATCGTGAGCGTAACAAAGGGTATGGACATGAACGCAAATTCAATTGCCGTTGTCCCAGAAAGATCATGCAGCCACTTCTTAAAAACACCCGCCCGCATACATACCCCTACAAAATGCAAAGATTTTATCGAATATAAAATCAAATGCGTTCTAAATTCCGGGCACAAAAAAGGCGGTAAATTCCGCCCTATTTGCAACCCGGTTCCTAACCGCAGCGTCAATAATCACATAACGCTTACTACAGTATGACAAAAGGATATTAAGGAAAATATAAAGATAGAAAGCCTTTGAGATAAAAGTACATTAAGTCTAAAAATCAACTCGCTGGCTCCTCACCCCGCGGCTCAACGCCTGAAGAACCATCCAAAGGAAACCCCGATGAATCAAGAGGTATCCTCCCTGTGACCTTAATTCCCCATCGATCAATAAGCTCTTGTTGTATTTTTTCGATCTGCTTTTTCCGTAGAGTTGCATTATGAAGCATAAAGTTAGCAACTATACCTTCCGTTCCCCAATCCAGAACATACCCAACGCCCGCGGCAGAATACATAACGATAATAACCCAAGGATCTACAATAATTTCAAGACTAGTTTCCAAAGTATGTTGACGAGACCATAACTCTAATAAGAAAGGAGAGCACCCCGCCAAATTCATTGCCCCAATTGTAATCGTCTTGGCTTTTTTCCCGCGCGTCGCAAATACAGCTACAATCGTTGGCAACATCCCAATAAAAAGCAAAGTAGATGTCGGCAAGAACACTAAGCCTGCAATGGCAAGCATAACAAGATAAAAAGAGCCCTTATTTTTTTTGGATTTTTTTCTAGATTTAGCCATAACCGTTTTTATTCCAGCTTACAGTCATTAGCGACCGGTTACAAAAGTAAAGGCAACAAACAGTATAACAATACCGGCAATAACGCTTGAGATAAACGCTGCAAATTCATTACCGGCCGCCCGTCCAAAATTATCTTTATTGGCTAAATTACCCTTAATGATATCATTCTCAGCCTCCAACTGAGCGTATTCAGCCATGGCCGCACTAAACGCCTTAAAATCTTTCTTCTTCAACGTTGGATCCTGTATAACCTCGAGAATTTTACTCAGGTTCCCCTGATCCATGTGTGGCCGAACCTTTGACCTTAACAAATCCTGCGACTCTTTATCATGATACATCGCCAAAATTCCAGCCATGTGCTTTTCAACAGCTTTGGAAATCCCAGGCAGATTTTGCATTTTACTACGCCGTTGAATTTCTGCCAAAACCTTCAAACCTGCTAAAAACTTTTTTGTCTCATCACCTGTATCAAAATCATACAAACATCCCTCAATAACCTTGTTATCGCGCACAGCCAAAAACGCCATGGCATGACGATCAAGTAAATAATGAGGGGCTAGCCCCTTCTGACACAAATCCTCCAAAGCCAGAACCAAATCTTCAGGCGTTAAAATATAATAATTTTCGAATGTATCGCCGAAGCACGGGGCTTCATTTGCAAGAGTATAGACACAACGCTCCATGCCATACCCTGCCTTATTCTGTTTCACGTACTTCTTGCATTTATCAAATCGTGAAATCAAAGCACCCAAATCCAAACTCGAAGATACCTGAGCACTAAGCCAGTTCATCGGCACATTCTGCATAAAAAGATCTGCAAAAACTTTTGGGTCTTTCTTCAGTGAAATCACCTCACATAAGGCAGAACCCACACCATCGCAAGACAAACGCAATCCTCGAAACCTCAGAGGAGCCGACGGATCAAGCGCAATAGATAAATTTGCCGCCAATCGATCTTCATAACCGTTACCAGTTCCCATCTCACGCGAAGATTTCAAAGCAACATGATAACGCGCCAACATCTCTTCATCTTCAAGAGATCGCTCTATCCATTGCTCTAATTCATTGCTTTCTACAATCCTTTGAGTTTCTTGTGGATGCGCATTAATTTCCATCGCCAGGAAAATAGGTCTCGCATAATTTTTTCCCCCAAACTCAATTGGACGTGGCGCCTTAACATACTTAACAGATTGCTTCGGACTGAGACGAACACCGTCCATCCAACTAGAAACCTCATCGATCGTCCATCTCTGCATCGGATCATCATGCAAAAGCCCGCGTAAAAGTTCCAATATGGCTCCTGTAAACCTTTCCTTGCCGGTTAAAACAGCATAGGAGCCCTGAAGAATCTTCTCTCGCACAATCTCAGCATCACTAATATCCTTAAAAGGATCAGCAGCCCTGAGCAAAACTGCAAGCGTTGCCCCAAACGAATACATATCGTCAGCACGAGACCCAATCCCTCTGCCGATAGGATCCACAACCGAGCGCTGAATAGTCTGATAAATAACGGGTTGAGCATATGATCCAGGAACGGATAAGCAATCACCAAGAACAACTTTAGAAATTTTTCCATCTGCATCAATAGCACTAAGATTAGACGGACGAATGCTTCCATGAACAAACTCTTTGTCACGAAAATCTTGCAAGATCCCAATCATAGGTTTTACGACGCCATTAAGCAACAAATCCGGACGCATCCCTAGCGCTCTTGTCTGCCCACGCTCAATCAAAGGTCGTGAAGGGATGTCTTCATAGATAAAAACATAACGTTGATTTTTGGTAAGCGGCCACCACACAACCCCATGGGCCTCCAACCGCGCAATCGATGAATTCATAAACGATGCATATGCATCAACATGAATATGCCTTGGAACAAGATGTCGTTCACAAACCAAAGCATAAAAAGACGAATTTGGGGAATCCAGAACATTGGCCGCATAAGCCTTAACAGGACCGTTATCATAACGCTCTAAACGTCTCGCAGGAAAAATCTCAACAGTTCTCCCCAAAAGAACAACGTCAGAAGAATCACTTTCTTCTACGTTTTTCAATTCTGTGTTGGAATCAGCCATCAGAACCCCTGAGAAATATTAAAGAAAATGAGAGTTATACGCGTCAGCGGAAATTTTAGTCCCGATTTGCACAAAAGTAAAACCGAAGCGAAGAAAACCGGCTTATTTACCCAGAAAAGGGTCTTGCATCAAAATTGTATCATCCCGCTCAGGAGACGTAGAAAGTAACGTAACTGGCGCTCCCGTTAGCTCTTCAATACGTTTGACGTATTTAACCGCTGCTGCCGGCAATTCCGCCCAGGATCGCGCTCCACGCGTGCTCTCGCTCCACCCTTCAAGCGTTTCGTAAACGGGTTTTACCGCGGCCTGCTTGCTCTGACCGGACGGATAATAATCAATCACTTGCCCATCCAGCTCATAACCCACACAAACCTTGATCTCTTTCAAACCATCCAAAACATCGAGCTTGGTCAGCGCAATCCCATGAATCCCGGATATTTTGACCGATTGCCGCACCAAAACAGCATCGAACCAGCCACAGCGCCGTTTCCGTCCCGTCACCGTCCCAAATTCATGGCCGCGTTCCCCAAGATATGCCCCCACCTCATTATCCTGCTCACTTGGGAAAGGCCCCGAACCTACTCGAGTTGTATAGGCCTTGGTAATACCCAGAATATATCCAACCACATCCGGCCCAACACCTGAACCAGTTGCAGCCTGCGCCGCATGCATGTTAGAAGACGTCACAAAAGGATATGTCCCGTGATCAACATCCAGCATCATGCCTTGCGCGCCTTCAAATAAAATCTTTTTGCCCTGTGCTCGCGCTTCGTCGAGAAACTTCCAAACAACACCACTATAAGAAAGCACCTCTTCACGCACATCCATAAGCTTCTTATATATTTCATCAAAAGACGCCTCTTTCGCCCCCAACCCCTTCAACATGGCGTTACGCACCATCAACAACTTTTCTAACTTCTCTTTAAGAACAGCGTCATCATCAAGGTCACAAAGTCTTATGCCCCGACGTGCCACCTTGTCCTCATAAGCAGGCCCAATCCCGCGCTTTGTCGTTCCGATCGGATTACTGCCGCGTGCACTCTCCATCGCTTCATCCAGCATGCCATGCACAGGCAAAATCAAATTCACATTCTCTGCAATCATCAGATTCTCAGGAGAAACCTCAACCCCGTTCGCACGCACGCGCTCAATCTCCGCAAGCAACGCCCAAGGATCAACAACAACCCCATTCCCAATCACAGAAACTTTTCCGCCGCGTACAATCCCGGAAGGAAGTAAACTTAATTTATGGGTAACGCCATCAATAACCAGCGTATGACCAGCATTGTGCCCACCCTGAAAACGGACAACGACATCCGCGCGGTTGGAAAGCCAATCGACAATCTTGCCTTTCCCTTCATCACCCCACTGCGAGCCTATCACTGCCACATTCGCCATAAATTTCCCCTTATATCAACCTTAAGATGCCGCTTTTGCGATTACGCCGCAAAGCTCGTCCGCCGCACGCTCAATCACCGTCATATCTTTCCCCTCAACCATAACCCGGATCAAAGGCTCTGTGCCAGAGGCACGGACCAAAATACGACCTTCATTCGCCATATTTTTTTCAGCCTCTGCAATCGCGGCTTTAACGGAACTGTTCTCAAGCGGCTTTCCGCCCTTAATCTGAACATTTTTTAAAACTTGCGGATAAGGCTGAAACACATTCAATGCTTCGCTGGCTTTCTTACCTGATTTCTTCACAAGCAACATCACACGCAATCCAGCCAACAACCCATCACCGGTTGTTGAATAATTACTCATCACAATATGACCGGATTGCTCTCCGCCAAGATTAAATCCGCCCTTACGCATCTCCTCAACCACATATCGATCACCAACCTGCGTCCGCAACAAATCAATTTTGTTTTCTTTCATCAGGTTTTCAAATCCGAGATTGGACATCACCGTGGCCACAACCGTATATTTTGCCAAACGATCGCGAGCCTTCATATCCAGCGCCAAGGCCGCCATCAACTGATCTCCATCAATCCGGTGTCCTTTTTCATCGACGACAATCACGCGGTCAGCATCACCATCCAGAGCAATCCCAATATCAGCCTTATGCACCAAAACCGCATTTTGAAGATTGTCAGTCGACGTTGCACCAAACCCGTCATTAATATTCCGCCCATTCGGGGACGCACCAATCGTAATAACTTCCGCTTCTAATTCCCACAAAATCTGCGGTGCGATCTTGTACGCCGCACCATGCGCGCAATCAACCACAACCTTCAAACCTTCCAGATTGTCCTGACGGAAACTGCTTTTCACATGCTCGATATAACGCCCCGGCGCATCATCCAACCGCGCAGCCTTACCGATTTTATCAGGCGCCGCCAGATATTTGCTCAAATCCGAACCCATCAAAGATTCAATTTTCGCCTCAATATCATCATCCAGCTTATAGCCGTCATGACCAAATAACTTGATGCCATTGTCTTCATAAAGATTGTGCGAGGCCGAAATCATCACACCCACATCCGCCCGCAAAGACTTTGTCAGCTGCGCAATCCCCGGCGTTGGAATGGGCCCCACAAGAATCACATCCATACCCATCGAAACGAACCCAGCGCACATCGCCTCTTCGAACATATAGCCTGACAGACGCGTATCCTTGCCAATCACCGCGCGATGCGTCGAGCTGCCCTTCTGCGCTTCGCGCAGGACAATCGTCGTCGCCTGTGCAACCTTAAGAGCAGCCTCCGCCGTCATCGGCGGCTCATTCGCCCGCCCGCGAATACCATCAGTCCCGAAATACTTGTTTTTCATAGGAAATGTTTAAGCATAAAAAGACAAAAGAACCAAGAATAAATGCTTCTAAAGCAAGAAAATCCAAGGTTTCTGCCCCTTTGTTAACAAAGACTAGGCCCCCTGAGGAACCTCGCCTGAACTGCTCGGCACCGATGATTTCGGCTTTGACGGCGTAACATCGTCATCCTGATCACGAATAATCGGCTCACCGCGCAAAATCGCCCTAATTTCATCCCCTGAAAGCATTTCATATTCAAGCAAGGCTTTAGCAACCTTGTGCAGATCGTCCATATTGTCTTTCAGGATTTTCGTCGCCCTCTTATACGCATTCTCAACAATCATACGGATCTCAGAATCCACAATCGCGGCGGTTTCATTCGACATATGTTTGGTTTGTGCGACAGAATGTCCAAGAAAAACCTCTTCCTGGTCGGAAGCATATCTGAGCGGGCCCAATTTGTCAGACATACCCCATTCCATCACCATCCGCCGCGCCATATTGGTCGCCATGGAAATATCGCTGCTCGCACCTGTCGTAACTTTATCTTCACCAAAAATAATTTCTTCGGCTACGCGGCCGCCCATCGCGACCGACAAATCCGCATGCAATTTATCACGCGCCACCGAAAGTCGGTCACGCTCTGGCAAGCGCATCACAAGTCCCAGCGCGCGCCCACGCGGGACAATCGTCGCTTTGTGAATTGGATCAGACGCAGGCTCATGCAGCGCCACAACAGCGTGTCCTGCTTCATGATAAGCCGTAAGCTTTTTCTCCTCATCGCTCATCACCATAGACTTGCGTTCCGCGCCCATCAAAACCTTGTCCTTGGCGTTTTCAAAATCTTCCATGGACACCACGCGTTTGTTACGCCGCGCGGCAAGCAAAGCCGCCTCATTCACAAGGTTCGCCAGATCAGCGCCAGAAAAACCTGGTGTGCCGCGTGCAATAACCTTCGGGTCAACATTGCTCGAAAGCGGCACTTTCTTCATATGCACTTTCAGGATTTTTTCACGGCCCATGATATCAGGCAATGGTACTGTAATCTGCCGGTCAAAACGACCAGGGCGAAGCAAGGCTGGATCCAGAACATCAGGGCGGTTCGTCGCCGCCAGAATAATAACACCTTCGTTAGATTCAAATCCGTCCATCTCCACCAAAAGCTGGTTCAGTGTCTGCTCGCGCTCATCGTTACCGCCACCAAGTCCAGCACCACGATGCCGACCGACCGCATCAATCTCGTCGATGAAAATAATGCACGGCGCATTCTTCTTGCCTTGCTCAAACATATCGCGCACACGGCTCGCGCCAACCCCGACAAACATCTCGACAAAGTCAGAACCGGAAATCGTAAAAAACGGCACACCCGCTTCGCCCGCAACCGCCCGTGCGATAAGTGTCTTACCGGTACCAGGAGAACCAACCAACAAAGCGCCTTTCGGAATCTTGCCGCCAAGACGTTGGAATTTCTGAGGGTCTTTCAAAAATTCAACAATTTCTTCTAACTCTTGTTTGGCTTCTTCAATACCCGCAACATCTTCAAATGTCACACGCCCATGCTTTTCCGTTAACATACGTGCACGCGACTTCCCAAAGCCCATCGCGCCGCCCCCGCCGCCTTTTCCGTTCATCTGGCGCATAAACAAAACCCACACACCAATAATCAGAAAAGCCGGAAGCAAAGAAACCATAATCCCAAGAAAACTAACTTCTTCAGGATCTTCTTTCTTCGCATCAATCTGAACGCCCGTACCCTGCAGACGATCAACCACATTCTCATTCGGCGGGATCATTGTCTCAAAACTACCGCCAGAACCTGTATAACTGCCATTCAACTGCTGGCCTTTGATAGTGACATTCGCAATCTGTCCACCACGGGCCTGCTCCATAAAATCACTATAAGTAACGCTCTTTGCATTACCGCCCATATCCAAATTTGGATTCTGCAGCAAATTGAAGACAAACATCAAAACCAGGCCAACACCCAGCCAGAATAAAATATTGCGACCCATATTGTTCATGAAGAAATAATCCTTTTTCTTTAACGCTTAGGAATGTAGCGCATTTTCGGCGGAAAGCAAAGGAAAACCGCCATTATTTTTCCTGCGATAATCTGAGGATTTTTGCCTTGTCGTCCCGCTCAAATACGATACCTCCAAGAGTGCGCTTACGAAATTTATCAGGCCGCAACAAATCATGCATAAGATGTTCAATTTTCTCCATACGAGGAAGATAATTGTCCTCTGGTCGAAGCAATCGAACGCCTTTAACCAATACCCTCAAAACAATCTCAGCTGGCTCAATGGAAAGCGCCGCCCAATCAAGAACCACATCATCAGAAGAGGATGCTTGCCGCTCAACGGAAAGTTTATGAAAAACATTATCAGAAATCATATCCAAAGCCGCCTGCGCCCTCTGTAAGCGCTGCGCGGTCACCCCCAGCCGTTTCGCCGTAAACCCTTCTGCCTCCAAAACCTCCCGCGAGGCCCTCATACGCGGCCTTGCAAAGATCTCCCTCTCATTAGAAGGATCTTTAACATACTCAAGTCCCTGAGCTTCACATGTCGCAATCAATCGCTCTTTCTCAACGGCAAGCAAAGGACGCAAAATCGTGATATCTCCATAAACCTGAACATCTTTCATGCCACATAAGCCATCCAGCCCGCTTCCTTTCGCAAGCCTGAACAACACTGTCTCCATCTGGTCATCCGCATGGTGGGCTGTAAAAACATATTGGATATTATGAGTACGACAATGCGCCGCCATCAAACCATAACGTGCTGCTCTCGCCTCTTCCATCAATCGCGCCTCGGGCTTATCCCCTTCCCACTTCAGAACAAAAGCATTAACCTGCTCCCACTGATTAACCGTCTTTTGAACAAACTGAGCCTCTTCACCCGACTCTTCTCTCAACCCATGATCAACAATAAGGGCGTGCACTGCTTTCTGACATTTGACTGCCCACTCACTCAACAATTTTGTTAAAGCAAGTGAATCAGGGCCGCCGGATAAACCAACGGCAACAGTATCGACAGAAGAAGGATCAAAACCGGGTAACGAAGTCAATAAAGCTTCAAACTCATCCAAATCTATAGATTTAGTTACAGCCAAGACGAGACATTTCCTGTTCGCCGCGTTGAACAACCGGCGCCGCACTGGACGAATACTCTTTCTTAAGTTGCTCAAGCGCAACACAAGCATCGCCATTCTTCTTAAGCCCAGCCAACGACATCGCAAGCTTCAAAAGATTATCCGCAGCCTTGGAGTTTTGTGGGTATTGCTGATAGGCCTCTGCAAAAACACGTGCCGCACTCTCATATTGGCCGCGCACATAATAACTCTCACCAAGCCAGTATTTCGCATTCCCCGCCAAAGCATGAGCAGGATAACGATTGATAAAGTCCTGAAATCCTTTTTCAGCCTCATCATAACTATTAATTTTCAATTTCGCATAAGCAGCTTCATACAAAGCCGCAGGCGGATCCGACGCCTGCCCCCCTGTCACAGCACCGCTCCCCACAATATCGGGATTAACCTCCACAGAAGAACTTCCTGACTGCCACTGGTACCCATCGTTGCCCATTGCGCCCTGTTGCGAAGATCGAACTCCGCCATTTTCCAAATCCTGCATCCGCATGCTTAAATCGCTCGTTACTTTTTCAAGCAATTCTTCCATCTGACGGATTTTAAAATTCTGCTCTTCAATTTGTCCTGTGAGATTACGAAGCTCAGCTTCCAATTGCTGGATACGCACTTCCTGACCGGCAGAGTTTTGAGCATCCCCAGCTGAAATGGATGGTGGTGGAGGCGTCTCCCCCTTATAGACAGCGCGATTAAGGGTATCGACTTCATTCTCAAGACGGTTAAGACGATTGGTCAAATCGCGCGTAGACTGCGCATAAGCAGCCACAGGAAAAAAACTGCACAGCGTCAATGAACAAAGGCCGGTAAAAAGGCCGGCCTTTGTTAAATATCTTAAAATGCTTGTATTATTGCTCAATTTTTGTCACGGCACGACGGTTTTGTGACCAGGCCGTTTCATTAGAACCCGGAACCGCAGGACGCTCCTTACCATAACTGATAACATTCAAGCGGCTGGCATCAATGCCCAAAGCTACAAGATAATTCTTCACTGAATTGGCACGGCGCTCGCCAAGAGCAAGGTTGTACTCGCGCGTACCGCGCTCATCAGCATGTCCTTCAATTGTAATACGGACATTCGCGTTCTGCTGTAGCCATCCAGCTTGATTTTCAAGAGTATTTCTGGCTTCAGTAGACAAGTCATAACGATCATAACCAAAGAAGACACGGTCACCAACATTCACAACCAAATCAGCTTGTGAACCAGCGCCTGTCCCGTTAATCGGATCATCATAAATACCCGCAAGCGGGCCATCTGTGATTGTTTCATGGCCTTCTAAACCTTCATCGCCTGTCATCATATCATCGTCAGGCGTAGAACATGCTGCCAACACAAACAAAGCAGCAAAAATCATTAAATAGCGGGTGAACATTTTCTTTTTCTCCTAAATAAAGAAATTATGAATCATACATATATTCTTTTCACAACTTTCTGGCAAGGTCAGAAAATGTTTTTCCCATGATATTTTCATGAATTTTCAGGGAACTTTTTCTGCACTTAATCAAGCGTCTCTACTTTTATAGAGTCGATATCATCTCTATACAGCGACGTAGGCGCAGCACCACCCTCAACGCTTTCATCAAATCCATTTTGGTCAACCTTAGCAAAGGGCGATTTGGTCGTGTTATCGAGTTGATCACTATCCGCCGGCACAAAGTTTTGATCAACTTCCCCTGCAAGCTTCATATAACTAACAACCTGTTTAACATCAGGAATTGTCCGCGCCGTTTCAATGACACGATTCAATTCCGCTCGTGTCTGCGCAACCCCCATCAGATAGACAATACCCTGCACAACATCAATATTATAGTTGATAGACTGAACATCCCGATCAAGCGTAATAGATGTACGAAGCCGCGTTGCAGCCCATGAATCGCGAGCAAAACCAATAATACCCTCACTGTCAGCCACGCGTATCTCATTAATCACCTGCTTAACACCCTCAGGCTTCCAGGCCATTCGCACAGCTTCAACCCTATGCTCAGGATTCTGCACAACACCTGTAATAAGGACACGCCCTTGATCAACCGTTAAGTCCAGCTTTCTGAAAATCTCAAAATCATGACGAAGCCACAAATCATTAATTTCCGCCTGAATCTTCGCATCACTCCACGCACGACTGAGCCCACCCTCCTGAGCTGCCGCAATCCCACCGGCAGCAGCAGCCCCTGTCAGAGCACCAGCCGCCGTACACGCACTCAACAAACAAGGCGTAAACAAAATCATAACCAAAGAAAAATAGCGCATAGCAGGTTTCTGAAAAAACATGACCCTCATTATGCGCGCGCAGCCCAGGCATTGTCCAGATGACAAATACGCAACGGCCCCGAAACTGCGATAGCATCAAATCGCACACAAGCACTGGAATAACGTGGGTTACAAGCCAAAAAATGCAGAACCGCTTGCTCAACGCGGTAACGGTTTTTCGTGTGGATTGTTTCCCAAATTGCACCTTCCGAAACAGGAGCTTTACGATACTTAACCTCAACAGCGACCAATGTTCCCCGCTTGTATGCAATCAGGTCAATTTCACCCACTGGACACTTATAACGTCGGCGCAAAATCCTGTATCCTTTCAACATCAAAAAAACCGCCGCCAAAGACTCCGCCCACAACCCAGCCTTGTAGGCCTTGATTTTTTTGGTCATGAATTTTCCCTTTTTATCTCCAATGCAAGATCATAAACATCAGAACTTTGCAGTCCAAATTTTTGTGATACGAGGCGAACCGCATCTTTTGTCTTCATGTCAACCAAAGCCTTTACCAAAGCCTCTTTTACCAATTGCATATGCACATCATTCCGGGTCTTTTTTTGCCCTTCGATGACAACAACAATCTCACCCTTCGGCTCCCCACCATCCTCATAATAAGCAATCAATTCCGAAACAGCGCTACGCCGAATCTCTTCATGTAACTTCGTAAGCTCCCGGACAACAGCAACCTTGCGATTGCCCATAACCTCGAAAACATCTCTAAGCATTTTTAAAATTCTCGCCGGCGATTCAAAAGCTATCAACGTATTTTCTGATAGCGCCCACTCCCTCAACACAGCCTGCCTTGCTGCTGTTTTTGATGGCAAAAATCCCAGGAATATAAACAGCTCACTCGGCAGCCCAGATAACTGCAAAGCCGTCAATGGCGCATTCGCCCCCGGCAGACTCGTCAAATAGATTTCATTCTCAATACAAGCCTGAACCAGCTTATAGCCCGGATCTGATATTAAAGGCATCCCCGCATCACTAACCACCGCGATCATCTGACCAGCTCGTGCCTGAGCAACAATATGCCCGCGGTCCTTTTCGGTACTATGGTCATTATAGACAAACAATGGCTTTGAAATCTCATAAGACTTTAAGAGCTTGCCTGTAACGCGTTTGTCTTCACACACCACAAGATCAGCACGTGACAAAACTTCCAGCGCCCTCACCGTAATGTCGGCCAGATTACCAATCGGCGTGGAAACAAGATAAATTCCCGCTGGCATATGTTGGTTTTTACATGCAGGGAGTAGCCAAGGCTTTTGTTTTTCGGTACTGTGATCAGACATCTCAAACCATTAATTTTTTTTACGAGCATAACGAACCATGCGCAAAAATAACACTCTCTTTCTCTCCATATTGACAATCCTCGGACTTTTCATCCTTTCTGCCTGTGGAGGGGGAAATGGCTACACCTTTCAACCATGGGAATTTAATCGTGACGAAGCCCAGACAGCGCAAGAAGCTCCTGGACAGATTTCCGATCTGTCGGACTTAGCCAAGACTCAACAAGGTCAAACACCACAAGGGCCACAGGTAAGCGGACCTCAAACACAAATCCCTCAAGGTTCGTATACGCCTGCCATTCCGTCCAATTTACCTCCAGTCAAAGTAGGTCTGCTTCTACCCCTCAGCGGCAAACACCAGGAACTTGGCCAAGCTCTTTTGCAGTCTGCACAAATGGCGCTATTCGACATAGGCTACGATGCTTTTGAATTAATGCCTCGAGACACCAAAGGCACCCCCGACGGCGCGAGACAAGCAGCAAAAAGCGCCCTCGCAGATGGGGCACAATTAATCCTTGGTCCTGTCTTTGCCGATTCGGTACGCGCAGTTAAAGAAGCCACATCCTCCAGCAAAGTCAGCGTCATAGCCTTTTCAACCAACTGGTCACTCGCGGGAGGCAACACCTACATCATGGGCTTCCTCCCCTTCGACCAAATTGAACGCATTCTGGGCTACGCTGGACACAACAATCTCAATCGCATCGCCATCTTGGCGCCCAATTCAGAATATGGCCGCGTGGTTACATCCTCTACCACATCAATCGCGCCACAAATCGGACTGCAAATCATAAAAAATCGTACCTTCCCGGAAAACAACAGCAATTTGTCTTCTGTCGTACGCGAATTTTCGGGTTACGCAGAACAAAATCCTCAAGCCCCCATCTCCCAACCCAAACCGTTTGACGCTGTATTCATGCCTGTTGGCGGGGAATCAGCCATCGCAATCGCAGGCCTGCTCAGTGAATATGGTCTACAACCCAACGAAGTGCGCAGACTTGGAACAGGTCTTTTTGACGACATGTCACTGGCTTCAGAAAGCAGCCTCAGCGGAGGCTTGTTTGCCGCCCCTTCTCCAAATCTCCGCGCTGATTTTGAGCGCCGCTTCCGCACAACATACGGCTATGTCCCACCGCGCCTCTCAACTCTCGCTTATGATGCAACGGCTCTGGCTGCTGTCCTTGCCGAACGCGGACTTAGAGCATCAGGAAGGCCTGCTTTTGACCGGGAATCAATCAGCAATCCAAATGGTTTCGCCGGCATAGACGGGATTTTCCGCTTCCGTCCAAACGGAACAGCCGAACGTGGACTCGCAGTTTTGGAATTCAGAAATGGACAAATTAGAATTGTGGAAGACGCTCCAAAAACCTTCCAGCAATATCGGCCGTTCTAATAACTACGCCGCTTTAATCGCCGCCATCCGTTTTTGCATCGCGCCAAAAATTTCGCGCGGCACGTTGACTTTGCAATAGCTCTCGAGCCCCTTAAATCCAGGGAATGAATTCGCCTCACAAATCGTGTATCCATTCTCATCAAAGAGCAAATCAATCCCGGCAACCTGAAGATTCAAAATCTCTGCTGTTTTCACAGCCAACTCTTCAGCCCGCGCATCAAGCTCAATTTCAATACCGTACCCACCTTGAGAGATGTTTGCTTTAAAATCGTCTCCACCCGCACGGCGCTCCATCGATGCAATAACTTTGCCGTCTACCACAAAAGCACGAATGTCTCTTCCCTTACTCATCGCAATAAACTTTTGGAAGATCAGCTGAATATTCGGATTGGTTTCTCCGATCAGGGCCATCAGATCAACAAAGTTCTTGTGGTTCTCCATCAAGAAAACACCTGTCCCGTTGACCCCCAGCAAAGTCTTAACCACGATAGGAAATCCTATCTTTTGCTCTATCAACTCAATATTGACCGGAAACTTTGCCAGCATTGTCGGAGGCGTAGGAATGCCCGCCTCAATCAAAGCCTGATGCGTATGCAACTTATCAGCAACCAACTCAATGGATGCGGAATTGTTAAACACTTTCACGCCCAAGCGCTCGAACTGACGGATAATTGCCAACGGAAAATATCCCGTATCAACGACATAGGTCCGCGGCAAAAGAAAATCAGGCAGTGGCGTTGGCTGACCGTCGATCAACATCGAACCACGATCTTCTTCCGTGACAAGCAAATCAAATTGCTCCGGATTAAAGACCTTTACATCAATGCCCATCTCGCGGCCTTCAGAAAGAAAACGACGCACCTCAAACGCTTCTGATGACGGCGCTTCAATTTCTTCATTAAATAAAATCCAAACTTCCATTTCCCACCTTTTTCTTATGGCAATTTACAAGCGGCACAGTGTAGCGCAAAAAAAACCTGCTGACAAACATCAATATAGAGCATGTCTTTTTGTAAAAAAAATCACGCAAAAAAAATTAAATTTCTGTCTTGCATTTTAAAACACGTCGACTAAGATCACCTCATCCAAATACGAAACGACTAGTTTACTTTTACCTTAGGAAACCCGGAAAGGACTTGCCGATCATGCCTGAATACAGCCCTAACATAACAACAGATCTGTTCGAAAGCGATATCGCCCAAGACAACAAAATAAGCATCAAAGTTGTCGAGAACAGCGCACAAGAAGATGACAAAAATGAAAACCGTAAAGGGCGTCCCCGCTCGGAAAAATCCCGCAAGGCAATTTTGAAGGCAACCAACGCTCTTCTACTTCATCAATCAGTCCAGGAACTCAGCATCGAAGCCATCGCCAAAAAGGCAAAAGTCGGTAAGACCACTATTTACCGTTGGTGGTCAAACAAAACCGCCGTTGTCATGGATGCCTTGATTGAACAACCTGGCATGAATGCGGCGATGCCGACACCAAAGAACAACACTGAAGCCGTTATCATGCAGTTGGAAAAATTGATCCGCCTGCTTCATTCCAAAAACGGCGAGACCATCGCACAACTTTTCAGCGAAGCCCAAGGCAGCGCTGAATCGTTAAAAATCTTCGAGGAAAACTTCCTCTCGCCTTTAATCGACGCAATTGAATTCAGCGTCCAAGAAGGTCAAAAAGATCGCGAGTTCAACCCAAACATCAACAGCAAGCTTGCTGTCGACATACTATGCGGCCCAATCTTCTTCCGCCTGATGTCACGTCCGGCCGATCTGGATGAAAAATTCCAGGAAACATGGCCCCGCGAAGCAGCACGCCTGATTAGCGCTTAATAGAAGCATATTTACCCTTTTCAAAGACACGGCCAGTCCATTAAACTGGTCGTGTCATGAAAAACTTTAAACCAGAAGACGTTTACAAGATGCTCCAAAAATGGGGCGAACAATATGTCTGGTCTACCGACACACTTTATCAAGCACTCATCCTCCTTGGATCCTTCATCCTCGGCACACTGGCCTACAGCATAATTAAAGGCCGTATCGAAAAGTCAATCGATAACCTAAAAATCCCCCTCCGCATCAAAAGAATACTCAAACATCTTCAACGCCTAATTTCACCTCTTTTTATGCTCCTGATTGCTTATCCAGCATCACAAATCGCGGCCACCGAAGCTGTGGGCCTAAACATAAGCTTTATCGATGGCGCAATAAAACTTATCGCCGCGTGGATTGTAATCCGCATCGCCGTGGAGGTTATCGAAAACCAAATCGTCCGCAACTTCTTTGCCGTTTCAATTTGGGCTATCGCAGCCCTTAGCATTTTCAATGTCCTGCCGGAAACAATGAACGCCCTTGATGCTTTCGGCTTCAACATCGGAGCATTTCGTTTCTCTGCCCTCGTCGTGATCCAAGGTGCCTTCCTGCTCTTTGTCTTGCTGTACGTAGCCATGTTCATATCAACTTTCGTCGAGAGACAGGTCCTAAGAACAAAAAGCATGACAAGATCTTCTCAAGTTCTTGTCGCCAAAATCATCCGCATCCTGTTAATGACACTTGCCTTCGTCATCGCAATCACAGCAGCAGGAATTGATCTTTCAATATTCGCCGTTCTTTCAGGCGCTATCGGCTTGGGGATCGGTTTTGGTCTACAAAAAGTTGTCTCCAATCTCTTTTCAGGCATGCTCCTGCTAATGGACAAATCCATCCAACCTGGCGACGTTATCGAGCTGGAGGACAGCAAGACATTTGGATGGGTTAAAACAATGGGCGCGCGCTACATTGAAATCGTGACTCGCGACAACAAGTCCTATCTCATACCGAATGAAGACTTTGTTACACACCGGGTCGTTAACTGGTCTCATGGAAACGATCGCCTCGTCCGCATCAGCGTACCCTTCGGCGTGCATTACGATTCTGACATCCATAAAGTGATCGAATTGGCAAAAAAGGCCGCCACAAAACCCTCACGCGTCGTTGAAACTCCAGAACCCGTATGCTGGATCACTGACTTCGGCGACAATTCCGTCAATTTCACTCTACGATTCTGGATTAAAGACGCCGAAGCTGGCGTATCCAACGTGAAAGGTGAAGTCTACCTTTCATTATGGGATACCCTCAAAGAGCACAAAGTAGAAATCCCCTACCCTCAGCGCGTCGTCCACATGGCCAAGTCTTAAGCATAGCTTGGATCGAGATCAAACCGATCTAGATTCATCACCTTGGTCCACGCCGCTACGAAATCCTTCACGAATTTCTCCTTAGCATCATCCGAAGCATACACTTCAGAAATCGCCCGTAACTCAGAGTTCGACCCGAAGATCAGATCCACGCGCGTACCGGTCCACTTAACCTTTCCGCTCTTGCGATCGCGGCCCTCAAACTCGGTGTCCTTACCCGAAATAGGCACCCATGTCGTGCTCATATCAATCAGATTGACAAAGAAATCGTTCGTGAGCTGACCGAGGCGATCCGTAAAGACCCCCTGCTTGGATCCTGCATAATTCGCACCAAGCACACGCAAACCGCCAACCAACACAGCCATCTCCGGCGCACTGAGATTCAGAAGCTGCGCCTTATCGACCAACATCTCTTCCGGCGAAATCGTATACTTTGCCTTCTGATAATTCCGAAACCCGTCAGCCACCGGCTCAAGGTAAGCAAACGCCTCGACATCGGTTTGCTCCTGACTCGCGTCACCGCGTCCTGGCGCAAACGGCACCTGTACATTATATCCAGCATCTTTGGCAGCCTTCTCAACCGCAGTACACCCCGCCAGCACAATCAAATCCGCCAACGACACGGACTTACCAAAATCACTCTGGATTTTCTCCAGCGCACCCAGAACTTTTGAAAGTTTTTCCGGCTCATTCACCTGCCAGCCTTTCTGTGGCGCAAGCCTGAGGCGCGCCCCATTTGCCCCGCCACGCATATCCGAACCGCGGTATGTCGACGCCGACGCCCAGGCCGTGGATACCAGCTCGGACACTGACAACCCCGACGCCAGAATTTTCTCCTTCAGCGCCGCAATATCCTTATCACTCAGCGTATAATCAACCTTAGGAACTGGATCTTGCCAAATCAATTCCTCACCCGGCACCTCTTTACCCAGATAGCGCACAATCGGCCCCATATCGCGGTGTGTTAACTTAAACCATGCCCGCGCAAACGCATCCGCAAATTCTGCTGGGTTCTCATGGAAACGTTTTGAAATCGGTCCATAAATTGGGTCCATCCGCATCGCCATATCCGCCGTGCTCATCATAGGCATGACTTTCTTCGACGGGTCATGCGCCGCGGGCGGCATATCCTCTTCCTTGATATTCTTGGGCTTCCACTGTTGCGCACCGGCCTGACTTTTCACAAGCTCCCACTCATGCCCGAACAACATATCGAAATAGCCATTATCCCATTGCGTCGGGTTCGTCGTCCACGCTCCTTCCAAGCCACTGGTGATCGTATCGCCGCCCTTTCCGCTGTTATAACTGCTAAGCCAGCCCATACCCTGCGCCTCAATCGGCGCAGCTTCCGGCTCAGGCCCAACATGCGACGCAGATCCCGCGCCATGACATTTCCCAAACGTATGACCACCGGCCACCAGCGCCACAGTCTCCTCATCATTCATAGCCATCCGCCCGAATGTCTCGCGGATATCTTTCGCCGAAGCCAGCGGATCCGGATTCCCGTCCGGCCCTTCTGGGTTCACATAGATAAGCCCCATCTGCACTGCAGCCAATGGGTTCTCCAATTCACGCTCGCCGGAATAACGGCTGTCCCGCTTGTCGCTGGTCGCCAGCCATTCTTTTTCCGACCCCCAGTAAACATCTTCCTCGGAATGCCAGATATCAACGCGCCCGCCGCCAAACCCGAACGTTTTAAAGCCCATCGATTCCAGCGCGCAGTTCCCGGCCAAAATCATCAAATCACCCCAGGAAATTTTCTGCCCGTATTTTTTCTTGATCGGCCACAATAACAAACGCGCCTTATCAAGGTTCCCGTTATCCGGCCAGCTATTAAGCGGTGCAAAACGCTGGTTCCCGGTTCCGCCACCGCCGCGCCCGTCGGAAACCCGGTAAGATCCGGCACTATGCCATGCCATACGGATAAACAATCCGCCATAATGACCGTAATCGGCTGGCCACCATTCCTGAGAATCTTTCATCAAACCGTATAAATCCTTCTTCAACGCATCCAGATCCAGCGCCTTAAACGCTTCAACATAATTAAACGCTTGCCCCATCGGATTGGACGCCGGAGGCTGCTGACGCAAAATATTCAGCTTCAGTTGATTGGGCCACCAATCCCGGTTCGTAGCGCCTGAAGCATGCTGTTGCGGCGGGCCTGAAAACGGACATTGACCTTGATTAATAGATTTCAAAACGGCTTGCGGCATGATTCATCTCCTGAAATTTAAAAATTCAAACATAAAGAAAATGAAAGATTCGCATCAAAAACACCAATGATAATTTTGACTACATACTATTGAAAAAATCGATTATACATTATATAAACTTCAAAAATTATCGATATGGCACGCCCGACTTTAAGACAACTGGAATACCTCATCGCGCTCGAAGACACACGCTCTTTCAGCCTTGCAGCGCAGGAATCTCACGTCACCCAATCCACTCTCAGCGCAGGCATAAAAGAACTCGAAGAGATATTAGGCCAGCAACTCGCCCGCCGCGGCCGCCGCGATATAACACTCACCCCCTTCGGCCAGGAAGTCGCTGACAACGCCCGCAAAATACTTGCTCAAGCTGATAAAATCATGGAACGCTCCCGCAAGATGGAAGCACCGTTAACAGGACCTCTCAGGCTCGGAATTATCCCCACCATCGCGCCTTACCTCCTGCCGCAGATCCTGCCGCACATCCAAAAACAATACCCGAACCTTGAACTGCAGATTTTCGAAGACCTCAGCCAGCGCATCACCGAAGACATTGAACGCGGCCAGCTCGATCTTATCCTTCTCGCCTTCCCATATAACACGGCCGGTATGGTGCAAACGCCGCTCTGGAAAGAAGAATTCGTACTGGCAACGACGGATAAAAATGCTAAAAAATCAGTCACCCTCGCTGACCTTGAAAATGAACACCTACTCCTGCTTGAGGACGGGCACTGCCTGCGTGACCACGCCCTGAGCGCCTGCCGCCTCGCCCCGCCCGCCGCCCGCAAAACCTTCAGTGCCACCAGCCTTCCTACGCTCATTCAGATGGTTTCAAGCGGCTATGGCTCAACCCTGCTGCCCAGAATGGTCGCCCAGACCGCTCTGCCCAAGAACGTGAAAACCGTTCCCTTCAAAAGCCCGCGCCCCACCCGTGAAATCGGCCTCGCCTGGCGCCTGCACGACCCCAAGGCCAAAGATTTCGAATGTCTTGCGAAAACCGTCAAAAACGCCTATAAAACCGCCTTATGACTTATAAGATTGCCGCTTTATACAAATTCACACCGATCGAGGACATTCCGGCTCTTCGCGCGTACATCTATGCGTTCGCGGAAAATATCGACGGCATCTGTGGGACGCTGCTGCTCGCCCCGGAAGGCGTCAATGGCACCATCGGTGCAAAGCCCGAAGCCATGGACCGCATGATCGACTTCCTCAATGAAAAACTGGGCATCAAAGCCGGCGAACTCAAATTCTCCGAAAGCGCTGAAAAGCCCTTCAACAAATTTAAGGTCCGCCCGAAAAAAGAAATCATCACCATGCGCGCGCCCGACGAAGCCAACCCGAACAAACAAGTCGGCCAATATGTCGAAGCGCAGGACTGGAACGCTCTCATCTCCAACCCCGATGTGATCACACTCGACACTCGCAACGACTACGAAACCAAAGTCGGAATTTTTAAAGGCGCAATCGACCCAAACATCACAACATTCACCGAATTCAAAGACTACGTCGCCGAAA
Organism: uncultured Micavibrio sp.; assembly: GCA_964478225.1. Classification (GTDB taxonomy): domain Bacteria; phylum Pseudomonadota; class Alphaproteobacteria; order Micavibrionales; family Micavibrionaceae; genus CAYZHM01. The sequence continues at coordinate 195,780 of CAYZHM010000003.1, forward strand.
ACCTCGATCCCGCCAAACATAAAAAGGTCGCCATGTTCTGCACCGGCGGCATCCGCTGCGAAAAAGCAAGCGCCTACATGCTCGCCAAAGGATTTGAAGAGGTCTACCATCTCAAAGGTGGCATTCTGAAATATCTGGAAACAGTCCCGGCGGATGAAAGCCTGTGGGAAGGCCAATGCTTCGTCTTTGATAAACGCGTCTCAGTCGGCCATGAACTCAAAGAAGGCGACTGGACCATCTGCCATGGCTGCCGCGAACCACTATCGGAACAAGAAACAAAATCACCAGATTATGAACTGGGCGTCTCCTGCCCGCACTGCGCAAGCTCACTGACCCCCGAACGCATCACTATGCTCCGCCAGCGCCAACATCAATACGAACAGCGCCACAAAAACTAAAAATCTCTAGTTAATTTCTAACAACGTGTCATAGACCATATACATGGCAATATCATCAATAGCCGCTTCAGAGTTCAATGAAACCGCAGGATGAACTGGCGCATCAAAATAAAGTCCTGCGGCCACAACAAACACCAGCATACACGCAACAGCCAAAGCCGACTGCACCCAGGAAAAACCTCCAAAAGCAGATCTTTGGACTTTTTTCTGCGCAGCTGCAGATATAATTCTGCTGGCCAATTCTGAGCTGGCCTCAGGCAGCACCCTCTTACTTAAAAGCATATCCAAATCATCCTGCATCTTTCATCTCCAATAATCCCTGTCTGGTCAAAATGTCGCGAAGTCCAGCTTTTGCTCGCATCAACAAAGACTCGAGCGCCTTAATGTTCACATCCAAAATTTCTGCCGCTTCTTTATTACTCATCTCTTCATAAAAACATAAGTTCAAAGCTGCCCTCTGGCGCTCAGGCAAAGCTTGAATGGCATTCTCCAAAATCTCCTCATACTCAGCCTTTTGAATGAGGCTTTCTACACTCTCTCGCCCATCTCCAAGCCCATCAAGTACATCCTGCCCGTCTTGAGGTCTTTTCTTCCGCACCGTATCAAGCGCCCCATTCACAACAACCCTGTAAAACCAGGTTGTAAATCTGACACCGCGCTTCTCATCCCAAGCCTGCGGTTTTTGCCAAAGCTTTAAAAACGCCTCCTGCACCACATCCTCAGCCTCCTGCACATGCCCCGTAAAGCGATAGGCCGCCGCGAAAAACCGGTTCGTGTGCCGACGCACTAAAATGGCAAAAGCCTGATGATCACCGTCACATATACGGGCCAACAGGCTTTCATCAGTAATCGAATATATGTCAGCCATAAACGGCCTTTCACAAAAACATCTATTCCGCAGCAGCAGGAGCATCTGTGGCAGGTGTCTCAGGCGCAGCCTCTTCCTTCACATCTGCTTTTGGCTTTTGAGAATCCTTAGCCTTTTCATCCATGCTTTCACGGCGCTCTTTCATCTTTTCTTTCATATGCTCACGCATCTTCTCGCGACCGGCTTTGGCTTCCTCTCTGTTAATCTCTCCGTTACCATCGCCATCAAGCTTGGAAAACCATTCGTCCATTTTTTTCTCGTGATGAGCCTTAAACTCAGCTTTGGAAATCGTTCCATCACCGTTGCTGTCTGATTCTTCAAACATCTTGCCTTCATGATGAGAAGGACGTGACTTATCGGCCTTATCGCCGCCTTCTTCCGCAAAAGCTGGCACCGATTGAATAGCCAATATTGCTGCCGTTAAAGTTAAAAATCTTTTCATTGGTCGTCTCCTTTTCTAAAAAACCATCAATTCACTGCAATAAAAATTCTCTGTATGTGATCCTTGTAAATAATACGCAAAAACCCATAACAATCCTTCGAAAAAACTTAAAATGACCTAAGATGCTGAAATATCTATAACAATTCTATAGTTTTTATATGTTTCGTTGGGGGGATACGTCTGCTGCATCGTCACACTACCTGGCCTTTTCAAAGAAAGATTGACCACAGCCCTCCCTCCATTTTGTTCCGTTTGATAACTAGAAAGAAGAGCATGAGAGGAAAATGACTTCTCCGCAGAAGTGTCCCAAATCGCACCATCAAAAGTTACACGGAGTGATTGACCATCAGCCTGCATTGCTGCAGAGAATTTAACTGGCTTTTCCGAATCAAAAACAATCCTCGTCTTCCCTGGATGGTCTCCAACACGAACATTCACAATCCTATTCTCATCCCCCGACGCAGGCTTTTGATCCTGTGGTTTCACCTCATCCACCCTATTACTGGCGGTACGAGGCGCTTCAGATGCCTCACTAAAAGCCCAATCTTTATCAGTATTGTTAGCAGGTTCAGGAGCCTTCAAAGTCGTAATCGCCTCAGCATTCAACCCACGCACAGGCTTAAAGGCTGGCTTCTCTTCCGGCAAAGGAACTTCAGAATTAGATTTTTGCGGCGGTACAGGCTTGGTTTTAGGAATAGGCAAAGCACTGGCAAGCGCAATTGGTTCATGTTCAACGGCCGACTCGACTTTCTCTCTTAATTGAGACTCGGCAACCTGGACCGTCCCTGGCTTCAAGCGCATAACACGATACTGTTCTTCTTCCATTTCCTGCGGAGACATCTTGCTTGTATAACTATGTTCTGTGGTTAATTCAGTCGGATCAACTTGCTGACGCGCCCACAAATGTGCCTCACGAGGATCACGAGGCTTCTTATCTTCCTCAACCGCCCATACACCTTTTTCTGTATCCAATAAGGTTTCGGCTTTTTCCTCTCCTACAATCTGACGTTCAGCATTTTGCGGTGTTGACGGAGCATTGCATGCAGCAAGAAAAAAAACACTGGAGACCAAAAGAACTTTATTCACTTCAACTCTTCTTTCAAAAAAACTGACCCTTAAGAGCCTTCAACCCGGCCACATATCTTTGAGGCTTCTCAGCCCAAAACATATGAAAGAACAAAAGAAAAATCCAGCAAAACGTTAAAACAAACTCCGGAATACCCGCAAACACAAGCCCATAGCCGATTCCGCCAAATGCAAAACTTAAACATAAAATAAATGCCGTTGCCTGCCCTGTTGAGAATCCAGCCCCTATAAAATGATGATGAAAATGCTTGCGATCCGGGGAAAACGGGTGACGTCCGGCACGCACACGCCTATAAAATTGTGCACACTCATCAATAATCGGCAACGCCAAAATCCACGCCACAGAAATCGGCTGCACTGGCGCGCCGCTCTTTTGCGACAATACAATCACCAACCAAGCAATGGTAAGCCCTAAGGCCATGGATCCGGCATCCCCCAGAAACACCGAAGCTTTTTTACGAAATGGTGTCCGTAAATTATAAACAAGGAAGCCTGCCAAGGCCGCGGCAAGCGGGGCAAGAACCCGCAAAGCCGGCATATCTCCTTCATTCAAACACGCCACTATAAGCCAAAGAAAAATAACAAATGATACACCCCCAGCTAACCCATCCAATCCATCAATTAAATTGATCGCATTAATCAGCAACATGATGGAAGCCAACGTAAAAAGAATCGACATAAAGCCCAACTCAAACTGTCCGAAACCAAAAATATCGCCCAAGTGATAAATTCGAACATCGCCCCAAAACACTAAAATCAAAGCCGCCAGCAGTTGAGCCATAAATTTTATCCAGGCACGCACATGAAAACGATCATCCACAACACCCAAAACCAAAACGATCGACAAAGCAGAAAACATAGGTAAGAAAGAAAAAAACTCTCCGCCGCTAACAATAAGAACAATCATATATGAAAGAAAAACAACCAATCCTCCGATGAGCGGTACAGCCGCATCATGCTGCTTGCGTCCACCGGGCTCATCGACCAGCCCGACCTTTTTCGCCAAAACCGAAGCAAAAGGAATCAGAACAACCACCGCGATAAACGCAGCTATAAAGGACATCCATAGGCTCATGCCGTGTTTTTATCACGAATAAAGCGCGAGGGACAGAGAGCCTTTACACTATCCACAGCCAGTGACAACGGCTTATTCATAATCATTCCCGCCAACAATCGCCCCCCCGCCAAAGAACTTAAAATCCCGTGCGAGCCATGCGCCGCCGAGACATATAAACCATCTTCGAGCTGCCCGATTACGGGAAAATGGTCCGGCGACGTCGTCCGCATCCCTGCGCGCTGCCCGGTAACCTCAAGCCCTTCTGCCAGCCCCGGAGCCACGTCCTGCAATTGGCCGATATTGTAATCATCGTCCTCCGCCAAAATATCCGTGTGATCAAGCCAGCGCTGAAACGTCGCCCCGGTAAAATGCTGCCCGTTTTGCGCAGGCGTAAAATACCCACCATAACACAGCGCCGCCCGAACCCTCTCCGAAACCGCCGTGGCTTTGACTTTTGTAATCTGCCCTCTCACCCCCTTGAGCGGCAAATCAGCAAACTCCAGAGCGCCCAACCCATTCGCCAGCACCACCGCATCGGCATCCAGAGCTCGCAAATCCTCAACCTTTTCATTGAATTTTATATCTATGCCACTCGCCAAGGCCGCGCATAATTTACGAGGCGACACGCAGCCTGCCTGCCGCAGATAAAGCGCCTCATAGGCCAAATCTACCCCGGTAATTGCGCTCGCCTGCGCCGCGTCGACAATCGCCATATCCTCACGGCCCCAGTTCTCCGCCGCATGCCGGAAACGCTTTTCCCGCTTATCATCCGTCATCAAATGCAGCGCCCCGCATTGCACCCAGTCAATATCCTCAAATTCTGGAAACACCGACAACGCCAAATCAAACGCAGCCGAATAAAACAAACTCTCCGCGCTCTCAAACGCCGATAGCCTTGGATTATAAAGACCCAGATCATTTCCCGACGCACCCGGCGCAATCACCTCACCCGCCTCGTAAACAATAACATCCGCGCCGGATCGTTTTAAAAAATATGCCGCCGCACATCCCGCTAAACCGGCACCAATCACCGCGACTTTCATATCTTTCGCCCCACCAACATATCGCGCTTCTCCCCAAACCCTTTCACCTTCTCCACTTCAAATCCCACCTCGCGCAATCCGCGCTTCACAAAACCCGCCGAGGTAAAGGTCGCAAATGTCGCACCCGGCTTACTCATCCGCGCCATGTTCTGAAAAACCGTCTCGCTCCACATCTCCGGATTGCTGCTTGGTTTAAACCCGTCCAAAAACCAGCAATCGACCTGCTCATCCAGCCCCGGCATCACCGCGTTCACATCCCCGATCAGCAAACTTAAGGAAACCCCGCCATGTGCAAACCCGCTCGGATAATCTCCAAGCATAATATCAATCTTTTCTTCAAACCCCCACGGCTCCAGGGCCTCACGGATGTTCGCCGCAGAAAGCGGATATTTCTCTACCGAGATAAACCGCAACCTCTGCCCGCGCTTTGCATGCTGCTCGAACAACTCCCAAACCGCCAGAAAATTAAGCCCTGTCCCAAATCCCGTTTCAAAAATCGTGAATTCGTCCTTGCCCGCCCACGCATCCGGCAATCCATTGCTCTTCAAAAATACATATTGCGTCTCCGCCAAGCCATCCTCAGCGGAAAAATACACATCGTCGAATTCCTTTGACCTCGGCGCACCTTTCATTATGTTCTTATAGAACAAATATTTTTCTATGACAAAGGATTGAAATGAACGACAACCCGCTTCTGAAGATCACTGATTTGCCCAACCACGCGCCCGCCTTCGACAAAATCCAGAACGCGCACTATTTCCCAGCCTTTGAAGCCTCCATCGAGGAAGCCCGCGCCAATATCGAATCCATCAAAAATGATTCCGCCGCCCCCGATTTTGAAAACACGATCGTCGCTCTCGAAACCTCAAGCGACATGCTCGCGCAGGTCAGCAATATTTTCTACAACGCCCTCTCGGCCATCGGCGGAGATGAACTGCACGCACTCGCTGAAACCATCGGCCCCTTAAACGCCAAGTTCTCCAGCGACATTTTATTGGATGAAACCCTCTTCGCCCGCGTCAAAACTGTCTATGACCAAGGATTTGATGGCCTTAGCGCGGAACAAAAAACCTTGCTCGAAGAAGCCTACAAAGATTTCGTCCGTGCCGGCGCCTTATTGGATGAAACCAAAAAAACCCGCCTGCGTGAAATCTCGCAGGAACTCTCAACCCTCTCCCCCGCCTTCATGAACAACGCGACCAAATCCGCCGAAAGCTTTGAGATGCTCGTGGATAACGAATCTGATCTCTCGGGCCTGCCCGAAAGCCAGAAAGATTCCGCCCGTCACGCCGCCGAAGAAAAAGGCTACAAAGGTTGGCTCTTCACGCTTGATTACCCCAGCTATGGCCCCTTTTTGCAATATGCCGACCACCGCGAACTTCGTGAAAAAATCTGGCGCGCAAGCTCCATGAAAGCCTATCAGGATGAGTACGACAACTGTGACAATGTCCTTAAAATCGTCCGCCTTAAACATGAGCGCGCAAACCTGCTCGGCTACAAAACCCATGCCGATTACGTGCTCGAGGAACGCATGGCCGCCTCACCGCAAACCGTGATGGATTTCCTCGCCAAACTCAAAAAAACCTACAAACCAGCCGCGCAAAAGGATTTCGACGAGCTAAAAAAATTCGCAGGTCTTGATGATCTCAAACCGTGGGACGTCGGCTACTACGCCGAAAAACTCAAGCAAGAAAAATTCCATTTCTCCTCGGAAGATTTGCGCCCCTACTTCCCGCTCGATAATGTCCTCACCGGCTGCTTCGAGCATTTCTCGCGGCTTTTTGGCCTATTCTTCAAACCCACCGACAAATATCCCGTCTGGCATCCGGATGTAAAAAGCTTCGATTTATTTGACAAAGACGGCGCCTTCGTCGGCACCCTCTACGCCGACTTCCACCCGCGCAAAGGCAAATCACAAGGCGCATGGAAAACTGGCTACCGCAATCAAGGCCTCTTTAACGGCGAAGTCCAGCGCCCCGTGATCGCTATCGTATGCAACTTCACCAAACCCACACCGCAACGTCCCGCGCTGCTGACCCACGGCGAAGTCACAACCCTGTTCCACGAAATGGGCCACGCGATCCATGCCCTGCTCTCTAATGTCACCTACCGCTCCCTCGCCGGAACCTCGGTCAAATGGGACTTTGTCGAACTCCCCTCTCAGGTGCAGGAAAACTGGTGCTACGAAAAAGAAACGCTCGATCTCTTCGCCCGTCATTACGAAACCGGCGAAAAAATCCCCGAAGAGCTGATTGAAAAACTTCGCGCCGCCAAAAATTTCATGGGCGGCTGGGGCGGCTTGCGCCAAATCATGCTTGGCACGCTCGACATGGCATGGTATTCCACCGACCCCAACACAATAAAAGACGTCGCAACATTCGAAGATTCAATTACCAAAGACATGAGCTTCTTCCCGCGCCTCGGCGGCCCGATCTCAACCAGCTTCTCGCACATCTTCGCGGGCGGTTACTCTGCCGGCTACTACTCCTACAAATGGGCGGAAGTCCTCGACGCCGATACATTCGAAGCCTTCCTCGAACACGGCCTCTACGATTCCAAAACTGCGGACGCTTATAAAAATGAAATCCTCTCCAAAGGCGGATCGCAGCACCCGGCCATCCTCTACCGCAATTTCCGCGGCCGCGACGCCGACCCGGATGCACTCTTGCGGAGAGAAGGCTTAATCGAGAAAGCTGCATAAGACATATCGCAAACTAAATTTTAATTTGACTAGGCAAATGAGCCAACGCGTATAATAATACGCGAGGGGATATTTAATGACGTTCAAATTAAAATTGAGGAAGCGATGAACGAACTTGACGGCACCTATCAGGTCACAACAACCACCAGCTACCAAGGCCCTTTAGAGAAAAAAAGTGACGGCGCGACTGAAATAAAAAACGGTCAAACCAAACGCCGCGACGCAGCAAATTGCGAATGGACCAGCACATTTCAAATCATAAGTGAAACAGAAGTCAAAATGACTTCGATTGCCGATCCCTCAGAAGCCGATCCTGATTTTGCGCTAAAAGCTCCAAACGGCTCCCCCACACGTCAACCTGTGACATATGAAAGCATTTTAAAATTTTCTCGCAAAGGCGATAAAGTTCAAATCTCAGGAAAAATTGAATACGGTGATGATATAATTTTCCTGACCATGCGAAAAATATAGAGAACTCAAAAAACTATACAATGAGAACTGGCTTAAACCCATTCTGCTCCTGGCTAAGACATCTCGCCGATCCACCGCCTGTATTTTCAATCGTATCCAGAGCCGTATGAATAATTTTAACACCGCACGACTCTATGATGGCTTTCTGCTCTGCGCTCAAAGATCCAAACGCCCTCGATGACATGGCCAGATATTTTTCGCCTTTACGGTTTTCAATTTCGATCGCGTTGCCAGCATAAGAATGTAATTGATCCATACTCAAGTTCACAAGATCCCGATGACGGCTCAAACTCTCAAGAACACGCGCGCGATCTTTTTCGACAATACAATCACCGCAGATACCCGCATAACCGCTACCAATGTATAACAACAGATCCGTATGATAGACAGGCAAGCCCGTCTCAGCATCATGCGTATCAAAAACCACAAGCTCATAGCCAATAAGATCCGCATATTCACGAGCAACATCCGCATGCGATCTCGCAGAAAGCGCACAATAGGCGATCTTATTTTCGTGATCCATCACAACAGATCCCGTTCCCTCAAGAGCTCTGCCATGCTGCTCATGATGCAACAAGGAATCGTTAATCATATAACCCTGTTCTTCAAAAAACTTTACCAATTCGGGACTACGCTCACGACGTCTGTTTTCCTCTAGCATCGGATGCAAAACAGCAACAGGACGATCACCCAGCACCCCGGCAGGAAAAGTTGAAACACTATTGGGGTAAATAGCGTCAGGCACATCAGGGTCTTCGTTACGAAAAACAGAAATCTCAATATTGTGTCCATCATACAACCCCTTCAAACCATTCCATTCCTGCATGGCAGCCTTATGAATCACATCAGAAGCCACCCCATTATGCTGATAACGGTTTGACTTCGCCGTTTGCGGATTAAACGCAAAAGCTGCAACCTCAATCAATGAAACTCTAGGCGTAGACTGCGAAACCATAAAAAATCCTTACAATACCTTAGACATAAACAAATGCTTATATAATATACCATAATGCTAAAAGAAAGGGGTAGCGCCCTCTTTGCATTCATTTTAGGCAAAGGTGATTGAAAAAGAATTAACGATAAAAGTTTTTTAAAAACAACACCTTAGACAGCCCTAGCCAGCATCTCAATCTTTTCCGGCAGCGCTTTTCCAAGTTTTTTCTCGATCTGAGCAATCGCCCTCTGCGTCATCGGCACTCTATATCCCGAAAGCGTTAAATTGCGCTCCCGTTGTGCCAACAAAGAGGCTCCTATAGCAAATGTCTCAGGCACATGCTTCAAAGAATACACCGCCTTATATCCTAACGGGTCTTCTGCACAAGCCTGCACCCGCACATCCGTAACATTCGATTCCCAGTTACGCGCCAATCCCAAATTGGCCAATAATTTCCGATAATTCATTTTTGATACATCCCAGAATAATTTTTAAACGAAACCTCTTTTTCCACAATTTTATCCACAGCATGAAATCAAGGTCAACAACTATCGGACACTACGGAGGCATTTGGATATTTTTAAGGCTTGAATGTGAAAAAATGAGGACAATGTACCACAATCTCCCCACTCAACATCTAAAGGAACAACGTTTGCCTGGCGTAAATGTTCCATCAATCCATAATCAACAGCCATGCTCCGCATCTCAACAAAACTTTCTATATCGGGGAAAACAAACACCCCATCCCGACGAGCACTATCAAAAGACTTTTGGGCCGTTGCAACAAAATCAGGATGCAAGTTTTGCAATCTTTGCAAAAACACATCCGGCCGGCTCATAAATATACCCGTATTCCAAAAGACACGCCCTTCTTGCGCTAAAAGCTCAATTTGTGCCTTCGTCGGCTTCTCTACAAACCGCACCAAAGCTCCATTCTGACCAAGCACAATATAACCAAAGCGCTCAGCCAATGCAGATGGCATCACGCCAAACAAAGTAAACTCTTCGTCTTTTGGAACATCGGCCACAATATCCGTCAGCGCAACATCCATCCTGTGATCACTTGGAGTCACCAACATTTGCGTATCCTGATTTTTCAAATACAGTGCGGCACAAGCAATCGCCGCTGCTGTACCGCGCTGCGCAGGCTCGCAAATAATTGCCTTTGGCTTAATTCCAAGTTCATAACATTGCTCGAATACCGTTCCAGCAAACGGTGCATAACAAACAATTACCGGTGGATTCATGCCTTGCAAACGTTCCAACGTATCTTGAAACAAGGAATTGGTATAAGGCAGACGCACAAAAGGCTTGGGGCGCAAAGGAGTTGTAATCGGCCACAATCTCTTGCCCATTCCTCCCGCCAAAACAACAGGCGTAACGTTAAGCAGCTTTCTTTGCGGCGATAGATTGGCAGTACCACTCATAGGTTTTCTCCAACCCTGATCGTAACGGTGTTTGCGGCTTCCATCCAGCATTATAAATACGCGAAGAATCAATTAACTTCCTCTGCACACCATCAGGACGTGCCACATCAAAAACAATCCGTCCTTTAAAACCAACAACGTCCGCAATCATCTCCGCCAGTTCCCAAATCGGCAACTCCTCACCAGTCCCAACGTTCAAAATCTGTTCTGATGAATAATGTTTAAGGGCAAAAATAATCGCGGCCGCCGCATCATCAATATACAAAAATTCACGCAAGGGCTTGCCACTGCCCCACACTTCAAAATTTATGCTGCTCCTCTTCGCCTCATGCGCCTTCATCATCAATGCAGGAATAACGTGAGAATCTTCAAGATCAAATCGATCCCCTGGCCCATACAAATTACACGGCATCAAAGAAATATAATCACATCCATATTGCCGTCGATAACTTTGCGCCATCTGAATTCCCGCAATCTTCGCTAACGCATACGCTTCGTTCGTCGGCTCCAAAGGTCCCGTCATCAAAGCGTTTTCTTTAATTGAGTTTTCAGCACCCCTTGGATAAATGCAGGATGAACCTAAAAAAACCAACTTCTCAACGCCGACCTGCTGCGCCGCCTGCATAACATTGGTTTGGATCATGACATTATCGGCAAAAAACGCAGCAGGCCTCGCTATGTTTGCCGCAATACCTCCGACTACAGCCGCTGCCATTATCACAATATCTGGCTTATTAATTTTAAACCACATCTGCACCAACATCTGATCGGTCAGATCAAGCACAGAACGCGCCACTGTTAAAATTTCACAATCTTCATTCTGCAAGGCCCTTACAACGGCAGCTCCGACTAATCCCGTATGTCCAGCAACAAAAACCCGTTTACCACTCAAGCTGCATGTTTTGCCGTTAAACCCGGACATTCCGCCTCCACCATCTCACGCACCAACTCATCAAATCCAATCTCCGGCACCCAGCCTAAAACCGCACGCGCCTTGTCCGCATCGCCGCACAAATGCTGCACCTCCAAAGGTCGGTACAGTGCAGCATCAATTTCAATCAAAATCTTCCCAGTCCTCGCATCAATACCCTTTTCTTCTAGGCTCTTGCCCTCCCATTTAATCTTGATCCCTGCACAAGCATAGGCCACTTCTGCAAACTCCCGCACCGAATAATCCGAACCTGAAGCCAAAACAAAATCATCCGGCTTCCTATGTTGCAGCATCATCCACATGCCACGCACATAATCCTTCGCATGGCCCCAGTCGCGCCGCGCCTCAAGGTTGCCGAGCCTCAAAACGCCGCCAGCTGCAATCCCCTTCGCAATCTTGCGCGTCACAAAATCACCGCCGCGGACCGGACTTTCATGATTAAACAAAATCCCGTTCGCGATAAACATGCCGTAACTCTCACGGTAAATCCGCGCCAGATAATACGCCGCCAGCTTCGCCGCACCATAAGGACTGCAGGGCTCCATCTTTGTCTCTTCATTTTGCGGCGCGGGGCTATTACCAAACATCTCCGAACTCGACGCCTGATAAATCCGCGCGCTCAAGCGCAAAATCCGCACCGCTTCAAACACATTCAAACTGCCTTTCGCAATAATATCCATCACCGACCCAGGCGTCTCAAAACTCACTGCCACCTGCGAGAGCGCCGCCAGATTATAAATCTCGTCCGGCCGCACTTTCTGAACAACCGCAATCACATTTGCTGCATCGGTCAGATCACCATTGTGTAAAACCACGTCATTTAAAATATCAGCAATGCGCTCCGTCCCGTCCACCGCATCCCAGCGCACCAGCCCGTGCACCGCATAACCCTTCTCCAATAAAAAACGGGCAAGATACGACCCATCCTGCCCGGTAATCCCTGTTATCAATGCGGTTTTGCTTATGCTCATGCCGCCTTCTCTGCCGGCTCAGGAAGCGGCGCAGCCTCCTTCGGTCCAACAACCTCCTTGATATCCTCTACCGGATCATCATTAAACAAGACCATCCCACGCCCACCATATTTCGCCTCAACACGAGCCTTAGCGCTTTTCGTCAAAAACGGCCAAATCAACTGATCCACAAACCCCGGCGGCATATAGGTCGTAATCCCTACATTCACCGGCGGTCGACGATCGGGTCGCAGGTAAGATCCAAAAATCTGATCCCACAACATCAAATTCTCCCCGTAATTGCTATTACCCTCTTTCAGCTTCTTGGAATGGTGCCAGCGATGCAGCTCCGGCGTATTGAAAATCACCGATAAAAACCCGAAACGCATTTCAACATTGCAATGCGTCAACATCCCAATAAACGCCGTAATCGCACTCGTCCACTTCACCATTTCCAGCGGCGCACCGCACAGGATCAACACCCCCATCCCCATCACGATACTCTCGAGACTATCAACAAAATGAAACCGCCCGGTGTTCACAATATAAAGCTTGCGTACGCTGTGATGCACGGAATGAAAACGCCACATCGGCATCCATTCATGTCCGATCCTGTGCGCCCAATAGAGCGGAAACTCCACCACCACCAGCGCCAGCACAACCTGCGCCACCAACGGTAATTCACGCGGCCATATCCCATACCCTTTTTCTGAAAGTGGCGGCATCCATTCCGCCAATCCAATCACCGTAGAAAACAACAGCAACAACTGCACAGTTCCCTTGGATGACAGCGTATGCCCAATATCCTGCCAAAACTGCCCGTCCTTGCGCTTCCATTCAACCTCATGCGGCATCTCGCGTTCCAGCCATAACAAAGAAACAATCAAAAAGAGATAAGCAATATTGAAACCGATAATCGGATGATCATAAGAAAAACCAACAGCCGTAATCGCTGTGCAAATGCACACCAACCCCGGCCAGCTCACCCATGACAAAAAATATCGTAATTTCGTATTCATGCTATAGCTCTATTTAACCTGTCATTAATTGCAATGCCAAGCCCCGTATTCGGAATATTCATAACTGCAATACACGCAAAACCGCCCTTATCAAGCATCTTAAGCATCTTAAACAAATTCGCCGCCGCTTCGTGCAAATCAGCGCTCTCGGACAAATTCAAAACCTGCCCCTCGGGTAAATCCTTGGCAAACCCTCCGCTCTTCACTCCCATAAACTTTAAAGACCCAAACCCCAGCAACGCCTCACCAGCCTCCAAATCCACTGCATTCAATCGCAAAGGCGTCTCCGGCGCGTAATGTTTCAGCAACTGCCCCGGCGATTTTGGACTATCCGTCGCCTCCAGCTCATAGACCACATCAATCCCCAGCGTCTCACTCAAATCCTCCGCCGTAATCGCTCCGGGACGTAAGACCACAGGAAGATCACCCGTCAAATCCACCACCGTGGATTCCAGCCCGACATCACACGCCCCCGCCGCCAAAACCATATCAACCGCATCACCCAAACTCTCCGCCACATGCTGCGGCGTGGTCGGTGATAATGTGCCCGATTTATTTGCACTCGGCGCCACCAACGGAAAATCCAGAGCTTGCAACAATTTCCGCGCCACCGGATGGTTGGGCACGCGCACGGCCATCGTCTCCAGTCCCGCCGTTGCCAGCTCCGACATGCGCGTCTCAAATTTCGGGACAATCATCGTCAGCGGCCCCGGCCAAAACTTTGCCGCCAGCGTCTTATACCACTCATTCTCAACCAACGGAGCCTGCGCATAATGTACAATCAACGGATTAAAACTCGGCCGCCCCTTCGCCGCATAAATCTTCGCCACCGCTTTGTCATCAAACGCATTCCCCGCAAGCCCATACACCGTCTCCGTCGGCATGGCAACAATCCCGCCGGATCTCAATATCTCCGCCGCCTCCTTAATCGCATCGTCAGTTGCTGAAACAATCCGGCTCATGGCTTAAACACAACCCCGCCACTCATGGCCTTCGGTGCGCCCGTCGTCCCCGGAAAACTAATCGGCTCACCAATCAAACTCCGCACCGCCAGATAGGCAAAACATTCCGCCTCCGTCGCATCGCCATTCCACCCCAACTCATCCACGCTATGCACCGGCAAACTTTTGCTAAGATATTCCATCAATGCCTTGTTATGCCGCCCGCCCCCGCACACATACCAACCCTGCGGCTCATCCGGCATAAATTTCAAACTCTGAATAATGCTTTTCGCTGTAAACCGCATTAACATGGCCGCGCCATCTTCTGTGTTAAATCCCTCAACCATTCCGATAGTCCACTGATCCCTATCTAAGGACTTCGGCGCAGGTTGCTTAAAATACGGGTGATCAAGCCAATGATTTAAAACCACATCGTCAACCTTGCCGCGCTTCGCCAACGCGCCGTCTTTATCAAATCTTTCACCCGTCCGCGCGCGCACCCAATCATCCATCAGCGCATTCCCCGGCCCGGTATCAAACGCAATCAATTCATTCTCATCAATATAAGTCACATTCGCCACGCCGCCGATATTCAAAACCACGACGGGAAAATCAACATCCGCACCTGTTAATAACGCTTTGTGATAGACAGGAACCAGCGGCGCACCCTGCCCGCCCGCCGCCACATCGGCCGAACGAAAATCACAAACCACATCGATACCCGTCTCCCGCGCCAACAGTTCGCCATCCCCCACTTGAACCGTCTTATTTAGTTTTAGATTATGTAAAATAGTTTGCCCATGAAACCCTACAACCTCCGCCTTCTCACCCATCTGCTTCACAATATCCGCATGCGCCAATGTCAAATCACGCACCACATCGTCCGGCGCCGCCTGCTTGCCAAAACACGCCCGCAACCGATCGCGCAAATCGTCCGAATAAGGCTCACTCAAAAACGCCAACGGCTTTACATACTCATAACCGTCCGTCTCGATCAACGCGCAATCAATCCCGTCCAGCGATGTGCCGGACATCAACCCAATTGCTCTATAGACTTTTTTCTCGCTCATCCGTATAAATCCTTATTATGGTTTATAAATCAGAATTTCTGAACATACTAGAGCAGCGCGGTTTTATTCACCAATGCTCCGATTTCGATGGCCTCGACGCCAAACTGACCGAGGGCGTGCAATCCGCCTATCTAGGCTTTGACGCAACCGCTAAAAGCTATCATGTCGGCAATCTCGTTCAAATCATGATGCTCTACTGGTTCCAACAATCCGGCCACAAGCCAATCACACTCATGGGCGGCGGCACGACCAAAGTTGGCGACCCTTCAGGCAAAGATGAAATGCGCAAGATGCTGACGGACGAAGGCATTAATGAAAATATCAAACATCTGAAAGGAGTTTTCGCAAAGTTCCTAACCTACGGTGAAAATAAGACCGATGCTCTCATGGTCAATAACGATGATTGGCTCAAGGATATTAATTACATCTCCTTTTTAAGGGACTATGGAAGACATTTCTCAATCAACAGAATGTTAACTTTTGAGTCTGTCAAACAACGCCTAGATCGAGAGCAAAATTTAAGTTTTCTTGAATTTAATTACTCGATTTTACAGGCCTATGATTTTGCTGAGCTGAACAGACGCTACGGCACTATATTACAAATGGGCGGTGCCGATCAGTGGGGCAACATCGTCAGCGGCGTAGACTTAGGACGCCGCGTCAATAACGCCGAGCTTTTTGCCCTGACCACACCTTTAATCACGACTTCTGACGGCAAGAAAATGGGCAAGACCGCCGATGGCGCTGTCTGGCTTAGCGCTGACATGCTGTCACCCTATGATTACTACCAATTCTGGCGCAACACTGAGGATGCCGATGTCGGCAAATTCCTCAAACTCTTCACATTACTGCCAATGGATGAAATCGCCCGCCTTGAAAAACTTAAAGACCGCGAAATCAACGACGCCAAAAAGATCCTCGCATTCGAGGCCACCAAACTCTGCCACGGCGAAGCTGCCGCGAAAGATGCCGAAAAAACCGCTCAGAATGTTTTTGAACAAGGCGGCGTTGGCGACGACTTGCCCGCCATCGAAGTCCCTCGCACACGTCTACAAGCTGGCATAAACATACTCGATATATTCGTCGAAACAGGTCTCTCCGCTTCCAAAGGCGAAGCACGCCGATTAATCCAGGGCGGCGGAGCAAAAATAAACGACAACAAAGTTGAAAGCGACACACAGGTCATAAACGAAAAAGACCTCGGATCCGAGGTCTTTATCAAAATTTCAGCCGGCAAGAAAAAACACGCCCTGGTAAAAATCTCGCCCTAGTCTTAAGGTGAAGGAATCTCAGGCGTATTGGTCAAACGTGGTTGCAGCAATTCAGCAAGCTCACGCGCCACCAGATAATAAATGGGGCGTTGTTGAAAATCCAGTACTTCGCCAACCCAGCCCTCATCTAAACACACGATCTTTTTCTTTTTTACCGCTATCTTAATGTCATCAAGCGATTCTTGTTCTGCTCCCTCATCTAAATGAAGGACGCCTTCTCCACTTCCAGGTTGCACAACAACCCTGCTGCCATCAGCCAAAATAAGGTCCACCCCACAATAATTGAAAGTCGCAAGCGGATTACCATTCCTATGGACAGCTTCCGCAGCGCTCTTAAAATCAATACATGGATCCTTACTCGCACTATTAAGATATTCCTGTATTTGTGATAACATCTCCATTCCCCATTGGTTAATAAATTAACGAATATTGTACTTATAATATGTCTTTTTGATTTTGTGCAAGAAAATTCAAATACGTTATTCACAGCGCAAAAATAATTATGTTTTTCAATGATTTATAAAGAAACTAACAAGCCGTGAAAAGCCAATACTATTCTAATTTTCAAAGAGAATCCGCCGTATCAACCCCGGCGTTAATACAGACAGCGGATTCACCTCAACCTTAGGATCTTCAACTTGCCCGCGCATCGTATAGGTCGCAGCAAAAATACTGCCCGTCCCGCCGGACAAAATCTGCCCGACAAGCGGAATATTGCTGACAATCTCATTCAATCCTGACAACGGCACAATCGTCCCGGAAACATCCATCGTATCCGCAGCCTGATCAATCTTGCCTTCAAACGTCAGCCCCACAGAGTTCCCGGAAGTGCGCCCATCCTGAAGCACCAACAAACTGCCCTCTTTCCGGTAAAGCCAATTAAACTTTGTCTCCAACCTCGAAAACACCAACCCTTCATTATTCAAAAGCTGCATAATCCCGGGCAAAGACATAACGCTCAACAACTTGGCTAAAGCCGGAGCCTTTACAACCCGGAAGTTAGAAATCTCTGCTGTACCCGAAAGATTACGATCATAAATCCCGCGCATCGGCTCGCCATAGATCACAAGTTTGCCGCCCCGCATCTTGTCGTATAAATCGAGCGCCCTCAGTGTCGCGCCCGCATCCCCGGCTTCCATCCGGAACGTGCGCTTGCCTGAATTATCCACCTTAAACCGGAGATAAATATCCCCCTCACCAGCGGCTGCATCCATTTCAAACTGATTGATAACCCCTTGCCCATCAATATCGATGTAAAGTTTACCATTGCGCATCGTCTGCGCTTCCGAAGCCTGCATCGCTTTAACCGCCACCGATATCTTGCGAGGCGGTTCATTATAAACTTTGTTCGGCTCCTTCTCTTCTTCCAAAAACGACCTCAAATCGAGGAAATCGCCTCCAATCGCAATTTTCTGCGCGCCACCAGCACCAATTTCAAAATCAATCGATCCCTTGCTCTTGAGAATAGAATAGGAAGGAATCTTTCCACCAGACAAAACCTCTTTCTTAAACTCAAGTTCGCCGCCAGCAATCGACAAGTCGGGCGCTTTAACAGTTAAACCACGAATATTTTGCAATTCCTGATTTTTAAGATTGGCCTGCACAGAAGCACTTGCCGGAACACTCACAGGCTTTTCATACTTAAACGCATCAACAAACAACCGCAAAGTTGTCGCATCAACATCGACATCTGCGCGCGCTGACCCATCCGGCATATCCGTATAAACCACATTCACAGGCGCTGATCCTTCAATAAAATCACTAAGATCAATTCCAAATTTTGTCCGCAACGCTGGATCAGCAATTATACTTGCTGTGATCTGGCTCTTATAAGGCTGCCCTTTTGTGACAAGATATTCCTTATACTCCGCAGTAATATCACGACCATCGAGCGCTCCCTTGCCCTTCACGCTCAACAAATTATTTTTAACCGCAACATCAAATGGCCCGCCAACCAAAGTCAGGTCCTTAACCACCCCAGGCAATTGCGCATCTGTAACTTTGCCCGTAAGGCCAATTTTAAACTCTTCGAGTTCAACGTCCGCCTTGGTAGGAAACTGCAAACGAATATCCATCTCCGCCTGCCCCTTAACCTTCGCCGTATCCATCCCATGCTTGGCACCAATCGGCTCATCTTCAACAAAACGAAAAACCGTCGCCAAAGGGCCAGCCAGTTTAACCTTCACATCCGCATCACCCTGCCCCGCCTCGATAATATCGGCAAAAATAAGATCTCCATCCAAAACATCGATATCTCCAAGCTTGCCGCTCTTAACCGCCACATCCAATCGCTCCTGATCGAGACTAAATTTTCCGTGCCCCTTGCCCTCTTTAACCGGCATCAAGGGTTCGCGATAATTGACAGTCGCACCAGAAAAATCAAACTCGGCCAACAAATTTTCGGTCTTGATATCCCAACCTTCTTCGCCTTGCGTCGCCCGCAAGAAAAACCCGGCCTGTGCATTTGTAAATGTTGCATCCGAAATTTTTTCAACAACCCATTCATGACTGCTATCGTCCTTCAAGGTCGACGGCCACAACGGCTCAATTTGAGCATGTTCCACGCTCGCAATCTGAACCCCCATAGGCCCCGTAAATTCATCATCGTTAAAAACAAGCTCCGCATCCATCTCAATCGGAACACCTCCAACCTCCAGATGCGCCTTCTTGACCATCAGCATATTCGCCTTGGTTCCATACTCTGCACTAAGAATAAAATTCTTATAAGAAAATCCGTCAGGATAATAATCCGGAACAACCATCTGCCCCTCAGCAGAACGAATATCCAAATTCAACTTATCGGGAACAAAGTTTCCATCCAGAAAACCTGAAATCTCACCATCAAAATTTCCATCCTGCGCAGACACCTCAGCCAACTGAGGAACATACTGCGCCAAAAAAGGAACATTCATATTCTCAATTTTCCCGGCCAGACTCACAGCTTGCCCATCACGAGGTATAATGATGTTGGCGCTCGCCGACGTGTCACCCTGTGACACACTCAGCATCATGTCCAAAGCACCTTTGTCTCGTGCAACACGAAAACTCACACCCTTTAAAACATAACCCTTGGCGGTCTCTTCATCGGTATAGTTCACTAAAGCATCGCGAACATCAAAAACACGCAAGCTTGACAAAACACTTTGTTGTTCACTTGAAGAAACAGCAGCAAGCAATCGCTCAGTTAAAGTCCTTTGATCATTTTCGATCTCCAGCTGCCCCGCACTTTGCAACGCGCCAAACCCAATATCAAAGTTGCCTTCTTTATCGCGCACAACCTGCAACTCAGGCTCTTTAATAATAAGTGCGAGCGGATAAACCTGTCCAAAAATCAATCTTGATTTGGCCACACTCAAAGCAACTTGATCCATCGTCAGAACAGTATCGTCCGCAGCATTCACAAGCCTCACATTATTGGCCCACAAATAAAGCGGCCCGCTCAAATCGGGCCAGCTCAAAGTAATATTGCCGATTTTTGCGCTTATTCCGCTTTGCTGATCATTCAACTGCTCTTCGATCGTATCTTTGGCAAAACCCACATCCAAAGGCGATACGTGCAAGCGAAAAGCAAGAATACTAAGCGCAGCAACCACAACGACTGCCACAACCGCCACAACTTCAAGGACAAACAATGTCCCGCCCTTCATTTTGCGTTTCACTTTATTTTGCGCTCCCTTGCGTTGACTTTTCGCGCCTAAACAACCACTTTAAACCCGTCACTCTCTAAAACAATATTTTAAAACAATACGCATTCACAAGCAAAGGAACAACCCATGACTCACTTGCAAGCAGGAGATACAGCCCCTAATTTTAACCTGCCTGCCGATAGCGGCCAGCAAATAAAACTCTCTGACTACAAAGGTAAGAAACTTATTCTGTATTTCTACCCTAAAGATGACACCCCAGGATGCACAGCAGAATCTTGTGATTTTCGCGATAATCTTAAAGCCTTTGAGAAACTTGGAGTGTCTATTATCGGCGTTTCCAAATGTTCCATAAAAAAGCATGACAAATTTAAGGATAAATACAGCCTGAATTTCCCGCTCGTCTCTGATGAAAACGGCGATATGTGCGAAAAATATGGCGTCTGGGTCGAAAAATCCATGTATGGCAAAAAATATATGGGCATAGAGCGCAGCACATTTTTAATTGATGAAACTGGTAAAATCGAAAAAATTTGGAGCAAGGTTAAGGTGCCAGGACACGTCGAAGAGGTTAAATCCTCCCTCAGCACAAAAGAAAAAGCCGCCTGAAACAAGCGGCCTTATAACCTTCTGGTAATAGTTCCAGTAATTTTTCTTCTGACTAGGCGTGAGGAGCGCGGCGTATAAATACTACGTAAGCGACGAACAACAACGTCAGAAGAAAAAAGACGAAGACTATTCCGCAGCACGCATAAGATGCTCGTCCACCTGAACCGACGAACCAGCACTTGCCGCATTCAAATGGTCATGAATATGACGTTGCAAAATATCTGTGTAACCATGGAAGAAATGGTTCGCGCCAACGATCTCACGATAATCAATGCGGATACCTTTTTGTTCATACAAGCGGTCCATCAACTCACGAACATGTGACGGCGTCACCACATCATCGCGCGTCCCCTGCAACACCAAACCGGAAGTCGGGCAAGGCGCAAGGAATGTGAAATCTTCTGTATTGGCTGGCGGAGCAATCGATACGAACCCCTGAATTTCAGGACGACGCATCAAAAGCTGCATCGCGATCCACGCGCCAAATGAAAATCCGGCAACCCAAACGAATGGCGCATTCTGATTCAAATCCTGCATCCAGTCCAGCGCCGACGCAGCATCGCTCAGCTCACCTTCACCGTTATCAAAGATCCCTTGTGAACGACCCACACCACGGAAGTTAAACCGCAGCGTAGAAAATCCGCGTGCAACAAATGTTTGATGCATCATATAGGTGATTTTATTATTCATCGTTCCACCATGCTGCGGGGAAGGATGAAGAATAAGCGCAAGCGGCGCATTTTTAACTTTAGAGTGGGAGTAACGACCTTCTAGACGGCCCTCAGGACCATTGATAATGACTTCTGGCATGAATAACCTTTGTTATTGTGTGACTAGTGTGATGGTTTAGCAGAGTCTGAAAGAAAAACTCAAGGATTTTATGCACCCTTATAATAACACAGCGATTCGGCTGTCCATAATTTTCTGTATAACATATTGAATAAACTGTGGATAATCCTTAGTATCCTCTCACGATGAAAGAAAAAATTTACTTGGATTACAACGCCACAGCACCTCTCACACCGGAAGTACTTCATTTTATTTCTAACATTATGAAAAACCCGATGAACGCTTCCGCTGTTCATAACTTCGGACGCGAAGGTCGCAAGCTTGTGGAAAACGCGCGCACACAAATCGCAAAACTTGTGAACTGTCCGAACACCAATCAGGTCATTTTTAATTCCGGAGCCACCGAATCCAACAACACAGTGCTGAAATTTTTTGCCAATGATCGCATTCTGATTTCCGCAATCGAACACCCTTCCGTCCTCGAAGCTGCTCCCCACGCAGAAAGAATTCCAGTCACAAAAGACGGGCTAGTAAATCTGGACGCACTTGAAAAACTTCTTAAAGAAAAGAAAACCACTCTCGTCTCGGTCATGCTGGCCAACAACGAAACCGGGGTCATTCAACCCATCAAGGAAATCTCCACGCTTGCTAAAAATCACGGCGCACTTTTCCATTGCGATGCCGTACAAGCTGCCGGGAAAATCCATATCGACATGCAAGATCTTGGCATTGATTTCCTCTCACTCTCCGCCCACAAACTCGGCGGACCACAAGGTGTCGGCGCGCTTGTCCTTGGATTATGCGGCATAACCCCAGTCCTTCTGCACGGCGGCGGCCAGGAAAAATCCGCCCGCGCAGGAACAGAAAATGTCGCCGGGATAGCAGGCTTCGGCGCCGCCGTTGAATCCCTCACACCCATAAATAATACCCTTCAAACCAAACTCGAAACGTGGATCATTGCCAAAGGCGGCAAAATATACGGCGCCAACGCTCTCCGCCTGCCAAACACAACATTTTTTTCCTTCCCCAATATAAAGGCCGAAACTGCCCTCATCGCCATGGACATCGAAAACATCGCCATCTCCAACGGTTCTGCCTGCTCGTCCGGCACGGTCAAACCTTCTCATGTTCTCAAAGCCATGGGCGCGGGTGATGCCGAAGCCCTGAGTGGGTTGCGCATCTCAACCGGCTGGGCTACAACCGAGGCCGATATAAATTCATTCATAGAAAAGTTTGAAAAATTTTTAGAGAGAACCCATGCCTAAAATCACCTTCCTCTTTAATGACGGCCGCGAGCGCACCATTGATGCCCCAGAAAATTGGTCCATCATGGAAACCGCCGTCAACAATGAAGTCCATGAAATCAAAGGCTCATGCGGCGGCTGCATCTCCTGCGCCACCTGTCATGTCTACATCCACCCCGACTGGATGGACAAGGTCACAGCCGCCGATAACGAACAATCCGAGGAAGAAGAAGACAAGCTCGATGTTTGCTTTGATGTACGCGAAACCTCCCGCCTCGGCTGCCAGGTCAAACTGACCAAAGCCCTCGACGGCCTCATCGTCGCCCTGCCCGGCACCAAGACAGATTGGTAATTAAGACCCTGATGCGGGTAGCGCCATCCGCTGAACTCATTTCAAAAAAAGCTCAGGAATACCTACGCCCTGAGCTGCAGGGGACTTTGTTCCGCCAGACCGACACGCAATAAAACGCCAAGTCCCCTTCCCATTGTCACCGACCTTTATGTTGACTGGCACCACTTCACCAGCCTCTCGAACAAAAAGAGAGGCTTCAAGTTCCGTGCATAGCGTGCGAATACATGCCGCGACCGCCTTTTTTTGTCCTTCGAGTATTCGGCAAAAGCATTCTGGTTTGCCTTTTCTGAAAACCACTCGTTCACGGCCAGAATCGCATCCTCGCGGCGCAATCCCAAAATATCGAGCCCAAGCAACTTGACCCGGCTCTCCTGTTTTGCTGCGGCAGCGAATATTCTTGCGATAAACTGCCCACGTTCCCGCGGAATTACCATTGCAGCTTCAACGAGCATATCGTCAGGAACGTCCATAAGTGCAGAAACAAGCAATTCTTGCCGAACGCTTGCTAACTTTCCGCGACCAGTATTCGAGTTGATACGGTTACCCATGTTGCCACCTTTTTATCTCCACAAAAACAATACACAAATAATCTGTAAAATACAACTTTGGTTGCAAAAATTGCTTTTTAAGCGCAAATCCCCTATATTCCGCCGCATGAACAGCCCCAAAAACACATTAGGCCTTAACAAAGAACCCAAAGACACCCGCGTGGTCGTTGCCATGTCGGGCGGCGTTGACTCTTCCGTCGTCGCCGCGCTCCTGCATGAACAAGGCTATGATGTGATCGGTGTCACGCTTCAGCTCTATGATATGGGCGAAGCAACATCCAAATCCAAAACCTGCTGCGCCGGCCAGGACATCTATGACGCCAAACGCGTCGCCGAAAAATGTGGTTTCCCCCATTACGTCCTCAATTACGAAAGCAATTTCCGCCAATCGGTCATCGACGATTTCGCAGATAGCTATTTAAAAGGCGAAACACCAATCCCCTGCGTCAAATGCAATCAGACCGTCAAATTCCAGGATTTGCTGAAAGTCGCCCGCGACCTCGGCGCTGATTGCATGGCCACCGGCCACTATATCCAGCGCCACGTCAATGATAACGGCAAGGCCGAACTCATCCGCGCCCTCGACCATACAAAAGATCAAAGCTATTTCCTGTTCGCCACCACACAGGAACAGCTTGATTTCCTGCGCTTCCCCTTAGGCGGCTGGCCGAAAGAAAAGACCCGGCAAGAAGCCAAACGCCTCGGCCTCATCACCGCCGCCAAACCGGATTCACAGGACATTTGCTTTGTCCCCCACGGCGATTACACCAAAGTCGTCAAAAAAATCCGCCCCGAAGCCGAAAAGCCCGGCAATATCGTCGATGAACAAGGCAATATCATCGCGCAGCATAACGGCATCATCCATTACACCATCGGCCAACGCAAAGGCCTCGGGATTGGCGGCGGCCACTCTGAAGACAACAGCCCCTTTTATGTGATTCGCCTCGATCCCGTGAATAACCAGGTCGTCGTCGGACCCAAAAGTTCACTTGCCAGAACAATTATCCACATCGAAAATTGCAACTGGTTGTTGCAATCCATCCCCGAAGAAGGCCTCAACATCAATCTAAAATTTCGATCCACTATGCAGCCCATCCCAGCAAAAATATATAAAAACGGAACGGATCGAAGCGCAAAAATCGAGCTAAACGCCCCTCAATACGGCGTATCGCCCGGCCAAGCCGCTGTTTGCTATACTCAAAATCGGCTGATTGGCGGCGGCTGGATCGCCACGACCCTCTAAAATGTTGACATAAAAACAAAGAGGTGTTTTAACAAACCCTACTTTGAGCAAAACAGGAAGGAACAATTGTGGGCAGACTACGTTATGGAGATATAAGCTATTATCATAAAACACATCTTTCAAAAAGTCCAAAGAGAGACAAAGGTATAGAAGGGTTCAAGGCTCTTTCTACGCTCGACCAAGATTTTCATCAAGCCGGCGGATTTCAGCCTTTTCAACGCAGAACCTGGAACCAGCGTTTTTACAATGAAGATGACTATCTGAAGTTTATCGATCTCAATCCAAGCTTAAAATTAAAAGTGATTGTACAAATTTTGCGCGCAGCTCGTCGGCAGTTCCCCGGCAGCGCCAAAATCCACGAAAAACTAACCAGCGCCGAACACACTTTGGACACTCAAAGACCCAAAAAAGAAAAAAGCGTTGAAGTATTTATACATCAAGCCAAAAAGCAAAATGACAAAAAGCCCGAAAAAAAATTAGAGCTTATTCAAACCGCCATTGCAGTACACGGCGAAGATGAAAAACTGCTCGTAGAACGAGCTCATCTATTATTAAAACTATACAGAAATTCAACATCTAACGAAAACTCAACCAATCCAACAGCCCCGAGCGCTGTCGAACAGGCACTTCTAGAAGTAAGGGAAAAATTTCCTGACAATATAAGAAACCTGTATTCTTTAGCGGACTTTTATTCAAATCATGACAGAATGGACGACGCACTTGCGACCTTATCCGAAATACATCACATTCAGAACGATGATATGCCAATAGGGCACTACAAGTTTGGCAAAAAACTTCTCCGCACCTTGGGTGACACATATCTTAGAGGGAATTGTCTCATATATGCCCTAAGCTGCTACCAAGAGGCCCTCAGTAAAGACAAAAAAGACGGAAGCTCTTATCATACCGGAACGCTTCTAAAGGCCATCGAGCTTCAAAGCTTTATAGGGGTTGATATCCCTTTTTCCCATGTAAAGAATTAAATGGAAAGGCAGCATGCTCCAGAAACACCTCCATCAAAAGCACTACAATCTGAGGAGATAGCTTCAAAATACATGGATTACGAAGATCTTGAACTGACCCTGATCAAGACTTGACAATATCCCCCAAAACACGCCATAAAAGGCGCCTACAATGACGGCTCTGTAGCTCAGTGGTAGAGCAGGGGAATCATAATCCCTTGGTCGGGTGTTCAAATCACCCCAGAGCCACCACTCCCCCTCCGCAAACCACTGCCCTTCCACGCGATTTACAAAACCTGCAAATCACCTGTTTATGATCCAACAAAACAGGCTGCTCTTGTATGCAAAATAAGATAAAATGCGAGATAAAATTGATATAAAATCACGGAAAAACTAAGAACTCCTTATATCACTCTGCATTAAAATAAAATATGACAAAATTTTTACGAAAACTATACAAGGATAAAACCCGCCTTGACCAAAGCGGGCTAAGCCTCATTGAAACTGCAGTATTGCTCATTGTTTTAGGCTTATTACTCATCCCGATTTTGCATCTGCAATCCATCGAACGAAAATATGAAGTAGTCTCGGAAACAACAACCAACATCGCGACCATCCAATCCGCTTTGCGCCAATATGCAGTTCGCAACGGACGCTATCCGCAGCCAGCACAAAGAAATGTCTCCGAGGGCAGTTCGGCGTTCGGAACCGAATATACCGGAGCCATAGGCAATTGTTCTGGCGATGATACAGTCCCATGCCGTGTGGCTGGCGCACGAGATCCCGACCCAGGCAACTTCACCAATTCCGTTTTAATCGGCGATGTCCCGTTTGCTGAAATAGGGTTGCCGCAAAATTTCATCATCGATGGCTACGGTTCAAAATTCACCTACGCCATCACAGAAGGCTTAACGCTTCCAACCAATAATTTCTCCACCACAGAAACATTCGGAACAATAAAAGTTGTCGATCGTGGCGACACCGACAGACAAAACACAGAAAGCAATGCACACTTTGTGATCATCAGTCACGGTGAAAATCAGCGCGGCGCATGGTCGCTCAGCGGACAACTCATTGCCCCCTGCAACGACGGCAACAATCGCCGCGAAAATGAAAACTGCAACAATGCAGATTCAACATTCACAGACAACCTCGCCAGCTTTAAATTTCTGATCTCAGGCGAAGATGGGAGCAGCGAGTCAGACTACACAACCGAAGAAAAGCCTTGGTTTTCCCGGGTGGAAAATTCAGATTTCTTCGACGACTATATCGGCTTCGATACCAGCATAAGCGGAGAAATGTGGAGCAAAAGCAATGCCAACAACCCCTTGGTGTCGGACGTATCCAGCCGTATACAAGGAAACATTCGTATCGGCAGAGTCCCCACAAACTTTACCAAAGAGCAAATAGCAAAGCTCACAAGAGCCAACACGCAGATAGAGGTCATGGGCAACGCAATGGCTGATGAAATTCGCGTGAATGCCTTATGCCCATACCCCAACAAAACCATGAGCTACAGCTTTGACCGAACCACAAGCGCTTCAAGCCCCTTCACGTGCATAAACTCTTCAACACTTGCGAAGGTGCAAACATATAAAGACGAAGGAAAAAGTCTCATGACAGTCATGAGCCTTCTCTCTTCGCAAGGTGTTCCGGCCGGAGAACTATACTCAGTTATCTCTGCCTATTATTTTGACCAACTCGCACAAATCACCGACCCGGTAACAAATCCAAACGGCTCCGATATTCCACGCTACGTTTTTGATCCCGCAGTTATCGGCGGCCAGGTCAATCAAAACAACGACGATCTTGAGGGAACCGATGCAACAATGGTCGGTGCCGGAATCTATTGTGGATCTCAACCTCTTGGAGGCATCAAAGCAGCCGATGAAATATGCACCAACGCAATCATCTCTGGCGAAGCAGCCAAAACACTGGCAAGCCCTTGCCCGTCGGGGGAATATCTGCGCGGCATCAGAGAAAACGGATCGGCCATTTGCTGCCTTCCTGGAAAACCATGTGAATAGAAAAAAATTACAATGACCATACAGCTCTCAAAAAAACAAAGCGCCGATCAAAGTGGTTTCACTCTGATCGAAATGCTGATGGTTATGATCATTTCTTCCATCTTACTGACCAGCCTCATCATGCTCTATGATAAATACAGAGAAGAGCGTATTGTTGTCACAACAAGTGAAAATATCAAAACCATCAGCGGTCAACTCGCTATCTATCTATCTCTATACGACCGCTATCCCTGTCCCGCAGACGCATCCCTCAGCATTTCAGATCCTAATTTCGGCAAAGAAGGAATAAACGGCTCATGCGGCCTTGGCTCCATGGGTTTAAGCCTCGCAACTGCTGCCTCCGGCGTCCCAAGCTGCACCCCCAGTGGTGGAATTTGTCTTGCTCTCGGGGCACGACGCATCGATCTGGATGGCGAAGCAACCCCCAATCAATCCGGCACTCATCCTGACGAAACTTTTGTGCTGATCGGAGCCGCCCCCACAAGCACTCTAAAAGAATTCTTATCTTCAACCGCATCCAATGAAATCGCCTTAGATGGCTGGGGCAATAAATACACCTACGCCGTGTCCCTCAACATGGCAAACCCCGATTATCAATATAAATACAACCAAGGGGTCATCGCGGCAGTAGATGAAACCAATAACCCAACCGCTGGCATGGTAAACGCAGCAGGAGATTTCGACGCTCACTACGTCATCGTCTCTCATGGCCCTGACGGTAAAGGTGCCTTCAATGCTGAAGGTTTCCAATCCATTCCATGTGGCACAGTAGCTCAGGCAAGAGACAATGAAAACTGCAACAACGATAACGCCTTCATGCAGGCGCTTGGCTATTCATCCAACAATGATGCCGCCTTCTATGACGACAAAACCTACTTCTCCAAAGTTGCAACGGAACATCTTTGGGAATATGTATGGGAAGAGGATCCAGTCGCAGGATTCAAACGCACAGACGACATCCAATCCCTCAACA
>CAYZHM010000003.1:224789-232277 GCA_964478225.1 uncultured Micavibrio sp.
CCTCAACAGAGGCAATATAGGCATCGGCACTGACAACCCAAGGACTTCTCTGGAAGTCGCCACCAACAAGACATGCAACCTTGCCTCAGACCAAACAGCCAGAGCAGAAAATTGCGGGATCATCCGTGCCGACAACAATTTCTACGCCACCCAAATATGTGACAAATCCACAAGTCTGAATGGGGACGGCACCCTAACCCCTCGCAATTGTTTTCGCATTGATGTGTTTTGGCAAATACCAATCCTGAACCAGTTCGGAACCCTGTGCCCAGCAGGCCAAATCGTCAAAAAAATCAACGGAACTGGAATACAATGCGGAACACCCGCTGGTGTTGCTGCGCCCCAGCCGCGTGATTGCGGCGCAGGAAATTGGGTCAAAGGCATAGATACAAACGGCAATATTATTTGCACACAAGACAACCTTATACCGGAAAACTAAATGATGGAAAACCAAATGAGAGCACAGAGAAAACATCAAAAGAAAGACGGCTTCACTTTAGTTGAAATCGCAATCTCACTCATCATCTTGGGCGTCATGATAACGCCGCTACTCCTCCTTTATAACAATTACAAAACAAAAGAGGGCACTGAAAAAACTTATAACAACGTCCAGCAAGCCATCTTCGCACTCGAAGAATATAGAGGCATGACCGGACGCTATCCCTGCCCCGCCGGGTTAAATTTGCCGCGTGATAGTAGCCCACCCGCCCCCGTCTACGGCGCAGAACATTGCCCCGACATATCAGTGACAAGCGCAGGCCAATGCGACAACGGTGTATGCGTTGAACGCAGTGTAAGAGACGTGGGAGGCGGAAATTTTCCTCTGGTTCTCGTAGGATCCCTCCCCTTCAGACAACTACAAGTCGATGAAGGAGAAGCTATCGACGCTTACAACAACCGCCTTGTTTATGCCGTAACACAAAACATGACCCTTAATGACGGCAGCGTCATCAATGACGCGATGGGCGGCATCGATGTTCGCTCTCCTGAGGGCGAATCCCTCGTAACTCCTGCCGGCTCCGCAAGTTTCCTAGTCTTCAGCGCAGGCCCTTCACGCTCCGGTGCCTTCAGCACCTACGGAAATATCGTTGATTCATGCGCAAACGCTTCGCCGTCCGAACAACAAAACTGCAACCCCGGATTTGAAGACCCTACAAACGGTTCAGAAGAGGCCATATACGTCTCTGCCTTCAAGTCCACAGGCAGCAATGATCAATATGATGACGTCATGCAGTTTTTCTCAAGTTACCCTGCTGAACTTTGGAGAACTTCAAATACAAACCCCGATGATATCCGAGACCAAGCTGTAGGAAACATCGGCGTTGGCACAAACCAACCCACAACAACACTGGACATTGTTTCCTCTAAAGACTCTCTAAGCATTTTCGGCACAGATGGTTCAGACGGGATTTTATATACTGATCAGATTTGTGATGAAAACGGCTCCAACTGCTTTGAACCCAGCGACATCGGCAGCACCGAAGGAATATCTTGCCCCGCAGGAAGCGACATGGTCGGCATCGCCGGAGGCAAAGCAATATGCGAAGAAACTCTCACATTATCTTGTCCTCTCGGCACACCAGTTTTAAAAGGGCTCGACGGCAGCGGCAACCCGATCTGCATAGCCGAACCCAATGCGAGTTGCGAAAAGCAAAAAGTTGACCAATGTCCAAGCGAAGCCGATGAAGGCAAAAAATGGTTACCACAAAGCGCTCACGGCGACGTCGTCGAATTAAAACAAGGATCATGCGCCAAACGAAGCTACCGCTGCGACAACGGAACATGGACAGGAATCGGCCAATGGGCAGGACAATGCGTTTATGCAGCAAATGAAACCCGTCAAAGTAATCTTGATTGCGGGCTCGGCCGAGCAGGCACTTATACTTCAATCACAACATATCTCTCGTGCGGAACAGTAAAGAAAACAGTAACCACAAAATTCGACGACCCCAACAGACCACAAAATGAACCTGCGGACTGCCTATGCGAAAACGAGGGCATTGTGACAACTGGCGTACAATGTGACAAACTCGCCTCAACCTATGGGATTAAGGGATATGAAAAGTTGACAGGCACTGCCGATGTACAGACAAACTACGCCGGTTGCAAAAAAACTGGAACCACTCTCTTAAAGGCAAATTGCAGCTGTATCCGCCCCACAAGCACACCAGAAACTCAGGAAAGAGATAGAAAGGCAATATGCGGTCCTGGACAGACGCCCGTAGCAGGAACCTGGAAAGAACTCTGGAAATGGAATGAGGCATCCTGTCAAATGACTTACGTCAGCGACCTTCCCGACGGCCAATGCGTATGCAGCCTTAAACCTGATATATATCGCGAACCTGTCGATTGCGTCGAAACGGCAGACAACCCATCCTATCCTTACCCAAAATGTTGGCAAGCAACCTATGACGAATATGAGGTTCGTGTCGTAACTTTGGACGGCAAAGAATTGCCCGATAACAAACAAGCCGCTTGCCGCCTCGAAACACCCGAGGAATTTAAAGCAAGACCTCCGAAAAAGCGTGGAGAATGTAACGTACGTCCCTTTGTATACGACGGCCCTTATAAAAATGCCTATGAAGGGGACGCCCCAGGCTCGTATGTAACCATTGGCTCGACATGTAGCTGCAAGCAAGATGGTGAAGCGCCATCCGCTCCATGCTTCAATGCAGGAGTAAACTTCTCGGATGCTTCAAGCCCGCGTTTACTGCATAGATGCAAATGCATGCCAAAATAAAGGCGCTTACAGTATAAAAAACTTGCTCAAACCAAGATCCGCGTCCATATATGACGTATGAACGATACTCGCTATCAACGTCAGACAATCCTGCCAGAAATTGGCCGAGAAGGACAAAAAAAGCTCGCCAGATCCTCTGTACTTTGCGTTGGAGCAGGCGGCTTAGGATGCCCCGCCCTTCTTTATCTTACAGCCGCCGGCATAGGCCATATCGGAATAGTTGATGACGATAAAGTGGAGCTGAGCAACCTTCAGCGGCAAGTATTATTCTCACTAGACCAGATAGGAAAAAACAAAGCTGAGGCTGCAAAAGAAAAGTTAGAAAAGCTCAATCCTGACACCCAAATATCATCATGGCCCATAAGAATATCCGCAGACAATATAGAAGAAACTTACGCTGACTATGATATCGTCTTGGACGCCACAGATAATTTCGAGACAAAATTCCTCTTGAATGATGCTGCAGTAAAATTTGAGAAACCTTTAATCTACGCATCAATCCTTGGCTTTGAAGGTCAAGTTTCAATCTTTAACGGTAAAAACGGACCGTGCTACCGCTGCCTCTTTTCTTCCCCTCCTCAGACTCATATTCCGAATTGCGCAGAAGCCGGCATAATAGGCGCCCTAGCCGGAACCATAGGGTCTATACAAGCTCTCGAAGCCATAAAAATCATAATCAATCATCCGTCTTTTTCACCTCTCATCGGAAAATTCTGGACACTAGATGCCCGCACCATGGTCAGCAAAACATTTTTACTAAACAAAAACGCATCCTGCCCAACTTGTTCCCCTGCAAGATCAGAAATTAATCTTCAGCCAGCACTCACCAAAAATTGCTCCTTAATCAGAGAATTAAGCCCCTCCGAGGCAATCAGTACGAAAGACCACATTTTTATCGACGTGCGTGAACAAGAAGAATGGGATATGGGGCACATAGAAAACGCCCACCATCTCCCTTTATCAAAACTCATGCAAGGCACTCAGGTAAAACTACCCGAAGATAAAAACATCATTCTTTACTGCCACAAGGGCATCCGCAGCCTTCACGCCGCACAAATATTACAAAGCGCAGGTTATTCAAATATAAGCAGCCTCCGGGGTGGGTATGAATCCTGGCTCATAGCATCTTAAGAACCCACCTCTTTACCTCATTGAATCAGCTCGCCTCAATTACGATACAAAATTAGCCGTCCCTTAACTTTAATTTACTATTATGGAAATTAATTGGGTTGATAAATATAAAAACATGCAGGCATGATAATCAAAAATTTTTCCAAAAAATTAATTTAAATCAATAAGTTAACATATCTGCGCCAATTTAATTAAAATTTTAACTAAATTTAAATAAGAGTTATGACAAACTAAAAACATAAGCGATTGAACCGCAAGGAAAAGCTATTATGGACGATAAAAAGACACTAAACTCCGGCCTCACCCTCACAGCACTTCAGGCAACCGATGTCTATCAATATGAGCCCCTACCTGAGGACGAGGATTTCGCTCCACTTGCTTCGCACACAGACAATTTCAAACCTCATACATCATCGCACGAAACTCCGCGCTTCATAACAGCAACCCATGACAAGCTAAACAACGACACCAGCTTCAAAAACGATTTTTCACAAAAATCTGCTTCCCCTGAGCCTGACTTCTATCTTGATATACTTGAAACAGATGGTTCAGGCAGCGGAGATATACAACAAAACCTTACGAGCGCGCACGTCGTGACTGGCATGGATAAAGTAAAAGCAGACTATGGATTTTATGGTGCAGGCCAAACCGTTGCAATTCTTGATGCCGGCATTGAATATGATCACTACGCTCTTGGTGGTGGCCTTGGTGAAGGACATCGCGTTGTTGGCGGCTGGGACTTTACTGAAGAAAACGACGCCGACCCCCATGAAGACACAGGGACACACGGAACACACGTCGCCGGGATTATCGGCTCAAGTGACCCTACAAACCAGGGTGTGGCCCCAGAAGTCGATATGGTGGCGTTACGCATATATAATGACAAGGGCATGGGTTCCTATACCTGGATGGAAAATGCCTTAAAATGGGTTATCCAAAACGCAGATAGTTTTGAAAATAAAATTACAACTGTAAATATTTCGTCAGGTGACGGCACAAATCGTTATCAAGCACCACTTTGGGGTGGAGTTGAAGATGAGTTCAAAATCCTGGAGGAGATGGGCATATTTATTGCCGTCGCAGCCGGAAACTCTTACACAAGTTACAACACTCCAGGACTTTCTTACCCAGCAGCAAGCCCGTATGTTGTGCCAGTCATGTCAATCGATGACAACGGAAACCTGGCTACATATAGTCAAAGAATTGCAAGCCGTGCCATCGGAGCACCAGGTAATAATATTACCAGCACAGTCACCGATACAAGCGGCAAAGGCAACAAAAACGGCATTGCAGACGATTTTGGTGTCATGAGTGGAACAAGTATGGCTTCCCCCTATATCGCCGGTGCAAGCGTTATCATCCGTGAAGCCATGGAATTCGTTGGCATGAAAAATATCAACCAAGACATGATTTTTGCTCATATGATGACCACAGCAAAAAGCATCGGTGGAACAGCATATAAAAGCATTGACCTTGCCGCAGCAATTGACGCTCTTATGCCTGGCGATGATTATGGATCAATCATTACCGACGCACACAATCTTGGCACCCTCAGCGCAGATAAAAGCATTTCAGGGGTAATCAGCAAAATCAACGACCTTGATTTCTTCACATTTACAGCCGGAAGCACAGGAACTTTAAAAATAACAGCAGACGTCACACACAACCTTGTAACAACATGGCAAGGCGTAGGCGTAGCAAGTGGTGTAGCCAATAATGTCTACACCATGGACGTCGTACAAGGACAAAAATACACCGTCGGCCTCGGCACAAGCAAAGGCATCGGCTACTACGACCTCGACATCGATATCAACGCGAGCAGTACTCCAGAAAACACAGCACCAACGCTATCAACCAATAATGTATCCCTAGAATCAGGAAAAAGCGTCCTTGCCTCCAGCTTGGTATCTGCCAAGGATGCTGAGGGCAACACCCTTACCTTCACAGTAAAAGACACAAGCAACGTATCAACAAGTGGCTATTTCGAACTCAACGGAACCAAGCTTGTTTCTGGCATCAATCACACTCTTTCCGCTGCTGATTTTGCAAAACTGAAAATCGTTGGCGGCTCTGAAGATGGCGCTGAAAACCTGATCATCAGTGTTTCAGATGGCAAACTTTCAAGCGGTGACAAAACTATAGTTTTGACTTCAGACAAATCAAACATAGCCCCTGTTGTGAGCACACAAAACGGCGTTCTTGCTAATGGTCAGGCCATAAAGGCAAGCTCATTGATCTCCGCTTCAGACACAGATGGCGACGCTCTTGTTTATACAATAAAAGACAACACCACAGCAGCAAACAGCGCAAAACTTGTCCTAAACGGCACAACACTTTCTGCAGGAACAAACCACGTCCTTTCAGCAGCAGACTTTGCCAAACTTGAAATCGTCGGCGGAACAGCCAAAGGAACAGACAACTTTACCATCTCTGTATCAGATACAAAAACCCCTTCAGACACAAAAACATTTTCAATCATAACAACCAACACAGCGCCAACCATAAGCGCCACCAACACAACGCTTACCGCAGGCAATACCATCCTTGCCTCAAAACTCATATCTGCAAGCGACGTCGACGGTGATAATTTGAACTACACCATCAAGGACAACAACACTTTAGCAGACAGCGCACAACTTGTTTTAAATGGAAAAACCCTTGCGGCAGGCATGTCTCACACCATGAACGCGACAGACTTTGCTAAACTTCAAATCGTCGGCGGAACAGCAAAAGGCAGCGACAACTTCACTGTTTCTGTTTTTGATGGCGCAGTCTCATCAGAGGCAAAAACATTCACAGTCAGCGCAGTCAATAATCCTCCGACACTAACCACCACAGAAGGCACTCTTGCA
Organism: uncultured Micavibrio sp.; assembly: GCA_964478225.1. Lineage (GTDB taxonomy): Bacteria > Pseudomonadota > Alphaproteobacteria > Micavibrionales > Micavibrionaceae > CAYZHM01. The sequence continues at coordinate 231,513 of CAYZHM010000003.1, forward strand.
GTTGGTAGCAAAATCTTAGCATCAAGCCTCGTAACAGCCACAGACATTGATGGCGACAACATAACCTACACAATCAGAGACAACACAACACTTACAAACAGCGCAAAGTTGGTACTTAACGGTGCAACCCTATACGCTGGCGCCAATTATAAATTATCAGCCGCAGACTTCGCCAAAGTTGAAATTGTGGGTGGCACCGCCAAAGGCATAGACAATTTCTCTATTTTTGTTTCGGATGGCACAACTTCTTCTGATACAAAAGTTTTCACAGTAACCACAGGAAACACAGCGCCGGTATTAAACGTTACAAATAGCACTCTCACAAATGGAACTGCAGTTTTAGCATCCAAGCTAATCACAGCCTCAGATGTTGATGGTGACAACCTGACCTACACAATTAAGGACACCAACACCGCCACAAATAGCGCAAAACTTGTTCTGAATGGCACAACACTCGCGGCAGGCGTTAACCATACGCTTTCTGCAGCAGACTTTGCCAAGCTACAAGTTATTGGCGGAACAGTGAAAGGCACTGACAACTTCACAGTCTCCGTCTCAGATGGCACAGCATCATCCGGCGCCAAGTCATTCTCCGTCAGCACTGGAAATTCAGCCCCCACACTCAACACCACAGGCATAACCCTGGCAGCAGAAAAAACCGTCCTAGCCTCTCAACTAATCACAGCCTCAGATATTGATGGTGACAACCTGACCTACACAATTAAGGATACCAACACCGCCACAAATAGCGCAAAACTTGTTCTG
>CAYZHM010000004.1:0-160608 GCA_964478225.1 uncultured Micavibrio sp.
GTCTGTCCATTTTCGTTTGTTCATGAGGAGGCTCTTAGTTTGTTCCAAAATTTTCGGGGGGTGGGGGGAGGCTTATTTGTTTCTATATTTATTTTACATAATCCAAAACTAGGAAACCGGGGTTCTTCTTTCTTCGCTTTGTTCTTGGTGTGCGTCGTTGGAATTTAGTGAATGGCGCGGGAGGGGGAGAGGCGGGCGCGGGGCGAGGGATTGCATGTATTCAATCGCGGCGGCGGTCTTGATGGTGTCGGCGCATTGCTTTTGAATGCGGAGTCCGAGTTCGAACCATTCGCGTCCGGCGTTACCGTCGCCTTGTTCAATTTTGCCCGCAAAGATTGTCAGGATGTTGTAGAGGAGAGTGTCGAGCAGGTCGGCCTGACGGCGCAGCGTGTTCACGCCATGGGCTGGGTTCACCAGCGCGCTCGCGAGTTGCTCGCACGCGGCTTTTGCTTCGTTTACGTCGAATGCGTCATCAGTCATACGGGATTATAGGATAAAATTCCTATGATGTCAATCTTCGTTATCAATCATAAGAAAGTCAAAGTCTTCTTCTAAAGCTTCATATACATTCTTAATACTCTTTTCATAGTATGATCGCATCGTTGTTGGTCGAGTATCAATTGATTGAATATAAGTTGGAGGTAAAAACCTTTGTGGAACATCAAAAAATAGTTTTGATGCTTTTTTATTTATAATATTTTTGTCACCAAAATTTGTAAAATAAATTTTTTTATGATTAGAAGAAGTATCTCTTAAAGCTTCTTTTAATTTTAATCTTTTGCTGTTTCTTTCATCGAAACCATAACCTAAAATGTAAACATGCTTAGCTGATGCTATTTTTTCACACGCTTTTTTTGTGATTTCTTCACATTTATTTTTATCGCCAATAGTGGTTTCGCAATCTTCCATAGTGAATATATTTTTAGAGCATTCGTAAACTTTGTTAAAAATCAGGAGATGTTTTTTAAAATATACTGCTCGATCTTCTTCTTTAGGCAGGCCTTCTTCTAAAGTTTTTAAAGTGAGATGTTCCTTTTTGAATTGATTGTGAATTCTTCCGTAAATATGAAGAAAGCGATCTGATTCTATAAAATTTTCTATGTCTGGTTTATTAAAAGATTCTATATATTGCAAACTTCGATAAAGGGATGTTTCTAAAGAAATATCATAGTTAAATGTTACGAAAGTAACATTATTGGAGAGAAGTTCTTTTGGTTTTTGTGCAAGCCTATGAACAATAAATCGACACCAATCATCTTTCAAATTTGTAATATCATTTTGAGCTGACAAACTATTTTGATTTACATTTTTTCGTCCCCGCTGCGCCGTGTCATAGTATTTGTGTTCGCACTCAAGGATTACCCAAGAGACAATAAATTTTCCTATTGGCTCTAGGCTGGGGTTTTGTCCTAAAAAATTATCTATTACTATTGGCTTAACGCTACGTAAGGCTGTTGCGAGTGCAATACATTCTTCCTGTACGGTATTTAATGCCCAGCGGATATCTTTTGCGTCTGGAAGAAAAATGTGACTTGAGGGATTGCCTTCGAATTTTGATCGAAGATAATCGGGGCAATTATTGACTGCCCAATAATTGGCTAAAGCTTGATCTTCTTTGATAAACTCAGCAATTTTTTTTGCTTTTTGGATGGTTCTTTCTACTAGTTCCTCGCCTGTTGGATAACCATAGTGCCAACTTGCGCCAGCGCCTAAAATAAAAACTGTTTCTTCTTTAAACATTTGTAGCTTTTACAATATCCTTTGCCATCAGCCCTGCCGCTTCGTATTGTTTTTGCGGGTCGTCGTGGTCCTGGAAGATATCGGGCAAAGTTAGCGTGCGGACGCGGCAGTTGCCGAGTAAATCATTGTTGGCGAGGAATTCCAGCACGAACGCGCCGAAGCCGCCGCGGGAGCCTTCTTCTATCGTTATGAGTTGCGCGTGTGAGGTGGCGAGGTCACGGATTAAATCTTCGTCGAGGGGTTTGGCGAAACGGGCGTCGGCTATGGTTACGCTCATGCCTTTTTCTTCCAGTAGGCGCGCGGCGCGTTTGCATTCTTCGAGGCGGGCACCGAAGGAGAGAATGGCCACTGCTTCGCTCCGCGCTGCGCTTGAGCTTCGCAGTGCTTCGGATTGATAAACAATCCTCGCTTTTCCGATTGTGAGGATTTCGGGATTTTCGGGGAGGGGGGCGCCGGTGCCTTCGCCGCGCGGGTAACGGAATGCGATTGGCCCGTCGTTATAATTCGCGGCGGTGTGGACCATGTGGACGAGTTCGGCTTCGTCGCTGGCGGCCATCAAAACAAAATTCGGCAGGCAGCCGAGATAGGCGATGTCGAAGGCTCCGGCGTGGGTCTGGCCGTCTGCGCCGACGAGGCCCGCGCGATCCATAGCGAAGCGGACGGGGAGGTTTTGCAGGGCGACGTCGTGCACGACCTGATCGTACGCGCGTTGCAGGAAGGTGGAGTAAATCGCGCAGAAGGGTTTGTAGCCTTCGGCGGCTAACCCGGCTGCAAAGGTGACGGCGTGTTGCTCGGCGATGCCGACATCGAACATGCGGTCGGGGAATTCGCGTTCGAATAAATCCATGCCTGTGCCGTCGGGCATGGCGGCGGTGATGCCGATGATTTTATCGTCTTGGCGGGCTTCGTTGATGAGTTGCTGCGCGAAGACTTTGGTGTAGGCGGGGGCGCCGGGTTTGGATTTGGTTTGGGTTCCCGTGATCACGTCGAATTTTTTGACGCCGTGCATTTTGTCGGCGGAGTTTTCGGCGGGGAGGTAGCCTTTGCCTTTTTGCGTGAGGACGTGGATGAGGAGCGGGCCTTCGTGTTCGGCGTCGCGGGCGTTGCGCAGGACGGCGAGCAGATGATCAAGGTTGTGGCCGTCGACGGGGCCGATATAGTAAAAGCCCATTTCCTCGAAGAAGGAGCCTGTGCCCATGCTGAGGCGGGCGGATTCCTCGACGCGTTTGGCGGCGTGGCGGATGGGCGGCGGGAGGTGGCCGGTGATTTTTTTGCCGACTTCGCGCGCGTGGATGTAGGGCTTTGACGAGACGAGTTTGGTGAGGTAGCGGCTCATGGCGCCGACGGGGGGCGCGATCGACATTTCGTTGTCGTTGAGGATGACGATCAATTTGGATTTTGCGGCGCCGGCGTTGTTCATGGCCTCATACGCCATGCCGGCGGACATTGCGCCGTCTCCTATTACTGCAATCACGTGGTTGTTGTCTTTGTTGAAGTCGCGGGCGATGGCCATTCCCAATGCGGCGGAGATTGAGGTTGAAGAGTGCGCGGCGCCGAAGGGGTCGTATTCGGATTCGGAGCGTTTGGTGAAGCCGGAGAGGCCGCCGCCTTGTCTTATCGTGTGCAGGCGGTCTTTGCGGCCGGTGAGGATTTTGTGCGGGTAGGCCTGGTGGCCGACATCGAAAATGAGTTTGTCGCGCGGTGTGTCGAACACGGCGTGGATGGCGACGGTGAGTTCGACGACGCCGAGGCCTGCGCCCAAATGGCCGCCGGTTTTGGAAATGGCGTTGATCATGAAGCGGCGCGTGTCGTCCGCGAGTTGTTTGATTTGCTCATCGGAAAGAGATTTAATGTCGGCGGGTGTATTTACATAATCCAAAACGGGGTGGGGGGAGACGGCTTTCTCCTTGCGGGGTGCGGAGGAGGCAGAGGTTTGTGCTACCGGGGCGGGCGGTGATGATGTTTGCTGCGGTTTGGCCATGGTTTGCCTTTTATAAAGAAGAACATCGCAACTTACAAAGAAAAATACGTGAGTGGAAGGGGGTGTTTTGTTAACTGTATTTTACATAATACCGCAGAAATTGAATGTTGTTTGAGTGCATTATTATAAAATTGCCCTTGATTTAGTGATTTTGTACTTTTATTCTTGAATTATGGATAGAAGAGCACATTTGTACCCTTATATGATTGGACTCGGGAGTGCTATGGCTTTTGAGGGGCTGTATGGTGAGGGTCCTACAATGGTCGGGGCCAGTAGGGTGGCTGGGTTGACGACGGGGTGGATTTTAGGGGAGATCTTTAAGCTTGCCAACAGCACGCATCAGCATGGGAACGCTCAGTCTCATCGCTTAGAGGACAGCGTTGAAGGAATAGTGGAGCCGGATTTGGGTAACCATGGCCCCGCGGCCGCTTAAATATTTTACATAATCTAGAAAGATGGGTTGAGGCTTTAAGACTGAGGGCTGCTGGCGCATGGTTGGCATGGGGCGCAATGATCAGCCTGTTTGTCCATGCTCTTATTCGAATAAGTTTGACAGGAAACGCTATATTTGTCATAAAGTTAACAGCTTTATGGAGTTGCTATGGCTTTTGAAGGAAAAATTGGCTTTTTGAGAGATATGTTTTGTGTCGCGGCGATTACGGGCGCGGGGGTTGTTGCGGCCGGGAAGTTGATGGCGCCTGTTTACACGGCTTATAAAGAGCAGGATTTTTCGATTGCTTCCCTTGAAGTGCAGGAAGCGGATAATATCAAGCAGTGGTTTGGTGTGGCGACTTTGTTTTCAGTAGGAGCTGCGGGCTTGGTTGTTGGTCATTTATCTAGCTCAAGAGAAAGAGTGCGTTTAACGCCGGAGCATTTTGCACAATGGCCGCAAACTTCGGAACCGAAGATTTATGTGGAAGATGATGTAGTAGACGAACCGGTTTTGAGTGTTTCTTGAAGGTGTTTGATATATTTGCCAAGAGTGAGTTTATGAGGGTGAAAAAATTGCGGGGGCTTTTGCGGCGGCGGCAATTTTGGGTGCGGCGGCTTATTGGAATTATACGCACAACAACTGGCCAGATTATGTGGCGTTTGAAACAAAGCGTCAGAGATTTTTAGATTTAACAAAGTAACATTAGGAGAGTTAGAGATGAGAAGAGAAATTGCTACGAGAATTGCAAAAGGAGTTTTGGGGGCGACATTTTTGGGTGCAGGTATCGGTATGCTTACTTATGAGAGGAACAAGCCTGAACCAAGCGAGGGAGTGAAAAAGTTTCATGCAAACTCTCAGGTGGACAAGAATGACATTAAGGGTGAGTTTGTCAGTGGCGTTCTTTTGGCGGCTGCTGGGGCTTTGATTGTCAGTGCGGGAGCACGAGACCCTGATCTTGAAGAACCGACGCTGGGTTGAGTAAAGGGAATTTGTTGTGTCACTTTCTGAGTTTGAAATTGTTGAGAAGCTTGCTTCCGTTTTGGGGTTTTCTCAGGAAGCGCTGAATGACGTGAAAATTTCCTTGTCGGCGGGTGTTGTTGATGAGGCCGATTATCAGAAGAAAGTGAATGAGGCTCTGTTTGGTGAGGATGAAACTCCTGATATTTTGGGGGCTATGGCTGATCGTGTGGCGCAGACGCGGTTTTGGTATATTGCCATTGCGGATCTTTTTTTTAAGGACCATGGGGTTCCTATTTCTACAGATTTTGTGAAAAGGCAGGAAGAATTTTTGGAGATTGCAGAGATTCAAGCCGAAGAGGTTTGTCGCCGTGTTGAGGGCGCGGGGTTTGAATTTGATCCGTTAATCTTATCGGTTGAAGACCAGAGTTTTGTTATAAAACGGCTTTTCCAGTTGGGGTCCGAAAAGGGTTATTTGAATTTCAAGCCCGACGCGCCAGGACATACTCCGCCAACTCCTTAAGCATATCGGCACGACCTTCGAATATTTTGAGATGGCTGACGGCTTGGTCGATGACCATTTGGGCGCGGTCGCGGGCCTCTTTTTTGCCAAGCGCGGAGACGAAAGTGGATTTGTTGGCCTGGGCGTCTTTGCCTTTGTCTTTGCCGGTGTCTTGCGGGTCGGCGTCGACGTCCAAGATGTCATCTGTGACCTGGAACGCTAATCCGAGATCGAAAGCATAATTGCGCAGAGCGCGGCGTTGCGGCTCACCGGCCTTGCCGAGGATGGCGCCGGATTCACAGGCGAAGGCCATGAGTTTTCCAGTTTTCATTCTTTGAAGGCGTGAGATTGTGCCGAGGTCGAATTCTTCTTCTTCACCGATGAGGTCGAGCATTTGACCGCCGACCATGCCGCAAGGGCCGGCTGCTTCGGCCAGGCAGCGGATGAGTTCGAGGCGGACGCGGGGGTCTTCATGGGTTTCAGCTCCGGCCAGGACTTCGAAAGCAAGAGTGAGGAGGGCGTCGCCGGCGAGGATGGCTGTGGCTTCGCCGAATTGTTTATGGACTGTGGGATGGCCGCGGCGGAGAGCGGCGTCATCCATGGCGGGCAGGTCATCGTGAATAAGCGAGTAGCAGTGTACGAATTCGATTGCGGCGGCAACGCGGCGGGCGCGTGAGGAATCAATGTTAAACAGGAATGCGGAATGGATCGCCAAAAATGGGCGCAAACGCTTACCGCCGCCGAGAACGCCTTGGCGCATGGCTTCGTAGAGAGGGCGTTCGGGGGCGCCATCTTCTGGCGGGAGCAGGCGGTCGATTGTGCGATTGACGGCGGCAACCACTTCGTCCATAGCGTCTTGGAGTTGGGGGGAGGCATCTCTGGGTGAAGGCATAATCTTCCTCTTTTGCTTTCTGACTTTGTTACTTCGTCGCTTGTGTATTGTTTATACACCACGCTCCTCGTGCCTGGTCAGAAAACAAAATGGTTTGATTATGGTTTTCTGTTACAAGCATGTTTAGGACTCGGGGTTGTCAAAGGGTTGGGTTGAGATGGAACCGTCGGCGCCAACAGATATTTTTTCAATCTTTTCCTTGGCGTCCTTGAGTTTGGTTTCGCAGTGTTTTTTAAGGGCTATGCCGCGTTCGTAGGAACCGATGGAGTCTTCGAGCGGTGCCTGGCCTGTTTCAAGGGAGCGCACGATCGTTTCGAGCTCGCCGAGGGCGTCTTCGAAGCTCAGGGTTTCTATAGGTTTTTGTTGTGCCATGCCTATAAGCTGTTCAAATTCATAGTGATTTCAAGTTTTGCAGTGTAATTCAGGATGGCTGCGGAATCCAGCTTAAAATGCAGGTTTATGTCTTAAACGAGGCCAAGCTTTTGTTCGAGGACGCCGACGAACATATGGCCGAGGGTGATGTGCATTTCCTGGATGCGGCCGGGGTCGGTGTGTGGGACTTTGATAAGGACATCGCAGAGTTCCGGCATTTTTCCGCCGGTTGCGCCGGTGAGGCCCACGGTTGTCATACCCATGCGTTTGGCTTTTTTAAGGCCTTTGAGGACGTTTTCCGAATTGCCGGACGTTGAAAGACCGACGGCGATGTCGCCTTCGTAGCCCAAGGTGCGGATTTGGCGCGAAAAAATCTCTTCGAAGCCGAAATCATTGGCGCAGGCGGTGATTGCTGATGCATCCAGCGAGAGGGAAAGCGCCGCGATGGGGGAGCGTTCCTTGTGTAGTTTGATCGACATTTCGGCGACGATGTGCTGAGAGTCGGCGGCGGACCCGCCATTGCCGAACATGATGATTTTATTGCCGCGCTTGATGGCGGGGACGGCGGCCTCGACCCATTGGTCGAAAGCTTCGAATTGTGTTTCGAACATTTCGGTTGCGATTTTGATATGCGCGTCGCGGGTTGCATCCCAGTATTCACGAGAGCTCACCGGGTTTTTGGGTTCGTGGAATTCGGGTTTTTTTGTATGCAGGTCGACCATGATTTTTCTAAGGTGAGGCTTTTTTGCGTTGTTCTATTTTCATGTCGGATTCTTTTTTCAGAGCGTTCAAGGCCTTTTCAGCGTCGAGGCGTGCTTTTTCAGCCATGGCACGTTCATTGGCGGCCTTGCGGCGGGCGAGCTCACGATTATATTCGAGCTGTGCCTTGGATGTTTGGAATCCGACAAGGATCTTATAACGCGATCCTTCGTAACGGCCTTCGGTTGGGATGATTTGGCGCAATTCTTCGCGGTAGGTGTGGCTCGCTTCGTCCGGTTCATAGGTCATCGAGGCGGCGAAAATCTCCTTGGCGAGAATTGTTCCGGCGGAAGATGTTACGGCAACAAAAAATGGATAGGAGAAGAAAGGTTTGTCTGAGCTATAGAGCTTACCTTGTGGGCCGATAGTGCTTTCGATCCCGAGTTTCAGATCGACAGTGACGGACTTCAGGCCGTAAGAGCAGGTGCTTTGAATTTCTTTGATTTCTGCGGTTGAGATCAGGTTTTGAGGACTGGGGCTGGCTTCGTTGGTGTGTTCGTGGACAGAGCCCAGATCCTGGACAATTTCGATGACCGGACAGGAGCCCTTGGCAACGATCTGGTCGGCCATCTTTCCGGTGCGGAGATTGGGGTCAACGCCAGCATCCTTGACGGCCTGGCTCATGTCCTGAACTGTGCCGCAGGCAACGAGAACGAGGACTGCGATGATTAGTCCGAGCTTTTTAATGTCTTTTCCCATGGGCGCCAAAATACGAAGTCTTTGACTGCAAAGCAAGCTCAAACGTAAAACGCCTGATGAGTCTTTGCCCTCACCCCAGCCCTCTCCCCGAGGGAGAGGGGGTGTTATCTAAAATTGACGTTTGCATTGCGGTGTTATATCCATGTTGCATGAACAAAAAACCTCTTACCATATTGTTAGCAGCGCCGCGCGGGTTTTGCGCGGGGGTTGACCGCGCGATCCAGATTGTCGAGATGGCGCTGGCGAAATATGGTGCGCCGGTGTATGTGCGGCATGAGATCGTTCACAATAAGTATGTGGTTGATAATTTGCGCGAGCAGGGCGCGGTTTTTGTTGAGGAGCTGGATCAGATTCCAGATGACGGGCAGCCGGTGATTTTTTCGGCGCATGGAGTGGCGAAGGCTGTGCCGGCCGAAGCAGAGCGCCGGGAGATGTTTTATATTGATGCGACATGTCCGTTGGTGAGTAAGGTGCACCGTGAGGCGGAGCGGTATTATAAGAACGGGCAGCAGATTATTTTGATCGGGCATGCGGGGCATCCGGAAGTGATCGGTACGATGGGGCAGTTGCCGGTGGGCGCGGTATTGTTGATCGAGACAATTGAAGATGTTGCAGCATTGAAGGTTAAGGATGAACACAGTTTATCTTATTGTACGCAGACTACGCTGAGTGTGGATGACACGGCGGAGATTGTGGAAGCTTTGAAAGCCAAGTTTCCGGCGATTGAGGGGCCGCATAAGGAGGATATTTGTTATGCGACAACGAACCGGCAAGCGGCGGTGAAGGAGATCGCGCAGCGATGTGATGCGATGTATGTGATTGGTGCGGCGAATTCATCGAATTCGAACCGGTTGGTTGAGGTTGCGCTTAATCATGGATGCAAGAAGGCGGCGTTGATCCGCGGGGCGCAGGACATTGATGCGGCGTGGCTTGCGGATGTTCAGGTTCTTGGGTTGACGGCGGGGGCTTCGGCGCCGGAAGTTTTGGTGGATGGTGTGATTGAAGCGCTGAAGAATGATTTTGATGTGAGTGTTGAGGAAGTTGCGATTACACAAGAGAGCGTGACTTTTAAAATCCCCAAAATTCTGGCAGCCTGATATTCGTTATGGCGGTTTATACGAAGATTTCTGAAGATGAGATGCGCGGGCTTTTGAGCCGGTATGATTTAGGAACGTTGCAGTCATACGAAGGGATTTCGAAAGGTGTTTCGAATACGAATTATCATGTGTTTGCCGATAAGGGGCGGTATGTCTTAACGATATTCGAGCCGCACCGCGTTAATGAAAAAGATTTGCCGTATTTTTTCGCGTATTCGGATCATTTGGTGGCGAAGGGTATTCCGTGTCCTGAAGTTTATCGGGACAAGAAGGGTGAGCGCTTTCAACATGTGAGCGGGAAGCCAGCGGCGATTATTAGTTATCTTGAGGGGCGGGATATTACGCGCGGGGAGACGATGGAAAAGCATTGCTCGAAGATGGGTGCTTTTTTAGGGCAGATGCATAATGCGGTGAAGGACTTTCAATTGAAGCGCGAGAATGATTGGGGTATCAAGACGTGGCGCGGTGTGGCGGATAGTGTTGCTGGGGATATGGATCAGTTTCATTCGGGATTGCGGGATGTTGTCTATGAGGAGCTGGATTATCTTGAAGGCCATTGGCCGAAGGGGTTGCCGAGTGGGGCGGTGCATTTGGATTTGTTTGCAGACAATATATTTTTCAAACGTGATAAGATTAGCGCGATGATTGATATGTATTTTGCGGCGGAGGATTATTTGGCGTTTGATTTGGCGATTACAACGACGGCGTGGTGTTTTAGTACAAAGCGGAATTGGCGGCGGCCGGCGTTCCGGCGGTTTATTCAGGAGTATGAATGGGTGCGGCCGATGAGTGAAAAGGAAAAAGAAGCGTTTCAGGTTTTATCGCGCGGGGCGTGTATGCGGTTTTTGCTGTCGCGATTGCAGGAGTGGTTTGCGTACGATCCGGCGATGGCGGACATGAAGCCGCATGATCCAAGAGAGTATTTGGAGAAGCTGCGGTTTCATCAAGAGAATGATGTGATGGCATGTCTGATATAGTTGAGATTTATACGGATGGCGCGTGCAGTGGGAACCCCGGGCCGGGCGGATGGGGCGCGATTTTGCGTTACAAGGGCACGGAGAAAGAATTGTTTGGCGGCGAAGCGGAGACGACGAACAACCGCATGGAGATGATGGCGGTGATTAAGGCGCTGGAGGCGTTGAAGAAACGGTCTAAGGTGGAGATTTATACCGATAGCAAATATGTGATGCAGGGTGTCACCGAGTGGATGGACGGATGGAAAGCCAGAGGGTGGAAAACGGCGAATAAGGATCCAGTTAAAAATCAAGATTTGTGGATGGAGATTGATGCGTTGGTTGCAAAACACGATATTTTGTTTCACTGGGTGAAGGGGCATGATGGACATGCTGAAAATGAGAGAGCAGATGTTTTAGCCCGAAAAGGCATCACGACAATTTAAATTATCCACAAGCGCGAATTGGCATAAACCCTCGATCTTAAGACTCCGTTAAGATTCGTCTGTGAACCTTATATGTATGAGGCGCGTAGGTGTGCGCAGGGAGTTTTACAATGAAAGGTGAAGAGATCATGACACGCGAGAATGTTGAAAATATCGTATTGCCGTTGCCGCCTGAAGAAGGGTTGGGGATGAGCGCGATGAAGTCTGAGGACCTCGAGATTTATACGCGCTTTATTCGTTATCACGGGAATGTGCCGAACAGCAGGAAAGTGATTAAGGTTTTGTCGGCGATCCAATTTACTGCGGACATTCTGGGGTATAGCGATGCGCATGTGGCCAAGGTTTTGATTGAACTTGGATTGCGGGCGCCGCGCATGGCGTTTCCGGCTTCTTTTCTTGAATATGCGGATGCGGCGTTGATGCGTTCGGGTTGGGAGGTTGGTGGCCCTTCGCCGGCGTTATTGGAATTACGCGATTTTTGGAATGCGATTGGCGAAGACAGATTTGCCGGATTTAAACGCGGATATTCTCTTCTGGATGAGATGCGAGTTTTTTAATCGTTGTATTTTTTGGGCTTATCGGCCGAATGATTTTCCGATGAGGAAGGTTCTTCCTGGTCACGCCAGCTGATATTTGGGCCGCCGCTGGTGATGTTTTCCAAGAGCGAGAAGAAAGAACCGCGTGCGAACATGCCCCGTTTTTTGGGGTGGAGGCCGCGTGATGGTGTCATGGTGTCGCGCCAGATCCGGGCAGGGAAGCTGCCGCCGGTGACGGCCTTCATAGGAGAATTGTCGTCATTACCGACCCAGACGGCCGTGACCATTTCATCACTGAAGCCGATGAAGAGCGCATCGCGACTGTCGTTAGAGGTTCCGGTTTTTCCAGCGGCCTCGAAGGGGACGGCGGCGCCCCGTCCTGTACCAAATTCGATGACGCCGCGCATCATGCCGGTGAGGTTGTCGATGTCACGCGGATTGAAGGCTTGTTGATGGCGGGTGCGCGCATCGCGTTGGTAGATAAGTGTGCCATCTTCGGTTTCGATTTTGGTGATCGCGTAAGGGAAGACTTTGTAACCGCCATTGCCGATGGTGGTGTAGGCGGTGGCCATTTCGAGCAAGGTTATGCCGTTGCTGCCCAGTGCGAGGCTGAGGTCGGGTTGGAGTTGCGAGATGATGCCGAGGCGGTTGGCGGTGCTGACCACGTTTTGGATGCCGACTTCTTTGGCGACGCGGACGGCTGCGGTGTTCATGGAGAGGGCGAGCGCGGTTTGAAGATCGACAATGCCGAAATATTCACCGGCGAAATTTTCAGGGCGGTAGCGGCCTTCGGTGAAGGGGGCGTCTTCGATAGGGCTGTCGGGCATCCAGCCTTGCTCAAGTGCGGTCAGATAAACGATGGGTTTGAATGAGGAGCCGGGCGGACGTTTGGCTTGAGTGGCGCGGTTAAACTGGCTGAGGGCATAGTCGCGGCCGCCGATTAATCCGATGACTGCGCCGTCCATGGCCATGGAGACGACAGCGCCTTGCGACATGTTTTTGGCTTCGCCACTTTCCATCAGGTTTTTAATGAGGGAGGCTTGCGCGGCTTCCTGAACGCGGGGGTCAAGAGTTGTGGTGACGATGATGTCTTGTTCGGGTGTGCCGACGATGTCATCAAGGCCTTCGACAACCCAGTCGGTGAAGTAACGGACGGAGTCTGCGCCCGCGGGTTTGTTGGCCGGTTTGGGCGGAAGATTTTGCAAGTTATCGGCTTCGTCTTTGCTGACATACCCTTCTTCAACCATGGTGGCGATGACGAGGTTAGCGCGTTGGTTGGCGAGGCCGGGATTGCTGAGCGGGGAGTAGCGTGATGGTGCTTTGAGCATGCCGGCGAGAAGGGCGGCTTCGCGGATTGTGATGTCCTTGACGTCTTTCGAGAAATAATATTTGGCGGCGGCGTCAACGCCGTAAATTCCCGCGCCGAGATAGACGCGGTTGAGGTAAGCGCTGAGGATTTCATCTTTGCTGAGTTCGTATTCAAGCCAGAGGGCGAGCATGGCCTCCTGGATTTTACGCTTCAGTGTGCGTTCTTGCGTGAGGAACAGGTTTTTAGCGAGCTGTTGTGTGATTGTTGAGCCGCCCTGAACAAACCCGCCTTTGGAGACGTTGACGAACATGGCGCGCAGGATGCCGACGGGGTCTATGCCGAAATGGTAGTAAAAACGGCGGTCTTCGATGGCGAGGACGGCGTTGACCAGATGCGGCGAGATGTCCTGGATGGTGACGGAGTTGCCGACGACTTCGCCGTAACGGGTGAGGGTTGAGCCGTCGGCCGCCTTGACGATGATGGACGGTTTTTTCTCGAAGGTGGCTTCTTTGGTTATTGAGGGGAGTTCCTGGGCGTACCAGGCGAAAAGCAAGGTGACGATGATCCCGACCCAAAGACCGGCAACGAACAGAAATTTAAAGATTTTAGGCAGAAGATTGCTGCTTTCTTTCTTTTTTTTTGATTTCTTCTTTGCCATGACCTTCTTGTGTTGACATAACTTATTTGTTTTGCAAGTATACGCGGGTTTAAAGGAGTTTGGATATTGCCTTATAGTGTAGAGCACATCAACGATTATCTTTTGTTTGAGATGCCGCGCGTCAAGTGTGAGGTGGGGCTGTTGCTTGGTGGGCGTAGTGTCAGCGGCGAAATTGCGCGTAAAGGGGCGGAACTTTATTATGATGAAGCGTTTAAAAGCATTATTGTTTCAGGCGGATTGAAAGTTTCCGAGCCTTGGGCTTTCGCAGCGTATGTGGCGACGGGGAAATGGTCGGTCTTGAAAAAGAGCGTTAGAGAAGATTTTTTGAGTGCGGCACGGGAAGCGGATTATATGCGTTCCATTCTTGATGCGGCAAAGGTTCCCCAGTCGGCGTTTGTTTATACGGATAACACTTCAAGAAATACGGGCGAGAATATTGCCAATTGTAAGCCTGATTTAAATGATTTTAATTCGGTTGCGGTGGTGTCATTTGCACCGGGGCAGCGGCGGGCGATGGGCGTTCTTCGCAAACATTTCTCGCCTGATAGAATGGTTATAACAAGTTATCCTGTTTATCCCAGGACAATCACAAAGGAGAATTGGCATGGTTTTCCCAATCGCCTTTTTCTTAACGGTATTATGAGGGGTGAGCGTGCAAAGATTGACCGCAGTATGAAGGGCAATCATTTGAACCAAGGTTTTTGCGTGGAAATCAATGTTGATGCGGAGAGAAAAAACGCATTGAGATTGCCTGAACTTTAAGATTTATGGATCCCCGCTTTCGCGGGGATGACGGATTTTTAAGCGTCAAAGCCGCTAACAAATCCGTCAATTGCAGCTGATCCAGTAGCGTCTGCGTGAGGGGAATTGTGCGGTTTCTGGGGTTTGGTCCTGGAATTCGCCGCCGGCGAATTCAATGATTTTTTGGGCTGCTGTTTCTTCAGGGTTGACTGTGATGAGGGCGCGGTCGATGCCGAGGTAGCAAATACAGGGGATGGCTTTTTGCAAAATCTTTTTACCAAAGCCTTTGCCGCGCATTGAAGGGCGGATCATAAAATTAATGTGGCCGCCCCATTTTTCGAGATGCCAGTTCAGGCGGTGGCGGATGTTAACGGAGCCAATATATTTATCTTCTTTGACAAACCAGAGAACCGTTTCGGGAACGGGCTCGACCCAGTCGGCATAAGGTTTATGGAGGTGGCGTTTCCCCGCGTTGATGTCTTTGATGAATTTATCAAAACTTTCTTCGATTTCATCAATATCAAGGAAAGTGTAGCGGTCTTCTTTTTGAAACTCCCGGAGGGCTTCTATGTAACTCTCTTTATATTCGGAAGCCGGTTTGACGAGTTTGGAAGCGGACATTGTTTTTCTTTTGAATTATTTTTCTCTATTTACCTGAGAAGTAATCATAAGAATTTTTCAGAAAATTACAAGTTTTCCATAATTCTAGATCAAGAGTAGCGCTGCAAGCCCTAGAAATGAAAGGAATCCAACGACGTCGGTGACTGTGGTGAGGACGACGGTGGAGGAGACGGCGGGGTCGTTTCCTGTGCGTTCAAGCCAGATGGGGATCGAGGCGCCGAAGAAGCCAGCGAAGAGCAGATTGATGGTCATGGCGAGGGCGATGACAACGCCGAGCATCATGCTTTGGAACCACAGGGCGGCGACGAAGCCTGTAATGACGGCAAAGAGGAAACCGTTGACCGAGCCGACGAGTGTTTCTTTCCAGATGATGCGCCAGGTGTTGGCGCTGGATATTTCTTTGGTGGCGAGGGCGCGTACGGCGACGGTAAGGGCTTGGGTGCCAGCATTTCCACCCATGGAGGCGACGATGGGCATGAGGACGGCGAGGGCGACGATTTGTTCAATTGTCGCATCGAAGAAAGAGATGACGATGGAGGCGAAGATTGCCGTGAGCAGGTTGATGAAGAGCCAGCGGAAACGCGTTCCCGTCGTGGCGAGGACGGCGCGGTACATATCGCTTTGATCGACCCCGGCCATTTTTAAGATGTCCTCGCCGGCCTCTTCGTCGATAACGTCGACGACGTCGTCGATTGTGATCACGCCAATGAGGCGGCCATCTTCGTCGACGACGGGGGCGGAGGTGAAATTGTCGCGGCGGAAGATGTGGGCGACTTCTTCCTGGTCGGTGGTGGCGGTGATGGTGTGCTCGACATCCATTTTTAAGGACTCAATTGTTTCAGAGCGACGGGCCCGGACGAGTTTGTTGAGGGCGATTTGCCCGACAACGTGGTAGGCAGGATCGATGACGAAGACGTCGAAGAAATCTTCGGGGAGGTCTTCGGCGGCCTTTCTTAGGTAGTCGATGGTTTTGCCGACCGTCCAGAAATGCGGCACGGCGACGACCTCGCGCTGCATTAGGCGGCCGGCGCTGTCTTCGGGGAAGCTGAGGCCTTCTTCGAGGGCGAGACGGTTTTTGGCGGAAAGTTTGTGGATGATTTCGGTTTGAAATTCCTCATCGAGGCTTTCAATCAGGCCGAGGGCGTCATCGCTTTCGAGGTCGGAGATGATGGCGGCGACTTGTTCCGGCGTCATGGCGGAAAGGGTTTGGCGCTGGAGCTCGGGGTCGAGTTCGGTGAAGACGACGGGGGCGATGGACTCCGCGTACATTGAGCAGAGTTCTGTGCGGTCTTCTTCCGGCATTTTGGCGATGAGGTCGGCGGTGTCGACGTCGTCGAGTTCTTCTAGAACGGAATGGACGGTATCAGAGTCTTCCGCTTCGAGGGCGTTGGTCAGGTCAAGGATTTGGGCATCGCTTAGGGATACAGAGCTTTCTTCTGTATTTTCAGTGGTTGGTGCTGGTTTGAGCTTTTCGTCATCAACCATGCAGGGTCCTTGTTTTGCGAGCTGTGTGTCATTCTAGATGAGAAGACTATACTATATATAGTGCAGATTCCACCCTTAGTGAAGGGAGGGGCGTGTTATATTGTTTTGCATAGTTCAGAATTAGTAGCAAAGGGTTGAGAAATGGGAAGAGGGTTTGCATTCAGCAAAAAGGCAGCATAGACTATTGTCAGGATATTATGTTTAGAATATTGGAGTTGTTATGAGTGCGTTGCATGAACTTTTTGATGAAGAAAGTTGGCTATTACCTGAGGTTTTCAGTGTTGATCGGGGGTTTGTTAGCTTAACTCTTACCGAACATTTTGCCGATATGACCTCTGAAGAACGGGCGGAAGATGAACACTTCGCGCAGTTGGCTCATCAGGCGGCTGAGAAGTTCCAAAGCAGCAGTCTGGAAAACAGTCGTACCTAAATTTATTTCATCTTCTTAACTTTTTTGGATTCCGGGCTGGAGTTTTCCTCGAATTCCTGGGCGGCGACGCAGGAGACGGCGGTCATGTTCAGGATGCCGCGGGCTGTGACCGAGGGCATGAGAACGTTGGCTGGGCGCGCGGTTCCGAGAAGCAGTGGGCCGATGGAAATCGCGTTGCCAAGCACTTTGAGGATATTGAAGGAGATGTTTGCGGCCTCAATGTTCGGCATAACGAACAGGTTTGCTGAACCTTTGAAGTTGGAATTTGGCATGACGATATCGCGGATCTCTTGAGAGAGAGCTGAATCAGCGTGCATTTCACCGTCAACGGCGAGGGTCGGCGCGCGGCGACGAATTTCCTCGTAGGCGCGGCGCATTTTGACGGAGGATTCATCGTTGTTGGTTCCGTAGTTGGAATGCGAGAGGAGGGCGACCTTGGGTTCGATCCCGAAGCGTTTGACTTCCTCGACGGCGAGCATGGTTGTATCGGCAAGCTCTTCGATTGTCGGGTTTGGGTTCACGTGAGTGTCGGTCATGAAATATGTGCCTTGGGGCAGGAGAAGCGTATTCATTGACGTGATCTTTTTAACGCCATCGCGTAGACCGATAATGTTGATGACGTCACGAAGATGCGCACGGAATTGCCCGACTGTGCCACAGATGACGGCATCAGCATCGCCTTTGTAGACCATGAGGCAGCCGATGACTGTGGTGTTGGTGCGGACTTCCGTTCTTGCTTTGGCGGGGTTGACGCCGCGGCGTTGCATGATGGCGTGGTAGGTTTCCCAGTAATCACGGTAGCGTTTATCATCTTCGGGATCGACGAGTTCGAAATCTTCATCGGCGACGATGCGCAGGCCGAGTTTTTTAATGCGGGTGGCGATGACTTTATGGCGGCCGATAACGATTGGTTTTGCAATTTTTTCATCGACAGTAAGTTGAACGGCCTGAAGGACTCTGTCTTCTTCGCCTTCGCAGTAGACGACGCGTTTTGGATTGGCGTGTGCGCGATCGAAGAGGGGTTGCATGACGAGATGCGAGCGGATGAAGAATTGGCGGAGTTTTGCTTTGTAAGTTTCAAAGTCTGTGATGGGACGTGCGGCGACGCCGGATTCCATTGCGGCTTTGGCGACGGCAATGGGAAGATCGACGATCAGGCGTGGGTCGAATGGTTTTGGGATCAGGTAATCTGCGCCGAATTGAAGGTCTTCGTCACGATAGACGGCTTTGACTTCGGGGGTGGCTTCTTTACGGGCGAGATCGGCGATGGCCTTGATGCAGGCCTCTTTCATTTCGTCGTTGATTGCGGTTGCGCCAACATCAAGGGCGCCGCGGAACAGGAACGGGAAACACAGGACGTTGTTGACCTGGTTCGGGTAATCGGAGCGGCCGGTGCAGATGATGGCGTCGGGTTTGGCTTCGTAGGCTTCTTCCGGCATGATTTCCGGTGTTGGGTTGGCGAGTGCCATGATCAGAGGAGCTTTGCCCATTGACCCGACCATCTCTTTATTAAGAACATTGGGGCCTGAGAGGCCGAGGAATACGTCGGCGCCTTTGATGGCTTCGTGCAATTCACGGGCTTTGGTGTCGGCGGCGAATTCTTCTTTTTGCGGGTCCATGCCTTCGTTACGGCCTTTATAGATGACGCCGTTGCGGTCGCAGACGATGATATTCTTTTTTTGTACGCCTGTTTTATGGAGTAGGCGCAGGCAGGAGATTGCGGACGCGCCGGCGCCGGAGGTGACGATTTTGATGTCTTTGGCTTTGCGACCGGAATATTCGAGCCAGTTGCGGAAAGCGGCGGTGACGATGATGGCGGTGCCGTGTTGATCGTCATGGAAGACGGGGATGTTCATGCGCTCTTTGAGTTTGCGCTCGATTTCGAAACATTCGGGGGCCTTGATGTCTTCGAGGTTGATGCCGCCGTACGTAGGTTCAAGAGAGGCAATGATGTCGACGAGTTTGTCGGGATTTTTTTCGTTGATTTCAACGTCGACGGAATCGATGCCGGCGAATTTTTTAAAGAGGACGGATTTTCCTTCCATGACGGGCTTGGAGGCAAGCGCGCCGATGTCGCCGAGGCCGAGCACGGCGGTTCCGTTTGTAATGACCGCGACGAGGTTGCCCTTGGCAGTGTAATCATAGGCTTTTAAAGGGTCTTTTTCGATTTCTTCACAGGGAACAGCAACGCCGGGAGAGTATGCGAGGGCGAGGTCTTGCTGTGTGGCCAGAGGTTTGGTGGGGTGAATGCCGACTTTTCCGGGTCTTCCGCCGCGTGTGTGGTATTCAAGCGCAGATTTGCGGAATGCTTCGGCTTGTGCGTCTTGTTGCGATTTTTTATCTTTTGGCGGTTTGTTTGTCATGGCGATCTATTAATTTGTTTCTTTGAGTCTGTAAATCGGTAATGTTGCATAAAATCGAATATATTTGCACGTTGCAGCGCAATAATTTGACTTTGTACTTCGTTGCTTCGTCGCTTACCTGGGGCAAACCAGGCTGCGCTCCTTGCGCCTGGTACAAAGTCAAATGGGCCTTATATTCTTTCTTGTTGCGCGGGTTATAACAATTTGTTATCCATTGCCTTCAAATCTACCTGCGGCCGTGGCGGAATGGTAGACGCGCAGCGTTGAGGTCGCTGTGGGAGCAATCCCGTGGAGGTTCAAGTCCTCTCGGCCGCACCAAATTTTCTTTTATGACTTTGTTGCTGCGTCGCTTGCGTATTTTTATACGCGGCGCTCCTTGCACCTTGTCCAAAAGCAAATTATACCCCTTTTATGGAATGGAAATTTTCAGATAAGCCGGTGGCTTATGAAGAGGCGCTGCGCTTTATGGATGAGCGCGCGGCGGGGATTCATGATGGGACGTTGCCGGAATGTGTTTGGTTGCTGGAGCATCCTTCCATTTACACAGCAGGGACGAGCGCGAAGGAGCAGGATTTGCTGCGTTCTGATTTTCCGGTTTATGAGACGGGGCGAGGCGGGCAGTACACATATCACGGACCGGGGCAACGCGTGGCGTATGTGATGGTCGATTTAAAAAAGCGCGGCGGGGATATTCGCAAGTATGTTTGCAATTTAGAGGAATGGATTATTAAGACGTTGGCGGAGTTTGGGATTGAGGGGGAACGTAGAAGCGGGAGGATCGGGATTTGGATTAAGGAGCCAGAAGCCAAAATTGCGGCGCTGGGGGTGCGGGTGCGGCGCGGGGTGACGATGCATGGGATTGCGATTAACGTTGATCCGGATTTGTCACATTTTGAGGGGATCGTGCCGTGCGGGATTGCGGAGTATGGCGTGACGAGTATGAGGAATGTTCTGAAAAAGGATATTGACAGAATGTTTTTAGACGCTAGGCTGAAAGAAACTTTTCATAAGGTTTTCGGGTAGATTTCAAGGGTAGGAGTAAAATGAGAAATTGCAAATATGCGCTTGTTTCTGTTTTTACAGTTGCGGGGGAAAAAAGACCTTAAAACTTGCAAAATCCTGTGTGGAGGAGATTATTGTCGATCCGAGAAATAATCGGCAATCTTTAGCCTTTCTAACTCCGCATGGTCTTGACAGTTTGTGTGGGTATGAGATGCGGGAAGGTGTCGCGCTGGTTATTGGAATGCCCTATGCGGAGGTTCCACATTTTAAAGCGGACATATCGTAGGGTGTTTGTTTAATCCGCAGCCCGGTCAATGAATTGGCTTTGCGCGTAGGCGGCGCAGAATTTAATGAAATCGGTGGTGATGGTTTGGATTTGCGCGAAGCCGGAGTGTTTCTCGCAGGTTTCTTCGTTCATATAAAGCGAGCGGTTGATCTCGATTTGCAGACTGTGGCGGCCACGGGCGGGGGAGTTATAGCGTTCGATCAGTTCCGCGCCTTTGTAGGGGTCGTTCAGGCTGACGCTTAGGTTTTTCTGGCGGAAGAAATCGCGGCAGGCATGCATGAAGGCGGTATCGCAGGTTAGGCCGTCACGGTTGGACAGCACGATGTCGCTGGGTTTCTTTTCATTGCCGACGAGGCGCGGAGCGTTTTTGGGATAGGAGCTGGCGCTCGGCATGGAGTGGCAGTTGATATGGAAGACCTGGCCGAAGTTGTAGTGGGTCTCATTTATTATTTTGCATAATTCAGTATGGTAGGGTTGATAGTACTGCGTGATGCGGTGCTGGATTTGTTCGGCGGTCAGCGGATGGTTGTAAAGCGGTTTGCCGGGCTCGACGAGGCGGCGGATGAGCCCGATGCCGGCATCGGATCTGGCTGTGGGGTTGATTTCACCGTAAGGCCAATCGCCGGCCAGCATTGAAGGGTCGATGTCGTCGATGGCACGGTTGGGGTCGATATAGGCGCGCGGGAAAAGGGCGCGGAGCAGATATCCCCCGTGTTCAGGGGCGTTTATAAAGAGTTCGTCCACATATTTATCCTCGGCGCATTGCAGGATTTTAAAGCCGCAGGAGTAATTGAAATCGTCAGGATAGTTTGTGCCGCTGTGGGGCGAGTCAAAGACCAGCGGCAGAGGGTTTGCGGGTTTTAGAGTATCGAAAACAGCCATGTCTTCTATCATAACGCCAAGAGCGCGATGTGCGAAGTGTTTATTTTTAATATTTTTCTCTTCGTTTCTGGGAAAGTTCGCGTTAAAACACTGTCATGCACGATATTAAGTTTATTCGAGACAATCCTGAAGGTTTTGACAAAGCGATGGTGCGGCGCAAGCTGGGGCCGCAATCTGGTTCTATTTTAAAGATGGATGAGGAGCGGCGCGCGTTGCTGACACGGTTGCAGGAATTGCAGGCGGAGCGGAATGAAAAATCCAAAGCAATTGGAGATATTAAGAAGGCCGGTGGTGATGCGCAGGCGGCGATGAGTGCGGTGGCGGCGATTAAGAGCGAGATGGAGTCGCTTGAAGTTGATGAACGCACAAAGGGTGAGGCGCTTAACCAACATTTGGCGGGATTGCCGAATATTTTGTTTGAGACTGTGCCGGACGGGGCGGACGAGAAGAGCAATGTTGAGGTCCGTAAGTTTGGCGAGATTAAAGTGCAAAAAGGTCCTGATCATGTCGAGATTGGCGAGAAGCTCGGGATGATGGATTTTGAGGCGGCGGCGAAAATGTCGGGCAGCCGTTTTGTTTTGTTATCGGGCGGATTGGCGCGGCTGGAACGCGCACTCGCGCAATTTATGCTCGATACGCATACGCAAGAGCATGGATATACGGAAGTGTCGCCGCCGTTGTTGGTGCGGGACAATGCGGTGTATGGGACAAACCAGTTGCCGAAATTTGCGGAAGATTTGTTTTCAACAGGATATCTGAGTCCGCAAGCTATGAGGAAATTAGCTACTGATGTAGTTGATTATGTGAGATCAAAAGATTTACTAGTTAAGCCTTATTCAAATATTCGTCTACCGGAAGAAGATCTTCCGTCTGTAAAAGACGATACCTTTATTAATGCTTTATTAGAAAACAAAGATTTTCAGAATAAAAATAGGCTTTGGTTGATCCCCACCGCTGAGGTGTCGCTGACGAATATTGTGGCGGAGGAGATTGTTGAAGAGAGCTATCTGCCGCGCAGATATACAGCGCATACTCCTTGTTTTAGAGCGGAGGCCGGGGCGGCGGGGAAAGATACGCGCGGGATGCTGAGGCAGCATCAGTTTTATAAAGTCGAGATGGTGTCGATTGTGAAGCCGGAAGACAGTGAAGCGGAGCATGAGCGCATGACAAAATGTGCGGAGGCGATTTTGCAAAAGCTTGGTCTGGCGTTTCGGACTGTGGTTTTGTGCAGTGGTGATACGGGTTTTGGCGCGAAAAAGACGTACGACATCGAAGTGTGGTTGCCGGGGCAGGAGGCATACCGCGAGATTTCAAGTTGTTCGAATTGCGGGGATTTCCAGGCGCGGCGGATGAATGCGCGGTATAAGACCGCCGAGAAAAAGAATGAATTTGTTCATACGCTGAACGGTTCCGGTGTTGCGGTTGGCCGTGCGCTGATTGCGGTGATCGAGAATTATTGGGATGGAACAGGCATTGTTGTTCCTAAAGTTCTCAGGCCGTATATGGGCGGGTTGGAGAAGATTGTGAAGCATGCCTAATTCCGCTTTGAAATCGTCGCAGGATGTGAACAAACGGATCCGTTTGATTATGTATCTGCGGACGAAGGGGATTACGGATACGGATGTTTTGTCGGCGATGGAAACTGTGCCGCGGGATTATTTCGTGCCCGAAGTCAGCCGCGATCAGGCGTGGGACGATGTGGCGTTGCCGATTGGCCGTGGGCAGACGATTTCGCAGCCGCTGGTGGTGGCGACGATGAGCGCGGCGTTACAGCTTTCGGGCAAAGACCGGGTTTTGGAGATTGGCACGGGATGTGGGTATCAGACGGCGGTTTTGGCGAAGTTGTGCCGGCGGGTGTATACGATTGAGCGGCATAAACCCTTATCGCAGGCGGCTGAGCAGCGGTTTGAAGATCTGAAGGTTCGGAATGTGACGGCGGTTGCTGGGGACGGGATGAAAGGCTGGCCGCATTTCAAATCACAGAAAATGGAGCCTTTTGACAAGATTATCGTGACCGCAGCGGCACGCGAACGGCCACCTCAGGTTTTGATGGATCAATTGAAGATTGGCGGGATTATGATCGCCCCCGTGGGCGAGAGCGGGGCCCAGGTTTTACGGCGGTTTAAGAAGGAATCTGAAGAGGCTTGTGCGACAAAGGATTTAATGCCTGTGCGATTTGTGCCATTATTACCTGACACTGAGGACTAACCCCGGTAACAAAGTTCGATAAATGGCCTGCAAACCGCATTTTCCTGCGCTTCCGTTTCTTACGTATCGCAACATACGCTGCGATACGGTTCTCGTAAAATGCGGTTTTCGGCGCATTTCTCTTTCTTTGTGTTTGATGGGGGCTTTATTTCTTGGTGGCTGTGGGGAGCATCGTCTGGCCAGCGTCTTGCATTATGGCGTTAAAGAAGGGGCGGGGACCACAGGCGCGTTTACAATTCTTGAGGGGGACACGCTGTGGGCGGTGTCGAAGCGATATAATATTCCAATGCAGGACATTGTTGTCGTGAATAATTTGAGTGAGCCTTATAAGTTGGCGGTCGGGACGCGTTTGAAGTTGCCGGCGCCGCGGACGTATGAAGTGCGGGAAGATGATACGCTTTATACGGTGTCGCGGATGTTTGCGGTGAGTACGTCGGAGCTCGCGCAGCTGAATGATTTATCAGAGCCTTATACGGTTTATCCGCGGCAGGTTTTGCGTTTGCCTTCGGTTGTGCGGAGGGATACGCAGGCGATTATTGAGGCGGAAGGATATGAGGCGGCAGCTGTGGCACCGGTTGAAAGTGAGGTTTTGCAAGAGCCGCTTGCAGCGGAGGTGCAGCAGGAGCCGTTGCCTGAACAAGGTCAGGAATTGGTGCAGAAAGAAACGCAGAAGAATAAGCCCTCAAAAGCCAATGAGCGGGTTGCTTTACCATCTGCGCCGAAACGATCCTCAAGCAAATTTGAAAAGCCGGTGGACGGGAAGGTTATTTCTTCCTATGGCCCGAAGAATGATGGGTTGCATAATGACGGGATCAATATTGCCGCGCCGAAGGGTACACCTGTGAAGGCCGCGGAGAATGGTGTGGTGGTTTATTCGGGTGATGATTTGAAAGGCACGGGGAATTTGGTTTTGGTGCGGCATGATGATCGGTGGATGAGTGCTTATGCGCATTTGGATAAACGGTTGATCAAACGTGGGGATATCATTACGCGCGGGCAGCAGATTGGAACGGTTGGATCGACGGGGTCGGTTGACACGCCGCAGTTGCATTTTGAACTAAGGCGCGGGACGAAAGCGTTGAATCCACAGGTTTATATGGGAAGTTAAAGACACGTTTATGAGTATGAGCCCGTTCATGACATTTCTTGTTTTTATCGCAATTTTGGTGGCGATTATTGTTGCCGGATACTTTATTTTGCGCGCGATTGGCCGCAATTGAGCCGATACTTGTTTTTACCTTGTAAATGTTTATAGTTTGCCCGGTTATTGAAATGAATCGGAAGGCTTTATGATGTTTATTACACGTGCTTATGCTCAAACGGAAAGTGCGCCGCAGGTTCCTGTTTCCCCGGCTGTTGCGGCTGAATCGCCATGGACGATGATTGTTTATATCGGGATTATGGTTGTTCTGTTTTATATGCTTTTGATCCGGCCCCAGCAGAAGAGATTTAAAGAGCATGCTGTGATGCTGGCAGGTTTGAAGAAGGGCGACCGTGTGGTTACAGGCGGCGGGCTTATCGGCACGATTGATACGATTGAGGGCAATGACGAGATTGTTGTGGATTTGGGCGGTGGTATGAAGGTGACGGCTGTGCGCTCGACCATTCAGAAGCATAATGAAGTTTTGTTGAAGTCTGTTTCGAACGATAGCGCAAAGAAAGACAGTAAAAAGAAATGATTCAAGTACCGCGCTGGAAAGTTTTTATTGTCCTTTTTGTGTGTTTGCTTGGCATTGCTTACAGTTTGCCGAATATTTCAGGTGCGGACTGGATGCAAAAGCATTTCCCGTCATGGGGACCGGGTAGAACGGTTAATCTTGGTTTGGACTTACGGGGCGGCGCGCATTTGCTGTATGAAGTCGATGTAGGGGTGGTGTTTGAAGAGCGCGGGGACATGATGATTTCCGATTTGCGTACGGAGCTGCGCAAGGCGAAGATTGGTTATACGCGTCTTAGCAAGATTGATAAGGGTTTGAGAGTTATCTTGAAGGATGAGGCTGTGAATGGCGAAGAGGCCCGCAAGATTATTCGCAGGACGGATCCTAATCTGGAGATTGTTACCAACGGGAATTCTGTTGATGCTGTGTTGAACAATGCAGCGCAGCAGCAAATTTATGAACAGACGATTGATCAGTCGATTGAGATTGTAAGACGACGTATTGATGAATTGGGAACAACTGAGCCAATTATTCAGCGTCAAGGCGACAACCGTATTTTGGTGCAGGCGCCGGGGGCGAATGCGGAAGAATTGAAGGCTGTGATCGGGACAACCGCCAAACTGACCTTCCACCTTGTGCCGGAGCCGGGCCGGGAAGATCGCCGTGGTCTTGTGACTTTACCGATGGAGGAAGATGAGTTTCAGAGTTTGACCATCCAAGAAAAGCCGGAATTGACCGGTGATATGTTGGATGGGGCGCAGCCTTCGTTTAATCAGGGTGAGTCTGTTATCAGTTTTCGGTTTAATGGCGTAGGGGCGCGCAAGTTTTGTAATTTGACGCGTGATCATGTGCATGAGCCGTTTGCAATTGTTTTGGATAATGAAGTTATTAGTGCGCCGCGCATTAATGAGCCGATTTGCGGCGGTAGCGGGATTATATCGGGATCTTTTACGCCTCAGTCCGCCAATCAGCTTGCGATGTTGTTGCGGTCGGGCGCTTTGCCCGCACCGATGAGTGTGGTCGAGGAGCGTACGGTTGGGCCTTCTTTGGGGACGGATTCTGTTGAAGCAGGTAAAATTGCATCGTTGTTTGGATTTGTTTTCGTTCTTGTGTTTATGGTGCTGGCGTATGGGACGTTCGGGTTTTTTGCCAATGTGGCGTTGTTTTTAAATATCTGTTTGATTTTTGCGGCGTTATCTATGTTGCAGGCGACTTTGACTTTGCCAGGGATTGCAGGGATTGTCCTGACTATGGGGATGGCGGTGGATGCTAATGTTTTGATCTATGAGCGTATCCGGGAGGAGTTTGCCGGAGGCCGGTCTATTATGGCCTCGATTGATTCAGGGTATCGTCAAGCGATGACGACGATTGTGGACTCCAATTTGACAACGCTTATTGCGGCGGCGATTTTGTTCTCTTTTGGAACAGGGCCGATTAAGGGGTTTGCTGTCACACTTAGCATCGGGATCATCACATCCATGTTTTCGGCGATTATGGTGACCCGGTTGATGGTTGTGTGGTGGTTGAGCCGCAATAAGAACGCCAAGTTTATTCCGGTTTAAGGGGTTAGAGATGAATATCAAGGGTATTAAGTTTTTTCCTGCAAGCTCCATTAATTTTATGGATGGGCGGCTTTGGGCGTTTGGTTTGTCTTTGTTGTTATTGTTTGCATCGATTTGGATTATTCAGGCGCGCGGTTTGAATTTGGGCGTGGATTTTACCGGCGGGACGGTGATTGAGATTAAGACACCGGAGATGCCGGATCTGGCCCATTTGCGTTCAGGTTTGAACGGGCTTGGTATTGGGTCGGTGTCCATTCAAGAGTTTGGTGCGCCTGATGATTTATTGATCCGTTTGCCGCAGCAAAGTGAGGATACGCCGGAAGCCCAGAAAATGGCGGAAGAAGAAGCACAGAAGGCTGTGCGGCAATTTCTGGATGAAAGTTTTGAAGGGGATATTGACTATCGGCGTGCCGAGTTTGTGGGGCCGCAGGTGGGCAGTGAATTACAGCGTAAGGGGCTTTATGCCGTTATTTTTGCGATTATAGGCATTGCCATTTATGTATGGGTGCGGTTTGAGTGGCAATTTGGTGTGACGGCTTTGCTGGCCGTGGCGCATGATGTGGTTTCGATTGTTGGTTTGTTTGCATTGACGCAGATGGAGTTTAATTTGACGACTGTGGCGGCTGTTCTGACGGTTGCGGGTTATTCTATTAATGACACGGTTGTTGTTTTTGACCGCATTCGCGAGAATTTGAGGAAGTATAAAAAGATGCCGCTTGGGGATGTTTTTAATGCAGCGATCAATCAGACGCTGAGCCGGACGACGATGACGGCGTTTACGACCTTGCTTGCGTTGTTTGCATTATATTTCTTTGGTGGAGAGGTTATTCGAGGTTTTACGGTTGCGCTGATTTTCGGGATTTTGATCGGGACTTATTCTTCGATCTTTGTTGCTTCTCCGTTATTGCTTTACATGAAAATTCGGCCTGAGCATGTGACGGGCGAAGACCATAAAAAAGAGCCAGAGAAGGTTTGATTGTATGGATGTTACCCCGCTTATCAAGCAAGGCGCACAAGTTGTTCAGTCGTATGCGGGCGGGATGTTTCGAGTGAGTGGGGAGGTTTATAAAAGTGCGGTTATTGTTTTTGAAGACCGCACTGTTTCCTGGGATGTGGCAGATTTTTCCGGTTTAAGTCTTCAAGATTTTGATGCGTTGGGGGATGCGGCGGATATTGATGTCGTGCTTTTGGGCTGCGGTGAGCGGATGATGTTTTTAAAGCCGGAGATTAAAAAAGCCCTTCGAGAGAGAGGGCTTTTTGTTGAATGTATGGATACGGGTGCGGCGTGCAGAACCTACAACGTTCTCATGGCGGAAGGCCGCAGAGTTGCCGCGGCCCTGTTGCCTATTTAAGCTGCAATCTTTAGGGGCCCGGCCTCGAATAGCTCGCCAACGTAATCCCAGTTGATGAGATTGTCGACAAATGCCTCGAGATATTTTTGGCGCGCGTTGCGGTAGTCGATGTAGTAGGAGTGTTCCCAGACGTCGCAGCCGAGCAATGGGGTTGCGCCATGAACGACGGGGTTTTCACCGTTTGGCAGTCCGACGACCGCGAGTTTACCCTCATCACACATGCCGAGCCAGACCCAGCCGGAGCCGAATTGGCCCATGCCCTTTTTGATGAATTCATCGCGGAAGCCGTCGAATGAGCCGAAATTGTCATTCACCATTTTCTCAAGTCCGCCGGGGATTTTTTTGCCGCCGCCGTCTTTTTTCATCCATTTCCAGAAATGGATATGATTAAAATGCTGGCCGAGTTGATTGAAGAGACCGGGATTGTTTTTATAAGCCCAGACCATGGCTTCCTCGAGGGATTTGCCTTCGGCGGGGGTGCCTTTGATGAGGTCGTTGCCCTTGTCGACGTAGGCCTTGTGGTGTTTGTCGTGGTGGAACTCCAGAGTTTCTTTGGACATGTACGGATTCAACGCGTCGTAAGCGTAAGGGAGTTCGGGCAATTCGAATGGCATAATCGTTTCTCCTTTGATTTCTGTCATACACAAACTAATGTAATGGCGGAAAAGTTCAAGGATTTAAGAGAAGTATGTCTCAGCTTTCTTATTGTGGAAATATTGTGAGGATGTATGACCCGGACCGGTTTTTGCTTTCGCTTTTTATGGGGGAGGCGGAGCGCGAGGCGCTGTGGGTTTTGTTTGCGTTTAATCATGAGATTGCCAAGACGCGCGAGATTGTGAGCGAGACGCAGCTCGGGCTGATCCGTTTGCAATGGTGGAGGGAGGAGATTGCGAAGATATATGGGGGTGCGGAAGCGCCTGAGCATGAGATTTTGCAGCCGTTGGCGCGGGTTATTCGGCAGTATGGGTTGCCGCAGGAGGAGTTTGAGGCGCTGATTTACGGGCGGGAGTTTGATCTGGAGGGTGTTGTGCCGTCGCATTTGGAGGGGACTTTGAAGTACGTGGAGGCGACGAATTTCCCGCTGTATCGGCTTATCTATTTTATTGTATTTTACATAATACAAAATAAGAGGGGAGGGGTTAGTAGTCACTTCTCTGGGGGTGAGGAAGAGGGTGGGCTTAAGCAAGCGGCGGTGAATTACGGGTTGATGGGGGTTTTGAGGGCTGTGCCCTTTCATGCCAGGCAGGGACGATGTTATCTGCCGGAGGGCGTTTTAAAGGGGCATGGGGTGCGTTTGGATCACCTTTATCAAGGAAAAGATGTTGAGAAGCTCAGGCCTGTAACGAAAGACTTATTAAAACGTATCGTTTTGGATGTAAAACACAAGAATAAATACCTAAAACTGAGTGATTTTTTGGTTGGAATTTACTATAACCATTTGAAAAATAATGATTTTGATGTTTTTGTTGCCGCCAACGTACCACCCCCAAAATTTAAAGAATTAAGGCTGTTTTTGCGGAGCTTGCTTTAAAGCCCTGTTAACGTCTATGGTGTCTAATAGCGTTAGGGGTAACGCGAAAAGGGGTAGTTATGGTTGATCCACTTAAAGGACTTGGAAACGTTCATAATCTGAGTCGGCCGTCTCATGTTCAGCGCACGGAGCGCGAGGACGAGGTGAAGAAAAAGGCTGAGGCGAAGGACGAGGTTGTCATTTCCGGTGAAGCTTTGGATTTGTCGCAAGCTGAAGAGGCGAGCAGGGCTGTGCGTCAGCAATTGCAAGATGATCCGAATGCGAAGTTGGGTTTGAATCCGAATTTTGACGAAAAAGTTTAAGCGGCCTGTTTCTTTTTATTAATCCAATTATCAAGATCAGCCAGCGCCCGCGACGTGATGGCTTTTTTCTTATCCATGCCTTTGAGCCATCTTTTCTTGCCATTTGATGTAAGTGTGTAGGCGTTTTCGAGTGGCGGGAAAAGCCCGAAGTTAATATTCATCGGTTGGTATGTTGTGTGGTCGGCGCCGCCGGTGATGTGATTTAACAAAGAGCCGAGTGCGGTTGTTGCGGGCGGGAATTCAAGATTTTGAGCGAGCATTTGTGCGGCGGCGAAACGGCCGGCCATGAGGCCGACGGCGGCGCTTTCGATGTAGCCTTCGCAGCCTGTGATTTGTCCGGCAAAACGGATGGTTTGATCCGAAGATCCCCGCTTTCGCGGGGAATGCAAAATGAGGGATTGGTCCAAAAGTTTCGGGGCGTTGATGAAGGTGTTGCGGTGGAGGCCGCCGAGACGGGCGAACTGCGCGTCCTCAAGGCCGGGGATCATGCGGAAGACGCGGGTTTGTTCGCCCCATTTCATTTTGGTCTGGAAGCCGACGATGTTCCACAATGTGCCGAGTTTGTTGTCCTGGCGAAGCTGTACAACGGCGTACGGTTTTGTTTCGGGGTTATGCGGATTGGTGAGGCCGACAGGTTTCATCGGGCCGAAGCGCAGAGTCTCCGGGCCGCGGGAGGCCATGACCTCGACTGGCATGCAACCGTCAAAATAGGGCGTGTCTTTTTCCCAGTCGTGAAATTCGCCATATTCGGCGTTCAATAATTCCTGCACGAAATTTTCGTACTGGTCTTTGGTCATCGGGCAGTTGATGTAGTCTTTGCCCTCGCCTTTGTCGTAGCGGGATTGCATCCAGCAGATGTCCATGTTGATAGACTCTTTGTGGACGATGGGGGCAAGCGCATCGAAAAAGGCCATGGCGTTTTCGCCGGTCATTTGGGCGATGTGTTGGGCGAGGGCGTCAGATGTTAGAGGGCCGGTGGCGATGATGACGTTGTCCCAATCGGTGGGGATTTCAGTGATTTCGTTTTTGTCGATGGTTATGAGGGGGTGGGCCTCGAGTGCGGCGGTGACACCGTCGGAAAAAATGTGACGATCGACCGCCATGGCGCCGCCTGCAGGGACTTCGGCCTTGTGACCTTCACGCATGATGAGGGAATTCAGGCGGCGCATTTCTTCGTGCAGTAGTCCGACGGCGTTGTGTTCGTAATCATCGCTGCGGAAAGAATTGGAGCAGACGAGTTCGGCGCAGCCGCCGGTTTTATGGGCGGGCGTCATTTTGACCGGGCGCATTTCATGCAAGATAACGGGCACATTATTGTGTGCAATTTGCCAGGCAGCTTCGCTGCCAGCGAGGCCTGCGCCGATGATATGGACGGGTTTTGTCATGGGGCAGGTATATGGAATTTGAATTGTAAATGCAAGTTTTTGCTGTTTTGACTTGCTTGAGGGGGATGGCTTTGAATAGACTGAGGTCACACCGTGATTCAAGAAGGAGAGCAGAATGGATTTCACAAAAGGATTGTTGTTGGCTGCGGCCGGGGTTGCCTTGCTATCGCAGGGGGCGTATGCCGACGAGGCACGGATGGCGGATTATGGATCTGCGAAGAAGGCGTCAGCGGTTAAGGCGTATCCTGAGGCGTCTATGAGTGCCAAAGAGCCGGTGAATGATTATCGTGAGAATTATGTTGGTTTGGACCGTATGGAGCCTGCCTCGGGTAGTGAGAGTGCACCTGCGGGTCATGGTTCTGAACATGCGGCAGAACATGCGAGTGAGCCGGCTGATGCTGTTGCACCTGCGCCTGCTCAAGAAGCTCATGCACCGGAGGCGCCTGCGGATGCGAATTATGTCGCGGAAAAACCACAAGAGAATATTAGTGTGTCTGCGCATGCAGAGCCTATGGAAGGAATGGAAAAGGTTGAGGTTAAGCCTGCGGCGGCTGCAGCTATTGAAGTTGAGAAACCTGTAGCACAGCCACCAGTCGAGAAGACAGCGATGGCGGTTGGAGCAACAGAGTCGATGCAAAAGGCACCTGCTGCGGCGCATGGCGGCGCGCATTGGGGATATATGGGGAGCGATGCACCTTCATTGTGGGGCAGTCTTGATCCGGCTTATGAAGCCTGTGCGGCAGGGAAAAAGCAATCACCAATCAATATTGCGCAATTCGCGCAGGGGCAATTGCCTGCGATTGAGATGATGTATAAGCCAACATCTTTGAATGTGGTTAATAACGGGCATACAGTTCAAGTTGATTATGCGCCGGGAAGCAGCATTTCTCTGGACGGTAAAACATATCAGCTTATGCAATTCCATTTTCATACGCCAAGCGAGCATTATTTGGATGGATCGCCGTATCCCATGGAAGCGCATTTCGTTCACAAGGCTGACGATGGATCGCTGGCGGTTATTGGTGTGATGATGAAAGTCGGAGCGCATAATCCTGTGATTGAAGGGATATGGCAGAACGCGCCGCGTCAGGAAGGCCGCAATATGGTTGAGGCTGTTTCGTTGGATGCGTCGCAGTTGATGCCGTCTGACAAGGGGTATTATAAGTATGAAGGATCTTTGACAACGCCGCCATGCAGCGAAGGTGTGAAATGGCAAGTGTTGAAGACTCCTGTTGAATTGTCGCAGGAGCAGCTGCAAGCGTTTCAGAACATGTTTCCTGTGAATGCGCGTCCGGTGCAGCCTCTTGAAGGCCGCGTTGTGATGGGGAATTAAGCAATCGGCGTCTTTTGGTCTGCAAATTGCCTTTTTCTTCGCTTCCGGTGCTCACGTACTTGATGTACGCTGCGCGCCGGTTCTCGAAAACGACAATTTTCGACTCAAAACCCTTTGATTGTGTTTGAATAGATTTTCTTAAGACCCGCCTTTATGGCGGGTTTTTTTATGGGGATATTTGGGCAGGAATTTCTTGACGTTTTTTCGATTTATAGGCATAAATCGCTTTAATAATAAAGTTAATTTATTAATATATGGCGGTGTTATGGTATTAAATAGAAAATTTGTTCTTTTTGCAGGTGTTGGTTTGGTATCGGTGGGATTGTTTTCCCGGCATGTTGCACCAAGAGCCATTCTTAAGGGTGATGGAGTGGATTGGAGTTACGATGAGGGTGCGCTTGATGGGCCTGATCATTGGGGTGAATTGTGTGAGGAATTTAAAGATTGTGCAGAAGAGCCTTTTCCTTCGCCGATTAATATTCAGACGCGCAATATTATAGAGACGCCCAATCCACCGTGTAAGATTGGGGGGTATGAATATTCTAAAGTGCCGGCCAGGGTGTTTGATACAGGACATGGGTATCAGATTGATTGTAAGGGCCTTGGGCATATTCGTCTTGTTTCTGATGGAGCTGAGAAGGTTTTTGTTCTCCAGCAGTTTCATGAGCATACACCGGCCGAGCATTTGTTGAACGGCAAGCGTGCGGACATGGAATTGCACTTTGTTCATCAGGCCGAAGACGGGCAGTTGTGTGTTATTGCTGTTATGGTGGATGAGGGAAGATATAATCCGGAGTTGGAAAAGATTGTTGAGGGGGTGAATTCCGGGAAAGTGGCGGAAAATGTATCTCTTTCCAATCTTATTTCCTTGGAGCATTTTTATGAATATCAAGGCAGTTTGACAACGCCGCCGGGGACGGGGAATGTTCAATGGATTATTCAGAAAAAGCGTATTGAGGCTTCTTTGTCACAGATTAAGGCCTTGGGAGCAAAATATTTTGGTAATGTGCGTCCTGCGCAGCCTTTGAATAATCGCCCGGTCTATGCTTTTTAATTAGCTCCAGAATTCTTCGCGGTCGGGGACGCGGGAGAAGGCGATTTTGGTGCCGATATGGCCGGCGAGCGTTTTGGGTGTTACTCCTAAATGCACGGTTTCTTTCTGATATTTGTTTTGCAGTTTGTCGAGCGCGGCGGCGAGAGCCTCGCGTTTTTGCAGACGGATGAGATCGTCCTTGTAATTGGTTTCAAGAAAATCGGGTGTGATGTCTTCGGCGCGTTTGAGGCCGGAGAGAATGACCGATGTTTTTTTGAATTTGATATAGGGCCCGCCGAAGGTGGCCATCATTTCATCCCACAGCATATCGAGGGTGCTTAGAAATGTGAATGGATCGCGGGCGGGGGCGGGAAGTTTTACGGCGTGGCTCCATTTCTGGCCGTCGACACTGCGGACGCTGAAGGAGAGGATGTCGGCGAAATACTCCTGGCGGCGCAGGCGGTAGGTGGCCTTGATCAGGAGGCGACGCGCCATTTGCCGGGTTTTTTCCGGCGGGCGCAGGGCGGGGTCGAGTACGCGGGAGTGACCGATCATGACGTTGCCGGTTTCAGGCGTTTCAAAATCATAGCCGTGGAGCCAGTACCACATGCGTTCGCCCTGAACCGAGCCCCAGATTTTGCGGGCGTGTTTGGGAGAGGTGTTCCAGAATTTTTCCATGGTTGTGATGCCGGCGCGGTGCAGGCGGCGCTCCATATTAAAGCCGATGCCGGGGATGTCGGTGAGTTTGAGATCCAGCAGCGGGCCGGGGAGGTCTTCTTGTTTAATGATGACAAGGCCGTTTGGTTTTTGCATGTCGGTGGCGATTTTGGCGAGTAGGGAGTTGGGCGCGAGTCCGATGGAGCAGTTGATGGCCGTGCCGACATTGTCCCAGATGCCCTGTTTGATTTTGTTTGCGACGATGGTGGCGCTTTCGGGATTGCGTTTGCCCGGCGGTAAGCGGGAGGAGAGTTCGTCAATCGACCAGATTTTGTTGATGGGGGTGTGTTTAATGACTTCCTCGATGATGCGGTGATGGTAGTCGACATATTTATCATGGCGGGCGAGGACGCAGCGGAGGCCAGGGCACATTTGGCGGGCCTCGTAGATTTTGGTGCCGGTTTTGACGCCGTAGGCTTTGGCCTCATAGGAGGCGGCGATAGCGCAGGTGGAGTCGGTGGGCATCGGGACCACGGCGACCGGTTTGCCGCGCAGGTTTGGGTTTTCCTGTTGCTCGACGCTGGCGAAGTAGCTGTTGAGGTCTAAAAAGAGCCATTTGATGCCTGGGGGTTTGTCCATAGCGATTTGTACGCCACAATTAAGAACAAAACAAGAACATAATTTTGTTGTTGAACCGATGAGGCGGACGCGGTTCAATGAGGAGAGAGGTGTGAAAGGAATTTTATGGTCACCGAAAGTCAATTTTATATGTGGCGCGCGGTTTTCGCGATGGCGCATGTGGATGGCCGGATTCGCCAGCCTGAGCGTGATCTTATGCTGGAAATTTTGAATGAGTTCGATTTTTCGACTCACCAAAGGGCTGTGCTGGAGGCGGACATGGATGCGCCGCAGGACCCGATGGACATGTATCGCCTTATTCCTTCGTATGAGGACAAGACCAAGTTCTTTGAATTTGCAACGCAGATGGTTAAGGTTGATGGAGAGTTTCATGTCACGGAACGCGAAGTTTTAAGCCGGATACAGCGCCGTCATATTTACGGGGTGGATGTGAAAAGCATGGTGGGGCATGTGGAGCTTGAGATTGAGGGTGAAGAGAAGAAAAATAATGACCCGAAGCATGCTCAAGAGAAGCCTAAGAAAATTATGTATACACAGCCCGAAGATGAAAAGAGCGGGTTTTTGAATGCTTTTAAGGATGTTTTTCGGAAGAAGGACCCTTGAGTTTTCGGGCTTGCCAAGCTTTCTCAGGGTGATTATGGTTTTATCCGTTTAATGTGTGAGGATTGTTTATGACCTTCGTTGTCACCGACGTTTGTATCAACTGCAAATATGCCGATTGTATTGAAGTGTGCCCCGTCGATTGTTTTTACGAGGGCGAGAATATGCTGGTGATCCATCCGGATGAATGCATCGATTGTGGCGTGTGCGAGCCGGAGTGCCCGGTTGAGGCGATTGTGCCGGATAGTGACCCTAAGGCGGATAAATGGTTAGAGCTGAACCGTGAATATGCGGAGAAATGGCCGAACATTACGCATAATAAGGACGCGTTGCCGGATGCGGATAAGTATAAGGATGAAGAGGGCAAGTTTGAGAAGTACTTCTCGCCCAATCCCGGCGAAGGCGACTAGACACATTCTGCGATAAATGGCCTGCAAATAAAGAATTTTTGCGCTTCCGGTGCTCACGTACTCAAATGTACGCTGCGCTCCGGTTCTCAAAATGCTTCATTTTCGGCTCATTTCTCTTTGAATGGGCTTTTTTGAATTATTTGCTTTAACTTAAGATATTTAACAGGGGAAATGTGATGACTTATGCAGCGATTAAAAGTGAGAGCGCGGCGGCGTTGAAGCCGGAAGCGGAAGTGCGTGGCAAGGTTTACGGATCGATTTTGGAGACGATTGGTGCGACGCCTTTGGTGCGTGTGGAGAAATGGAGCGCGAAGTATAAATTGCATGCAGAGATTTTGGCGAAGCTGGAGTTTTTTAATCCGGTGAGTTCGGTCAAGGACCGGATTGGGTTTGCGATGATTGAGGCGGCGGAGCGCGAAGGGAAACTCATTCCCGGCAAAAGCGTGATTATTGAGCCGACATCGGGGAATACTGGGATTGCGCTGGCATTTGTAGGCGCGGCGAAAGGATACCGCGTGATTTTGACGATGCCGGAATCGATGTCGATTGAGCGACGCAAGATGATGGTGTTTTACGGAGCGGAGTTGCATTTGACGCCGAAAGAGCTGGGTGTGAATGGGGCGATTGCGAAGGCTGAGGAATTGGCGGCGGAGATTCCGCATAGTTTTATTCCACAGCAGTTTGAAAATCTCTCCAACCCGCAAATTCACCGCGAGACGACGGCAGAGGAGATTTGGGCGGACACCAAAGGCGCGTGCGATATTTTGGTGGCCGGGGTTGGGACGGGTGGAACTTTGACAGGCGTTTCGCAGGTGATTAAGGCGCGGAAGGCGAGCTTTAAAACTTATGCGGTGGAGCCGGAGGATAGTCAGGTTTTGGCAGGCGGTGCGCATAGTCCGCATAAAATTCAGGGGATCGGCGCGGGGTTTGTGCCGAGCATTTTGGAGCGAGATTTGATTGATGGGATTGTTGCGGTCGGGAATGACGAGGCGATTGCGATTGCGATTGAGCTGGCGCGGATCGAGGGTATTCCTTGCGGCATTTCATCGGGCGCGGCGATGGCGGCGGCGAAAAAGGTTGCGGAGATGCCCGAGAATAAGGGCAAGCAGATTGTCGTTATCCTGCCGTCGATGGCGGAGCGGTATATTTCATCTGTGATGTTTGAAAATCTTTCAGGGGTTGGGTCGGTTGGTTTTGATGAGTTGTCGTTTTGCGCATCGTAATAGGCCAGAAATTTTTCTCTGTCTTCCTGATAAACCATATAAGCAAGTTTTTCTTCAAGGGTATCGCGTACATGTTCAGGAACACCATGTTCGATGTTTTTCGTTTCGCCGAACGGATCGCAAGTAAAAAGATCTCGTCCTCCGTTACGAAGTCTAAATCCCACTTTGTGAACATCGTTAATGGTGTATACAATATCTATTATGCCGTGATCTTCTGTTCTCTGTGGTTGCCCATCGCCTGTAAAATAATGTCTGACGCCTGCGGCTTGTGTGTCGGCTAGGAATTTTTTGAAGGTTGCTTCGGCCGTACGTGTGATTGCGATTTCCGGGCTTGCTGCTTCTGCTAAACGATCTCTGAGGCTCATGGTTTTTACTCCTGTGTGTGGGTTTTATGACGGTTCAGGGGATGTTGTGGCGTCTAAGCCTTTTTTGATAAGAGCTTCGATTGTTGGAACATCTTCGATTGCGTGTTTAAGCAGAGCAAAGCTGATTTCGTAATCGCCTTCGTTAAAAGACTCGATGGCTTTTTGTAGACGGGATTCACAGTCGTTGATGATTGCCGGTGTGCGGCCATATTTCCGGGTTTGTGACTCTTTTAAAGATTCTAGCATTTCAAGGGCGTGCCTGATGTGATCAGGGATTTGTTCGAAATAAGTGCTTTCTGGCCCTTGTTTGAAAAAGATAAGAACCATATTGAGGCCTGTCGATAGGATGTATGCGGACGTTTCGTCTTGTGGGACTTGAAGGGCGTCCGAATTTTCAGGATATTCTTCGTCAAATTCCAGGCTCGTTTTATTATCGAAGTGAGTGGTCAGTTGAACGGCGGTTGCGGCGTCTACGCCTTTGGTGAAAACATCTTCGATTTCTGGAATATCATCGATTGCGTGTTTGAGCAGGGCAAGGCTGATTGCGTAATTGCCTTCGTTATAAAACTCGATGGCTTTTTTCAGGAGGTATTCACAATCGTCGATGAATGCCGGCGCGCAGACATATTTCCAGGTTTGTATGTGTTTTAGATGACGCAGGATACTCAAGCCTTCTTCCATATGATCTGGGGTGTCTTCAAATGGTCGATAGACTGATCTGCTTGCGAAACATTTAAAACCTGCGTAGAGCCTTTCGTGTAATTCAGCGATAGATGTTTCTTCATCTGTGATCGGAAGAGCGTAAGGGTTTTCAAAACATTCTCTGTCAAAATCATTGTCATCAAATTCCAGGCCGGTTTCATTTTGAATATTTACAAGCGCTTTGTTAAAGCGGTCGGACAGGCGGCGGTTAAGGCGCTGGATGGCGGCGGTGGCGAAGACGTCCATGTGGGCGTTGAATTCTTCTTCGGGGGTCGTCGTGGTCATTTAAAGTTACTCTTTTCTATTTTATTACCGGGAAGGGGTGGCTGGTCTAAAATTTGTCCAGTCGTCATCGCGTGATTGGCCTCTTGGCGGATCAGCGGGAGATTCCCTTCCATTTTTTTCAGGTTCTTGCCCAAGGACTTTATTGATCATGTCCTTGAGGCCGCCCTTGTTTTCGGGCGTTGAACCGGAGTTTTCTGCGGTCATCCGGCGATGTTATGGCATATAAAAATTAAGAGCAAGAGCTTTTTTGAAAGACGCGCTTTGGATGGATTATTCGAATGAAAATTCTGTTGTTTCGAGGGGGATGGGGTGGGCTTCGGCGAGCGCGGGGTCTTTGGGTCTGTAGCCGAGATTGACTAAGGCTCGGTTGTGGCGGACTGCAATGTTGTGATCGAGGCGGGGGAGGTGTTTTTGAACGGCTTCATTGAACCAATCGGGCAAATTAACAAGGATATTGCTTTGGTAGTCTGTAGTCATAACGCAGTCACTCCTTCGATGGGTATAAAGGCGTTTTAGACCATTGGCCGGATCATGACAAGGGATTTCTAATTCAGCCAGAGTGCTGGCAAGGACCAGCCTTAAATCTTCACCAAAAGGATTAGCGCATGGGGTTTCATCTTTGATTTTATTGGATATTCTTTTGGCAAGAATTTTGAGTGCGGCGAGCTTTGTTTTTAATGTTTTATATTCATTGCAATAAAAGGATAGGGAAAGATTTTCGGCGATTTCAGCGTATAGGTCTAGTTCGTGCTCGAAGCTTTCTGTTTCGTGAAAACGGTTGTATTGGATTTCTTCGTGAACATTATCGCAGACGGCGAGGAGTTGCGGGATTAGCTCTAATTTTTCTTGATAGCGCGGGTCGGCAGGATTTGTTTCGAGATAGCCGTCGATCATATCGAGAAGAGCGCACCATTGGCTGGCGAGGAAGTTTGTATTGATATTTTCCAAGGTGGTGAATCTTATTGGCATAATTTTTTTTAGGAAAAATGCCGGGCT
Source organism: uncultured Micavibrio sp. (assembly GCA_964478225.1). Lineage (GTDB taxonomy): Bacteria > Pseudomonadota > Alphaproteobacteria > Micavibrionales > Micavibrionaceae > CAYZHM01. The sequence continues at coordinate 39,386 of CAYZHM010000004.1, forward strand.
GGTGCAAGCGCTTATTTTATGCGGATTTTTTTTCGGGCGCGACGTCGAGCTTTTTCTGCAGCGATGTGCTGGAGGTGGTGTATTCGAATTTGAGACGCGCATCCGGAAAGCAGTAGCGGAAGGCTTGTCTTGAGGCCAGCGCGGCTTCGTGGAAACCGGAGAGAATGAGTTTGAGTTTGCCGGGGTAGGTGTTGATATCGCCAACGGCGAAAATGCCCGGCTCAGATGTTTCAAATTTTTCCGTGTCGACGGGGATGAGGTTTTCGTGAAGGTTTAATCCAAAATTCGCGATGGGGCCGAGTTTCATGGTGAGGCCGAAGAAAGGCAGCAGTCCATCGCACTCGATATCTTTTTCTGCGCCTTTATCGTCTTTGATGGTGACGGCCGAAAGTGTGCCGTTTGATCCTTTGAGGCCAGAGATCTGACCGATTTCGAGATTCATTTTACCTTCGGAGACGAGGCCGCGCATTTTTCCAACGCTGTCGGGCGCGGCGCGGAAATCATCACGGCGGTGAACGAGGGTCATGGATTTCGCGAGCGGTTGCAGGTTGAGTGTCCAGTCAAGGGCGCTGTCGCCGCCGCCGACAATGACGAGCTTTTTGTCTTTGAATTGATCCATTTTACGGACAGAGTAAAAGACGGATTTTTGTTCGTAGTCTTCAATGCCAGGGATGGGTGGTTTTTTCGGGACGAAGGAGCCACCGCCTGCCGCGATGATGATGATTTTTGTGTAGAAGGTTGTGCCGATATCCGTCGTGAGTTTCCATTTATATCCGTCGGGGCAGTTTTCGAGTTTGCCAAGGCTCTCGGCCATCTGCTGGAAATGGAAAACTGGTTTGAAGGGCGCGATTTGTTCCATCAGGCGGTCGGTGAGTTCCTGCCCCGATATGACAGGCCAGGCGGGAATGTCGTAGATCGGCTTTTCCGGGTAAAGTTCGGCGCATTGGCCGCCGGGACGGTCGAGAATGTCGATGAGGTGGCATTTCATATCAAGCAGGCCGAACTCAAACACGGTGAACAGGCCGCAGGGGCCTGCTCCGATGATGACTGCATCTGTCCTAATTATCTCGGTCATGGGCTGTTTTTATAGGTTTGGATGTGGAATCGCAAGAGCTTAACTATAGAGCATAGAAAGGTATTTTTCGCCGCGGTCGCAGAGGAAGGTCAGGATTGTGCCGATTTCGGGGTGTTTTTCTTTGACCTTGCGGGCGGCCCAGAGATTGCCGCCGGAGCTTGGCCCGACGAAGAGCCCCTGTTCACGTGCCATGCGCTGGGCTTCGTTGATGGCGGTGGTGCTGTCGACGGAGATGACTTCGAAGACTTCTTTTTTATGGCGTTCGTAAATTGTGGGGACGAAGCCGTCGGAAATTCCCTCGATTTTGTGGTGCGCGACGATGCAGCATTGCAGGGTTTCGGATTCGGACGGTTCCATCGCGAAGGCTTTGAGATCGGGGTTGTGGAATTTGCGCAGGCCTTGGGCGACGCCGATTAAGGTGCCGCCTGTGCCGACGCCCTGGACGATGGCGTCGATTTTTACATTGGGGGGCAGTTCATTGGCAATTTCTTTGGCGAGCCATTCGCGATTTTCCTCGACGTTCCATTCATTGTCGAATTGCTGGGGGCAGTACCAGCCGGGTTGCTGGCCGAGGCGGATGGCTTCGGCGCGTGCTTCGCCGACCTGAAAATCGCCAATGAAGCGGACCTCGGCGCCGAAGCCTTGCGAGATTTGTGTGCGTTCGTTGCTGTAGCCTTTGGGGATGCAGACGACCATTTTATAGCCTTTGACGGCGGCGATCATAGCCAGCGCGTTGCCTGTGTTGCCGCTGGTCGATTCCACGATCGTATCGCCGGGTTTGAGGAGACCTTCGCGTTCGGCGCGTTCGATCATGAAATGTGCCATGCGTGCTTTGATCGAGCCGGAGGGGTTTTCAAACTCGCATTTGGCGAGGATACCGGGTTCGACTTCGATGAGCGAGGTGTTGCCGATGGTGGAGAGGATGTTTTTAGGAATCACTGCTGAGGTCTTTCAGTTTATAGAGAGCTTCGAGGGCGTCTCTGGGGGAAAGATTATCAGGATTTATAGATTTAAGGTAGTCGGCGAGTTCATTGGTTTGCAGTTTTTGCTGTGGCGGTTCGGCCATGGCGAAAAGCGGGAGGTCGTCGGCGAGCGAGGTGAGGCGGCCAGATTGTTCGCCGGACTGGAGGTGGCTCAGGACTTCTTTGGCGCGGTTGATGACGGCGGGCGGGAGGCCTGCGAGTTGGCCGACATGAATGCCGTAAGATTGCCCGCCGGCGCCTTCGCCGACGGAATGCAGGAAGACGATGTCGCCTTGCCATTCCTTGACTTGCATGGAGTAAGAAGCGAGAGAGGCGAGCTTGGAGGTGAGAGAAGTTAGTTCGTGATAATGGGTTGCGAAGATCGCACGCGATTTATTGATGTCGTGAAGGTGTTCGACGCAGGCCCAGGCGATGGAGAGGCCGTCGAAGGTGGCAGTGCCGCGGCCGATTTCATCCAAAATGACGAGGGATTTTTCGGTGGCTTGATTGAGAATAGCGGCGGTTTCAACCATTTCAACCATAAAGGTCGAGCGGCCACGGGCGAGGTCATCGGACGCGCCAACACGTGAGAAGACGCGGTCGATAAGGCCGATTGTGGCTTGGCTTGCGGGGACGAAGGCGCCGGTTTGCGCGAGGATGGCGATCAAAGCATTCTGCCGTAAAAATGTTGATTTTCCAGCCATGTTGGGCCCAGTCAGGAGCCAGAGTTTTTGATTGTCCTTCAGGGTGCAGTCGTTCGGAACAAAGCTTTCGTTTTGAGATTTGAGAGCCGTTTCGACGACGGGGTGGCGACCGCCGATGATATTGAAGTCTTCGTTTTGCGTGAGGGTGGGGCGGATGTAATTTCTGTCGGTGGCGATTTGTGCATGCGCGGCGGCGACATCGAGGGCGGCGATGGCGGAGGATTTTTGCAATAAGGCCGCAGAGATATGGATGGTTTGCTCCACCAGTTTTTCAAAGATTTCGAGTTCCAGCGCCAAAGATTTTTCGGCGGCGGAAAGGATATCACGCTCGAGTTCGGCGAGGTGTGTTGTTGTGAAACGCGCGGCATTGGCGAGAGTTTGGCGGTGAATGAACGGGTTATCGTTGTCGCCTTTTTTGAGCATGAGCGTGTCCGCGTGGCGCGCGGTGACCTCGATGAAATAGCCGAGCACGTTGTTGTATTTGATTTTGAGCGTGTCGATTTTGGTTTGGTTTTGGTATTCGTTTTGCAGTTTGGCGATGAGGCGTTTGGCGTCGGTGCGCAGGGCTTTTATTTTATCGAGCGTTGGATTGAAGCCCTCTTTGATAAAACCGCCGTCACGGGCGAGGGCAGGGGAGTCTTCAGAGACAGCAGCGGAGAGCGTGTCTTGCAATTTTGAAAGTGCGGGATCTTCGGCGAGGTCTTTTAATATGGGTGCAAGGATTTCGCGTGCGGGTTCGTCGCTTTGGAGCGTGGCGCGGATTGTTGCGATTTGATGCAAGCCGGAAGCGATTATCAGAAGGTCACGCGGGCTTCCACGTCCGATGCCAATACGGCTTAAAGCGCGTTCGATGTCGGGGACGGATTTGAGTGTTTCGCGGATGTGGGTGCGGATTTGTTTGTTGTCGTGGAAATATTGCACATAGTCCAAACGAGAGTTAAGGAGTGCTATGTCTGTTAATGGAGATGAAAGGTGAGACTGGAGGAGCCGGGCGCCCATGGGGGTGAGGGTCGCGTCGATGCAATCGAGGAGGCTGCCTTTTCTTTCGCCGGACATGGTGCGGGTGAGCTCTAAGTTGCGGCGCGTGGCGGCGTCGATTTGCATGGTGCCGCTGGGTTCAAGACGGCGCGGGATTTGCAGCGCGGGGATTTTGCCTTTTTGCGTGCGCAGGATGTAGTCGAGCAAGGTTCCCGCAGCGGTGATTTCAGCGCGGGAGAAGCCGCCGAAGCTTTCAAGGGTTTTGACGCCGAAGATGTCTTGCAGTCTTTTGCGTGCGTTTTCGCTGTCGAAGAGGGAATGGGGTTGGCGCGTGATGAGGGAAGGATTGTCCAGCGCGAGGGGCATTTTTTCGGAGATGAGAATTTCTTTGGCGTTGATGCGTTCAAGGTTGGTGGTTAGGGATTGGTGATTGGATGATTGGATATAAAAGGCGCCAGTGGAGAGCTCAAGCCATGCTATGCCGAGTTCGTTTGCAATTTCCGCTATGGCGGCGATGTAGTTGTTTTCGCGGGCGTCCAGCAAAGAGTCTTCGGTTAATGTGCCTTGTGTGACGATGCGGATGACTTCACGGTTGACGAGCGATTTGGAGACGGGTTTGCCTTCGCGCTTGGCGCGTTCCTTGGCTTCGTCTGGGGTTTCGGTTTGCTCGCAGATCGCGACTTTGTGACCCGCGCGGATAAGGCGTTCGAGATAGGGTTCGCAGGAATGGAAGGGGACGCCGCACATGGGGATGTCTGTGCCGTCGGTTTTGCCGCGTTTGGTGAGGGTGATGTCGAGAACGGAGGCTGCGGTTTCGGCGTCTTCGAAAAACAATTCGTAGAAATCGCCCATGCGGTAGAAAAGGAGTGTGCCGGGGTGGGCTGCCTTGATCGCGTGATATTGCGCCATCATCGGCGTGTGGTTGGTTTCAGGGGTATCTTCGGTTTTTAACGCAGGCTGGGGCATGAATCGGTTTTAGCATATGGAGCGCTCGTGGCACAGAGGCTGGATGATAAAATATTGACAATATGCAAATCGTCAATATAGTTGGATGATTATAACAAATTGGGAGGAACGTTATGTCGCAAGAACATTTTTCTGATGCTGCTGCTGATTATGTGAGAAATTTTGAGTCCAAACATCAAGAGGTTTTGGAGACGATTAATGGGGCTTTGCGATTAGTGAATACTGATTTTGAGTCGATTAACGTTTCCAATCGTTTGAAAATTCAATCCGGAAAAGTTTTGTCTGAAGCGGGGAATGATCGTGAGTATCAAATTGGAAGTTATCGCGTTTTATCAGAATTAGCCAAGAGACTTTTAGGAAATGGTGAGGGGTTTCAGTTTGGTCCGCGTTGTGGTGAAATGGGTTCGCTTTTGCAGAGTATATCTATTCGTTATGATATTAAGGCGCCGGAAAAATCACGAATTAAAGTGAGTGTGGAGCGTGGGAAAGATTTTACTCTTGATCCGGGTGATGGGTTTCCCGATCCGGACAGAGAGAGAACTATTGTGACGTATTCTTGTGGTGTGAAGGATCAGAAGCGTTTGTTTAATATTTTAATAGAAGAAATTTCTCTGCATCTTGATCAGGAAAAGGCTTTTCTTTTGAGGACGATTAGAGAGAAACCTTTGAGTTATGAAGACCGGCTTGATGCGGCGGCTTTTTAATTCGTTCCGGTAGAGCCGAAACCGCCGGCGCCGCGGTTTGTTTCGTCTAAGGACTTCACCACTTCCCATTCGATATGTTCGTGTTTTTCAACGACCATTTGCGCGATGCGCATGCCGCGCTCGATGGTGAAGGGTTCTTTGCCGTGGTTGATCAGGATGACTTTGATTTCGCCGCGGTAATCGGCATCGATGGTGCCGGGGGTGTTGAGGACGGTGACGCCGTGTTTGATGGCGAGGCCGGAGCGGGGGCGGACTTGTGCCTCGTAGCCTTCGGGCAGGGAAATGGCAAGGCCGGTGGGGATGAGCGCGCGGTCGCCGGCGCCGAGTTCGATGGCTTCTTCGAGGGCTGCGGACAGATCCATTCCGGCAGAGAGCGATGTTTCATATTTTGGGAGTGGTAAACCCACAGCGTGCGGCAGGGGCATCAAGGCGACTTTGATTGCGGGGATGGTCATTGCATAAACTCCGTAATTTTTTTTACCAGGCGGGCGGCAACATCTTGTTTGCTTATGCGCGGCCATTCTTCTGTGGTTGTAGAGGTGATTAGATAAGCATGATTCTCATCGGCGCCAAATATGTTTTCAGAGATGTTGTTGGCGATGATCCAGTCGCAGGATTTGGACTTCAGTTTGGCCTTGGCGTTTTCAATCAGGTTCTCGCTTTCGGCGGCAAAACCGATGACGAGTTTTGGCCTTTGTTGATGGTTGGCTATAGTTTTGAGGATGTCCGGGTTTTCTTTGAATTGAATGACGGGAGGCCCGGCATATTTTTTGAGTTTTTGATCAGAATAGATCGGCGCCCAGTCGGCGACGGCGGCGGCGGCGATGAAGATATCGGCCGGAAGGGCGCTTTCACAGGCGGTGAGCATTTCGTTCGCAGTTTGGATTTGGATGATTGGAATGTTGGAATGTTGGAATGTTGGAATGTTTACAGGGCCTGAAATTAAGGTGACATCCATGCCGGCATTGGCGAGGGCTTCGGCGATTGCGTAGCCTTGTTTCCCGGACGAGCGGTTGGTGAGGTAGCGGACAGGATCGATGGGTTCGTAAGTCGGACCTGCGGTGACGACGGCCTTTAAAGGCATTTTTTGATGGCCTTCAAGATATCTTCGGGTTCAGACATGCGGCCCAGGCCGTATTCTCCGCAGGCCATTTCGCCTTTTTCGGGGCCGATGATTGTGACGCCGCGTTTTTTAAGGGTTTTCACGTTGTCCTGAGTTGCGGGATGGTCCCACATTTTGTGGTTCATGGCCGGAGCGATGAGGATGGGTTTGTCCGCGGCGAGCAGTGTGGCTGTGGCGAGGTCGTCAGCATTGCCGTGGGCCATTTTGGCGAGGATGTCGGCGCTCGCGGGTGCGACGACGACCAGATCAGATTCACGGGTGAGGCGGATGTGGTCGATGCCTGTGGGGTCGGATTTTGACCAGAGTTCGGTGTGGCATTCGTTTTCGCTGAGGGCGGAGACGCTGAGCGGTGTGATGAATTGTGATCCGCCTTTGGTGAGGATGGCGCGGACGCTGCCGCCGTCTTTGCGGATCAGGCGGATGAGTTCGAGACTTTTGTATGCGGCGATCCCGCCTGAGATAATGAGGAGGATTGCTGTATCTTTGAGTGTTTTAGCCATGAGGGGGACTATAAAGAAAAACCCTGCTTAAGAAAAGCAGGGTTTTTTGCTTCATTTCCGATACCGGAAAATAATTCTTTATTAGTGAGCTGGGTGCTCTTCTACAGCTTCTTCAGCGGCTTCAGCAGCGGCATCAGTTGCTTCTTCAGCTTTGTCGGCAGCTTCTTCAGCAGCGTCAGCGGCTTCAGCAGCAGATTCTGGTGTTACTGTTGCATCTGTTGATGTCATTTCATCAACTGTGTTCTCAACTGCAGCAGCGGCGTCTGAGGCAGCTTCTGCTGTTGCGTCAACGGCTTCTTCTACCATTGTTGCGGCTTCGTCAGAAGCGTTTTGGATAGACGAAGAAACGCCATCATATGTTTCTGTGAATTCACCAGCAGCTTCGCCCGCAGCAGGTTCCATTTGCGCGTAGTTTGCTCCATCTTGCGTCATGTTGTTGTAGATCGCGATGATCGCAACAAGACCGGCCGCAAGTACAACACCGGAGTAAACGATTGATTTAGTAAAGTTGCTCATGTGAGTTTCCTCTCCTTCCAAGCATATTAGTTTATTTTTGAATTGATTAGAGCCTACCTTTGCGCGACTAACGAGCCTTTGTCAATGGTAAAATTCTTATCTTGGGCGGAGCATACACAGAAGTTATGTAAAAAGTCAAGCAATCTTTTTTAGATTTTTAAGCCGCTGTGTATCGCTACGATGCCGAGATTAAGGTTTTTGTAGGTTGAGCGGGCAAATCCGGCCTTTTCCAGGCGGGTGACCAAGGCGTCTTGTTTTGGGAATTTTCTAATGGATTCAACGAGATACTGGTAGCTATTCTTGTCTTTGGCCACCATTTGGCCAATTTGCGGGATGACTTTGAATGAGTAGAGGTCGTAGATTTTGGCAAGGAAAGGGTCTGGAACCTTGGAGAATTCGAGACAAAAGAAGCGGCCGCCCGGTTTGAGGACGCGGTGAGCTTCGACAAGGGCCTTATCGATGTGGGTGACATTGCGCAGACCGAAGGAAATTGTGTAGACATCGAAGCTTTCATCGGGAAAGGGCAAAGATTCTGCGTTGCCTGTAACCCATTCGAATTCGTTCAGCCAGCCACGGTCGATGGCGCGGGAGCGGCCGATATCCAGCATATGGTGAGTAAGATCACAGAGGGTGATATTAGCGCCTTCACCGATTTTTTTGCGCAGCCGGAACGCGATGTCACCTGTGCCGCCGGCGACATCAAGATATTTGAGGCCGAGGCGGGGGCGGATTTCGCGGATGAGACGGTCTTTCCACAAGCGGTGGAGGCCTCCGGACATGAGGTCATTCATGAGGTCATATTTATCGGCGACGTTGTCAAAAACACCGTGAACGCGGGCGGTTTTTTCCGCTGGGGTGACTGTTTGGTTGCCAAATTGGGTGCGCTCGGGATTTTGCATGGCTTTTAGTTAGCACAAAAACTTGCATATTACAGGGGAATTGTTGTATAAAGTTTTCATAATTCATAAGAGGTTTTATTAATGTTTGGCTTGGAAAAACTTAGAGATATTTATCGGCGCATGGCGATGGTGCCTGGGTTTGATTTGTCTGGTAAGGATCTCGATTTTGTTCTGGACTTGCATGGGCGCAGAGTGGCATCGGAGCGCATTAAAGGCATGACGGCGAAGGCCATCATTATTGATGAGAATACTAAAATTTGTGACGCGGCGGGCCATGTTATATCGGAAAATCCATCTGTTCGTTACAAAGACGGGCGGGAATTTCTTGTTTGGGATCCTAAATAGTCTTTCTTAAAATTTCACCTCTTTTTGTTTGTTTTGCTTCCTGCTAATGATGGGCCATGAAACTTTTAAAGGCCATGGCAACGGTTGCTGGTATGACTGCGCTTTCGCGGGTTGCCGGATTTGTTCGTGACATCTTAACAGCGTCGATTTTGGGTGCGGGGCCGATTGCGGACGCATTTTTCGTAGCCCTTAAATTGCCGAATTTTTTTAGGCGGGTGACGGCGGAGGGCGCGTTTAGCGTATCGTTCGTGCCGATGTATTCTGGGGAGCTAGAGAAAGAGGGCGAGGAGTCGGCCAATCTGTTCGCGAACCGGGCATTTGCGATTATGTTGTGGGGGTTGTCGGCGATTACGGTTGCGGCGATTGCGTCCATGCCGCTGATTATAAACCTGATTGCACCGGGGTTTAGCGACGAGCCGCAGCGTTACAGTCTGGCGGTCGAGTTTTCGCGGGTGACGTTTCCTTATTTGTTGCTGATGTCTTTGACATCTTTGCTGGGCGGCGTGCTTAATGCGCACAACAGGTTTTGGCCGTTTGCGGTGGCACCCTTGCTGTTTAATTTATCGTTGATTGGGGCGTTGCTGGTTTCGGGGCAATTTGAAAATGCCGGTTATGCGATGTCTTGGGGTGTGGCGGCGGCGGGCGTGTTGCAGTTTTTGCTTTTGTTCCTTCAGGCCCGGCGGATTGGTTTTAAGCTGAAGATTGTTGCGCCGCGGATTACTCCCCGGATAAAAAGATTGTTTCGTCTTATGGGGCCGGGGATTGTCGGGGCGGGCGTTGTGCAGATTAATCTGTTTGCCGATATGGTCATCGGATCGTTTTTGCCGACGGGGTCGATTTCATATCTTTATTATGCCGACCGTTTGAACCAGTTGCCTTTGAGTACGGTGGGGATTGCGGTGGGGACGGCGTTATTACCGATGTTGTCGCGTGCGGTTGCGGCGGGGAATGAGAAAGAGGCCAAGCACCTTTTTAACCGGGCGATGGAAGTGACATTGTTGCTGGGGTTACCGGCGGCGGCGGCACTTTTGGTCGCGGCGGGGCCGATTATCAGCGTTTTATTTGCGCGCGGAGAATTTACGGAGACGGATGCAGCAATTACCAGCATGGTGCTGAAAGGTTATGCTGTGGGGTTGCCGGCGTATATTGCGGTGAAGGTTTTTTCGACCGCATTTTGGTCGAAGCAAGATACGAAGACCCCCGTGAAAATATCGATTGTTGTCACGGTCTTGAATATCGTGCTGGCAGTAACGTTGATGCAGTTTTTGGGTGTGGCTGGGATTGCGTTTGCTACGGGGATTGTCGGATGGGTGCAGCTTGTGATGCTTTATCATGCGTTACATACCAAGAAAGCGAATAGTTTTGACGAGCGTTTCAAAAAATGTGCGGTTGGCATCTTGGTGTCGACAGGTGTGATGACAGGTGTGGTGATATTGTTGCAAGAGATGTTGGAGCCGATGTTTGCAACGGAAGGCGTGGGCCGTGTTATTGCGCTTGCGATCCTGATTGCCGGCGGTATGATGGCCTACGGTATGTGCGCGGTTCTAACCGGTGCAGTGGATATGAAGGAATTTAAAAAGTATTTTAAGAAGGGTAAAAAAGTATGAAGCGGATTTTGTCGGGCATGCAGCCGACCAATAATCTTCACCTCGGGAATTATCTTGGGGCGCTGAAGAATTGGGTGAAGTTGCAGGACGAACCGAATTCGGAGTGTCTTTATATGGTCGCAGATTTGCATGCGATCACGCAGCCTTATGATGCCAAAATCTTGCCACAGGCAACGCGGGAGATTGCCGCAGCCTTTATTGCAGGCGGGATTGATCCAAAAAAGTCGGCGATTTTTGTGCAGTCGAGCGTTGTACAGCATTCGGAGTTGATGTGGTTGCTGGCGACGATGAGCCAGATGGGAAAATTGGAAAGGATGACGCAGTTTAAGGACAAGGCGGGGAAAGATGCGGAGCGCGCCGGGTTGGGGTTGTTTGCCTATCCGGTTTTGATGGCGGCGGATATTCTGGTTTACAAGGCGACGCATGTTCCAGTGGGGGATGACCAGAAGCAGCATTTGGAGCTGAGCCGCGAGATTGCCAGCACGTTTAACACGCGCTACAAGGCAGAATTTTTTCCGCAGCCGGAACCTTATATTGTTGGGGCGGCGACGCGGGTGATGAGCCTGAAGGACGGCACAAAGAAGATGAGCAAGTCGGATGATAGTGATAATAGCCGCATTAACCTGATCGACGATGCCGACAAGATTGCCAGCAAGATTAAAAAGGCGCAGACGGATTCCGAGCCTTTGCCGGACAGTGTGAAGGGGCTTGAGGGGCGTCCGGGGGCGGATAATCTGGTGACGATTTTTGCGGCGCTGGCGGATACGACGAAAGAGGAGATTATTGCGAAGTTCGCGGGCAAGGGTTGGGGTGAGTTTAAGCCTGTGTTGGCGGCGCTGGCGGTCGAAACGCTTTCACCGATTACCAAGCGGATGAACGAGCTTTTGAAGGACCCGGGCGAAATTGACAAGGTTTTAAAGGGTGGCAATGAAAAGGCGGGGGCGATTGCGGAGAAGACGTTGGCTGAGACCAAGAAAATTATGGGATTTTGGTCTTGATTTAATTCTAGCCAGATTCAAGAAAATCGGGCATAATGGTTTCTGAGGTTCCTCATGAGACTTTCACATATTTTACTGTTTTTATTGGTTTTTTTGACGGCGTGCTCGACATGTAGTTGGGCGCGGGCGGAGATTGCCGTGTGGCAGGACCCTGATACTGGCGTGTCTTTGCATTATCCTGATCGCTGGGCGCGGGTCCATGATCAGGGACCTGATGATGTTTTTACCGTTGCGGCGCCGGGATTGACCGATTTTGCGGCGTGCCGCATGCGTGTGCGGGATGATAGTCGGTTTTTGACCTATCCGCGGGTCTATGCGGTGAATATTCAGCATAAGAATTATGCCGTTGAGTTTTGGAAAGAGTATTTGGCTGAGTATGATAATGCGAAGATTGCGGCTTATGCGGATGGCGGCTTTGGCCGAGGGTTTGGTAGTGTGATTGAAGCGACTTTTCGGCCGTCTGTCGGGACCAAAATCTGGAAAAAGGGGTTGATGGCTGCGGCGCCATATTACGATAAGCTTTATATTCTTGAATGTTCATCTTCCGCGGATTCTTTTGCGCGATGGGCGCCGGGTTTTGCCAATATTATGCGCTCGGTTGATTTCGAAAAAATTATACATGATCACATGAATGGCGAGTATCGCAGCTTTACGTGTGATCCAAGGTTAAGGATTCATGGGCGGATGCCGCAGGACATGTATATTCAATAGCAGAATCTTTAATTGAATATCTGAATTGATTGCATTTTTTTCGTTTATTCCCTAGAACCTAGGCATGCAGGTTTACCTTCCGATTGCAGAGATGGCGGTTTCGGCTGAGAGCATTTTGATGCTCAGTGCTGTGGTTGGGTTTTTATCGGGCTTGTTTGGTATTGGCGGAGGGTTTTTGACCACGCCGTTTTTGATTTTTATGGGCATTCCGCCGACGATTGCGGTGGGGACGCAGGCTTCGCAACTTGTGGCGTCGGCGACGGCGGGGGTTTTCGGGCACTGGCGGAATGGCAATGTCGATCTTAAGGTTGGCGGGATTATGCTGGGCGGGGGTTTTACCGGGACGATTATCGGAATTTTCATTTTTAAATTGCTGGAAGCTGTGGGCCAGATCGATTTTGCGATTTCATTTTTATATATTGTTTTGCTTGGTGGGATTGGTTTTTTGATGCTGTTTGAGAGCATTAAATCAACTTTTTTTAAGCCTGCGAGTATGAAAGCGGAATTTAATACGCTCAGGGTTTCGCCGTTTTTGGCTTCGTTGCCGTGGAAGATGCGATTTCCGAGATCTGGACTTTATATGAGCGCGCTGGTTCCGGGAGGTCTTGGATTTATTGGCGGTCTTTTGGCAGCGATTTTAGGAATTGGCGGCGGATTCTTTTTGGTGCCGGCGATGATTTATATTTTGGGTATGCCAACGCTTTTGGTGGCGGGAACGTCTTTGTTTCAGATGATTTTCACGACGGCGTTTGCGACGATGCTGCATGCTGTGTTGAACAATAATGTGGATGTTATGCTGGCGTTTATTCTGATTATTGGCGGAGTGATTGGGGCACAAATTGGTGTGAGTTTTTCCGGAAAAATTAAAGGTCTGGCGGCGCGTTTGATTTTGGCCGCCATTGTGCTTGGTGTGTGCTTTCAGATGGTGGGACAAATGTTTATTGAGCCAGCGGAATTGTTCTCTTTAAGTATAAGAGGTGGGCGATGATGCCGAGTTTGTGGATGATTTTTGCCGCGCTTTGTGTGTGTGTTTCGGCGGCGCAGGCGGAAGAAATTGTTTTTGATACCGACCAGCGCGAGATTAACGTCGCCAGCAATTTCCATGGGGAGAATTTGGTGGTTTTTGGAAATAGACCAGGGCCGGGGGATTTGGCAGTTGTTGTTGAAGGGCCGCACAAAGAAGTTGTTGTGCGGAAAAAAGGTCGTGTTATGGGAGCATGGCTTAACAAGAATTCTGTGACGTTTAAGAATATCCCGGTTTTTTATAATTATGCGGCGACGACAAATGTGATGGAGACTTATGATCCTGCGGTGCTTAGCCCGAGTTCGTCGGAAAAGCGGAGCAGTAAGGAGTATAAGGATTTTTATGAAGCGTTGGTTCGGACACGTGAAGACCACAATCTTTATTCTATGGCAGGGCAAGAGGTTGAAGTTTTTGAGGACGGCAGTTTGTTCCGTGCTGATTTTAAAATACCGTCGAATGTCCCCGTTGGGGATTACACCGTGTCGGTTTACTATCACGGCGAGGGCGGCGTGCTTGTGGAGAAGCATCCTTTGACGATCGCGCAAATTGGAGTGAATGCGAGTATTTTGAAGTTCTCGCAATATAATTCATTTTTGTATGGATTGAGCTGCGTTAGTTTTGCAATGTTTGCGGGATGGTTTTCCGATAAAATCAGGCGTAGACGATAAGTGAGGCAAGGGATTATGAGTGATAGAGACAGAACATATTTGATTTTGGCTGATGGGAGTGAAGAGTTTATGGCGGCGGCTCATTATGCGGCGTTGGCAGCGAAGAAGGTTGGGGCTGGCATTGTCGTTTTGCATGTTATGGAGGAGCCTGATTTCCAACATTGGGGCGGAATTGAAGAACGTATGCGTCAGGAGCAGCATGAGCAGGCGCAGAGATTTTTGCTTGAGGTGCAGCAGGAGATTTTTGATCTTAGCGGTATTCGGCCGCAAGTTGTTATTGAGGAAGGCAAGAAGGCCGAGCAAGTGGTGAAGGCCATTGAAAATTATCCCTCGATTAATAAATTGATATTGGCGGCGAGCACAAATCCGTCGGGACCCGGACCTTTGATTGAATATTTTGCGGGTAAGGGGATGGATGAGTTGCGGATTACGCTCACGATTGTGCCGGGGCATTTGAGTGCGGAGAGTATTGCAAAGCTTTTGTAAGAATTATTAAGGATCTGAACCATGTTTATACAAACTGAAGCCACGCCTAATCCTGCGACCGTGAAGTTTATTCCGGGCGAGGTTGTGCTGCGGAAGGGGACGGCAGAGTTTAAATCGAGACAAGAGAGCGCACGATCGCCTTTGGCGCAGCGCTTGTTTGGGTTGCAGGGTGTTGAAGGTGTTTTTTTGGGACAGGATTTTATTTCCGTGAGCAAAGCGGACGATACGGATTGGATTATGTTGAAGCCGATGATTTTGGCGGCTTTGATGGAGCATTTTTCGACTGGCCAGCCGGTTATCCTAGAAGAGGTTGAGGAGTCTGCGGGGGATGATGAGGATGATGAGATTGTTGTGCAGATTAAGCAGCTTATTGATGAGCGTGTCCGTCCGGCGGTGATGATGGATGGTGGGGATATTGTTTTTGAGAAATTTGAAGACGGGATTGTTTATTTGAAGATGCAAGGGGCGTGTTCTGGATGTCCTAGCTCAACCATGACATTAAAGTCAGGTATTGAGAATATGCTGAAGCATTATGTGCCGGAAGTTATTGAGGTTCGTCCTGCTGCGGATTGATGAGCAGTATTCCAAACCATCTCCACCGATCGTCGGGGCCTGGAAGCGTACAGTTTATGCGTGTGCGGTCGTCTGATATTGCTTGTTTGCTGCGAATTTCGATGCGCGTGTTGATGATATCGATATCAGGCTTTTCCTGGCCTGAGATAAAGCAGTTTAGTTTTTGAGCTTCGTTCTTTAGATCGTCCGGGAGGGAGAATCCTATTTGAGGGGCGTCTGATCCCAAGAGCGGCACAGGTGGCTCGATATCTGTTACGGAGAGCGGTAATGCGGTTGTGATCAGGTCAAAGCGATCGAGGTCGCCGTATTGTTCGGTTATGGTGAAGCGGGGTAGGGCGTTCATGTCAGACTTGTTGGAGATGGCGCCTGAGTTGAGTGTAAGCGCCGCCTTGAAATTGTAGGATGCGATGATGTCTTTGTATTTTTGAGAATATTCGCCGTAGGGATAAGAAAAGAATGCAGGTGTTTTGTTGAAATTCTCGCGGTGGGTAAGCAGGGCCCGGTTCAGAGCGGAACGGATGTCTTCTTCGGATTTTTCAGAAAGGCGGTCATATGCGGGCGGAAGAATGCCGAAGGATACTTCTTCATGATGTGACAGGGATTTGAGATCTTTCCATGTCATGTATTGGTCTGTGGTTTGCGCGGCGTTATCGGCGGCGTAGAAGATGGTGAAAGGGATATTGTGTTCGAGCAACAGAGGGATTGCGTTTTTCAGGGCTGATTTATAGGCGCCTTCAAATGTTATGGCTATTGTTTTGGGGGCGAGGGGTTGTGATGCCTGGATGTGGCTGATTATGGCTTCCAAAGGCAGCACAATGTATGCACCGTTCAGAATTTCATCAACATGCTCTTTGAATTGATCTATGCTGATGTTGGAGTCCGGGCGTTCATCTTCACCAACCCGGCCGTAGGATAGAATTACCGCTGAGCTCTTATCTTCGGGGATAAAAGGGGCATCGTTGGCGCGTGCAAAGTTTTGCGCCCCGATTATAAAAAAAATCAAGCAAATGACTATGTTTTTTGGCATGATGCCTTCAATAGATATTGAAATCCTGTTTTTTTCAACCATTTGTTTTAGAAGCCGTTTAACCTATGAAAGGAATTTAGTCATGAGCAAGCCCGTTTTAAAGAGCGAGACGAAGGATATGGATATTTTATCGGATCAGGACTTGGATGTGATGTTCCGGGAGGCGCGTACGTATAGTACATGGCAGGATAAGGATGTTTCGGATGTTATGATCCGGGCGATTTATGATTTGCTTAAAATGGCGCCGACAAGCGCGAATTGCTCGCCGGGCCGGGTTTTGTTCGTTAAGTCGAAGGCAGACAAAGAGCGACTGAAGCCTCATTTGGATGCCGGGAATGTTGATAAGACCATGCAAGCGCCTGTGACGGCGATTATTGGATATGACATGAAGTTTTATGAGAAGTTGCCGCAGTTGTTTCCGCATACGAATGCGAAATCATGGTTTGAAGGAAAAGAAGCTAAAATCGCGGATACGGCCTTTCGAAATGGCACGTTGCAGGGTGGGTATTTGATTATGGCAGCGCGGGCTTTGGGCCTGGATTGCGGTCCTATGTCTGGGTTTAATGCCAAAGGTGTTAAAGAAGAGTTTTTCAAAGGACAGGATATTGAGCCGAACTTCCTGTGCAATATTGGATATGGCGATCCGTCGGGCTTGCATCCTCGTTCTCCGCGGCTTTCATTTGATGAAGCGTGTAAAATACTATAAGACGCTCTAATGAGCGACGTTCAGACTGTTCTTTTTATCGATACGGCGATGGATGCGTGCTGCGTTGGGGTTGCGGCAGGCGCTGAGTTGTATTCCGAGGTCATGCCCATGTCCAAGGGGCAGGCGGACGCGGTTTTGCCTATGATTGGGCGATTGATGGCGCAGGCCGGGATTGGGTTTTCTGATCTGGATGTGGTGATTGCCAGTATTGGGCCGGGGACGTTTACAGGACTGCGCGCCGGGCTCGCTGTAGCGAAATCACTCGCTTTGGCTTTGGATATCCCTTTATTCGGCATTACGACGTTAAGGGCTTTGACTTTGGGCATTGAGGGGGATGTTCTCGCTATCGTGGAAAGTCGACGGGAGGAGTTTTATGTACAGGGTTTTGGGGATTTTGATCAAGCATGGCAAGACCCTTGTTTGAAGACATCGCAAGAGATTGAAGTGCTTTTGAGCAATCAGGTGTGTGTGTTGGTGGGGAATGGGTTGCCTCGATTTAAGGGGGTTTGCACAATGCCGGCGTGCGTTGTTGTTCGTGATGATCTTGAATTTTGTGATCCCAAGCTCGTTTTGCAGGCCTTTGAAGAGAGGGCGGATGTCTTTACAAGCGATGTGCAGCCCGTTTATCTGCGCGGGGCGGATGTGAGTGTATCCAAAAATGCAACCCGGGCAATTGAAGGGCTTTAATTCAAACTTGCCAGATGGGGCCAGGTTGTGAGACATTAGCATAGTAAAACTTCATAAAAGCGGAGCGAATATTATGGCCGAGAATGAAAAAGAAGATCTTATGCTGTATACGACTGAGATTGTTTCCGCTTATTTTTCGAACAATACTGTGCCCACTCAAGAAATTGCTGCTGTGATTGAGCAGGTTTATCATTCGTTGGGCGGACTTTCTGGCGGCAAGATGAGTGTGGGGCGGCCGAAGCCAGCCGTGGCCATTAATAAATCAGTGACGCCGGACTTTATTATTTGTCTGGAGGACGGCAAGCAGCTGAAGATGCTGAAGCGGCATTTAAAGACGGCCTATGATATGACGCCTGAGCAGTATCGCGAGCGTTGGGATTTGCCTTCGGATTATCCGATGACGGCGCCGAATTATGCGAAGAAGCGCAGTAAGCTGGCGAAAGATATTGGACTAGGCACTAAGTCTTAGCGGTTCAATTCTTTGGCGCGGGCGATGTTGGCTTTGAGAGCCTCACCCAGGATTTTTTCGAATTGACCATCTATCAGAACCTGTAGGGCGGCGGCGGTGACCCCGCCTTTTGATGTTACGTTTTCTCGCAAGGTTTTGACGTTGTCTTTTGAATGCTCGGCCAGCGCGGCGGCGCCGATGACGGTTTGATGGGCGAGGTTGGAGGCGAGATCGTGAGGCAGGCCGTTGTGGATGGCAGCGTTGGTGAGGGCCTCGATG
This sequence comes from uncultured Micavibrio sp., assembly GCA_964478225.1. Classification (GTDB taxonomy): domain Bacteria; phylum Pseudomonadota; class Alphaproteobacteria; order Micavibrionales; family Micavibrionaceae; genus CAYZHM01. The sequence goes on from CAYZHM010000004.1 coordinate 57,372, forward strand.
AAATAATAGACATAGGCGGGGCCGGAGGCGGACAGGGCGGTTACGGCGTCGATGAGGGATTCATCGGTGATCCATTCTATAAGGCCTGTGGTTTCGAAGAGGGATGTGATCAGGGATTTTGTTTTGGGCAATGTGTTTTGGCCGGCGATACACACCGTTGCACCCTTGCCGGTTGCGGTGGGGGTGTTGGGCATGGCGCGCATTATAGGCCGGGTTCCCGAGAAATAGCTTTGGATTGTCGAGAGGGTCTTTCCGGCGGCAAGGGAGAGGATGGGGGTGTTTTCATTCAGGTGTGGTTTTAATTCAACGCAAACTTCCGGCATGATCTGCGGTTTGATGGCGAGGATGATGAGATCTGCCGTTCTTATTTCTTCACGGGCCTCGGCGATGGATTTTTTATAGTTCAGGGAAGACGATAGTTTGGTTATGGCCAGGCTTAAGGGCGAGGGCTTGATGACCGTAAAGCGGGAGGAGAAACCAATGTGGAGCCAGCGACCGAGCAGGGCAGAGCCGAGATTGCCACAGCCGACAAGAACGATGTGTGGCTGGTTACCCTTCACCTTGGGTTTCCATGAGTGCGAAATGCAGATTGTCGTCGTTGGCGGCGAAGCTTTTATCGGAGAGCATTTGGAAGGCGGGGTAGAAACGTTCACATTGCGCTAGGGAGATGTCGACGAGGTCTTCGATTTGTTCAAGGCTCGAGCCTTTTGAAATGCCGCGGAAGAGGCAAGTTTGACGGAAGCAGGGGGCGCCCGAGCGGTCGGGTATATCGAAGTGGCCCATCCAGAGCTTCTCGTTCATGGAGCTGAGGGCTTTGAGAGCTACGGGGCGGCGTGATTTTTCAATTTGAAGGTCGTATTGGCAGCAGAACTGCATGGCGTTCATGTCTTCTTGCCAAATAAAGAAGAGTTTGTATGAACAGCCTTTGCCGGCGATTTGAACGATGATCTCATCTTCGCCTGTGCGGTCCCAGATCCAGTTGTTGGCCATCAAAACCTCTTCGACATTGTCGAGGGGGTTTTCTATTTCGGCGCGGCGCTGGGTTTGTGCGGTCATTGTTATTTCTTCTTTGTTGTTTTTGCTGTTTTAGTGGCCGTTGTCTTTTTGGGTTTGCTTGCGCTCGTTTTTCCTTCGAGAGCATCAACGCGTTTTTGAAGCGCGAGGAATCGTGTCTCGAGAGCTTCGAAATCTTCGCGCGGTACGAGGTCGAGCCGGGCGGCGATGTCTTCCATTCGGGATTTTAAATCTTCGCGAAACTGGCGGCTGGCATCGCTTAGAATGCCGACTGTTCCCCCGGCCATTTTGGCCAAATCGTCCAGTAATTTTTCGCGCGATGCGGTCATTTTTTCTCCAGAATATTGGGCTGAGTTATCATGGGGATTTGAATGGTGCAAGAGTCATCCATCGAAAGAAAAATAAAACCTGTTGATAGGTGACAAAGATTTTTTTAGGGCTTATACAATGGGATATGGCTCTTGATTTTCCTGATATTGATCCGGTTGCGTTTTTTGTCGGCCCTTTGCCGGTGCGTTGGTATGCGTTGGCTTATTTGTGCGGATTTTTGCTCGGGTGGAAATATGTTTTGATGTTGATTAAGGGGCAGAAAGAAGGCGAGAGGCCTGATCCTGCGGACATTGATGATTTTATGGCGTGGGCGATTGTGGGGGTTATTCTTGGCGGGCGGCTTGGGTATATCTTGTTTTATAACTTTCCGTTCTACATGCATAATCCGCTCAAGATTTTGTATTTGATGGAGGGTGGGATGTCGTTTCATGGCGGCGCGGCAGGCGTGATTGCGGCGATGCTGTTGTTTTCGAAAATCAAGAATGTACCTTTTTTGAGGTTGGCGGATTTGGTTTGTTGTGCGGTTCCGATTGGATTGTTTTTTGGCCGTATTGCCAATTTTGTGAATGGCGAACTTTATGGACGGATGAGCGATGTTCCGTGGGCGGTGAAATTTCCGGCTGGTGATTTTCTGCCGCGTCACCCAAGTCAGCTTTATGAAGCTGGTTTAGAAGGTTTGGCTTTGTTTTTGATTTTATTGGGATTATATCGTGTGAAGTTTGTACGTGAAACGCCGGGAATTGTGTCAGCAGCTTTTCTGATTGGGTACGGTGTGTTTCGCATTTTTATCGAGCTGTTTAGAGAGCCGGACGCGCAACTTGGTTTTATTTTCTCTCATATTTCAATGGGACAAGTTTTAAGTCTGCCGATGATTTTATTTGCTCTAGGCTTGTTGGTTTATGTTACTCGAAAAGATTCTCACGCAACGTATTAAAAAGAATGGACCTTTATCCATGGCGGAGTTCATGGAAGAGGTTCTTGGTCATCCCGAACATGGTTATTATATGACGCGCGACCCGCTGGGCCGGGGCGGTGATTTCACGACGGCGCCGGAGGTTTCGCAATTGTTTGGTGAGATGATTGGGGTGTGGGTGGCTGATACATGGCGGAAGCTGGGTGAGCCTGGACAGTTTGTTTTACTGGAATGTGGGCCGGGGCGGGGGACTTTGATGGCGGATATTTTGCGGGCAACGCAAAAGGTTTCCGGGTTTCATAAAGCGGCTGATGTTGTGCTTATGGAGATGAGCCCTGTGCTGCGGCAGAAGCAGGAAGAATGCTTGGCAGATTATGATGTGCGATGGGTTGGACGCTTGTCCGATTTGAAAACGGATGTTCCGATGATTGTTGTGGGGAATGAGTTTTTGGATGCGTTGCCTATATGTCAGTTGGTGCGTTGCGATGGGGGGTGGAGCGAGCGGGACGTGAACGTGGATGATAACGGTTTATTTTACATAATACAAAACCCTCTTAAGGCAGATTTTTTTGAGTTAGGGCAAGAGTGGTTGACGCAGGTGCAGGAGGACGAGATTGCAGAGGTTAGTCCGGCGCGTGATGGGTTTATGCGTGAGTTATCGGTGTTGATAAAGACGCGTGGTGGCGCGGCGTTGTTTATTGATTATGGGCATGAAAAATCGGCGCCGGGAGACACGTTACAGGCGGTTTATAAGCATGATTATTGTGATGTGCTCGAGCATATCGGGCATGCGGATTTGACGGCGCATGTGGATTTTGAGGCTTTGGGGCGTGCGGCAGCAGATCTTTATTGTCAGGGTATTGTCACGCAGGGGCGGTTTTTGAAAAATCTTGGAATAGGCATACGGGCACAAGTGTTGAAGCAAAAAGCCGATGAAAAGCAGGGGGCAGAGATCGATGTGGCCTTGCGCAGGCTTTGCGGGGATGATGAAATGGGTGTCTTGTTTAAAGTGATTGGGTTTTCGCATGATAAAAGCATTAAGCTTGCCGGATTTTGATGCGCCGCAGATTTCTTACGGTTTTTTTGGCCGTAAGGGCGGGGTTAGCACCGGTATCTACGCTTCGTTGAATTGCCGTGGAGGATCAGAGGATGATCAGAAATTGGTTGCGGAAAACCGAAAGCGGGTTTGCGAAGCTTTGGGGGCGAAGCCTGAGAGTTTGTTGACGCTTTATCAGGTGCACAGCGATGAGGCGGTTTTGCTGGAAAAGCCTTGGAAGCAGACGGCAAGGCCGGAGGCGGATGCGATGGTGACCAAGACGAAGGGATTAGCGCTGGGGATTTTGACGGCGGATTGTGCACCGGTGTTGTTTCATGGGAAGAATGCGGCCGGAGAGGCTGTGATCGGGGCGGCGCATGCGGGGTGGAAAGGTGCGCTGGGCGGGATATTGGATGAGACCGTTTTGATGATGAAGCGCGCGGGTGCCTTGCCGGAGAGTGTGAAGGCGATGATTGGGCCTTGTATTACGCAGGCGTCGTATGAGGTTTCACAAGGTTTTTATGATGATTTTTGCGGATATGATGAGGAGAATGACCAGTTTTTTATTCCTTCCGTGAAAGAGGGGCATTTTATGTTCGATTTGCCAGGCTATTGCAAAGAGCGGCTTCAGGCTGCGGGGGTTTCTAAAGTGGTGGTGAGCGGGGTTGATACCTATGCCAATGAGGCGGATTACTTTAGCTATCGGAGGACAACCCATAAGGGTGAGGTCGATTATGGCGGGCAAATATCCGTCATAATGATTAAAACTGCTTGATTTTGCAGGGTTCTTTTCCTTATATTGCGCGTAGCATGAAACTGATCGCCGGAAATTCCAATAAACCTCTCGCGGAAGCCGTTTCGGCCTATCTTAATCTTCCTTTGACTCAAGCCAATATCAAGCGTTTTGCGGATAATGAGATCTTTGTCGAGATCATGGAGAATGTGCGCGGGAATGATGTTTTCTTCCTGCAATCGACGTCTTATCCTTCCAATGACCATTTGATGGAGCTTTTGATTGCGATTGATGCGTTGCGGCGTGGGTCGGCGCGGCGAATTACAGCGGTTATTCCTTATTTCGGTTATGCGCGGCAGGATAGAAAAGTTGGCGGACGGACGCCGATTTCAGCGAAACTGGTGGCGAATTTGATTACGGCAGCGGGAGCAGACCGGGTTTTGACGCTTGAGTTGCATGCCGGGCAGATTCAGGGGTTCTTTGATATTCCGGTGGATAATCTGGTGATTGCACCGGTGTTTGTGCCGCAGATTAAAGAGAAGTTTGATGGGCAAGAGCTTTGTATTGTTTCGCCGGACGTGGGCGGGGTTGTACGGGCGCGCGGATTGGCTAAGCGTCTTGAGGCGGATTTGGCGATCATTGATAAGCGCCGCGAGAAGGCTGGTGATTCTGAGGTCATGAATGTAATCGGCGACGTTAAAGACAAGGTTTGTATTTTGGTTGATGACATTGTCGATAGCGGCGGGACGCTATGTAATGCGGCTGTGGCGCTGAAAGAGAATGGTGCGACGCAGGTTCATGCGTATGTTGTGCATGGGGTTTTGTCCGGTCAGGCGGTTGAAAGAGTTGAAAACTCACCGCTGGAGAGTCTTGTGATCTGCGACAGTATTGAAGCGACCAAAGAGGTGCAGAAGGCCAGAAATATTCACCATTTGTCTGTGGCGCATCTGATGGGTGAGGCGATCCGCCGGATCAGCGAAGAGCGTTCGATTTCTGCGCTGTTTAAGACCTAAGTTTTTCCTTAGATTAGTTCTGCTGCCGCGGCCTGAGGGTCGGCGGCAGGAGGGTCCTTAAATTCAATTTTTCTTGTGACGACGCCCCCTATAATGACACCGAAAACGCTAGCCCAGAATGCGTTGATCATTGTATCTCGTGCTTTTAGATTTTCTCGTTCAGTAAAGGCGATCATGGCGCAAGTGGCTGGAGGGATTGCTGCGATTACGAAAGCAAAACATGGTATGAGGATGTTGGAGATCTCATCGCCAAAATCGGCTTCATTAAGGGAATTTTTCTCACTGGCTATTTTTACAGCGCCGTAGCCACAGGCGGCTCCTGCGCCACCTGCTATAGAGTAAAAGATACTTCCAAGTAAAGATCTTGTCATAGGCTATTCATAGAACTCAAGTTAAGTTATGTCAACATTTTAGGAGAAAAAGTCATTATTTTCTTGAAATATGGGCTTGGGAATGCTTTAACTTGCAGCGATTGTAACGGGCCAAACCCCCCTGGAGGCGGCCCTCTATTTATAAAGGAAACAAGCTATGTCAAGAAACTATGCCTTGAAAGCGGATAAAAGAGACCGGGCCGGTAAGGGGATCGCTCGTGCACTACGCCGCGAAAACAAGACCCCGGCCGTTATTTACGGTGACCATAAAGACCCTATTACCATTGCGATTGATACGAAGGAAGCCAATCTGGAATACAGACGCGGCCATATGTTTACATCACTTTGCGATATGCAAATTGGTGGCGAAAAGCATTTGGTTCTGGCGCGTGATGTGCAGTTGCATCCCGTGACGGACAATGTGTTGCATATTGATTTTCTGCGCGTGACGCCGAAAACAAAGATTGTGATCAAGATTCCTGTGCACTTTATCAATCATGAAGAATCTCCGGGTCTGCGTGATAAGGGTATTTTGAACGTATCGCATTACGAACTTGAAATGATGTGCGTTGCGACGGACATTCCTGATCACATTGATGTTGATTTGACCGGCAAAGAAATGGGTGATTCCATTACGATTGCTGACGCGAAATTGCCTAAGGGTGCTGAGATGGTTGGTCATGATGATAATATCGGATCGATCATGGCGCCGAAGACAGCAGCTCAAGAAGAGGCTGAAGATGCAGCAGCAGCTGCGGCTTCGGAAGCTTCGCTTGCAGAAGCCAAGGCGGGTGACGCTGCGGCAGCTGAAAAAGCTGAGGGCGAAGCTAAGAAAGACTAATTCGCTTCTCTTCATTACTGGTTTTGAAATCCCGGCTCTTGCCGGGATTTTATTATGGTTTAAGGTAAGGCCGAGATGTTCTCGCTGTTTAGAAAAAAGGAAAAGTCGCCAATGTGGTTGTTTGTCGGGTTGGGTAATCCCGGTAAGGAATATGCGAAGAATCGCCATAATGTTGGGTTTATGGTGATGGATGCTTTGGTGGATGACTTTAAGGCCAAGCACAAAGCGGAGTATGCGGAAATAAGGTTGGCAGACAAAAAGGTCGGAATTTTAAAGCCACAGACTTATATGAATGAGTCTGGTCAGAGCGTTGGTGCGGCGGCGAGTTATTACAAGATGACCCCGGGCCAGATTGTAGTGTTTCATGATGAGCTGGATTTAAAGCCGGGTGAGGTGCGCGTTAAAAAGGGCGGCGGTAATGCCGGGCATAACGGATTGAAATCCATTCAGGCGCATTTAGGGACGGCGGATTTCTGGCGCGTGAGGATTGGCATTGGACACCCGGGCGACCGGGATAAAGTTTCCGATTATGTGCTAAGCGATTTTTCGAAGGCGGAAGTGCAGCAATTTGAGGATGTGGTTTATCAGCTTGCGAAACATGCGGATGTGATTATAAGTGAGGGCGCTGAGGCTTATGGCGCTAAAGTTAAAGAAATTTTGGAGAGTGAGTAATGGGTTTTAATTGCGGGATTGTGGGTTTGCCGAATGTTGGGAAGTCAACGTTGTTTAATGCTTTGACGGCGACGGCGGCGGCACAAGCGGCGAATTTTCCGTTTTGTACGATAGAGCCGAATGTGGGCCGCGTTGCTGTGCCGGACAAGAGATTGACACAGATTGCCACGATTGCGGGATCTGCGGCGCTGGTGCCGACGCAGCTGGAGTTTGTGGATATTGCGGGATTGGTCAAAGGTGCATCGAAAGGCGAGGGGCTTGGGAACCAGTTTTTGGGCAATATTCGCCAGACGGACGCCATTGTTCATGTGCTCCGTTGTTTTGAAGATCCGGACGTCGTGCATGTGGAGGGCAGCGTTGATCCGATCCGTGATGCGGAAACGATTGAAACGGAGTTGATGATTGCTGATCTGGAGAGCCTTGAGCGGCAGGTTGATAACATCGCGCGCAAAGCAAAAGGCGGCGATAAGGAGATGAAGGCGCAGTATGATTTTATGCTGACAGTCAAGGCAGCGCTGGACGATGGGAAGGCGGCGAGGGCTGTTGTGCCGGCGAACCCTGATGAGTGGAATTGGTATAAGCAATGCGCGCTTTTGACGTCGAAGCCGGTTTTGTATGTGTGCAATGTTGCGGAGGATGAGGCAGCGGGGGGTAATTCGTGGACTGAGAAGGTTGCTGTGATGGCGAAATCTCAGGGCGCAGGAATGGTTGTGATTAGCGCCGCGATTGAATCGGAAATTGCCCAATTGGGATCGGCAGAAGAGAAGAAGGAATTTTTAGATACGCTGGGTCTGGAAGAGTCGGGTTTGGATAAGATTATTGCAGCGGGATATAAGTTGCTTGGGCTGCAAACTTATTTTACAGCCGGTCCAAAGGAAGCGCGGGCGTGGACGGTTCATGCGGGAGCGAAAGCGCCGGAGGCGGCGGGCGTTATTCATACCGATTTCCAAAAGGGTTTTATTCGTGCCGAGGTGATTGCGTTTGATGATTATATAGCGCTGAAGGGTGAGCAAGGTGCGAAAGATGCGGGAAAAATGCGCCAAGAGGGCAAGGAATATGTTGTTGCCGATGGAGATGTTATTCTTTTCCGCTTTAATGTTTAGGGTTTGAGCGGAGCGGCTGGGGCTGGCGTTGAATTAATATTATCTTTGTGGAATTGCTCGAAGTCCTCTTTGTTTTCGCGCAGTAAGGTTACCTTATCGTTCTCTTTTTTATTTTCGTTTGGCTGTTGCTGTTGAGGAGGTTCTTCGTTTTTGAGAACTCCGCTTCTTTCTAGCATGGGTTTGTATTTTGCTTCGCGCATTTGGATGTAGTCGTTGAAGGTGACGAAGCCTTCTTCGGAGGCTTCGGCGGCGCCCATGTCGTAGTAGCGAAGGTCGAAGTATGTGACAGGGCTTTGATCCATCATTTCGGATATTTTTCTTTCAAATCCTTCGATGTGGTCGGGGTGTGTTTCTTTGAGGATTTCGAGGGCTTCGTTGTAGGACAGTGAAGGATCGTTTCCGTCAAAGCCATAGACGCGTTCAAGGCGTTCAGGTGATGTTGTTTTGCAGAGCATACGCAGCGCGATGTCTTTGTCGGTCATGGAGATGTCTTGGCCGTTGACGTTGATGGTGCTGCGGTCGAGATCGCGGATAGCGCCGTAATTTGCGGCCCAGGCCTGGTTGCGCTGGGTTTCATCGCCAAGAGCTTCCCAGGCGAGAACAACATCGGCCGGGTCCGGGTTGAAATTGCCTTCGAACATGGCTTCGGTGATGTTCTTTTTGTCGATGCCGAGGTCGGCGGCGAGAGTTTCCATTTTCTCCAAGGCGATTTTGGCGAGATCCTCCCGGTTAAGCGTTATGCCTTTATGTTCCGGGCCCACCAATCCGCCGTCGACTTTGCCGATTTCGCCGAGCATTCGGTAGACTGCGGGATCAAAGAAGCTGTCTCCGCGATTGGGAAGGAGAATGCTGAAAGGTTGGCCTGAGAGGGCGGATGGTTTTTGTTCTGGCGCTGGTTCGCTGATTTCGGGTGTTGGAATTGGAGGAAGCCCTGAAGGGGCATCGTTTGCAGGTTCGGGATTTGATTGGTCTGCCTTTTGATTTAAGAGTTTCGGGGCGACGAGATCTTGCTTTTCCTCTGGTTCGGGAGCTTTTTCTGCTGACGGTTTTTCTTTTGCATCAAGAGATTTTTCTTCTTTGATTTCGGGTGTGTCTTTCGTGATTTTTTCTGCGATGTGGGGCGCGATGATTGCAAGCTGCGATAAGGCTTGGTTTGCTGTGTTCATGTTTGTTACAGCTGTCTTTAATGAAGCGTCTTTGAAGTGGGGGCTTTGTGTGGCTGTTGCCATTATTTCAACGGTTTGTTCTAGCATGCGATCGAAGGATGGGTCTTCGACCCCTGCGGTCTGAAGTTGTTCGAACATGCCCTTGAGCCGTGTGATGGCGAAATCCTCTTGAGAAATGAAGTCCATCTCAAAGCCAGTTGTCAGCTCGATGTCGTCAAGGGTTTTCAAGACGGATAATTTTATGTCTTCGCTTGGAGCTTTGGCGATGAAGTTGTTTATGGCTTGGGTTGCAGCGGCAGCATCGAAATTATCGGTTGCGAGGAGTTGATTGAATTCATTAACTTCATTTGTAAAATTTTCATTGTCTTCAAAAAGCGATTTGAATTTTTCCAACTTTGATCTGACAAAAAAGGATTGCGCATCTTCTGGTTGCTTTGCAAGGTCTTGATAGAGAGGGATTAGAAAATCTTTGCTCGAAGGCAGGTTTGAGATAAAAGGATTTTCACTGACTGGTGTCATAACTACTGGGCCAATGATGTTGAGGTCTTTGGTTGCCTCTCCGGTGGCTATGTAGTGGTTCTGTGCGCTTAGTGCGTTGATAATGGGTGTGATCGAATTGATGTTGTGGATATGGGTGCTGAATGTGGCGATCATACCGGGGTTTGTTGTGTCATCGTCGTTTTGAGCGTTTTGAATTCTTTTAGCAGCAAGTGCGTCGGCTTGAGTCCAGATGCCTGTGGGTTGTGCTCCATCCGGGACGACTTTGAACTCATTCAGCTTGTCGATATTGCCGCTGGTGCGGGCATAGTGTTCGGCGTTGGTTGTGATTTCCTTTTGGAAGAAAGCGGCTGTTGCGCGATAGCCGTTGATGAAAGCCGGATCGTCCCATTTTCCGTTTTCAGGAATTGGCGCTTTGAATTGCAGCGCAGGCGGTAGGCTTATGTTGATGGAACCTGCATTTTGATTGATGAATTTTTGGAGAGCGATGATGTCTGGTTTTTCTGCCTCAAGTTGGTGGTCGACTAGTTGCTCCTGGAATTTGGCAAGATAGGACGGAGAGGCGAGAGGCATTGTTCCGTTTAGATTTTTGAGCGCCTCGGAGACCTCTGCTTTGGATTTGATGTCAAAATCGCTGTGTTGTGCCGGCAGATCCTTGCGTTGAATATGTTCGAAGACGCTTAAAGCCAGCATGGTGGGGTCGTCCGGTCTTAGCGAAAGCTGGCCTGTGACTTCGTGGTTTTTCAGGACGTGTTCAATTCTTTGTTCTATCGTAAGGACGTTGCCTTCGGGGTCTTTTTCAGGACCTTTGTCTGCAATGGCTTGCAAAATTTTATCGGCGCTATCATCGATGGCGCGGTCATTTTTCTTGAGGGCGCCGAAAAAGGCTGCGTTTTCACGAACCATTTCTTGTGCGGCAGTGATGGTGTCGACGTAAGATTTGACCAATGTGCTTTGATCGGCTTGTGGTTTTCCCAAGGCCGTGGCCAGAGCGTTGACGGCGGTTAGGGTTTGTTTTTCGCCGGCGTTTTGTAGTGCTTTGATTTGATCGTTGTTCAGTTTTGTTAGAGCGTTGACGGCCTGTAATTCGACCGGGTTAAAGATTGTGTCTTCCTCGTGGGTTTCGTGATAGGTGCGTGCGATGTCGATTAAGTCACGGGAATTCTGGCTCAGAAATTCATTGTCTAGGTTATCGTGTAGATCTTCTACAGATTTTCCGCTCATTTGAGTGGCGTAGGCCTGAAAATCGGGAGTGCGGACAAGTTTATTTAGAATTGTTTGATGCAGGTTGTTCTCGGCCAGGGAGAGATTGAAGGCAAGGAGCGGGTCTCCGGAGTTGTTATCGATGTCGATGTTGGTGAGGGGTTCTTCCTGGAGTTGTTGTAGCAATTGAAGATGTTGCATACCTGATGCGCCGAGTAATTCTTCGGGTTGCGTGACGATTAATCTTTGCAATTCAACGACGGGAGAGTCCGCAGGCAATTGCTTTTTGTTATTCAGATCAAGCGAGGGTGATTGTTGCTCGATTTTCCAAAGATCGTGGAAGACACCCTTATAGTTTTGAACAACGGCGACGCTGTCGGCGGGGAGGTAGTTTCTAAACAGGACGCCGTCATGGACGTAGCCAAGGTCTTGCTGGATTTCATCTCTGTAACGTTTTTGGAAATAGGTGTCGATGAGTTCAGCGTTTAATTTTAGAGATGGGGACCAGAGAGCCTCGTTTGTTGGCGTGGCCTGCATAAGGACGTTTGGTAATTTTTCGTGTTCAGGATCAAGCTCATGGGCTTTGGCGAATACGTTGGTGACCTCGGCGAGCTTTTGAGAAAGGGAGAGCTGGGCATTGTTGATTTGCTCCGCGTTCATTTTCTCATAGTGTTGGAAAAACGTGACCATTTGAGGATTTATTGCCGCGAGTTCCTCGGCCGGTATTTTCTCCAGCAATGTTTTGTAGGCCTGCATCATTTCTTCGGAATGCAGTCCGTTGGCTGGAATTTTTGGGGAACCTGTCAGGCGGCGAACTTCTGCGCCGTTGAGTGCGTTTTGAAATTCCAGTCTGGCTTTGGTGAGACCGTAGCCGAAGTTGGGTTGATTGGCGTCGACCTTTTCTCCGGGTTCGGGGAGTAGGGTGTCTCCTTCAGGAGGTGTTGTGTAGCCATTGTCGCGCAAGAATTCCTTGAGTGCGATGACGGGGGTTTTATTGTTTTCGGGGCTTGCATCAAACTCAAGAAGTCCGCTGATTTGACGGGCGAGAGGGATGAGTTTGTTTGCGGTTTCTAAGCCCTTGTCATTGAGATTGATTTCGAGGGGGCGTGGAGGCTGCGCTCCGGGGCCGACAGCTGTCCAGCCCTGGCTCATATCAATCACTTTTATATCTTGCCCATCGTTGGCGGCCTTTATTTCATCGATGAAGGAATCAGGCGTGATATCCGCGGGGAGGCGTGATAACGTCGCAAAGGCTTCGCGGGTTTGCGGGTCCAATTGGCCGGTGATGTTTATGCGTGGGAGCTTTTCTATCCCATGGCGACGGGCATAGTCGGCAAGTTCGCCGTCGAAATAGATGGCGTTATACTCACGCTGAAGCTTCGCAATGTATTTTGCGTTATTCTGATCGAATGCGTCGTCGTGGACGGGTTTTAGATCAGTACCCAGTGACTCATTCAACTGCTCGACATATGCGAGGAGAGTTTTAGCCATTTACACCCTATATTACCGTTTGCCTTGATATTTTTGTTTTTATAATCAAGGCTTTATTATTTGATCCTATTTTATCAAAAACAGGTTAAAAAAGCAATTTTTAGGGGTGTTTATTAGTGTTTTTTCTTTATTTTTCAGTGCTTTAGGAGTTTGTTAAGGCTTCGTAGTCCTTGTGAAGTTGTTTGGTGACGGGGCCGACGGTATAGGTTTGATCATCAATTTTGCCGACGGGGGTAATTTCAGCAGCCGAGCCGGTCAGGAAGACTTCATCAAATTTGGTCAATTCTTCGAGAGTTATACGCTTTTCCGTGAGCTCAAGGCCGCGGTTTTTAGCGATTTCTATGACGGTTTGGCGTGTAAGACCGTTGAGGAAACGGTCTGCGATTGGGGTAAACAGGGCGCCGTCTTTTACGCCAAACAGGTTGGCGCCGGTGGATTCAGCGACAAAACCTTCGTGATCAAGCATCAAAGCGTCGGTGAAGCCTTTGGCCATGGCCTGTTTTTTGGCAATGGTGGAAAGGACATAGAGGCCGGAGCATTTGCTGTGGACGGGTGCGGTATGGGGTGCAGGCTTGGCCCAGCCGGTTTGGCCGAGCGAGATGCCCTTTTCGCGGGCGGCGGGGTCGAAATAGCTGCCCCAGTCCCAAGCGGCGACTGCCATGTGGGTTTGGGTGATGCCGACATCGATGCCCATTTGCTCTGGCCCACGCCAGGCGGCGGCACGCACGTAGCAGTTTTCGAGATTGTTGGCTTTCATGACCTCTTTTTTGATGTCTTCAAGCTCTTGCACGCCAATTGGCATGTCCATTTCGATGATTTTGGCGGAATTCATCAGACGTTCGGAATGTTTGACCGATTTGAAGATCTTGCCGTTATAGGCGCGCTCACCCTCGAAAACGCAGGTGGCGTAGTGCATGGCATGGGTCAGGTAATGGACCTTTGCCTCGCGCCAGGGCAGCATTTTGCCATCCATCCAGATATAGCCATCGCGGTCGTCATAGGGTATTCGTGCCATGTTGCGCTTCTTTTTCCTTTCGAAATCAGCTAAAAGAATAGCGTTATGGCGAAAGAAGACAATAAAAATCTGCCGTTTGAGGCATGGCCCCATGTGCTGATTGTGGATGATGACGCACGCATTCGGGACTTGTTGGAACGGTATTTGAGCGAAAATGGCTTTGTGGTTGCTGCGGCAGGGGATGCAGCAGAGGCTGCGGATGTTCTTGAGCGGTTTGTTTTTGATGTTCTGGTTGTGGATGTGATGATGCCGGGGCAGACGGGCGTTGAGTTTACCGAAGAGCTTAAAAAGAAGAGCAATGTTCCGGTTTTGCTGCTGACGGCTTTGGGGGAAGGTGCGGATCGTATCAAGGGTCTGGAGTCTGGAGCGGATGATTATCTGACGAAGCCGTTTGAGCCGCGCGAGCTTGTTTTGAGGTTGCACGCCATATTACGGCGAACGGCGGCGCCATCTCATGCTGTATTGTCTGCTTTTAAAATTGGTCGGTGGCTTTATGAGCCTGGATATGGGGCATTGAAGTCAGAGAAGGAAAGTGTTTCGCTGACGACTGCGGAGGTGACGTTGATCGAGGCGTTGGCGGCGTATAAGGGGCAGGCGGCGGATCGTGATATGTTGGCCAAACAATGCGGAGTTGACCCAAGCGGGCGGACAATTGATGTGCAGGTCACGCGGCTGCGCAAGAAGATAGAAGATGACAGCCGTAATCCGCGCTATCTGCGGACTGTGCGGGGTAAGGGCTATGTCCTCAATATAGAGGAGGTGTAAATGTTCAAGTTCAAGAAAATATTGCCTCGCACTTTGTTTACGCGTTCGCTGATTATTCTGGTGACGCCCTTGGTGTTGGTGCAGCTCATTACCACCTTTATGTTTTTTGACAATCACTGGGGGCGGACGACAACGCGCTTGGCGTATTCGATTGCGGGCGAGATTGCGCTTGTTGCGGATGCGGTGGATGAAAATTCTTCTGCGGCGAGTGTTCAGAAGTGGATTGATGATGCGCGCAAGAATCTGGAGTTGCGCATTGACTTTAAGCGTGGAGAGAAGCTTTCAGAGGATGATGTTCGTGTCGGGTCCCGACTTTGGGAGTTTGCGATCGCAAGCAAGCTTAAGAAGGAATTGCATCAGAGTGTGGCGAGGCCTTTTCATTTGCGCGTCGATTTGGCGGAGAAATGGGTTTATGTCGATGTGCAGCTTGAAGATGGGGTTTTGAATGTCGTTTTTCCGCAGCGGCGGATTTTTTCCTCTTCAGGTTATATTGTTTTGTTATGGATGTTTGGGTCATCGATTTTATTGCTGATTATCGCCATTTTATTTATGCGCAATCAGATTAAGCCTATTCGCCGGTTGGCGATTGCGGCCGAGCGGTTTGGCAAGGGCGGGGATTTGGTGTCTTTTAAGCCGACAGGGGCTAAAGAAGTGCGGCAGGCGGCGGCGGCCTTTATTGAGATGCACCGCCGGATCAAGCGCCAGATTGAGCAACGTACGGCGATGCTGGCGGGTGTGTCCCATGATCTGAGAACGCCTTTGACGCGGCTTAAATTGAGCCTGGAGATGATGGGCAAGGGCAAGGATATCGAGGCCATGAAAGCGGATATTCATGATATGGAACGTATGATTACCGGATATCTTGATTTTGCACGTGGAGCGGACGGAGAGCAGGCCAGCTTTACCAATCTCAGTGATTTGGTCCGTAAAGCTTGTTCTATGGCCAGCAAGACAATTTATGATGATGTTCAAGGTGACGTTTATTTAATGCTGAAGCCTTTGGCGATGGAACGGTGTTTGGTGAATATTGTCAAGAATGCCGAGCGTTATGGCGACCATGTTTGGGTGCGCATGGTTAAGGGTGAAGAATTTTATGAGATTGTTGTTGAGGATGATGGTCCGGGTATTCCGGAGAATAAGCTGGCGGAGGTTTTTAAGCCGTTTTACAGGATTGATGAGGCTCGTGATACGGAAGAGGGGCATGTAGGTCTTGGGCTTTCGATTGCGCTGGATATTGTGCAAGCCCATGGCGGCGATATTGAACTTTCGAAAAGTGAGAAGGGCGGCCTTGCAGTGCGGTTGCTGTTGCCGGTTTAGGAGTATGTGGTTTGTTTTTCGTGCGGTTTGTGGACGCGCATAGCCGGAAAAACAAGGGATACTGTCGTCCCAATTCCTTTTTGTGACAGAATGTCCAATGTTCCGCCATGCAGTTTTATTAAGGAATTCACGAGAGTGAGGCCTAGTCCTGTTCCGCTGTGCTTTTTGCTGAGCGGGTTTTCAATTTGGCCGAACGGCGAAAGAATTTTTGGAATTTCCGATGGATCAAGGCCTATGCCTGTGTCTGTGATTGACAGACGTAAGGAGCCGTCATCATCAATTGAGCGGTCGATGGTGATGTGACCTTTTACAGGCGTAAATTTGATGGCGTTGGAGAGTACGTTGATAATCATCTGTTTGACGGCCAAGCTTTCAGCGACGATTTCGGGGATCGTATCGTATGGTTTGGAGATGATGAGCTGGTTTTCCGCGATCTTGGTTTTCATGATCTCGAGGCAATCATCGATGAGTTTTGAAACGTTAACGACATCTTCCTGAAGCTGTCTTTGGTTGGCTTCGATTTTGGAAATATCGAGAATTTCGTTGATAACGTGGAGCAAATTTTTTCCGCTTTTGTTGATATCGGCGGCGTATTCTTTGTATTCGGGGACGTTGATTTGGCCGAATGTTTCATCTTTGATGATTTCCGAGAAGCCGATGATGGCGTTGAGCGGCGTACGTAATTCGTGTGACATGTTGGTTAGAAATTCTGATTTGGCGCGGTTGGCCATATCGGAGTGCATTTTGGCTTCGCGCAAAGTGAAATCGCTTTCTTTGCGTTGTGTGATGTCTTCGATGCTGCCTTCGTAATAAAGGATGTTGCCTTCATCGTCGCGGACAACGCGGACGTTTTCATTGATCCAGATTGTTGAGCCGTCTTTTTTATAGGCTTGCGTTTCGTGGTTGGCTATTGTGCTGAGTGTTTCAAGTTCGTGGATGAATTTTTTGCGTTCTTGTTGATCAGGGTAAATTTCGCGGTTTGCATCCTTAACCTGCTTAATAAGATCGAGTGGGCTTTCGTAGCCGAGAATTCGAGCAAGAGCAGGGTTGGAGCTTAGGAAAACGCCTTCCGGGGTCATTTGGAAAATTCCGCCGGCGGCGTTTTCAACGATTGTACGGTATTTTTTCTCTGCTTCGCGGAGCGCTTTTTCGGCTCGTTCTCTTTGCTCCACGTCTGTGATTGTGCCAACAACGCGCAGGTTTTTGTCTTCATCCTGACGGATCATGGAAATTGCGAGTTCTACGGCGCGGAAGGTTCCGTCGGAGGTCCGTAGGCGCGTAAATGAACGGTAGGCGGCTTTTTTGCCCTCGACCATCATGGCGAAATCTCGGCCTTGTTCATTTTGGTCGTGAGGGTGGAGAAGGTTGAAAAGTTCCGTGCCGATTGTCTGTTCAATGGAGAAGCCGGTAATTTTGCTCCATGTGGCATTGAGGAAGAGAATTTTCCCCTGTGTGTTGGTTTCGAAAATGATATCGGACACCGCGTCGACGATTGCACGCTTTTCACGTTCGGTTGCGCCGAGTTCTTTGTCGAGATTTTGACGTTTTTCAATTTCTTTTCTGAGGGCGTTATTTTTTTGCTCGAGAGTTTTATTGATCAAATTGACGCGACGGGCGTGTGTGTGGGTGTTGTAGAGCCCAAAAATGCCGCCCATTGCGATGAAGCCGCCGAAATACAGAATAAAGTAGGGGAGATAGAGAAGTTTGTTGGTTACCGGGTCGTTGAGGAATCCGGTGCGGACTTCCCATCGTTTTCCAGAGAAGACGAATTCATGTACGGAGGAGAAGATTGTTGGTGTGTTCTCGCCTTTTTCGAAATTGAAGACTGTGTTTCCTGTGTCGAGGTCGCGCACGCTGAGGCGTGCGATCTCATTGTCATCTAGCCAAAAGTCGCTGAATAGGCTGCCGATATTTGTTGTCGCGACATAGTATTTTGTCATGAGGCCGTGATCGGTTCTGAGCGACATGGCGAAAGGCAGTGTTTTAGGATCGGCTTTGGATGTGTTGCTGACCTCAAAAAGTTCAGGATCTGTGATGACGAAAAGGAGCTGGCTTTGTGCGGTCTTTTGGCTTTCTTGATAAAGGACGCCGTAAACTTTTTCTAAGCTGCGGACGCGGAAGGCGGGTCTAGCCTGTGTTGTATCGCTTTTGTATATAGACTGAAATTCCAGAGGTTTATTGCGGGTGTATGTGATTTTACTAATTTCGTCGAATTTATCTGAGCTTGTGGTGCTGATTGGCGGTGTTTGAGAGTTGTCCATGCTGATAATCGTGCGCAGGGCTGATTGCATGTTTGTCATTTCCGTCTTGAGAAGTTCGACGTTGTTTTTAGAAAGCTTGTTGTATTTTTCTTCGATGACTTCCTGAATAAAGCCTTTTGTGGTTGTGAACAGGAATGCGGTGCCGATAATGCAGAGTGTGATGAAGACAAAGAACTTTAATCCGGAGATAAATGCCCATATCTCCGGGTTTTCTTGCTTCTGGTTTAGGACCAGAGTGTTGGCGGTTGTTGCGTCGTCATCAGACATTTTTTTGTAAGGCCTTTAAAAAATGACCTTTTTCCTCGCTTAATACGATGCCTGAAATGGGTTAAGAACTCCCTAAAAAGGGTAGTTATCTGTCTTCACTTTCGAGGATTTTACGTGAAATTTCATAGGAAAAGCCCGCTCTGGCTAGCTTTGCGAGGTCTTTTTCACGGTCTTGCTGGGTTATCTTATTTTCAGGGGCGTAGGGGCCAATCTTCTTTTTTCTGGAAAATGTTAGGGCGGCGTTGTATTCGGCTCTGATTTCGTCATCATTGCTTTCGATATCGAGGATGCGCAGTTTTTCAGACCCGAGATCAGGATCTATGCCTTTGTGGGTTAGTTTGGCCATAATGGCCTTTTTTGATTTTCCTTGGCGGCGGAGGGATGTGACCTGCGCGCGGGCATAGATTTCATCGTTCAGGAGGCCGAGATCTTCGAATTTGTCGGCGAGGCGGGTTAGTGTTTCGATGCAGGAGCCATAATCCTGGTCTTCGTGGGCGGCGCAGGATTTTTTGATCTTTCGTTCCATAACGGTACAGAATTGCTTTTTGGAAGCGCTGAAGCGCTGAAGATAGTAAAGGCCAGCGTTGTGGAGGTAAGATTCCGTAATTTTTTTAGGCTTTTTTGCCGTTTTCGGGGTTTTTTGTGGAGGGGGCTTGCACTGCATCGGAAGTTCACTATGTATATATCTTTGATTTCTTTTCAATTTATCAGGAAATACGACCCTATGTCATTACCTTCTCTGGAGCCGCGTATTGTTAAAGGTTTTAATAGCGTTGGACTTTACACGCTAGTGAAGCGCGAGGTTGGGCGCTTTTTGAATGTATACACGCAGACCATTATTGCCCCGGTTATTACAACGTTGCTTTTTTATGCAATTTTTGCGTTGGCCTTTGGCGGGATCGCACGCGAAGTTGCAGGTGTTCCGTTTTTAAATTTTCTGGCGCCGGGATTGATCATGATGACGATGGTGCAGAACGCGTTTGCGAATACGTCTTCTTCGGTTGTTATTTCGAAGGTGCAGGGGAATATTGTTGATGTCTTGATGCCGCCTTTGTCGGAGAGCGAGTTGCTGGCCGGGTATATTATTGGTTCCGTGTTGCGGGGATTGACGGTTGGGTTTGTGACCAGCATCGTTATGAACTTCTTTGTGCCGCTTCATATCCATTCTTTTGGCGTTATCATTGTTTTTGCATTGCTGGGGAATATGCTGCTGGGGTCGTTGGGGCTTGCGGCGGGGATATGGTCAGAAAAGTTTGATCATATTGCTGCAGTGACGAATTTTATTGTGACGCCGATGACGTTTTTGTCCGGGACGTTTTATTCGATGGATAGTCTTCCGCCGATGTGGCATCACCTGGCTGAATATAACCCGTTCTTTTATATGATTGATGGGTTCCGTTCCGGCTTTATTGGTCAGGCGGATGGGAATGTCTGGTTTGGCATGGCCTTGCTGAGCGCTGTGAATTTTGGGCTTTTGGCGCTGAGCTGGTGGATGTTGCGGACCGGCTATAAAATCAAGTCGTAGTTAATATCTTTATGTTAGGCTTAAGACATGAGCGAGATTAAAGCGGATGATAATGTCATTCAGACTTTTCAGCTGGAAGGATCGAATTTACGCGGGCGGCTTGTGAGGCTGGGCAGTGTTCTTGACGATATTTTAGGGCCGCATGATTACCCTCGTCCGGCGGCCCATTTGGTGGCGGAAACCATTTCGCTGTCTTTGCTTTTGTCCTCAATGTTGAAGTATGACGGGATTTTTACGCTGCAGACGAGTGGGGATGGTCCTATTCGAATGTTGGTGGCGGATGTGACTTCTCCGGAATGGGTTGTGCGCGGTTGCGCGAGCTTTGATGAAGAGCGTTTGGAGCATGCGCGCGAGCAGTTATCGGCCCTGCAAATAACGGAAACATCACATAACCAATTGGCGCAATATCTTGGCAAAGGGCATATTGCCTTTACTGTCGATCAGGGCAATGAAGAGCGTTATCAGGGCATTGTTGATTTGCATGGGGCGTCGTTGGTGGATTGTGTGCAGCATTATTTTAATCAATCTGAGCAAATTGGGACGGGAATTAAGATGGCTGTGGGGCAGCGCGACGGGAAGTGGCGTGCTGGGGGTATTATGCTGCAGCATATGCCTGAGTCGGGAGCAAACCAGAAGGCGGGCCGCGAGAATACGGGCGAGGATGATTGGCGCCGTAGTATGATTTTGCTTGAAACTTGTACGGACGATGAGTTTTTGGATGCCGGGTTGCATCCGCATGATTTGTTGACCCGATTGTTTCACGAAGAAGGGGTCAGGGTTTTTGAGCCTGTTACTGTGAAAAAAGGATGTCGTTGTTCGGCCCAGAAGATCGAGAACATGCTGGCAGCGATGTCAGAAGATGATGTCGATTATATGGATAAGGACGGGACGATTGCGGTTCGCTGTGAGTTTTGCAGTCATGATTATGAGTTTGATTCAAAGAAAATACGCGCTACACTAGCCAAGCCTTGATATTTGGTTTTAAAAGGAGCGCCTTTGATGAAACGGATTTCCAGAGTTTGTCTTTTGGTTTTATTGGCTGTGTTTGGTGGATGTACGTCGATGCCGCATCCAGAAGGAAAGCCATTGCCAGCCATGACTTTCAAGCATTTGGCCACTTTACCTTTGGGGGTTCAGGATATTCGGGTTGAAATTCAGGAAACTGAGAATGCGACCGGGTTTTCTTTTGCTCTTGATGAGATGGTGCGAGCCTATTTGCAGCGTAAGTTTAAGCCTGAAGGTGTGAGCGGCGTTTTGGTGGCGGCCTTGGATAAATCGGTTGTAAAAAGCAAACACGTTAAGGCTTCTAATTCTGCGGCAGGCTTTTTAGGCGTTGGTGGGTATGATTCTTATGATGTTCATTTGAAATTGCGTCTTGAGCACTTGGATAGCCATGGAAACCGGGTTTATGGAACGGTTGTGAATGCCAAGCGCACGATTAATGTTTCAGAGCATGCATCAATCGCAGAACGGGAAAGTGCACAGTTTGAGGGGCTTGAGACTTTGTTTGTGGAGCTGGACAAGCATGTTGAAAAAGTGGTTGTGCAGGACATGGAGCTTCGGCTGCCCGGGCTTTGAATTTAAGACCTCCAGAAGTGGGGGGAAAGCATTACCAGCACTGTGAAGAATTCAAGGCGGCCGAGCAGCATGCACAGGCTGAGAACCCATTTCGCTCCGATAGGTAGCGGTTCGTATGTTCCTGTGGGGCCAATGATTTCGCCAAATCCTGGGCCAGCATTTGCGAGGCAGGCAATGACGGCGGAGATTGATGTAATCATGTCGATGTTCATCAAGGACAAAGCCAACACCCCAACGACGAAGACCACGGCGAAGGTGAAGAAAAATCCCATAATAGATATGATGGCGTCATCCAAGACAGGTTTGCCCTGATATCTGGGTATGATGACCCCGCTGGGGGACAGTAGTTTGGCGATTTGGGCTTGAGCCACAGCGTAGAGGATCTGAAAGCGGAAAATCTTGATGCCGCATGTTGTTGAGCCTGCACAGCCGCCAACAACCATAAGAAAGAGCAAAAGGCAGAATCCGAAACTGCCTCCCGGGTGGTTCCAGGATGCGAAATCATCGTTGGCGAAACCTGTTCCAGTCATCATGGAGACGACGCTGAAGAGGCCGATGCGCATAGCGTTTCCAGCGGCGGGTTCTTGGTAGGCGTTAAGCCATGAGCCAAGCACAAGGGCGGCCAAGGCGATGATGATTAAGTAGGTGCGGGTTTGGGAGTCTTTAAAGATGCCAATGGCTTGGCCTTTGACGGCTTTTAGAAACATGATGAAGGGCATGCCTCCGATGATCATGAAAATGATGGCTATTATTTCTGCGGAACGATTTTGAATGGTTAGAAATGAGTTGTTATGTGTTGAAAATCCGCCAGTGGATATTGTGGTCATGGCGTGGGCGACGGCATCAAAGCGATTAAGCCCCGCAAGGCTATAGGCGAGTGCGCAAACAAGGCTTAGAGCGAGATAGACGAGGATAATTCCTGTAATTTGTTTGATGAGACGCGGGCGGAGGCGTTCGGCATGTGTGTTTTCGCTTTGAAAGATTTGCATGCCGCCAACGCGAAGATAAGGAAGGACGGACATGGCCATGACCAGAATGGCTATCCCGCCTAGCCACTGGAGGATTGCGCGCCAGATCAGAATGCCGGGCGGTGCCAGATCAAGATTTTGAATCACAGTGGCGCCGGTTGTTGTGAAACCGGACATAGCTTCGAAAAAGGCATCTTCGGTAGAAAGATTAAGAATGGAAAACTTAAATGGAAGAGACGCAAAGAGAATGATCAAAAGCCACGAAAAGCCAGTTGTAAAAAAGATCTGCTTTGTTGAAAGCTCGAGGTTTGTCATTTTGTTGCTAAGGATTAGGATGCCGGAAAAAAAGGCTGTGAAGGTCATGCATACTGCAAAAACTTTCCAGTCTTCATTGAGGGTTTGAAGATCTACGAGCAGTGGGATACTCATGCTGGCGGCAAGAACGCCAAGGGTTATGCCTGTTATAAACAAAACTGGTTTAAATGAGGTCATTGTGTTTTTTTATTAAAAAAGCCGGATATGCTTTTCTGATACCCGGCTTTTTGTTTGATACATTTTCTTTATTAGTTGAACGAAATATTAACTCGTCGGTTTGCCGGCTCGCGGACATCATCTGGAGTCGGGACCATCAATTCGCTTTCGCCTTTTGCATCAACGTTCAATAGCGAGGCCTCCATGCCGCGCTTGACCAGCGCGTCTTTCACAATGTTTGCACGTTTGAATGCAAGTTTTTGGTTGTATTCGGTGGCGCCTGAGGTGTCGGTGTGGCCTACAACATTCACGACAGATGGCGGGTTCTTTTTAACTTCTTCTGAGACAGCGTCGAGAATGCTTTCGGCCCCTGAGCCCAGTTCGCTTTCATCCCAGTTAAAGAAAACCAAGTAGACTGCGTTTTCAGCTTCCATCGGTTTAGAGGCGTCGACGTCAAAGGCCATAGGCTCCTCCACTGGAGGTTCCTGGAATTCGATCACTTCGTCCGCAGGAGGGGGCATGTGGGCGCTAACTGCGCCTTCCAGTTCGGTCATGGTTTCCATGAATTGTTGCTGGCAACCGATAACGCTGCCTGAATTTTCTTCCTGGCGCTCAATCCAGCAATCAAATTTTCCTTGTGCTCTTGCGGTGAGTTCGGGAGCAATTTCGCGTGCGCCGCGGTCAAAAGCTATAATGAGGCGGCCGCGGGCAGCGCTCAGGTTTTGAATATCGGCTTCTTCCAGGTTCCAATCTGCGATGGGTTCAGGCAGAACCATTTCACCCGACGCAGCGGCAAGGCCTTTACGGGCAAAATGCAAAGCGTCTGGGTAATCGAAGTTGTCTTTGAGTTCTGTGTTGGAGAAAAGTTTGTATTCATTGGATAAGGCTTGTGTGAAAGGACTGCCGACCGCCTGGGCTTTGTTGAGGGCGTCAACTTCGCTGAAGCTTGAAAAAGCTGTACATCCGCCCAGGAATACTAGGCTTGCCGCGAGTAAAGTATTGTTCAGAATTTTAGACGGTTTCATGGTGTTAAGTCCTTAGCTTTCCAGTTACTTTCTGCAAGGTGTATCCTCGTCTTTTATCAGGTCTCGGCGAAATGTAAAGCCATGTTGACTTTTGTTGCGGGTTTTCCTGTGAAAAATTTTTGTATAAGGAGATATTTATTAAATTCTTGCATTTTCGGGGTGGGGTGGCATAGTCGCGAGCTATGAAAGCGGAAGTTCAAAATATTGCAGACCAGATCTCGAGCGGCCTTGTGTTGCTGAGGAGGCGTCTTTGACTGGGACCAAGCTGTTTCACGTCTGGATGAGTTAAATGCGCTGAGTGAGGATCCCAAATTGTGGGATGATCAGGAAAAGGCGCAAAAGATTATGCGTGAGCGCACCCGACTTGATGCTCAAATTCAATCTATTAATGCTATCGAAACGAAAATGCAGGATCACTTGGCCATGATTGAATTGGCTGAGGAAGAAGGGGATTCCGGCGTTGTTATCGAATCGGAAAAGGCTCTTGAAGCGCTGCGGCAGGATATTGCGCGTCAGCAGCTGGAAAGTCTTTTGTCCGGGGAGGCGGATGCCAGTGATGCCTATTTGCAGGTGAATGCGGGGGCAGGCGGGACCGAAGCCCAAGATTGGGCTGACATGCTTTTGCGGATGTATGTGCGTTGGGCAGAGAAAAAGGGTTTTGGGGTCGTATTGCTTGAGAAAAGCGCAGGGGAAGAGGCCGGTATTAAATCGGCGACGATCCGGATTTCTGGCGATTATGCTTATGGCTGGTTAAAGACGGAAACAGGGGTGCACAGGCTTGTCAGGATTTCGCCTTTTGATGCCAATGCCAAACGTCATACGAGTTTTTCCTCGATCGCGGTTTCGCCGGTTATTGATGATAGTATCGATATTGTCATTGAAGATAAGGATATAAGAACCGATACGTATCGATCCAGTGGTGCGGGCGGCCAACATGTTAACACTACGGATAGTGCGGTGCGCATTACGCATATTCCTTCGGGTATTGTTGTGGCATGTCAGAATGAGCGTTCGCAGCACCAAAACCGTGCACAGGCGATGGAGTTGCTGAAGGCGAAGTTGTATGAAAAAGAATTGCGGGAGCGTGAAGAAAAGCAGGCCGCCAGTCATGGGGAGAAAACGGATATTGCTTGGGGGCACCAAATTCGATCGTATGTTTTGCATCCGTATCAGATGATTAAAGATTTGCGATCAGCGCATGAAACATCCAACACGCAGGCAGTGCTGGATGGGGATTTGGATGGGTTTCTAGAATCGTCTTTGGCCTTTATTTCCGGCAGTCTTGAGAAGGACGGTGGATAAGATTTTATAAAGTCTGTCTATAACTTTATTCCTTTCCTCGAATCCTGTTGAATCAGCTTATTCGCCTCTCTAGTCTTTTTTGTGAGTGTATTTGATTCATCCACCTTATCTATTTCAAGAGTTTACAATGAAAAGCGTGAAAACCATTATCCGGTTTAATAAGAAAAATGTTGTAGCATGCGTTGCTGCTTTGATGGTGAGTTCTGCAATGGCTGAGGCCAGAGCAGAGTTGTCGATCAATCCTTATCCGTTAGGGATGTCTTCGGCTCACAGCGAGACGCAAGTGCGCCAAGAGATTGCGCCTGCGGCGCCGGTTATGGGGGATTTTGCGCCGCTTGATATAACCGCGCCTCAGTCTGGAGGGCCGGTTTACAGTGCGCCAAGCTTTCCAGTTTATAATGCACCGGCATTTAATAGTGCACCGATGGCGGTGATTGATGTGCCGCGTACGGATGAATGGAAAGCTTTCCGTGGATCGAATTTGCAGGAAATTATTGACAGCTGGTCGCAGAGTTCCGGCGTGCAGGTGATATGGAACACCTACAGCGATTATAGAGTGGAGGACACTTTGGTCCTTCAGGGCACATATGAAGCGGCACTTGAGTCGCTTTTGAGTCAGTATAATAAAGATTACATCCGGCCAGTTGGCAGTCTTCACATCGATCCGATCAGTGGTCAGAAGACATTGGTTGTCGTTACTTATGAAGGTAGTTGATTTGTCTGTTCAATTTATAATGAGTCACTTTAGGAATTCTCTATGGCTTTGAAAAAGATTGTTTTGCCCGCCGTTGCTTTGACCGCGCTTATGACGACAAGTGCGATTACGGGTGTTGCTTATGCGCAGAAAGGAACAGTTTTTTCCCCAGCATCAGATTGGTCTGTGTTGGATGTAGTGGATCCAGCGGCGGCTAATAAAAGTTATTGTGCAGCAGCCAAGCGTTATAAGCCTGGCTCTATTTTAACATTGGCTCGCAACCAGCAAAACGAGATGTCGTTGGCTATTGATTTCCAGGGTGCGCAGTTTAATCCTTCGCAATTTATGGAGGTTATTCTGGATCCTGGTGCTGGTCAGCAGCGGGTTTATGATATTAATCCGGCGTCTGACAAGGCCTTTGTTGTGCGTTTTGGGCATGACGAGTCGTTTTTTGACGCTTTGTCGCGCACTGGGATGCTGCGGGTTGAATTTGAGGGTAAAAGCTACAGTTTTAATCTCGCGGGCATTGATGGGGCCAATGAGCTTTTAAAGGACTGTTTGGTTGACATCAGATCGGGAGATCAGAGTGCGCCGCCGGTTCCTGCAAAGATGATGGACGCGGATTATTCTGGGTCTGAGAAGCTTGACGGGAAAGTTGAGGCCCTAAAACAGGAGAATGCAAGACTTGAGCGGCTTATGGAAGAGGCTCAGCAGGCGCAGAGCTCTCAGGGAGGATCTAAAAATAGCGGGCACTCTCTTGATGATCTTGCCGAGCGGTTGGCTGCTTTGGAAAACGAAAATTCAAGGCTTGAAACTCAGCTGACGAAAAAAAGTCGGCAGCAGGAAACTGAGCGTTTTGATGAGGCTCATAAGGCGGATCCGCTTCAAGGTGAGATTGAGAACCTGAAGGCAGAAAATGAATTGCTGCGCAAAAATTTGGACGGGATGATTGCCACGAGCAGGGATGCGCAGGACATGTTGCGGAGAGAGAACAGTTCTCTACAGCAGCAGCTTGCAGCAAGCATGCAGCAAAATAAGAATATTGAGGGGACGTATCAGCAGAAGAACGTTACGCTGGAGAGCAAGTTGAACAGTTTGCTGATGGCCCAAAAAGAAAATGCAATTAAGGGCGATGTTGTTGCTGAAAATGCTGAGCTGAAAGAAAAGCTTGATTCAATATTGTCGTCCAGATCGCAGGAGCAAGAAGCTCTCCGGGCCGAGAACGAGTCGCTTAAACAAAGGCTGGAGATCACGCTTAAGGCGAGCAAGTCTTTGGAAGATACGCTGCGCATCAAGAATTCGTCTCTTGAGAACAGGCTGAGCGATTTTGATGATGAAAGTGCGATTGCAGACGAGTCGTTGAGGGCCGAGAACGAAGATTTAAAATTAAAGCTCGCTGAGAGTTTGCAATCGGGAAAAGAAATTGAGCTCAGGTTGCGCGAAGAAAATGCTGCGCTTGAAGAAAAGCTCAATAAAGCTCTGAATTCGAATTTGAATGGTGATGAAGAGTTGCGCGCGGAGAACGAATCTTTGCGCGAGCGTTTGGATGCTAATGTTAAAACGGCACAAATTTTAGAACAGACTTTAAAGTCTGAAAATGAGTTGCTTAAAGAGAAGTTTGAAAAGAACTTGCAGGCTAGTCAGGATCTGCAGGAACGTTTACAAGCCGAGAATGCGGCTCTTCAGGAAAGAATTGATTTAAGCGCGCAGACTAGCAAGAAGTCGGAAGAATCTCTTGCTTTGGAGTTAAGCACCCTTGAGAACAAGTACCAGGCTTTATTGTTGAAGTTGAATGCTGCACAGCCCTCGGAGGACTACGAGAAAGTTGTTCAAGATCTTGAGGCAACAAAGGCCGAGTTGGCGCAAACCAAGTCTGAGAATTCGCGTCTGCAGACTGAGCTGACTGAAAAAATTAATGTCGGCGAAGGGGATACGATAGCAAAGTCTGAGGTGGCCAGCAGGATTGCCGAGCTTAAGGCTGATAACGATAGTTTGCGCGCTGAGCTTGATCTTATCAAGACAGCACAGTTGGAATTGGAAAAAATCCAGGATGAGGGACGCGAGAAGCAAAAAACAATTGAATCGTTGCAGCTCGAAATGTTTAAGAAGGACGAAAGCTTCGCGACTTTGAAGGAACAGTACGACACGCTTAGGGACGAGAATGCAAGCCTTAGAGTAAAAATGGGGATGTTGTCCGAGAAGGAGCAGGAGACTGTTGCTTTGTTGGAGAAGATTTCAAGCCTAGAGGCTGAGAATGGTCAGCTCAAGCAGCAAGTGCAGGGTGCCGAGGCATTGGAAAACAGCTTGCTTGCGTTGAAAGGCGAGAATGCTGCACTTCGTCAGTCTGTAGAGGCTTTGGAAAAGCAACTTAATGGAGAACAGGCTTCTATAGAGATGGAGCAGGGTAGTCAGGATGATGTGGGTGATGAAAATCCGCCTCTTCCTTTGCAAGCGACTGCTGCGCCTGTGGCGATTGTTGCAAAACCTAAACGTTTGGATGATGTTGCGCAAAATCTTGCCAAAGAAGAGCCGAGTGCGGGCGAGGAGACTGGGCAGCCTATAATTTTGGCGCAGATTCCTCTTGAACAAACTATGGAAGGTGAGCTTAAGGACGAATTGGAGCAAGCGCAGTCTGCAGAACCTGAAGCTGCAATCGATCCTGCGCCAGCCCAAAACATCGAATTGCCTGTTTTGCCGGCTCAAGATCAGGCTGTTGTTGGCGCGGAGAATCTTGATGAGGCGGAATTTGCGCCGGATGCTGTTGCCGGGGCGCCATCGGAGCCTGCTGTTAATCCGGCGTCTGCGTCTGCGGTTCAGGAATCAGCAGTGTTGCCTGAAGAGGATTCTGTGCAGCCAGAGCCAGAGGCTATGCCACCAGTATTGCAAGAAGAGGCTGTTGTTGCGCCGGCTCAGGAGATGCCTCTTGCGCCTCAAGACATACCTTTACCTCCAAAGGCTGAGGATGTTGCGGCGCCCGCTTTGCCGGTTGAGCAAGAGCCGCCGCAGGATCCTGTGCCAGAGCAGCCTGCAACAGCAGACGCAGCTATTTTGCCTCCTGAGGATGTCAGCGTGGAGCCCCAGCCCGAGCAGGAAATGGCCACAGACGAGCCTGTGAATCCTGATGCTGAGCCGCAGCCGGAACAGGTTGAGGCTGTTGCGGAAACGGTTGATGCGGAAGATGCGCCTGAGGAAGTTCTTGAGCAAGAAAAGCCGCCGGAATCGTTTTTTGTTGAGCATGAATCGCCAGGTTCTGAATTGAATATGCAGTCACAGCAAGCGGCAAGCCCGCCGCCAGCAAAGACACAGGCCGAAATTGTTAAGATTAAAGAATTGGAAGCGAAGCGGCCGAAAGCGCCGGAGATTGCCAAGGGTATGGCCTATTCCTCGCAGCATAATATTTCCAATATTGTTGATACGCTTGATCCTCGTAAGCCTCATGCGGCCGAGGATGCTGCTAAGAATGTTTATATTGAGCCGAGTGTTGCAAGCAAGGGATCTTCTGAGCGGAGTGTGGTTGTGCCTTCTTCACAGCAAGAAGCTGTGCCGCAGCAGGCAGGCAGTTTGACGGCTTCGGCAGCTCCAGCACAGGCAGTTACGCCTCAGCGTGCGGGTGGTGGTCATGGCGCGTTCTTGCTCGATCGGAAAGGGGCGCAGAAGCCGCAGTCTCAGGGAATGAATGCGACGGGGCAGGATATTGTTGTCAGCACTGATCCTGGCCGGAAGCAAGGTTATGCAGCGAATGCAATTGATCCTGTCGATGGGTTAACGGAAGCTCAGCGTTATGAAGCCGGTTTAAAAGCTCGTTTGGAGAATACAAGTCGGCGTGAAGCTTTCCACAATGGTTTGGAAAAAGATCCTGCTGTTTATGTGGGAGAGGCTCAGCAAGCGCCTGCGCGTAATCCTGAAGGTGGGGCTGTTTATAATTTCCAGACCGCAAGAGCGCCTCAATCAGTGCAAGTTTATAGCTTAGAGGAGGCAATGCCGCAGCAAGATATGCAGCCGCCCCCACGTCAGGATTATTCAGAAAGCTATGCGGAGGCTGCGCAGGCAGGCATGGAAAGTGGCGCGGCTTTGACGCCGGAGGTTTCTGATGAATACCGCGCTTATTATCAACCGGCTTTTGCTATTCAGAATTTGTTGCAGGCCGCCCGGATTACTTCAGGCAATCAGGTAGAGTTGGTGCAGAAGGCTTCGGACTCACGTAAGGTTGCTTATCAGTGGAATGTTCAGGACATCTTTGGTTCGGCAGAGCAGATGGCGATGAGTGATCCCAATCAGTTTGATGCGCTGGTGAAGCAATATCTTGAGAAGACGCAAAGCCGTTGTACGGGAGATTTTGCGGTTGTGCCGGATCAAAGCATTGAAGTTCATGGATTGCGTGCTGATACTTATGAAGTGGCGTGTGTTGGTGGAAACGTGAATTCTTCTGCTTCCTTAGTGTTCTTTAGCAAGGACGGGACGTTTACGAGCCTCGCGCATGAGACGCCAACCCAGACTATGGGCTTGGCCATGACGCTGCGCGACAAGCTGATGTCTGTGATCAAGAATTCCTAATTAAAGATGTATGAAAAAGGGGATTAACCCTTTTTCTCTTTGTCTGAGCCGCTCATACCAAAAGGCGTGAACATTTTCATTGTGCGCTCGAACATGGCGATGTTTTGACGCTGCATTTCTTCGAGGGCTGGGGGAAGGCCAGAGCCGCCAGGGAACATCTTGTTCATGTTACCCATGGGGTTCATGCCTTTGAAGGATTCATTGAGCTGTTCGCGCAATTTTTCCTGGTTTTTAACGAAAAGATCAAAGGTGTTTTCGAGATAATTAGGAACCATGGCTTGAACGCTGTCGCCGTAGAAGCCAATCAAGTTTTTCATGAAACTGGTTGGCAGCAGATTTGCCCCGTTTCCATTGGATTCCTGATCCGCAATGATTTGGGTTAGAACGCTGCGGGTGATGTCTTCACCGGATTTGGCATCTACGACAATGAAATCGAGGCCGTCCTGCATCATTTCGCACAGATCATCGAGTGTGACATAGCTGCTGCGTCCTGTGTCGTAAAGACGGCGGTTGGCGTATTTCTTTATAACTGTGGGCTCGTTCTCGCCCGGTCTTTGTTTAGCCATAGGTTTTCTTCCTTATAAAGACATTACTTTGCTGCGAATGGATTGGCACCATTATGCACAAAAATTCTTAAAATAAAAGTTAAAAAAATCTGCGTTTGCAAAAAGAGCGTAAAATAACTTATATTGCGTTTTATGAGAAATGGTCCGAAGCCTCTCGGTATGTTTTTGAATTATGCTGCGATTAAGCAAATGCAACAAAGCCTTGGCGATATTCCAGGGAGTTATTCTTCGCAAGATATTGAAGCGTTTGTTGCGGGCGTCAAAAAGTATCAATCCTATGAACATGAGGCCTTTAAGCCTGATCGTGAGGTTGTCTGGCAGCAGGGTGCTGCGAACTTGCAGAGAGCCTCTGGAGGGCCGCAATCTGGAGAGGGTGCTGTTGTATTGTTGGTGCCGTCGTTGGTGAATGGCTCGGGCATTTTTGATTTAGGGGAGGATGTTTCGTTTTTGCGGTTTTTAGGGCAATGCGGGATTGAGGCCGTTATGCTGGACTGGGGCAATTTGATCGAGGATCCCGGATTGTCATCCGTTGAAGGGGCGGTGGGGCGATTGTGCAATGCCATTCGGGCTTTGTATGAGAAGACAGGCCGCAAAATTCATGTTCTGGGGTATTGTTTGGGGGGAACTTTGTTGGCTGCGGCGGCGATGCATACAAAAGAATGTATGGCCAGCGCAACATTCTTGGCGACGCCTTGGGATTTTGAAGAAGACAGCAATAATTTGGCGCGGCGTGTTCGGTTCTGGGTTGAGAAGGCCGAGGACAGTTTGCGGCAAAAGGATGTATTGCCGGGGGAGTGGATTCACACCTTGTTGGCGTCTTTGCACCCTCAGATTATTGTGCAGAAATATATTAAGTTTTCTGAGATGGAAGAGGGGTCTGATGAGGAGCAATTGTTTGTTGCGGTTGAGGATTGGCTTAATGAAAGCATTGATTTGCCGTTGGCGTTTGCGGAGCAGTATATCCAGGATTTGTTTTTTGATAACAAAGCCCGTCAGCATGCATGGGAATGTTGCGGCGAGATTGTTGATACGGCAAGGATAGAATGCCCGGTTTTGATTATTGCGTCGAAGTCAGACAAGTTGATTGATGTGCGCTCTGCGCTGGCTTTATATGAGACGGTAAATGGGGCAACTCTTATTCAGCCTGATTGCGGGCATATTGGTATGATGAGTGGTCGTAAAGCAAAGGGTGAGGTCTGGCAGAAATTTGCAGACTGGGTATTGCAGAGCAATATGGATAAGGGTTGAAAATTGCGCTTTAGGTTGTATAGTGGCGCTGCGTTGATTCAACTGATAAGGAGCCTGCTATGAGTGCCGAAGACCCTATTGTTATTGTTGCAGCAAAACGAACAGCTATCGGAAATTTAGGAGGAGCTTTTGCGAGCGTGCCTGCTTCGCAATTGGGTGCTGCGGTCATTGCTGCGGCGTTGGCGGATGCAGGCGTTCCTGCGAATGACGTGGATGAGGTCATTTTAGGCCAGATTTTAACTGCCGGGTGCGGACAAAATCCTGCGCGCCAGACCTTGGTGGCGGCGGGCATTCCGCAAGAAAAGACGGCGATGACGATTAATCAGGTGTGCGGGGCAGGGTTGCGCGCTGTGGCGCTTGGTATGCAGTCGATCTTGTGCGGCGATGCGAAGATAGTTGTTGCGGGCGGGCAGGAGAATATGAGCCTTTCTCCGCATGCCGCTATGCTGCGTGAAGGCGTAAAATTTGGAGATGTCAGCTTTACTGATACGATGATTAAAGACGGGCTTTGGGACGTTTTTAATGATTATCATATGGGGATTACGGCGGAGAATATTGCCGAGCAGTTTCAGATTACCCGCGATATGCAGGACGTGTTTGCTGCGCAGTCGCAAAACCGTGCGGAAACGGCTATTAAGGCAGGAAAATTCAAGGCCGAGATTGTTCCGGTTACGGTTAAGAAACGTAAGGAAGAGGTTTCTGTGGATGCGGACGAGTTTCCGCGCCCTGGCGTGACGGCGGAAGGACTTGCTGGGTTAAAGCCTGCTTTTAAGAAGGATGGAACTGTGACGGCGGCTAATGCCTCAGGTATTAATGATGGTGCGGCGGCGGTTGTTTTGATGAAGGCCTCGGAGGCGAAAAAGCGCGGATTGCCTGTTTTTGCAACGATTAAATCCTGGGCCACCGCTGGGGTTGATCCTTCGGTTATGGGGACAGGGCCTATTCCGGCCTCGAAGAAGGCGCTGGAAAAGGCGGGGTGGAGCGTTAAGGACCTTGACCTTATTGAATCCAATGAGGCTTTTGCTGCGCAGGCTTTGTGTGTAGGCAAGGAGCTTGGATTTGATCCTGAGAAGACCAATGTGAATGGCGGTGCGATTGCGCTCGGTCACCCGATTGGAGCATCTGGCGCACGTATTTTGACGACATTGCTGCATGAAATGGCAAGGCGTGATGCACAAAAAGGTCTTGCAACATTGTGTATTGGTGGTGGCATGGGGATTGCAATGTGCGTTGAGCGTAGCAAAGAAACAGATTTGAAAAAGGTGGCTTAAATTATGAGTAAAGTAGCGATTGTAACTGGTGGAACGCGTGGGATTGGCAAGGAAATTTCTTTGCGTCTTCAGAAGGATGGTTTCAAAATTGCTGCGATTTATCATGGCAATGATGATGCCGCAAAGGAGTTTAAAAAAGAGACAGGCGAAGAAGCCTTTAAGGTTGACGTTGCCAAGCTACAGGACTGCATTGCTGCTGCGGAAAAAATTGAAAAGAAGATGGGTGCGATTGCAGTTTTGGTGAACAATGCTGGGATCACCAAGGACGGTATGCTGCACAAAATGCCGGAAGAGGATTGGCATAGTGTTATCGAGACGAACCTGACATCTTGTTATAATATGTGCCGTGCTGTGACGGCGGGGATGCGCGATGCTGGGTATGGGCGGATTATCAATATCAGCTCTATTAACGGGCAAAAGGGTCAGCTTGGTCAGACCAATTATTCTGCAGCAAAAGCCGGAATGATTGGCTTTACCAAGGCCTTGGCGTTGGAAAGTGCTCGCAAGGGCATAACGGTGAATGCGATATGTCCGGGCTATATCAAAACGGACATGACGGGCGCGATGGATTCCGCCGTTTTGGAAAGCATTATTAAGCAAATTCCTGTTGGGCGCATGGGCAAGCCGCAGGAAATTGCGGAAATTGTCTCGTTCTTGGCTTCGGAAAAGGCTGGGTTTATTACTGGGTCTACCGTGACGGCCAACGGTGGACAGTATATGGTGTAATTCGCCTAAATCCTTGATTTTTTATGGTTTGGAACCTATGTTAGGGGCAGTCGTTTGACCCTTTCCTAGGAGGTTCCCCGTGAAACGCATTGCCATTATTCTCTCCAGTATCATTTTTACTCTTCTTATTCTTGCGGTTGCGGCGGTTTTGGTTGGGCCGTCCTTTGTGGACTGGAACGTTTACAAAAAACAGGCGCAAGAGCAAATCAAGAAGACGACTGGGCATGATGTTGCATTTAACGGGAATGTCTCGATCGGGATTTTTCCTTCCCCTTATGTGTCCTTAAAAGACGTTGTGGTTGCGCAGCCTGCGGGATTTTCCGAAGGCAGCCTGGCAAGCTTTAAGGCATTAGATGTGCATGTGGCGATGGCGCCTCTGTTTTCCGGCAAAGTCGAGGTGACAGGGGTTAATCTTGATGAGCCGGTCATCAATCTGGAAGTCAAAAAGGACGGCTCGCAAAACTGGATGACCTCTGAGCTGAAGGCGATATCTGAAGGGAAGGACAGCGGAGCGCAGCAGCAAGCTGCGGAAGGTGGTAATAGCGAAAAGCCCCAAATTTCATTGCAGGGCGTCGAAATTGAGGATGGGGCGTTGTATTACAAGGCCGCGGGTGCTGAGCCGGTTGCAATTAAGGACATTAATGTTGCGATTGATGCGGACAGCTTGCAGGGGCCATTTGCGCTTGACGGTAAATTTAAGGCCTATGATCAGGACATTGAGATTAAAGGCAAGGTTAAAGAGTTTAAAAGTTCCGATGAACCGATGTCTGTGGTTGCCGAAGGAAGCGCTCAGCCGATGGGCGTGAAGTTTAGTTATGCGGGCGTGGTTGAGCCGGCGAAGCAAGCCGTTCAAGGGAAGGCGGATGTTTCGTTTAAAGATGGCGATTTCAAAGGGTTTATAACCGCCAATAAAGAAAAGATTGATGTGAAGGATATGGAGGCCCATGTTCAGGGGCATAGCATTAAGGGGGCGGTGTCTTCGACTTTAAATCCAGTCAAATTCAGCGGAAAGGTTAATGTGGATGGAACGAATGCTGCGATCAGCGGAGCGTATGACCAGGTTCTTACGATCGCGATGAATGCGGATAATGTTAATTTTGATGAAATCATCAAGGAGTTGCCAAAGGCCAAAAGTGCCGCTGGAGCAGGGGTTGTTGCAGGGGAAGAGAAAAATGCTGCGAAGGCTCCTGCAAAAAACTCTGGGATGATGGATGTTAATTTTGATGTGAATATTGCGAACGCGGTGTACAAAACTGAGGCTGTCAAAGGTCTGAAGGTTTTTGGCACGCTGCGCAAAAATACGCTGACGCTGCAAAATTTTTCTATTGATGAGGTGGCGGGGGCATCGGCTCAAGCTAAGGGAAAAGTGGGCAATATTCAGGATTTGTCAGGATTGGATTTGAAGATTGCTGCGGATGTGAAAGACATTCAAAAGTTTGCTGCGTTCGCGCAATTGGACCCCGCAGGATTGCCGAAGCAGGTTGATGCCTTTGCCGCTGATATTGCGCTGGCGGGCAATATGGAGGCTTTGAACACGACGGCGACGATTAAGGCGTTGAACGGTTCGGTGACGGCGCAAGGCGTGGTGAAAAATCCGCAAACGAAGCCGTCGATGGATGATATGGCGGTTGAGATCAAACACCCCAATTTTAACGAAGCTATGAGAATTTTTGCGTCGACAGCACCGCAATATGCGAGTTGGAGCAAGCCGCTGAACTTTAAGGCGAATGTTGCGCTGAAGGACAAGGTGACGAGCATCAGCAATATTCAGGCGAGTGTTGCGGGAACGTCGATGGATGGGACTATGAGTATTGATTCCAGCGCAGCAAAGCCAATGATTTCCGGTAATCTGAAGTTTGGCGATTTGGTTATGCGTTCGGTTGGAGCGGCTCCTGCGGGCGGGAGCGCTCAGGGATCGGGCGGCGCTTCCTCATCAGGTGGCGGGAAGTGGTCGAGTGCTGCGATGGATAGTTCTTGGTTGAATGCCATGAATGCTGATCTTGATATTCAGGCGGCCTCGCTTGTGTATGAAAGCTGGGAGACGGCCCAGCCTTCGATTAAATTTGTGATGAAGGACGGCGTTTTGAATATCCAAAACCTTAAAGCCGGTCTTTATGGCGGTACTTTGCAGATGGCGAGCACGATGAAAGCGGCGAACGGCAATCAGGGTTTGAATGTGCAGGCAAAGACGCAGTTTGATAATGTTGATCTTGAGAAGCTGGCGGGGTCGTTTATCGGAACGAAGCTTATTCAGGCCTCTGGCCATACCGATATGGCGATGGAGGTTAGCGGCAGCGGCCTTTCGCAGCGGGATATTGTGTCCAGTTTAAGCGGGAACGGTACGCTGAATGGCAAGGACATTGTTATGGAGGGGTTTGATCTCAAGCGTTTTGCGCGGGCGATGTCGCTGGACAGCAAGCCTGGTGATACGGCCATGGGGCTGTGGAAGACCAGCACCAAGGGTGGCCAGACAGCGTTTGAGACGTTGGATGGGCAGTTTTCGGTTAATAGCGGTGTTGTGAGCATCGCCAAGCTTGATTTGACGGGGCAGGAGGCGAATTTGACCACGAAGGGCAATGTTAACCTGCCGCAATGGACGATTGCGACCGAGCATACGATTACATTGTCGGAAAGTGAAGGTGTTCCGCCGTTTACTGTGAAGATTTCAGGGCCTTTGGATAATCCGGCCAATACTTTTGGGCAGGGTGTTTTGGAGAATTATCTGCAGCAAAAATTGAGCCGTAAACTGGATAAGGTGATTTCTGACAAGCTTGGTATAGAGCAGGGCGGGGCGCCGATTGAACAAAAGCTGCTCAACAAGTTTTTGGGCGATAAGTTGGGAATTCCGCAGCCGGCCAATGGGAATACAGCCGCGCCGCAGCCTGCACAGCAGCCAGCGCAGCAACAGGCTCAGCCGCAACAGCAAACGCAGCAAGAAATTGCTCCGGCGAGTGGAGATAATTGGGATGCTCCAGCTCAGCAGCAAAATGCCGAGCCTGCACCTGCACAACAAGAGCAGCCTAATGAGATAACGCCGGAGGATGCGATGAAGGGTTTGCTTGAAGGGTTGATCAAGAAGAACTAAGGGATTTTAGAATGTAAACTCGGATGGCGCTGGAGAGGTTTTTTGCGCCTTTGCTGCGGTCGATTTGTGTAATAATTTCATTAACGGACTTTTTTTGCTGCGCGGCGACGCCTTTAAGAGCCGCCCAGAATTCGTCTTCCAGAGTGATGCTGGTGGAGTGGCCTTCAATGTTGATCGAATGTTTTTTCATCAATCCCGAGGTTTGACCATCGAGGTGGGGTCGATCCACTGGTCGAACTGGTCGGCCGTCAAAAGGCCGAGTTCCACGCCGGCTTCTTTTAGCGACGTGCCGTCCGCATGGGCCTTTTTGGCGATTTTTGCTGCGTTGTCGTAGCCAATGTGAGGGTTCAGCGCGGTGACCAGCATGAGCGAATTTTCCATCAGGTATTTGATGCGTTTCTCATCGGCTTCGATGCCGACGACGCAGTTTTTGGTGAAGCTGTTTATTGCATCCGAAAGCAGGCGGATGGACTGCAGCACGTTGTAAATGATGACAGGCTTGAAGACGTTCAGCTCGAAATGGCCGTTGGAGCCGGCGACGGTGACGGCGGTGTTGTTGCCCATGACTTGGGCGCAGACCATGGTGAGGGCTTCGCATTGGGTCGGGTTGACCTTGCCGGGCATAATCGAAGAACCGGGTTCGTTGGCGGGGAGGACAATTTCGCCGATGCCGGAGCGGGGGCCGGAGCCGAGCAACCGGATGTCATTGGCGATTTTCATGAGGGACACCGCGAGGACGTTTAGCGCGCCGTGATGCTCGACAAGGGCATCGTGCGCGGCTAGGGCCTCAAACTTGTTTTCGGCTGTGACGAATGGCAAATCGGTGGTTTCGGCGACTTTTTTTGCGAAAGCTTCCGCAAAGCCCTTTTTGGAGTTAATGCCTGTGCCGACCGCTGTGCCGCCCTGGGCGAGCTGGTAGAGGCGTGGGAGCGTATCCTGCACCCGTTTGATGCCATATTTGATTTGGGTGGCGTAGCCTGAGAATTCTTGGCCGAGGGTCAAGGGCGTCGCATCCTGCAGGTGTGTGCGGCCGTTTTTGACAAGATTGTCGAATTTTTTGGCTTTGCTTTCTAACGCGCTATGCAGGCCTTGTAGAGCGGGGACGAGATTATGGTGAATGTCCTCAACCGCCGCGATGTGCATGACTGTCGGGAAGGTGTCGTTGGAGGATTGCCCCATATTGACGTGGTCGTTGGGGTGGACGGGGGATTTGCCGCCACGTGTGCCGCTGAGGGCCTCGTTGGCGCGGCCGGCGATGACTTCGTTCGCGTTCATGTTGGTTTGGGTGCCTGAGCCAGTTTGCCAGACAACAAGCGGGAATTGGTCGGCCAATGTGCCGTCGATGATTTCTTCGGCGGCGGCGATGATGGCTTTGCCGAGTTTGGGGTCGAGCGCGCCGAGATCCATGTTGGCCATGGCCGAGGCTTTTTTCTGAATGCCGAGGGCGCGGACAAGGGAGGCCGGCATGGTTTCGGTGCCGATTTCGAAATTCTGCAAGGAACGCTGGGTTTGTGCGCCCCAGTATTTGTCGGCGGCGACTTCGATCTCGCCGATGGAATCTGTTTCGATGCGGGTATTGTTGTTGGTCATCTTTATTGCTGCCTCAGTCATTTGGGGGCATCCTCCAGGAATGTTACGTGGCCCATTTTGCGGCCTGGTTTTATATCATGCTTACCGTAGAGATGAACGCAAGCGTTTTTTTGTCTGGCGTATTCATCGGCCTTTCTAACATCATCGCCAATAAGGTTGAGCATGCGAGCGGGGCGGGGATTTGGTTCTTTTAATGGAAGCCCGCATACAGCACGGACGTGGTTTTCGAATTGTGAGGCATCGCAGGCATCAATCGTCCAGTGGCCGGAATTGTGGGTTCTGGGGGCGATTTCGTTGGCGAGGAGCGTGCCGTCGCGGGTGAGGAACATTTCGAGGCACAGGACGCCGATGAGGTTCGTTTTCTCGGCGAGGGTCTTGGTCATGGCAATGGCGGCGGTTTTTATTTCCTCGCTGAAGGGGCCGGGATAAAAGGTTTCTGAGAGAATATGGTTTTTGTGGAGGTTGAGCATAGGTCCGTATGTGACCATGGCGCCGTTTTTATCGCGCGCGATGATAACAGAGAGTTCGTGCTCGAAGTCGATAACGGCTTCGGCGATGAGGGTGTCTGAACCGAGGGTTTGGAGAGCTTGCGGCGCGTCGTCGAGAGTATCAATTTTCGTCTGGCCTTTGCCGTCATATCCGAAACGTGTCGTTTTCAATATAGTAGGAAGGCTGTATGTCTGTACGTGCTTTTGAGCGTCATTTAATCCATTTATTTCAGACCATTGCGTGGTTTTGATCCCAATTTGATTCAAGAATGTTTTCTCCTGTATGCGGTCTTGTGTGATTTGCAGGAGACTGTCGTCGGGGTAGACGGGTTTGTATTTTTTTAAGAACGCGACGGTTTCGACGGGGATGTTTTCAAATTCGTAAGAGATCACGTCGCATTGATCGGCGAGGGTGTTGAGGGCTTGCTCGTCGGTATACTCTGCCTGCAAGGTTTTGTTGGCGACCTGAGATGCGGGGCTATTTTCTTCCGGAGTGAGGATAATGGTTTTGATGTTAAGCTTTGCTGCGGCTTGTGCGCTCATCCGTCCCAGTTGTCCGCCGCCTAATATCCCTAAAATCATTTTACATAATCCAAATTTGGTGAAGGGGCTGGGATTGGATTAGGAGTGTGGTGAGGGGTCGATTGGCGCGGGTCGTCATGCGGGGAATTCGGCAACGGCGTTGGTTTGTTGTTGGCGGAAGGCCTCAAGCTTTTGGGCAACGTCCGGGTCTTGCAGAGCAATGATCGCGGCGGCCAAGAGCCCGGCGTTTTTGGCGCCTGGTTTGCCTATGGCTAGCGTGCCGACGGGGATGCCGCCTGGCATTTGTGCAATCGAGAGAAGGCTGTCCATGCCTTGCAAGGCCTTGCTTTCGACGGGAACGCCCAAAACGGGCAAGGTTGTCATGCTGGCGGCCATGCCGGGGAGGTGGGCTGCGCCGCCGGCTCCGGCGATAATAACTTGAAGACCCCGATCTTTGGCGGTTTTGGCGTATTCAACAAGGCGGTCGGGGGTGCGGTGGGCCGAGACGATTTTGGCTTCGTGCGGAATTCCCATGTCGTGCAGGATTTTATGGGCTTCTTGCATCGTGTCCCAGTCGCTCTGGGAGCCCATAATGATGCCGACTTTGGGGTTGGGATCGGAATGAGTCATAGCTGGGTTATACGGTAAAGGTTGGGTGAAAACAATAGATTAAGCGATAATATCGTCGATTAATGAACTTTCGATTTTCTGGATCATGTCTTTAAACCAGAGCTTGCGCTTTTTAAGCTGTTGGATCTGGAACAGGTTTAACGGTTGGTCAGACGACAGCGTGCGCTCAATAGCTTCATTGAGCGCGGCATGTTCTGTCTTGTACTCTGCCAGCTTTAGGCGAAGTTCTTCTTGATCTTCCATAAGAGATAAGTTCAAATAACTACTACTTTCATAAAGGTTTAATTATAGCACGAATTTTTGATTTTGCGTAATTAAAAATATGTATTAAAATCAATATATTGCATTCTTAACCTCAGATAGAAAAGACATTCCTCATGGCCCAAAAACTAGCGATTCTCACCAGTGGCGGCGATTGTGCAGGGCTTAACGCCGTTTTGCGGGCTGTGGTGTTCCGTGCGCGTGAGCTTGGCTGGGATGTTTTGGGCATTGAAAACGGTACGGCGGGCTTGCTTGATAAGCCCTATAGGGTGCGTGAGCTTCGGCGACGTGATTTTCACGGCTATATTATGCGGATTGGCGGAACCATTTTGGGGACAACCAATAGTCGCAATCCTTTTGCTTATAAGATGGATGATGGGTCGGTGATTGATCGTTCGGATGAAGTGATTGCTGCCCTAAGGGAGCTTGGTGTTGAGGCCGTGATTGGAATTGGCGGAGATGGAAGCTTTGATATCCTAAGCCGGTTGACCGCAAAAGGCGGGATTAATTTTGTTGGCGTGCCGAAGACGATTGATAACGACCTTGATATGACGGATTTGTCCGTCGGGTTTGATACGGCGGTGGCGGTGGCGACGGAAGCTTTGGACCGGTTGCAGCCAACAGCGGCTTCCCATGACCGGGTGATGATTTTGGAAGTAATGGGGCGCGATGCGGGGCATATTGCTTTGGCGGCGGGGATTGCCGGCGGGGCAGACGTTATTCTTATTCCTGAAATTCCTTATACGATTGAAAATGTGGCCAAGCAGATTAAAGCGGTTAAGGAGACTGGACGCAATTTTGCGCTGGTGATTGTGTCGGAGGCCGTGAAAACGCCGGAAGGGCAAAAACATCAGGTTGTCTATCATGGCGGCGAGACGCGTTATGGCGGGATTGGTGAATATCTGGCGCCGAGAATTGCCGAGGCCACGGGGTTTGAAACGCGGACGACTGTTCTCGGACATGTGCAGCGCGGGGCTTCGCCGACATGGAATGATCGGTTGCTTGCACAATCATTGGGCGTGAAAGCGGTTGATTTGGTGCATGCGGGAACGTTCGGACGCATGGTGGCGTGGCAGAATATGCAGGCGGTCGATGTGGCGATTGGCGACGCGATTAAGAAGTGTCGTGTCGTAGACCCTAAGGGCTCTATGGTGCATACCGCGAAGGCTCTCGGTATTTCATTTGGGGATCAGTAGTTTATTTGACATAATTATTTTTTTAATGTAGTTTTGTAGCTGAAAACAGAGGCAAATACATTGAAATTAGACGAACTCTACATGCAGGCTTTGCGGTCAAGAATGTGTTCAAACGTCGGCAATTCTGCTGTGTCGGGATTCAAGCGCGTTGTTATGGTCGGTGCATGGTTGGAGCACGATACATTTTTGAGCGGTAATGATCAGAAATTCTTAGAAATTTCTGCGCGACTTCTTCGGCAGTCCGGACACGCCTTGCATCCAGAATTCGATTTGGCGGTGATGGATATGAATTCTACAGGCGAAGATTTTAAAAAAGATACACCGGAAGCCGATCTTGTGATTGTTGCGCATATTCCTAGCGACACTCCTGAAGCTCGTGTTGCTAGTCGTATGTGCGGAAATTCAGAGCGTAATCCATTTT
Organism: uncultured Micavibrio sp.; assembly: GCA_964478225.1. Lineage (GTDB taxonomy): Bacteria > Pseudomonadota > Alphaproteobacteria > Micavibrionales > Micavibrionaceae > CAYZHM01. Next base: position 99,502 of record CAYZHM010000004.1, read on the forward strand.
TGCTGAGTGATAATAAAATTTCTTGGCAGGAAGCAGTTGTCAAAGCTGGGGCCAAGGCTTTGGTTGTTATCGGGGAGCCTTGTTGCGATGTGGTCGCTACAGATTTTCCTGATTTTAAAGAAGCTAGTGTACAATATTTTGGTGAGATGCGGGAGCTTAAATGCTCTTTGCTTTATTCTTAATAGAGCGTGTGATAGATATCAAAGATGCTTTACGTTCAGGAATCGCTGGGGCCGAATGAAGAACTGATCCATGTCGGCAAATATAATGTGATGTACACGGTGCATGCAGCATTTTTGATTGTGCTGAGTATGGCGGGGAGTCTTATTGTGATTGCCGCAGCAAATTTCATTTATAAACAGATCGGTTGGTTTCCGCAGAATTTGGGAATAGCGGATTCAATTCCTTATTTGCATCCGGGTGTGCGAATTGGCGCGTTTGCGTTGTTTTGCGTGGGTTTGATGGGGTTTGCGCAGATGATGATTGCGAAGATGACGACGGAAATTGCGATTACAAATAATCGCCTTATCTATAAACGTGGATTGGTTGCGCGGCATATTGGCGAGATTGGGGTTGACCGGATTGAAGGCGTGACCGTGCTGCAGACGATTATGGGGCGGATTTTTAATTATGGACGTTTGTCTGTGCGCGGGATGGGGATTGGCGAGGTGATTTTGCCGGCAATTGAAAATCCCATCGGATTCCGGCAAGCTATAGAGAGGGCGAAGGCCTCAATGGGGAGCTGATTATGGCGAGCAAGCAAGAGAATTCAATTCAGTCAAGGTTGGTGGCGGGAGAAGATATACTTGTGCAATCGGTTATTCACCCTGGGATTTACTGGAAGCCGGCGGCGTGTTTGTTGTTGGCGTTTTTATTCTTTTTCGTGGCGACGCAATTGGGGTTTTTGTTTACGTTTTTTGCGCTGCTTTATTTCTTTTATAATTATGTGCGGGCAAGCATTTTAATGTTTGTGGTTACAAACAAGCGGATTTTGGCACGGTATGGGATTTTGATGGTGGATATGGTGGATGTGCATTTTGACAAGATTGAGTCGATTGAACTGGAGCGGATGTTGCCGGGGTTTTTGCTGGGGTATTCCAATCTTGTTGTCATGGGGACAGGGAACCGCTTGATTGTTATTCCATATGTCGGTAATGGTGAAGCCATTCGCAAGGCGTATGATGAAGCGACGCTAACGAACAAAGGTTAATTATGATTTTTGACAAAAAGCGCGCCCATCCGGACGGATGGGACAAAAGCAAACTTGTTTCCCGTTATGTGACCGTGGGGCCGTCGAGTGCGCCGCACAGGTCAATGCTGCGCGCTATGGGCCTGAAGGACGAGGACATTGCAAAGCCTTTGGTGGGGGTCGCGACGTGTTGGAATGAAGCGGCGCCCTGCAACATTAATCTTGCAGCATTGGCGCAGCATGTGAAAAAAGGCGTATCGGAAGGCGGTGCAACGCCGCGTGAGTTTACGACGATTACAGTGACGGACGGGATTGCCAATGGGCATGAGGGAATGCGAGCGTCGCTTCCTTCAAGAGAGGTGATTGCAGATTCCGTTGAGCTGACAATGCGGGGGCATTGTTATGATGCGTTGGTGGGCTTGGCGGGATGTGATAAATCATTGCCGGGAATGATGATGGTGATGGCGCGATTGAATGTGCCGAGCGTGTTTCTTTATGGCGGGACGATCATGCCGGGCAGCTTCAAGGGCAAGGATGCGGACATTATTACGGTTTTTGAGGCGGTCGGCGAGCATTCGGTTGGAAAATTGAGTGATGAGGAGCTTTATACCTGTGAGTGTGGGGCATTGCCGGGCGCAGGGGCGTGCGGCGGTCAGTTTACGGCCAACACGATGAGCTGCGTGGCCGAGGCTTTGGGGTTGGCTGTGCCGGGGGCGAACGGTGTGCCGGCAGTTTATGAGAGTAAGGATGATTATGCACGTGCGTCAGGTGAGGCGGTTGTGAACCTGATCCGCAATGGCGGGCCTTTGCCGCGTGATATTATCACATTGAAATCATTGGAAAATGCTGCTGCTGTGGTGGCTGCGACCGGTGGGTCAACAAATGCGGCCTTGCACCTTCCGGCGATTGCGCATGAAGCCGGCATCGATTTTGACCTTTTTGAGGTGTCCGAGGTGTTTAAACGCACCCCGTACATAGCGAATTTAAGGCCAGCGGGGCGCTATCTTGCCAAACATCTCCATGATATCGGCGGTGTTCAGGTTGTATTGAAGGAACTTTTGGATAACGGATTTCTTCACGGCGACTGTATCACGGTTACCGGTAAGACACTGGCGGAGAATCTTGAGACAGCTGTGTTCCCCGAGGGTCAGGATGTGGTTCATCGTGTGGCAAAACCGATTAGTTCAACGGGAGGCGTGGTGGGTCTGCGCGGCAATCTTGCGCCGGATGGTGCGATTGTAAAAGTGGCGGGCATGAAAAATTTAAAATTCTCTGGTCCGGCCCGGATTTTCAATGGTGAGGACGCGGCGTATGAGGCCGTAAAGAACGGTGCGTATCGAAAAGGCGATGTGATCATTATTCGTTATGAAGGGCCGAAAGGCGGGCCGGGCATGAAAGAAATGCTGGCGACGACCGCTGCATTATACGGTCAGGGACACGGAAATGATGTCGCATTGATTACCGATGGGCGTTTTTCGGGTGGAACCAGAGGATTTTGTATTGGGCATGTGGGCCCGGAAGCCGCGGAAGGCGGGCCGATTGGGTTGATTGAGGATGGAGATATCATCACAATTGATGCTGAGGCGGGACGTTTGGATGTCGAATTGAGTGAAGACGAGTTAGAGGCGCGGCGCAAAAAATGGAAGCCCCGGCCCACAAATTATAATTCGGGAACGCTGGAAAAGTATGTTAAACTGGTCGGCAAGGCGCGTTATGGCGCTGTCACCCATTCCGGAGCCTCGGAAGAAACCCATGTCTTTGTTGAGTTGTAGAAGATTTCTTTTGTTGTCTGCGTGTTCCGTTGCGTTTGTGGTTTCCCCGGCGCCGGTTTATGCGGCCAATGATGTTGGCACGTTTATCAGCGATTTGTTTGCTGAAGAAGTGCGCGTTGGCACGATTGATGATGCGCGTCTTTATGACCGCGTTGTGTTGCAGAGTTTTTATGACGGGCGCGCGGGAAAGCTTTATTGGCACACAGACAAAGGCAGTCTAAAGTCTGATGCTTATAAGTTTGTAAAGCTTTTGGATGAGTCATGGACGCACGGTCTTAATCCGATGACTTACCATGCGTCTGAAATCCATGATCTTGTAAAAGATAGAGACCGCGAACGTGCGGGCGAATTGGATGTCTTATTAAGCGATGCTTTTATAAGATATGTGCGGGCGATGTCAGGGATGCGTGTGTCCGCAGAAAAGATGGGCGTTGATAAGGCGAGTTGGCTGCAGCCTTATCCAACTGATGAAATTATGCGTTTTCTGATGACGGTTAAGGATTTTAGCGTGTTGCCTGAGACCATTATTGCAAAGAGTGCGACATATGACAGATTGCGTGCGGAACTTATTGAGTTGGCGCAGCAGGGCGGGTTTGATGAAAAGACCCCCCAATTGGATTTGGTTGGTGATGCGTTAAAACCCGGACAGCGCCGTGAGATTGTTCCAGCGTTGCGAGTGCGTTTGGGAGTTGAGCCGCAGACCAATGAACCGCTTTATTATGATGACCGTTTGTCGGCGGCTGTGATGAAGTTTCAGAGAGAAGTTGGTTTACCGGCGGACGGGGTTGTTGGGCCTGAGACGATTAATAATTTGAACAAAGGGCGGCGTGAACGCATGCTGCAGATTATTGCCAATCTGGAGAGGTTGCGTTGGAAGCCGGAACCGGAAGCCAAGCGTTTTGTCGTGGTGAATATTCCAACGGCCACGTTGTGGGCGATTGATGATGGAAAGTTGTTTTTCGAGATGCCGGTGATTGTCGGCCGGCCAAAGCGGCCAACCAAGATGTTTATTACAAAAATTACCGGAGTGCGGGTTAATCCGGACTGGACTGTGCCGCCGACAGTGCAGCGCGAGGATATTATTCCGGGGGCGAAAGAGGACCCTTATTATTTGTATGATCGAGGCATTGATGTTTTCAGTGGTTATGGGGCGGATGCGCATTCTATGGACTCAACGCAGATTGACTGGAATGAGATGAGCGCCAGTGAGCTTCGTCAATTAAGGTTTGTACAGCCGCCGGGGGATTATAACCCGCTGGGTCGTTACCGGGTTATTATGCCTAATTCTTATGATATTTATTTACATGATACGAATGAGAAGCATGCGTTTGACTCTGAGAAGAGGGCTTTGTCGTCTGGGTGCATACGATTGAAGGAGCCGCGCCAGATGACGGATTTTATTTTACAGAATTCAAGCTGGACCCAGGATAAGGTGGATGCGGCCTATGATTCGGGCAAAAAACGCGATCTTATGATCTCGGAAGATTTGCCCGTCTATATTTTTTATTATACGATTTGGGCGGATAATTCTGGAAAATTGATATTCGGTCATGACATTTATGGATGGGACAAGCGGTTGATTGAAGAGCTTGAGGCGATTGACGGATTTTATATTCCATCGCATAATGATCTGTCTGCTCAGCGCAATATTTGATTCTCGGGCGGCGTTTTTTGTTTCTCGTTTTGCCGGATTTGAACTTTACAGTGATAAATTTTGTGGTAGAACTTCCCCTTGGAAATTGAAAAATAGAGAATAACAAGCATGACCTCAATTCGAGCAATTTCAAGACGTGATATCCTTAAGTACGGTTTTGCAGGCGTTATTGGGTCTGCGGTGCCATTGCTGCTGACAAGCGGCGAGGCCTATGCGGCCAATGGCGGGACTTGGCGGGTTGCTTTCCGTCATCAGCATACTGGCGAGAGTTTTAATGGCGCGTACCGCGTTGGCGATCAATATTTGCCGGAGGCGTTTGAGCGTTTGAGCTATGTGCTCCGCGATTTCCGCACGGATGAAACATTTCCGATGGATCCTTATACGATTGATATTTTGAGCACTTTGCAGCGCAAGAGCGGTGCAAGCCGTGTGCTTGAAGTTTTGTCCGGTTACCGCAGCCCGAGAACCAATGCGATGTTGCGTGGGTCTGGTTCCGGTGTGGCAAGGAATTCTTTACATATGTACGGGCAGGCGATTGATATTCGTATGCCTGGTTATTCGACGGCCAATTTGCGTGATATGGCCAAGTCGTTGCGTGCTGGTGGTGTTGGCTATTATCCCAAGAGCAATTTTGTTCATGTGGATAGTGGTGATGTTCGCAGCTGGTAAAAACCTTTTATTCCTGAAAGTATTTTGGTTTTTGGTTTACAAAGCCCGCATTTTCTTATTAAGTCCCCTTTAAACTGATCTTTTGCTTCTACTATGAAGGACGCTGCGTGTTGGCGCGGTGGTTTGTGGCCATGGTTTTTATTGCGCTCGGGGCGAATTTACCGTCAGCGGATGGAACGCTGCCCACTGATACTTTGAGACTGGCTGTTCAGAAATTGCAGGGCGAAAATGTAAACTTAACCGCTGCGTCTCGTATATGGCAAAGTGCCCCGATTCCGCATAATAAAAATCAACCTGATTTTTTTAATGCCGTTATACAGGTGGATACAACTCTGGAACCACTGCATTTGCTGAAGTTTTTGCATGATACAGAAGAACGATTTGGGCGTGTCCGTTTGATCAAAAATGAACCCCGTGTTCTTGATTTGGACCTTATTTCTTACAAAGAAAAAATTATAAATGACCGCAATTTTCAGGTCCCGCATCCGAGGATGGGTGAGCGGGCGTTTGTTTTGATGCCGCTGCGGGAAATTTGTGCGGATTGGCGGCATCCTGTTTCACGGGAAACAATCGATGAGATGATCAAATTATTGCCGCCAGGGCAAATTTTGCAACCTATAGGGGAGAAAATTGCGTAATGGGTGCGATTAAGGGTCATATTTGTCATTCTTGGGGGAAATTTCCCTTGATCATGGGGGTGGTCAATGTGACCCCGGACAGTTTTTCAGATGGGGGTGAGTATTTCAGTGCAAAGGATGCTATCGCGCATGGGAAGAGGCTTATAGAGGATGGGGCCGATATTTTGGACGTTGGTGGGGAATCGACACGTCCTGGCGCGGTTAATGTTGGTGTGGCCGAGGAAATAAGGCGTGTTGTGCCGGTGATTGAAGGGTTGAGGAATTGTGGTCGCTGGATCTCTGTAGACACCCGGAATGCCGAAACCATGCATGCGGCGATAGAGGCTGGAGCTCATATTGTGAATGATATTAGTGGCTTGACGCATGATGCGGAGAGTATGGATGTGATCCGGCGCAAAAATACTCCCGTTATCCTCATGCATATGCAGAAAACGCCGGGGGATATGCAGAAAAATCCTATTTATAACAATGTTGTAGAGGATGTTTTTCAATGGCTTGAATCGCGGATTCAGGCCTGTAGGACGCACCGTATTGAAGCTGAAATGCTTATTGCGGATCCTGGCATCGGTTTTGGGAAATCGGTTGAGCATAATCTTTTATTGCTTAGAAATATAAAGAAATTTCATGATTTAGGTGTCCCATTGCTTCTTGGGACCTCGCGCAAAAGTTTTATTGGCAAGTTGTGTGGAGATGCGCCGCCGGAGCACCGAATTGGTGGTTCTTTAAGTTCTGTGCTGTGGGGGCTTGCTCAGGGCGTGCAAATTTTCCGTGTGCACGATGTTAGGGAAACAAAACAAGCCTTTGAAATTTATAACGCGATTTTAGCGGCGTCGCAGGAATAGACCAAAGATGGCTCACGGATGAGGCCGTCTTGCCAGCCATATTGCCAAATGTCCCAGGGGAATTCGGTTTTTGAGGGATTGGGCATGAATTCATAAAGGGTGCAGTTTGGCACGCCGATGATGTCGATGTTGTAGAATTTGCCAAAACAACGGAAGACGCCGCCGTGGCTGACGATCATGATGGGATTTTCTTCGCGCGCAAGGGCGTTGTTTTTTCCTCGTTTGGTTCTTGTTAGAAATTCCTCGTGTGTTTCGCCGTTTGGCGGATTAACCCAACCCTCGAGCAAGCCCGGGCAGTCATCGTAAGAAATACCTTCCCAGTCGCCGGCGTGCCATTCGGCGAGGTCTGGATCTTCGTAGGTCACGGCTTGCAGATTGGCGTTGAGGATGTTGGCCGTATCGCGGGCGCGGGAGAGGTTGGAGTGAATTATTGCCTTAGGTTTGATTGCAAGATTGTCAATGATGATGCGCGTGGTTTCCGCTTGATAGCGGCCTTTTTCATTCAGGGGGGAATCGAGGCTGCCGGCCATGATGCGTGCGGCGTTGGCTTCGGTTTCGCCGTGACGGATCATGTAGAAATGTTTCGCTTTGATGGGCATTCCAGTCGTTCCTTTTGCTTTTTCAGTGCGTTGCTTCGCTCCTAAGGTAGCAATTCGTACCTGTCGTCACTTGCGCCTGCTGAAAAAAGCAAAATCAAACGACTGGGAGTTTTTATAACACAACGAGCGGTTCGCTCAAGCCCTTCAGGACGGAGATAATGCTTTGGGCGGCGAGGATGGAGGATTTTGGATTGGCCGGATCGGGCATGTTTTCAACGCGGGCGTTCATTTTGCTGTACTGGCTTTCGACCCAGATTTCATGCGCATTGGATTTTGTGTCAGGATCGGCCCAGATTTCGACTTGCGTGTTTTCAGGGCCAATGCCAGCCAGGGACAGAGTTGCGGCGACATTAACGTTGGCAGGAAAACCTTCGGCAGCTTCGAAGGCGTTGCCGGAAAAGATTCTGGTTTTCGTCATTATTTGCGATAAATCGATGGCATTTTTATCCACAAAGGGAGCGCCAGAATAACCCCCAGGTGGTTTTGTTGTCGCAATGCGAGCGCTTTTGATCCCGATCTGCGCCAGTGCGCAAACCCCGTCTAGCCCTATTAAGGCGCCAGATGGAACGATGATGCGGCTTTTGCTGGACTGATGCTGCGTGAGGATATCTCTGTGGATAAGTAAGGCTGAAGAGGAGATAAGGACGAGATCTTTGCTGTGTTCAAAGACGTATTTTGTTAAATCAGGGACGATTTTTGGTGGCAGGGCTTCGATGATTAGATCGCAGCTTTTGGCGAGCGTTTCGAAGTCAACAATTGGAATGTTGAAATTACTTTTGGGATTTACATCGCTGGCGGCGGCAAGTTCGAAGCCGTCAATGCCTTTGATCAGGGCGCGGGCGACGGCGCTGCCGATGGCGCCCAAACCTGCTATTCCAACTGTCGTACTTTTCATTGTAGAGTAGAAACCATGGAAATTTGGCAAGATCAAGGGATTATATTGGCTGTGCGGGCGCATGGGGAGAACGGCGCGATTGTTTCCGTTTTGACAGAAAATTACGGGCGGCAGGCCGGATATGTGCGCGGGGCTTCGAGTTCGAAGATGCGCGGAACGCTCGAGCAGGGGAATGTTGTCGATGCGCGTTGGCAGGCGCGGAATGAAGCGGATTTGGGGAGTTTTGTTTTTGAGTTGTCGGCAAGCCCGACGGCGAAGTTTTTAAGTGAGCCCTTGAAACTTGCGGCGTTGCAGGCGGCCTGTGCGCTCTGTGATCAGGGATTGCCGGAAAAGGAAGGGCATCCGGGGCTGTTTCACGGGCTGCAAAGTTTGTTTGAGACGCTGGATTCCGAGGTGTGGATGGCGGCCTATGTGTTGTGGGAGATTGCACTTTTGAAGGAGCTGGGGTTTTCGCTGGATTTAACACAGTGTGCGGGCGGCGGAGATGTTTCGGATTTGGCTTATGTGTCGCCGAAGAGCGGGCGGGCGGTGAGCCTGGCGGCGGGAGCTATATATAAAGAGAGGCTTTTGCGGTTGCCGGAATTTTTGAAACCCGGCGGTGGTGCGATGGATGAGGAGGAAATTTTATGTGGTTTGACGATGACGGGTTATTTCCTCGAGCACTGGGTTTTTAACCATCACACAAAGGGTGTGCCGGAATCGCGCTTGCGTTTTGCTCAAAGGTTTGCGAAAAGAGTGCTTGATTCACATTCGCAAGACGAAGATTTAAAAGAGTATGGCACGCGCTAAACCCCCTGTAGAACAAAACATTATCGACCAGCCGTTTGGCGAGATTTTGGCTGACAAGTATTTGTCGTATGCGCTCTCGACGATTATGAGCCGCTCATTGCCGGATGTGCGCGACGGTTTAAAGCCGGTGCATCGCCGGTTGATGTATGCGATGTATCAATTGAAGTTGAACCCGACACAGATGCCGAAAAAATCGGCGCGGGTTGTGGGGGATGTGATTGGTAAGTATCACCCGCATGGGGATACGGCCGTGTATGACGCGATGGTTCGTTTGGCGCAGGACTTTGCGCAGAGATATCCGCTGGTCGATGGGCAGGGGAATTTCGGGAATATCGATGGTGATAACGCGGCGGCGATGCGATATACGGAAGCGCGGCTGACGGATGTGGCTTTATTGCTGCTCGAAGGGATTGAGGAGAACGCGGTTGATTTCCGTCCGACTTATGACGGATCGGAAACGGAGCCTGTTGTTCTGCCGGGTGGTTTTCCGAATTTGCTGGCGAACGGGTCATCGGGGATTGCGGTTGGTATGGCGACAAATATTCCGCCGCATAACGTCGCGGAGTTGTGCGAGGCGATGGAGATGATGCTGGAGGCCGAAGGTGATATCAGCGTTAAGCAATTGATGAAGGCGGTCAAAGGGCCGGATTTTCCGACGGGCGGGGTTTTGGTTGAAGACAAGGCCGCGGTTGCGCAGGCGTATGAAACCGGGCGCGGGTCATTCCGTTGCCGTGCGGTTTGGGAAAAGGAAGAGATGAAGGGCGGCGGGTATCAGGTTGTCGTCACAGAAATTCCGTATCAGGTGCAGAAATCAAAACTGGTCGAGAAGCTGGCGGAGCTCATTCAAACCAAGAAAGTGCCGCTCTTGGATGACGTGCGGGACGAGAGCGCGGAAGATATACGGCTGGTGCTGATTCCGAAGAGCCGGAATGTTGAGCCGGAGATTTTGATGGAGGCGTTGTTCCGTGCGAGCGAGCTGGAGACCCGGTTCAGCCTTAATATGAACGTTCTCGATAATGGGCTTGTGCCGAAGGTTATGAACCTGAAAGAGGTTTTGCGCGCGTGGCTCGATCATCAGCAGGAAGTTTTGGTGCGCAGATCGCAGCACCGTTTGGAGAAGGTTTTGCACCGTCTTGAGGTGTTGGCTGGGTATTTGATTGTCTATTTGAATATTGATGAGGTGATCAAGATTATCCGTTTTGACGATGATCCGAAAGCAAAGCTGGCCAAGAAGTTTAAGCTGACGGAAATTCAGGTTGAAGCGATTTTGAACTTGCGGTTGCGCCGCTTGCACAAGCTTGAAGAGATCGAGATCAGATCGGAGCATGATGCGTTATCGAAGGAGCGTGATGAGCTTGAGAAGTTGATCAAGTCCGAAGCGCGGCAATGGACGCGGATCAAAAAGCAGATCGCATTTTTGAAAGAGCAATTTGGCCCGAAGACACTTTTGGGTAAACGACGGACGAAAATCGGCAAGGCGCTTGAGCCGATGGATGTTAATCTTGACGATATTATGATCGAGAAAGAGCCTGTGACTGTGATTTGCTCTGATAAAGGGTGGATCAAGGCAATGAAGGGGCATGAGCATAATCCGAAAGATTTCAAATATAAGGATGGGGATCGCGCCGGGGCGATTTTGGAATGTCAGACTACAGACAAGATTTTGTTTTTTGCAACGAACGGGCGTTTTTATACCGTGGGCGCGGACAAATTGCCGCCGGGACGTGGATTTGGTGAACCGCTGCGTTTGATGATGGACCTTCCGAATGAGGCGGATTTGGTGGCGATGACTGTGTATGAGCCGGGTCAACGATACCTTGTTGCCTCAAGCGAAGGGCATGGATTTATTGTGAAGGCGGATGATGTTCTGGCGCAGACGCGAAACGGCAAGCAGGTTTTGAATGTGTCCGGCAAATCAGAGGCCGCATTGTGCCGTTTGGTTGGTGAAAATGATGATCACATTGCTGTGCTGGGCACGAACCGCAAGATGCTGGTGTTCGAATTGCAGGAATTGCCAGAGATGGCGCGTGGCAAAGGAGTGTTGTTGCAGAAATATAGCGGCGGCAGCAAGCTGGCCGATGCGAAGACGTTTAATTGGGCCGAGGGTTTGATTTATAAGTATGGCGCGGGCGAGACCTTGGTGGGTGATTTGAATCCATGGGTGGGAGCGAGAGCGCAGGCGGGGAAATTGCCGCCGAATGGTTTTCCTAAGAGAAACAGATTCGATTAGGTATTCTTCGATAAATGGTCTGCAAATAAAACGTTTCTGTGCTTCCGGTGCTCACGTACTTTAAAGTACGCTGCGCGCCGGTTCTCGCAACATTTCATTTTCGACTCATTTCTCTTTGAATATTAGTGTGGCGTTTTTTTTTTAAGTGTTTCTAAGGAAATTCAACGGCGCCGGGGGTACGACGGAAGGTGCCGATGGGGATTTGTGGTGTGCCGCCACTGCCTTGGCCTTGATCGGGCGCGGTTGTTTCAGATTCTTCCTCGAATTCCAGGTCGTAGCCTTTTTCTTCGGCGACGGCCTTTGCTTCTTCTTCGAAATCAGGATTGGTGAGTTCTTCTTTCAGCAAGATGACCGAGATGCGGCGGTTGCGTGCATCGTTGGGTTCATCGGGAAATAAATGCTCGGTATCGGCTTTGCCAACAACGTTATTGAGGCGCTCTTCCTCGATGCCGGATTCTTTCAAAACGCGGCGGGTTGCGTTGGCGCGATCGCTTGATAGTTCCCAGTTGGTGTAGTCGGCGCCTTTGCCATAAGGAACGCTGTCGGTGTGGCCGCGAATGGATAGCTCGTTCGGGGTCTTTTTGATGATCTCGGCCACCTTGGTCATGAGCGCTTTGGTTTTTTCGAACATGCGCGCGGAGCCCGAGGCGAACATGGGTTCGCCGTCCTGGTCAACGATCTGGATGCGTAGACCTTCGGGGGTCATGTCGATCATGAGGTTTTTGGCAAGGTCTTTAAGCTCGGGGTCGGACTCGATGGCCTCTTTGAGTTTTTTCTCTGTTTCTTTGAATTTTTCTTCCTCGGCCTTACGCATTTCTTCTTTGGCTTTTTCGACCGCTTTTTGTTCCTTGTTTTTCTCCGTATTGTCTTTGGTCAAGCCGGAGGTTCCTGTGGGTTGCGGGCTGGTGAGGGTTTGTTTGTTGGTGGCTTGGGCGCCTTCGGGGGCCATGGCGAGGCCGCCCAATACTCCGCCGGCGCCGCTGGTGGCTTGTGAGATTCTGGGGTCGGTTGGCGAGAAGTAATCTGAGATGGCGTTGAGTTCTTCGTCTGTCGAGACGTTGAGGAGCCAGAGAAGAAGGAAGAAGGCCATCATCGCGGTCACGAAGTCGGCATAAGCAACTTTCCACGCGCCGCCGTGGTGGCCACCGCCCTGGATGATTTTTTTTACGATGATCGGTGTGGCTTTTTTATCGTCGGCTTTATCGGCCATTTTTCTTCTCTAACTTTTTATGGAGCCGGCAGTTCGTTCAGCTTTTCTTCCAACTCTTGGAATGTGGGTTGCACGTCATGCGAAATCATTTTCCGGCCAAACTCAACGGCGACCTGAGGTGCGCAGCCATTCAGGAAGGCAATGATGCAGACTTTCATACATTTATAATATTGAACTTCAGTTTCGGCTTTGGCGGTCATGGCGCCAGCGATTGGCGAGACCATCCCATAAGAAACCCAGACGCCGAGGAAGGTTCCGACGAGCGCGCCGCCGATCATTTTCCCGAGAACTTCGGGGGGTTCGGAAATCGAGGCCATGGTTTTGATAACGCCAAGAACCGCGGCAACGATGCCGAGGGCAGGTATTCCATCGGCCATGTGCTGGACGGCGTGGCCAGGGTGACCTTCGTGCGCTTTGATGGTTGCGAGTTCCTCGTCCATCAGGGCGTCGAGAATATAGGGCGTGTCTGTGCCAAGGGAGATGATGCGGAGATAATCGCAAAGAAAGACAACAGCGTGGTGATTGTGCTGGAAGCCTTTGAATTGGTTGAAAAGCTCGCTTTCATGAGGATTTTCGATGTGCTGTTCGATGGCGAGCCAGCCTTTGGTGCGAGCGAGCTTGAAAACTGTGTAGATGACGCTGAAGAGTTCAATGTAGTCGTCTTTTGAATAAGCAGATGGTTTGGCGAGGGCGCCGAAATATTTCATGGTGTATTTGATGACGTCCATCGAGTTGCCGATGATGAATGCCGAAATCGCGCAGCCCATGATGATAACAAGTTCGCCCGGCATGGCGGCCATAATGCCGGCCATGAGGTGCATGAAGTGTTCCATGTTGAAGTGCATGGCGATGAGAAGGCCGCCAAACGTACACACGAAAACAAGAAGAAGTCCTACAAACTTCATGCTTTTCCAGAATCCTTATTATTGCTCGTTGATTACGCAGTGAGAGTTACTGAGAAATTCAAATCTATCATAAAAAAGTTAACAGATTGGAATGGTTTTGATTATCGTCCACAGAGAAGACGCGCAAGATCGTACGCGCCGTAAGTTAGGATAGCATTGGATCCGGCCCGTTTGAAGGCCAATAATGTTTCCATCAACACATCTTCGTAATTGAGCCAGCCGTTTGCTGCGGCGGCTTTGAGCATCGCGAATTCGCCGCTGACATGATAGGCGAAGACTGGAATGTTATGCTCGGATTTGATGCGCTGGATGATGTCGAGATAGGGCAGGCCGGGTTTGACCATGACCATGTCGGCGCCTTCCGCGATGTCGAGTGCGACTTCGCGCAATGCTTCTTGCGCGTTTGCCGGGTTCATCTGATACGTTTTTTTGTTCCCTTGAAGTACGCCCGAAGATCCAACGGCGTCGCGGAATGGCCCGTAGAAGCTGGAGGCAAATTTTGCGGCATAGGAAAGGATCATAACATCATGATGTTTTTTGGATTCCAGTGTGGCGCGGATTGCGCCGATGCGGCCGTCCATCATGTCAGAAGGGGCGATGATGTCTGCGCCGGCGCTGGCCAGTGTCAGAGCCTGTTTGCAGAGGACTTCAACGGTTTCATCATTGAGAATTTTGCCGCCTTTTAATAGTCCGTCATGGCCATGTGATGTGTAAGGATCGAGCGCTACGTCTGCGATGATGCCGATGTGCGGAACCTGTTTTTTGATTTCTGAGATTGCTGTGCAGATCAGGTTTTTTGGGTTTAAGGCTTCTTTGCCGTTTTCGTTTTTTTTGTCTTGCGGCGTGGCAGGAAAAAGAGCGATGGCCTTGATGCCCCAATCTGCGGCTTGTTTGATCGACTGGATGGCGAGATCAATGGAGAGTCTTTCGACACCGGGGAGTGATTTTATGGGTTCTCTCTGGTTTTGGCCTTCAGTGATAAAAAGCGGCCATATGAGATCGGAGGTGCGGACATGATGCTCGCAGACCAGATCACGGATCCAGTCCTGGGAGCGGAGGCGCCGCATTCTTAGGGATGGGTATTGTGCAGAACTCATAATCACCATATCGTTATTTTCGCGGACGATACCATAAAAGAAACAGGTTTTAAATGAGAGATAGTTTTCACCACGACGAAATTTTGGCGGAGAATCGCGGTGGTTTGGGTGTGATTACGCTTAATCGTCCGCGGTCTTTGAATGCGTTGTCGCTTGAGATGATTCGTACGGTGTCTCATTTGCTTCGGGTTTGGGAAAAGGATGACTCTGTGAGCGCTGTTGTATTCGTGGGCGCTGGAGAAAAGGCTTTTTGTGCCGGTGGGGATGTGAAGTCTTTTTATAGGACGGGTATGGATTTTAGACGTGGTTCTGTGGGGCAAGAGGTTGCGATGCTCTTTTTTGAAGAAGAGTATGCGATGGACCGTCAGATTTTTCATTACAGCAAGCCGACCGTTTCTTTTATGAACGGGATTACAATGGGCGGGGGGTATGGAATTGCAGGGAATTGCAAGCACCGTGTGGCGACACCACAAACAGTTTTTGCGATGCCGGAAGTGGGAATCGGGTTTTATCCGGATGTTGGGGCCGTGTATCATTTGCTAAAGGCGCCTGGTCATTTTGGCGCTTATCTTTCTTTGACGGGGAATTCAATCGGGGCTGGGGATGTTATGGCTGCGGGGCTTGCGGATTATTATACCGATCTGGGGGTTGAAGAGTTTTTGGAGTCCTTGGGACAGGTTGCTTTATCAGGTCAGGATTTAAAGGACGGTTTATCTTCTTTGGAGGGTGCGCTGCCGGAACCCGATGTTCTGAAAAATCATGGTGATGTTATAGAAGAGGCTTTTTCAAGGTATGATGTCATGCAGATTTGCGAAACATTGCAGGGCGATGGAAGGGAGTGGGCGCGGGAAATTCTTAAAATATTGGCGATGCGTTCCCCTTATAGCGTTAAGGTTACTGCGCGTTTGCTGGAAATGTCGCAAGGCAAAGATTTTGATGAGGTGATGGATATAAACCGCATGTTGACGCTTCGATTTTTGCAGCGTCAGGATATGTATGAGGGTATTCGTGCGGTGGTTATTGATAAGGATAAAGTTCCTGTGTGGAGTGTTTCCGCATTGAAAGAGGTTGCGCAGAGCGATGTTAATGAGTATTTTAAGGCGTAATTTCGATCTTGACGTTCCGTTAACATCTCTTCAGTATGTTTAGAAATATTAGGATTTTTCCAAGGTAATAGTAGTTTTTTTGGAGTTTAAAGAATACAGATGACACCATATTTTGATTCGATACAGCTTATTGAGCGGTTGCACCGTCACTTCCTTGACGTGTTGAAGGTGGAGCTTGATAAAAAAGGCATTCAGGACATCAACAACGTCCAATCGATGATTTTGTACAATATCGGTAATGATGAATTGACGGTGGGTGAATTGACCATCCGTGGGTATTACCTTGGATCGAACGTTTCTTACAACGTGAAGAAAATGGTTGAGAACGGTTATTTGATTCAGGAGCGTAGCGTTCATGACAAGCGCTCGATCCGTGTGAAGCTTTCCGATAAAGGTACGCAGTTGCGTGATTTGATTTCGACAATGTTCGCGCGCCATGAAGAGCAGATTAAGGGATCATCTTTGACGGACGATGCTTTGACCGCGATGAACAAGACGCTTATGAGTGTTGAAAAGTTCTGGGCGAGCCAGACGAATTACTCCGGCGGCTTCTAAGACGGCTGATTGTCCGTTATTGTCAGGTTGATCCCCATTTTTTGAATGGTTTTTTGCAGTTTGTCGAGCACGTAGATGTCGTGTTTTCCGCAACCGAAGCTGCTGGTCTCAAAAGTGGCAGACATTCCATCAGGCGTTTCATTTAGCTTGACGTGCGGGTAGCGCGCTGCTGTTCTGAATATGTCTTTGATATTTTCAGGGATGGATTCTTCAGAGCTGACGGCGATTGTGCGATAAGCTGCTTGCGGCGCGTTCGACGCTTGCATCTTAAAGACATCGGCACGCAATAGCTTGCCTTTGCGGATAGCGCAGTCGCTTGCGTTTCGAAGGGCGCTTGCAAATTCATTTGCCGCTGCTTCTTTGTCTAATTCAAAGGTGATGGCGTGATATTTTTCAGGAATTTTGGTTAATTTTTGAACTTGCCCGTTGTTCAGCGGGGTTGAGGCGCTAAGTTCGAGGATTAAGTTGCCGACAGTGATTGCGCCAAAGGCTTGGGCTTGTCGGAATAGCTCTGCAACCTCTTTTGTTAGCGGGTTGTGTGAAACTTCTTTGTAGAAGACTACGATTTGATCTGTCATTGCTTTGTGTCCGCCTGTTTTGTGCGGGCATGTCTTACGCTTTATTATGGACAGTGTCAAGCCTTATGAAAAAGCCTGTTCGCCCGTCTGGGCGCGGCCGAGGATAAGGGCATGGATGTCGTGGGTGCCTTCGTAGGTGTTGACGGATTCGAGGTTACACATATGGCGCATCACGTGATATTCCTCGGAAATGCCGTTGCCGCCGAGCATATCTCTGGCCATGCGCGCGATTTCAAGGGCTTTGCCGCAGTTGTTGCGTTTGAGGAGGGAGATGGCTTCGACCGGGGCACGGTTTTCATCGCGAAGGCGGCCCAAACGATGGCAGGCGGTGAGGCCTAATGTTATTTCGGTTTGCATGTCGGCGAGTTTTTTCTGGATCAGTTGTTGGGCGGCGAGAGGTTTGCCGAAGATTTTGCGCTCCATCACGTAGTCTCTGGCGCGGAACCAGCAATCTTCTGCTGCGCCCATGACGCCCCAGGCGATTCCAAAGCGTGCGGAGTTGAGGGCCATGAACGGGGATTTGATGCCCTCGGCTTTTGGCATGATGTTGTCTTGTGTGATCGGGACTTCATCCATTTCAATACCGCCGGTCGGGGAAGCGCGTAAGCTTAGTTTGCCGTGGATTTTGGAGGCTGAGAGGCCTTTCATGCCTTTTTCCAAAATGACGCCGATGATTTTATCGTCGTCGTTTTTGGCCCAGACGACAAAGACGTCGGCGATGGGCGAGTTGGAAATCCATTGTTTGGCGCCGGAGATGGTGTAGCCGGAGCCGGACTTTTTGACCCGCGTGCGCATCGCGCCGGGGTCGGAGCCGCCGTCGGGTTCGGTGAGGCCGAAGCAACCGACAAATTCGCCGCTGGCGAGTTTGGGAAGGTATTTTTGTTTTTGCTCTTCGGAGCCGAAGAGGTAAATCGGCAGCATGACAAGTGAGGACTGGACGGAGTAGCAGGAGCGGTAAGCGGAATCGACGCGTTCAAGCTCGCGGGCGATCAATCCGGCAGCAGTGTAAGACGCACCGGCGCAGCCATACCCATCTAGCATTGGGCCGAGAAGACCAAGTTCACCCATTTCTCTCATGATATTGCGGTCGAAGGTTTCAGTTTTATAAGCCTCAATGACACGAGGAAGAAGTTTGCTTTGTGCGTAATCATGGGCGGTTTTGGCGATGGCGCGCTCTTCATCCGTCAGGAGGTCATCGAGGAGAAGGGGATCTTGCCAGTTGAAATCAGGTTTTGTCATGTTTTTCATTTTCAAGTTTTGTGTTTCAATATCTGTATGAATAAAGAATCTTTGGCGGGACGGGAAGTCATTATCGAATTTTTTCCTGTGGGGAATGTTGTGAAGGTGTCGGCGATGGATGTGGAGACGCTGACCGAGGTGTCGATTCAGGGGCCAAAAAATGCTGGGGAGGAGATTTTAAAGCGGAACGCGATTAAGCGTCTGGAGTATGTTCTGAAAAAGAAGGGTCTGATGTAGCAGGCGTGTACTCGGTATAGATTCCAATGGTCTCAGTGCTTTTAAGCTCTTTGTTGTGGGCTGGCCCCATGAGGGCGTTTGCATAAGAAGCTCGTATAGCGCTTATTTTTCCTCTTCCTTTTTGTCTGATCTCAATCGTCCCATCATTTTTGAAGATCAATTTGTTTGGGTCAGCATTTTCTTGCCAAATGAAGATGAGTGATCCTACTTTGAATGCTGGGGGTGTTTCAGTGTGGGCGATTTCTTTTGGTTCTACTAAAGCTACTAAGTATACGGACATTTGATTTACCTGTTTAAGAAGATAGGCCGTACAGTTATGAAAAAGTTTTGTCAATAAATAAAGTATTGGCTTAAATTTTCTAACCCACTATATATTGTGTCATGAGAATTGCGTTGGGTTCTGATCATGCCGGATATGCGCTAAAAACAGCCTTGAAAGACTTTCTTTCCGGGCGTTATCAGTTGCTTGATTTTGGTACGGATTCGGAAGAATCTGTTGATTATCCAGATTTTGCAAAAAAGGTTGGTGAGGCAATTTCCGGCGGGGCGGTTGATCGCGGGATTTTGATTTGCGGGTCAGGAATCGGCATTTCGATTGCGGCGAACAGGTTTAGGGCTGTGCGTTGCGCGTTGTGCGTAACCGAGGAGATGGCCAAGTTGTCGCGGCAGCATAATGATGCGAATGTGCTCGCGCTGGGGTCACGATTGATTGATTTGCCTACAGCGCAGGCGATTACAGATACATTTTTGGCAACAGGATTTGAAGGCGGGCGCCATGAAGCGCGCGTACGTAAATTGGGTTAAATTCAGAAAGGAACAATAATCAAATGAGTCAAGCAGCAGTAAAGGAGATGGTTATGGACGGGTTTTTTACCGAGGATTTGAAAGACAGTGATCCTGATGTGTGGGCGGCGATTGAAAAAGAATTGGTGCGCCAGCAAGACGGGATTGAGTTGATTGCCTCGGAAAATATTGTCTCAAAGGCTGTGTTGCAGGCGCAGGGGTCTGTGCTGACGAACAAATATGCGGAAGGATATCCGGGCAAACGTTATTATGGCGGTTGCGAGTTTGTGGATGTTGTTGAGGAAATTGCGCAGCAGCGGGCGTGTAAAATTTTTGGCGCCAAATTTGCGAACGTGCAGCCGAATTCCGGATCGCAAGCGAACCAGGGCGTTTATCAGGCGTTGATCAAGCCGGGCGATACGATTTTGGGGATGAGCCTTGCTGCGGGCGGGCATTTGACCCACGGGGCGGCGCCGAACCAATCAGGTAAATGGTTCAATGCGGTGCAATATGGGGTCAAGCAATCGGACGCGTTGATTGATTATGATGAGGTTGAGCGTCTGGCGAAGGAGCATAAGCCGAAAATGGTTGTGGCTGGTGCGTCGGCTTATCCGCGGGTCATTGACTTTAAGCGCTTCCGCGAAATTGCTGATTCTGTTGGGGCTTATCTGTTTGTGGACATGGCGCATTATGCGGGTCTTATTGCGGGTGGGTCGTATCCTAGCCCGATGGAGCACGCGCATGTTGTGACGACGACGACACATAAAACTTTGCGCGGTCCACGCGGCGGGATGATCCTGACGAACGATGAAGAGATTTATAAGAAAATCAATTCGGCGATTTTCCCAGGGATTCAGGGCGGGCCTTTGATGCATGTCATTGCCGGGAAAGCGGCGTGTTACGGCGAGGCTCTGAGACCTGAATTCAAGTCTTACGCGAAGGGCGTGGTTGATAATGCGAGGGTTTTGGCGGAGACGTTGAAGCAGGGCGGTCTTGATATTGTTTCGGGTGGAACGGATTCGCACATTGTTTTGGTTGATTTGCGACCGAAAGGTTTGACCGGCGATATTACCGAGAAGGCGCTGGAGCGCGCCGGGATGACTTGCAACAAGAATGCTGTGCCGTTTGATCCGGAAAAACCTTTCGTGACGTCTGGTGTACGTTTGGGTACGCCGGCCGGAACGACGCGCGGGTTTGGTGTGGCAGAATTCAACCAGGTTGGCGAGATGATTGTTGAGGTGCTTGATGGTTTGAAAGCCAATGGCGCGGATGGCAACGCAGCGGTTGAAAAAGCCGTTTATACGAAGGTTGACGCGCTGTGTAAGAAGTTTCCGATTTATCCGGATTTGTAGAAGGAGCATGAATGCGCTGCCCGTTTTGTGGATGTGATGATACGCAGGTAAAGGATTCGAGGCCGACCGAAGATAGTTCGGCGATCCGGCGGCGGCGCGAATGCCCGAAATGCAGCGAGCGTTTTACGACATTTGAGCGGGTGCAGCTTCGTGACCTGACGGTTATTAAATCGGGCGGTCGCAAGCAGCCGTTTGATCGCGATAAAATCACCAAATCGATGCAGGTGGCTTTGCGGAAAAGGCCGGTGGAGCTTGAGGATATCGAGAAGGCGGCGAATGATATCGTCCGGGCATTGGAATCGAAAGGTGAGCCTGAGATTTCTTCCGACAAGATTGGTGAGCAGGTTATGAAGGCGTTGGCCGGGCTGGATATTGTCGGGTATATCCGCTATGCGTCGGTTTATAAAGACTTCCGTGAGCCAGGTGACTTTGACGATTTTCTTAATCAGGTCAAACGAGTCAAAAAGTGAGAGCTTCCATATTTTCATTCTGGCGGCGTTGCTTCGTCGCTTACGTATTATTCATACGCTGCGCTCCTTGCGCCTTGCCACAATAAAAATCTGTTTGCTCTGGTCGTTTTGTTTTATGCTCTTTCTATGAGTTTGGATCATTTCTATATGCGGCATGCCCTGAGCCTTGCACGGACAGGGTTGGGAAGAACTGCGCCTAATCCGTCTGTCGGATGTGTGCTTGTGAAGAACGGGCATGTGGTCGGTGCGGCACGTACAGGGGATGGCGGGCGGCCGCATGCGGAGTTTCTGGCGCTCAAGATGGCGGGGCGTGAAACGAAAGGAGCGACGGCGTACGTGACATTGGAGCCGTGTGCTCATGAGGGGCAGACTCCTTCTTGTGCGAGGTTGTTGGCCGAGGCGGGCGTGAACCGCGTTGTTGTCGGTTGCAGAGATGTTGATCCGCGGACGGCGGGTCAGAATGAGGCTGGATTTGAATACGGAGTCTTGGAGCAAGAGGCGCAGAAGGTGAGTGCCGGTTTCTTTCTTCGTGTCACAGAAGAGCGGCCGTTTGTGAGTTTGAAGATTGCCTGTTCGGTTGATGGCAAGACGGCATTGGCCGACAATGATAAGCAATGGATTACGGGGACGTTGGCCCGGCGTTACGCGCATGTTGAACGGTCGCAGCATGATGCGATTATGGTCGGGATTGGGACTGTGCTGGCGGATGATCCGCTTTTGACGGTGCGGCTGGGTGAATCTTTGCCGCAACCTCGGCGGATTGTTATGGATGCGGGGTTAAAAATTCCGCTGGATTGTCAGTTGATCGAGACAGTTGATCAGGCACCATTGTGGATTTTTTATAAAGATGATCCTGAAAATAAGACTCAGGTGCTCCGGGATAGGGGTGCAAAATTGATCCAGGTTGATCCGCATGATATTCAATCTGTTTTGAAAGCTTTGGCGGGTGAGGGGGTTACGCGGTTGTTGGTTGAGGGCGGAGCGACGGTGATGACCGCATTTGTGGAGAGCGGCCTTTATGACCGATTTTTGTGTTTTCGTGCACCGAGTGTGATTGGCGGGGATGGACGAAACGGGGTGTCTTTTCTCGAGATTGGTGCTATGGAGGACGTGCTGAAATTAAAGCGTATTGAGACGCGCATTTTGGGCGATGATACTTTGGAAGTTTATGAGAGATGTTTACAGGATTAATTCAAGATATTGGGACGGTTACGGCGATTGACAAATCGGGCGACTGGCGCATTGAGATTGCGACCGGGCTTGATTTGAGCAAGGTGGCGATTGGAGCTTCTGTGGCGTGTTCCGGATGTTGTCTGACGGTTATTGAGAAAAGCGAGAGTGTGTTTGCGGTTCAGGTGTCGGCGGAAAGTTTGATGCGTACGGTTATTCATAGTTGGGATATCGGGACACGGGTCAATTTGGAGCCTTCGCTGAAGCTTGGGGATGAGCTGGGCGGTCATTTTGTCTTTGGGCATGTGGATGGTGTTGCGGAATTGGTGGAAATTAAGCCGGAAGGAGATTCACACCGATTAACAATCAGGCCGCCACAGGATTTGATGATGTTTGTTGCTTCCAAGGGGACAGTGGCGCTGGATGGGGTGTCGTTGACCGTGAATGAGGTTGGAGAAGACACGTTTGGTGTCAATATTATTCCTCATACGTGGGTGCATACAGCTCTGGTGGACCGCAGAGCGGGAGATCATTTAAATATTGAAATTGATATGCTTGCCCGCTATGTTGCGCGCATGATGCGTTGATCTATGCGTTATTTTACGCTGCAGATTGCATTTTCTGCGCTTCCGGTACTCACGTATTTCTATATACGCTGCGTTTCCGGTTCTCGAAAACGCAATTTTCGCCAGTAAAATAACTTCTATCTCAAGCGCATCAGAAGAGGCACAAAAAAGGGTTTTGTATTATGAAAAATAAAATTGCACTGATCAAGGCCGGATGGCACAAGGACATTGTTGAATCTGCTGAGAAGTCTTTTATTGCGGCCATGGGTAAAGAGGCGCAAATTGATGTGATCGAGGTTCCCGGGTCTTTGGAAATTCCATTGGTTGGGAAGCAGTGCCTTGAGAATGGTTATGATATGGCGGTTGGTCTTGGTTTTGTCGTGAATGGGGCGATCTACAGGCATGAATTCGTCGCGCAGGCGGTTATTGATGGGATTATGCGCGTCTCACTGGATACCGGGAAGCCGTTCTTATCGGTTGTGTTGACAGCGATTACGTTTAGCGAAGCCAGCAAAGAGAACGAAGAGTATTTCATCAATCACATGGTCATTAAAGGCCGGGAAGCAGCACAAGCAGCAAAAACGATGTTTGGTTTGGCGCCTAAACTGAAGAAGGCCGCATAAGCGCAATCATATCATGTCACAAAAAGCGAAAAATTTTGCAGCGCGGCTAAGTGCGGTTCAAGCGCTTTATCAGGCATCCCAGAACCAGCAACCGCTGGATCTATTGCTGAATGAGTATGTGAGCATGCGAGGATCGGTCGAAATGGAGGGTGAAGAACCTTTGCGCATGGATCGCGTGTTGTTTGAGAAGATCGTTCAAGGCGTTTTTGAGGGCGGGAAAGAGCTTCAGGAAAGTGTTGCCGAGAATTATTCCAAAAAAAATAAAAAGATAGAGCCTTTGTTAAAGTCTATTCTTGTTTGTGGTTTTTATGAAATTAAAGCGCATCAAGAGGTTGATGCCCCAATCATTATTAATGATTATCTCAATATTACCCATTCTTTTTACGGCGAAAGTGAAGTTTCTTTGGTGAACGCTTTGCTCGATAATGTCAAAAAATCCTTTAGAGCCAATTAGTTATCTCTGCTGCGCCGCATAAAAATTCCATAAAGTTTTATGTTAAAGTTACAGCCTCTTAATCATTTCCATATTATACTTGTCCTTAGGGTTCTTAAGCTAAGGGGCATAAGATATGAAGAAGATTGTTGTCGCGCTTGTAGCGCTTCTTTTGATTGCTGGTGGCGGTGCTGCTGCTTATTTCTATTTGTTCTCTACACCAGCGGAAGCTGCTGTGGGCGAGGAAGGAGAAGCCGCTAAGGCCGAGGATCACGCAAAAGAAGAGAAAGGTAAGGGCGGCGGTCACGGCGAGTCTGCCTATACTTTTGTTGAACTTGATCCGCTGATTTTGCCGATTGTTGACGATAATGGTTTGAGCCAGACCGTCAGCCTTGTTGTTGTGCTGGAAGTCGCGGATGCTGCGGCTGGGGAAGAGGTTAAAGCCCTTACGCCGCGTATCAAGGACGCATTTATTCAGGATATGTACGGGATGTTAAACCGTCATGCCGCCTTGAAGGGCGGGGTTATTCAGGTCGATTACCTTAAACATCGCCTGAACGAGATTAGTCAGAAAGTTGTTGAGGGCGATAAGATTCACGATGTTTTACTTCAGGTCGTGCAGCAGCGGCCGATTTAAGGCGTTTTTTATAGTTTTAGTGCGCATTCCACTCAGTTAAGAGCCCTCAAAACTCGAAAAAAGCCCGGTCTTTTCGGAGATCGGGCTTCTTTTTATGCTCGTTTTTACGTATTTTCCTTTGACATTTTTGTCCCAGGCTCTATAACCCCCATTGAATTTCCGCATGGGTTGTTTATCCTTGGGCGGTTAAAATTCTATAAGAATCAAAAAAAGTAAGAGGACTTCCCTAATGACTGGATTATATATTTTCATTATTTCATGCGGTGTATTGGCGCTGATTTACAGTGCGGTGGCGGCGCGCCAGATTATGGCGAATAGCGCAGGTACCAAGAAGATGCAGGAGATTGCATCGGCCATTCAAGAAGGCGCGAATGCGTATTTGAACCGACAGTATAGAACAATTGCTATCGTCGGTGTGATTGTAGCAGCAGGCCTTTATTTCCTTTTGGGGTGGCATGTGGCGGCGGGATTTGTTGTCGGTGCCGTTCTTTCTGGTTTGGCAGGATATACAGGGATGCTGGTTTCTGTGCGTGCGAACGTGCGGACGACGGAAGCGGCGAAGACCTCTTTAGAAAAAGCATTGGGCGTAGCGTTTAAATCAGGTGCGATTACAGGCATGCTTGTGGTTGGTCTTGGTTTGCTCGGCGTTGCCGGTTACTTCTTTGTTCTCCGCGAGAAAATGGGTGTTGATGTTCGTACGGCGATCGAAGGGATTGTTGCTCTTGGGTTTGGTGCGTCGTTGATATCGATCTTCGCGCGTTTGGGCGGCGGTATCTTCACGAAAGGTGCGGATGTTGGTGCTGACCTTGTGGGTAAGGTTGAAGCGGGTATTCCTGAGGATGATCCAAGAAATCCGGCCGTGATTGCTGATAACGTTGGTGACAATGTTGGCGACTGTGCGGGTATGGCGGCTGACCTTTTTGAAACATATGCGGTGACGATTGTTGCGACGATGCTGATTGCATCCAGCGCATTTGCTCCTCAGTCTGTTGAGCAGGCGATGATTTTGCCGTTGTTGATTGGTGCGGTTTCTATTCTGGGCTCTTTGCTTGGAACAGGCTTTGTTCGTCTTGGCAAAAAGAAAAACATCATGGGCGCGCTTTACAAGGGCTTTATCGCCAGTGCGTTTTTCTCAGCTTTGTTGATTTCGATCGTGATTAACAATGTTGGTATCGATACAGAGCTTACGCTCGTGGGTGGCGAGAATGTTGTTTCTCTGCGCGACCTGTTCTTGTGCATTTTGACAGGGCTTGGCGTTACGGCGTTGATCATCTGGATTACAGAGTACTATACCTCCACGGCTTACCGCCCTGTGCGTTCGGTCGCGAAGGCGTCTGAGACAGGGCATGGAACAAACGTAATCCAAGGTTTGGCGATTTCGTTGGAATCAACAGCGCTTCCTGTTCTGGTCATTTGTGGCGGGATCTGGATTGCGTACGATCTTGCTGGCCTTTACGGGATTGCGATTTCCGCAACGTCAATGCTTTCATTGGCGGGCATGGTTGTCGCGCTTGATGCTTATGGTCCTGTGACTGACAATGCGGGCGGTATTGCCGAGATGTCAGAGCTTCCTGAAAAAGTTCGTAAAGTGACTGACGCATTGGATGCGGTTGGGAACACGACGAAAGCTGTTACAAAGGGCTACGCGATTGGTTCGGCTGGTCTGGCTGCTTTGGTTCTCTTTGCGGGTTACACCGAAGAGATCAAGCACTACATGCCGGAGATGGGCGATATTTCGTTCCCGTTGCAAAATCACTATGTGATTATCGGCCTGTTTATCGGCGGATTGTTGCCTTACCTGTTCAGCGCGATGTCGATGACGGCGGTTGGCCGTGCGGCGGCAAGCGTTGTGGTTGAGGTTCGTCGTCAGTTCAAAGAAATCCCTGGCATTATGAAGGGAACTGCGAAGCCTGAGTATGGCCGTGCGGTTGATATGCTGACGAAGGCGGCCATTAAGGAGATGATTGTTCCATCGTTGCTTCCAGTTGCGGCGCCTGCAGTTTTACTCGGCGTGATTTACTGGCTGAGCGACAATGATCTGACCTCTGCGTTCCAGGCGCTGGGCGGTATGTTGATTGGTACGATTGTCACAGGTTTGTTTGTGGCGATCTCTATGACTGCCGGTGGTGGTGCGTGGGACAATGCCAAGAAATACATCGAAGATGGTCATCATGGCGGCAAAGGTTCTGAGGCCCATAAAGCGGCTGTGACTGGCGATACTGTCGGCGACCCATACAAGGACACAGCTGGTCCTGCGGTTAATCCGCTGATCAAGATTGCGAATATTGTTGCGATCTTGTTGGTGGCGATCGTGGCGAAGTTTATGGTTGCTGGTTAATTACAGTTTTCTACGGAATTGAAAAAGCCCCTTGCGAGGGGCTTTTTTTATTGGTTGGTCTTTTCGGCGTTTTTGTTGAAGCGGCCAAGATTGCCGAGGAGCTGTTGGGCGACGGTGGTTTTTGTGCCCTGTGTTTTGGTTTTTTCGCGCTCGATCGGAACATCCATGCGGCCGCTATCAAGCTCCTGAAGGGCGAGAACGGTTCCTTGCTCATCAAATTTCACCGCGATAATGCGTTCGGCGACGATTTCAGGGTCAAGGATGCCGCGTTTTTCGGTTTCCTGTCCGATGTAGTACCAAAGATTGTCATCAAAGGGAGCTTGGGTTGTCGGGGAGCCCATGATTTTTAGAACGTCGGTGCGAGTGTGAACGCCAGGGGTGATTTGCTCTATCTGGTAATTCTCAACCATGTTCCCGCGCTTGTTCATTGTGGGGGTGCAGGCGACCAGGAGGGCGCTTGTGGTGACAAGGAGGAGTAAATTTGATGTCTTCATGATAACAAAATGGTTTTTAAAAAGATTTCTTTCCCCTATATATCATCGCATAAGGATAAAAAATCAATGTTTGCTTTGCTAAAACCTAAAAATCCCTATGAACAAAGCGCAGAACTTGTTTATGCGTCATGTCTGCAGCAGACACGCCAGCTTGTGTTCTATGAAGATTATGGTGTGCCGGATAGTTTTGATGGCCGGTTTGATCTTTTGACTTTGCATTTATTCCTGATCGTGCAGCGATTGGCTGGCGTTGAGCCGCGGTTTAATCAGGCGTTGTTTGATGTGATGTTTAAGGACATGGACCAAACTTTGCGTGAGATGGGGATCGGGGATGTGAGTGTGCCCAAGCACATGAAGCGGATGATGCTGGCGTTTAATGGGAGAATGCACGCTTATCAACGCGCTTTGGAGGAGGATGATTTGTCAGAGGTGCTTCGTCGTAACGTGTATGGTGGGGCTGAGGTTCAAGACGGTTGTTTGGAGTTGATGGAATCTTATGTGCGGGATCATCATAAATTATTACAAAAAACTGAAACTGATGTTATTTTAGGCGGCGAAGTGAGCTTTAAGGATTTGAATTGATGAGCAAGATGCAAGATATGGTTTTAGAGTGGTCGTATCTGTTTGATACGGAAGAATTGGAGGACAAGCCGGTTAAGCTTGTGATTTCGCCAAGCCTAGATGAGAAAGTTCTTATCGCGCGGCGTTTGGGGGTGGGGTCTTTGGAGAGGCTGAGTTCGGAGCTTCGCGTTGCCAAGATTCCGGGGTCTATGGTTGTTCATGTTGCGGGGACGTTGAAGGCCGATATTACACAGACTTGCGTTGTTAGCGGCGAACCTCTGAGTAGTCATATTGAAGAGGGGTTTGATGGGTGGTTTGCCGACAAAGCGGTGGCGGTTTCTCTGGCCAAGGCCCGGCAGGAGAAAATGATCGCCAAAGGGCAGTCTGAGGTGCCTTTGGTGGAAGAGCATGATGATCCAGAGCCCATAATCGATGGGCAGATCGATTTGGGGGAGCTGAGTGTGCAATATTTGGCTTTGGCCGTTGATCCTTATCCAAGGGGGGCGGAGGTTTCGGTGGAATATTCCTCTCAAACCCAGGAAGAGGGCGGATTTTCGTTTAAAAACCCGTTTGCGGCGCTTAAAGAGTGGAAAACCAAGCAAACAGGTCAGGAATAAGACAATATTTCCTTGCAAAATGGGGATATTTTGTTTATCAAACAGGCCTGAGATTTAGAAAAGGATTAAAGAAATGGCTGTACCAAAGCGTAAAACGACACCTTCCAGACGTAATCAGCGCCGTTCGCATGATGCGGTGAGCTCAACAAACTGGGTGGAAGATGCTGCGACAGGCGAGCCTAAGCGCCGTCATCATATTGACCTGAAAACAGGAACATATAAGGGCAAGCAAATTCTTGAGGGCAAGGCTTAAATAGAGTCTTGAGCATCTCTCGTTCCCCTGTACAGTGAGCTGATGCAACAATCTTCCAGCATATCCCCGATTACGATCGCCCTTGATGGAATGGGCGGAGATCATGGAGTCTCCGTGGCTATTCCTGGTGCGGCCATGGTTCATGCCGATAGGCCTGATTTGCGTTTTCTGATCTTTGGGGATCAAGCTGCTATTCAGCCTGTTCTTGATAAGTTTCCATCTCTTAAAAGGGTTTCTGAGATCATTCATACCGACAAGGAAATTGGTATGGACGACAAGCCTTCGGCGGCGTTGCGTGCGAGCAAAGGCACGAGCATGCGTATGGCCATTGAAGCGGTGGAGCAGGGACGGGCGCAGGCCGTTGTCTCGGCGGGGAATACCGGTGCGCTTATGGCGATGGCCAAGCTTGTTCTTAAGCCTATTCACGGGATCCATCGTCCGGCTTTGGCCAGTATTTTCCCATCGTTGACTGGGCAGACGATCATGCTGGATCTTGGTGCGAATGTTTTGGTGGATGCCGAGACTTTGGCGCAATTTGCGGTTTTGGGGTGTGTATTCGCGAAGGTTCATAGTGGTTTGGCCATGCCTACGGTGGGGCTTTTGAATGTGGGTTCGGAGAAAACCAAAGGGCCAGAGCATGTGCGTGCGGCGGCGGCCATTTTGGCGAATGTTGAAATTCCAGGGCGCTATTACGGCTTTGTTGAGGGGAATGATATTACCAAGGGTACGGTTGATGTGGTGGTGAGTGACGGTTATGCGGGCAATATTGCATTAAAAGCAGCGGAAGGCGTTGGCAAGCTTACAGGACAATTATTTAAGGAGGCTATTTCGTCAGATCCTCTTTCCATGTTGGGCGGGGCACTTGCTTATTTTGCTTTGAAGAGATTTAAAAGCAAAGTTGATCCACGGCTTTATAACGGCGGTGTTTTCCTGGGTTTAAGCGGGCTTTGCATCAAGAGTCATGGCGGAACGGATGCCCTCGGGTTTTCAAGCGCCATGCGTTTGGCCATAGAGATGGCCGAGCAAAATTACGTGCAAAAGGCGACGGCAGAGATTAATCATTTGATTAGTCAAGATTCGTTCCTTTCTCAGGGTGTGTAGGATAAAAATATTATGAGCATTCATTCAGTTATAGTTTCGACGGGCTCTTATCTGCCTGCTAAAGTTTTGACCAATCAGGACTTGGAAAAAATGGTTGAGACCAGCGATGAATGGATTGTTCAGCGGTCTGGTATTTCGGAGCGGCGCATTGCAGCCGAGAATGAAACGACATCTGATCTTGCTATCAAAGCGGCCCGGAGCGCCTTGGGCGATATTGATCCTGCGACGATTGATGGAATTATTGTGGCAACGACAACGCCAGACCAAACATTTCCAGCTGTGGCGGTGAAGGTACAGGCGGCTTTGGGTATTTCTCCGTGTCCGGCGTTTGATGTTCAGGGGGTGTGTACCGGCTTCATTTATGCGATGAGTGTAGCGGATGCGATGATTAAGACCGGCGCTTGTAAGCGTATGTTGGTCGTCGGTGCAGAGAAAATGTCGTCTATTTTGGATTGGACGGATCGCACGACGTGCGTTTTGTTTGCTGATGGCGCTGGGGCGGTTATTCTTGAGGCTTCGGAAAACAAGAAAGCCGGGATTATTTCCACGCATCTTTATGCGGATGGAAGCGGCCGGGATTTGCTTTATGCCGATGATCATATTGTGATGAACGGGCGCGAAGTTTTTAAATATGCGGTGAAGTATATGTCCGACGTTGTGGGTGAGGTTCTTGAGCAGAATAATATGACAGGAGCCGACATTGATTGGTTGGTGCCGCACCAGGCCAATATCCGCATTATAGAAGCGACAGCCAAGAAGCTTGATATGCCGATGGAGCGTGTTATTACAACAGTTCAAAAGCATGGAAATACATCGGCGGCGTCTATTCCGCTGGCCTTTCATGAGGGTGTTTCTCAAGGAAAAATCAAGCGCGGGGACGTGTGTTTGCTTGAGGCCATGGGCGGCGGCTTTACATGGGGCGCAGTTTTACTGCGGTTTTAAGCAGGGTTTTAAGTAAAATTCTTCACCCTTTTTCTTCCGAAAACAGCTTTAGCCTTTGATTATGAACCGTATTTTTGGCTTTTTTATCCAATAAAATTTGACGTGGCCGATTTCAGGTAGTAGGTTTGATTCACATACTTAGTGAGTCTTTTTGAGGTGCACGATGGAGACAACAACGATAACAAGAGCGGATCTCGCAGAGGCCGTTTATGAACAGGTGGGATTATCGCGTAACGAATCGGCCGATCTGGTTGAGAGTATTCTTGGCGAAATTTCTGATGAGCTGGTTAAAGGGGAGCATGTAAAGATCTCTTCTTTTGGTAGTTTTTCTGTAAGAGAAAAAGGTGAACGTATTGGGCGTAATCCAAAAACAGGGGTTGAGGTTCCGATCTCGCCGCGCAAAGTTTTGGTGTTCCGTGCGTCACATGTTTTGAAGGATCGCATTAACAAGGGATGATTTGCCCATAAGCAGAATAAAAAAAGCAGGTCGGGGAGTAGTCAATGAGTCCAAATAATTATTTGCAAAATGGCGGCCTGTTTGACGGTCGTGAAGAAATTCAAGGCAAGCAGAATACAGAGGCAACGGCGGCTGCGCCCGTAATAAAAAGCGGAGGTCAAACGAGATCTGTCATGAAGAATGCAACGAAAACCAAAGCGGCGGATGCTTTTAAGACCATTAGTGAGGTTTCTGAACTTTTGGATGTGCAGCAGCACGTTTTGCGGTTCTGGGAAACCAAGTTTTCGTATGTGCGGCCGCTTAAGCGTGGTGGCGGGAGGCGTTACTACCGCCCTGAAGATGTTGAGCTTTTAAAATCCATTCACAAATTACTTTATACCGAAGGGTATACCATTAAGGGTGTCCAGAAGCTTTTGCGCGAGAAGGGCAAGAATTTTGTTGTTGAAACTGGGGGCGCAAAGCCTTCGCCTGCGCAGACGCAGGAGGTTTTGGCGCAGAAGCCGGGCATGCCGCAGAGCTATGCTGATCTTAAGAAGCCGGCAGATGCGCTTAGTGAATCGCAAAGACATGTGCTGCGGGCGATGCTTGACGATCTGAAAGAAATTCGCCGGATGATTGGTAAAGACGAGTAAGGTCGTTCTTCCCTATTTGTCTTGACAGTTTCCCTCTTCATTCCCTACAACTGAACGCGTCGGAACGTGGCGCAGCCTGGTAGCGCACTTGCATGGGGTGTAAGGGGTCGTGGGTTCGAATCCCGCCGTTCCGACCATTTTCCCCTTCTTTCTATTAAATTTGCTTTTTCCTGCCTGACATGGTTATTTGCTATGTAAATTAACCTTGGGTTTGAAATGTACTGGAAAAATTCGCTCTCAATGATTTTTGCTGGGAGGTCTAAAGGGCCCGCAATGATGGACTTTGTCGTGGCCAGCGATGAGCATTGCCATGTTGTGTTTGTAAATCCTGTTTCATCGTTCTGTGAGGAATATGATCGGTTTATGAAAGAAGTCTCTCAGGAGATTGGTTGGGGAGATGCTGGGGATGATATTGATCGATCAGCTTATAAATTTTTAATTGTGCCGAAAGGCGCGAAAGATGTTGTAGGCAACAGTATCGGCGGGTTTCGTTTGAGTGTTTCTGATGGGGTTGCTCTTCAAGTTTTGCATGAAAAGGGCAGGTCTGAGGATTTGCGATTTGTCGAAGAGGATCGATTAAGGTTAGAGCTGATTGAGACATATGCTGATGTCATGCGGTTGTTGTTTAACAAAAGCACCAAGCGCTTTATTGCTGAGTTTTCGAAAATTCGTGTTTCGGAGAAGAGAAAGAATAGGGCGGGTTTGGAACTCTATTTTCCTTTTAAACTCATTTTGGCAACGCTGCAGGCGATTGCGAATTATCTGGCGGATATTCATCCGGGTCTCCATAAGGAGGCCGCAGGTTGGGGGATTTCAAATTTTGATCCACGTCTTGTTGAGGTTGCGAAAAATCTATTTGGCTTGAATCCTATATACGAAGGGAAGGCCTTTGATTATTTGGGGAAAGC
The DNA here is from genome assembly GCA_964478225.1 of uncultured Micavibrio sp. Taxonomy (GTDB): domain Bacteria; phylum Pseudomonadota; class Alphaproteobacteria; order Micavibrionales; family Micavibrionaceae; genus CAYZHM01. The sequence goes on from CAYZHM010000004.1 coordinate 132,043, forward strand.
TCGGTTTACGGTCTATGAAGAAAGGGCGGATTGGGCACAATCGGTTCGGATCAATACGCAAGTTATTGAGAAGTATATTCCGGTAGATTCATGGGTTTTTGGTTTAAGAGATCCTAAGGCCGCGTTTCCTCTTCCTGTGTATGGGCCTCAGAACAGCGTGGTTGGATATGCCTTTTACGAAGGCCGGCGCCTTAAAGGGTTTTATGATGAGAAGTTTCAGCAGACACTCTATTTCAGGCCCGATATTCCGGCGGAGTTCAAAATTGATCATTTGACAGGAGACCGGTACATATATGAAGCTGATGGGAAAGTGACGCAGTGGATAGCTGCGATAGACGAAACACACGTTTTCAACACGGAAGATCCTGAACAAGGCCCATTGCATGAGTATATTGCCCCCGCTTGAAGAAGTTTTGGTTCATAATTCCGAGAAGTATATGGGGGCCATTCCTTTGGATGATACGACGTTTTATTTGAAGTATCGGCGGAACATTGTTGCTCCGGAGTCGCGTCATCAATGTTTTTCAAAGTTTTGGATTCTCATTCGCATACCACCTGCGCAAACAGGAAAAGTGCTTTTCCGCTTTGCTGATCAGTATATTTCTGTTTCCCCGCCAATCGTATTTTTTATTCCGGCCTTTACACCAGTTGAATGGCTGTATTATCCCGGGGTCTATGAGTATGAGGCGTATTCCTCTTACACGGGGATGGATGACGGGTTGCCCAAGCATCCTTTGTGTTTTCCTTATGAACGTTATACCGAAATTCGAGGATATAATGACATTGTGGATTTGCTGCGGCAGCGAGACCATCTTGATCTTTCGCTTCGTCGCACGCGTTCCTATGCGGCGGAGAGGGCCAAAGGTTTTTTGGATCGGTATTTTGCGGAAGGGTTATCGTTTGAAGAGATTTGCAATGATATACGTCTTTCGCACAGAACCATGGGGCGGGAGTTTAAAAATTATTATGGTTTGACTCCTGTGGCCTATCGCAACGTTTTGCGAACCTTTGAAGCGTTTAGACTGCTCCGGAACGGGGAAAGTGTTACGCAGGCGGGGCTTATGGCTGGATTTTCTGGCATGACCCAATATAATGATCATTTTCACCGGGTTTTTGGTGTTTCTCCTAGGCATTTTGTGAGTAAGGCTGTTTCATAGACGGTAAGTGCAGGCTAAAAACCGAAAGTCTATTTGGGCTATTTTTGCTATAATTTATCTCGAGTATTAAAATATATTTCTTCTTTATCAATGACTTAACAATCTTTCTATCCTTAAGAATAATCCAAGTTTTTCTAAAATCTTAACCATATTATGTCTAATATTAGACTGGCATAAACAAAGGAGTATTTGCATGACACATACAGTTCAAAAACTTTCAGAGGTCATTAAAGGTCTGCAAATCAGCCAAAAAGACGTCGATCACTTTTTGATGATCTTTGGGGGGCATATTTTCTTCCAAACCCTTTATGCCGGGGTCAAATTCGATCTTTTCACGATTCTAGAAAAAGAGGGGCCTTTGACCCTTCAGCAGATTGCAAAAAAGATTGGTATCGAAGAGCAGCCAGCGCGAATCTTATTGTTGGGTTTGGTTTCTGTTAAGATCTTGAAAAAGAAAGGCGATCTTTATTCGAATTCGCCGGTGGCCAGTTTTGCCTTGGACCGCAATTCAGAGCGTAACATTATTCGTTTTATCGAGTTGGAGCATCATGTGATGTACAAAGGCATGTTCCACTTTGATAAGGCCTTGAAGGCGTATTCGAATGTGGGGCTTGAAGAATTTGAGGGTGATGAGCCGACGCTTTATGAGCGGCTGGCCCATAATCCTGAGGTTAAAGAGATTTTTCAAGATGCTTTGCATGAGATGTCGGTGCATGCGAACGAAGATTTGGTCCAAAAAGTCGATTTTTCCAAAATTAACTACCTGGTGGATGTGGGTGGCGGTGATGGCACCAACATTATCCGAATTGCGCAGGAGTTTCCGCATATCAAGGGGGCTGTGTTTGATTTGCCAACGATGTGCCCGATTGCTGAGAAGAAAATTAAGGATATGGGATTTGCAGATAGGATTGATGTTATTGCAGGGGATTGTTTTAAGGACGCATTCCCCAAGAATGCGGATTGCTTTTTGTTCTCGCATTTCATGACGATTTGGTCGGCCGAAAAGGACAAGCTTTTGTTTAAGAAGGCCTATGAAGCTTTGCCCAAAGGCGGCAAGGTGATGATCTTCAACCAGATGCAGCATGATGATGGGACTGGTGGTCTGTTTTCTGCGATTGGTTCGCCTTATTTCCTTACGATCGCCACGGGAGAGGGGATGCTTTATACTTGGCAGGAATATAAAGACTGGATGAAGAGCGCTGGATTTAATAAGATTGAGTCCTATAAGTTGCCGCGAGAACATGGTGTGATTGTTGGTACAAAAACATAGGTCTTGATGGATTTTTCTTCCTGTTTTTCTGCCATAATTCCGGTGGATCGTATTATCAAGGATGAGCTGAGTGGGCGTTATGGCGCAAGCATGATGGGCTTGTCTACGCCTGTGCTTGGTGCTCTTAAGCCTATGAGTGCGCAAGAAGTCCAATCCATTGTAAGAATTGCCGTTGATCATGGCTTTAAGCTTTATCCGATCAGTACGGGTAAGAACTGGGGCTATTCAGATAGCTTGCCTGCGACAGAGAATAACATCATTCTTGATCTGTCCTTGATGAACAGGATTGTTGAATATAATTCCGATCTTTCTTACATCACACTTGAGCCGGGCGTAACACAGCAGCAACTTGCAAAATTTTTGAAGGAGAATGGGGGCGTTCATATGATGTCGCCGACTGGTTCTAGCCCTTTGACGAGTATTGTTGGAAATTATCTTGAGCGTGGTTATGGATTGGCGCCGATTATTGATCATGCTTCCGCTGTCACCAGCTTGAAGGCTGTGTTGCCTGATGGGTCGTTTTATGAGCCGCTTCTGTCGGCCAAGAATTGTTCTGTTATTGATAAAGTTTGCAGACATGGTTTGGGACCTTATGCGGATGGTTTGTTTTTTCAAAGCGGCATGGGCATTGTCACAGAAATGACGATTAGGCTGGCTCGTAAACCAGAAACGTCCTGCATCGTTGTTGCGGAGGCCACGAAGGAACAAATGCCGGGTCTTATTAATTGCCTTCGTGAGATACGGAATAAATGGGATATTCCGAGTTTGTCGATCAAAATTTTCAATGATCTCTACGCTTTGGCGGCTTCTGGTGTTCCTTATCCGGACAGCTATGTGCAAAAGTGTGAAGCGTTGCCTGCTGAGGAGGTTATGAAGATGCGTGCTGTGAACGGTACGCAGGATTTTTCTGTCACGATATTTTTTAGCGGGCCGAAATCTTTATGTAAGGCGATTGCAAAGGATATTCAACGTTCTCTTCAATTCTATACGGCAAGCCTCAGGATCGTGGATCAAAAGAAATATGAAATGGCGATGAGGCTTCGGCCTGTTTTACCGAAAAAGCTGAGGGACCGAATTCCTGTGCTGGAAACTTTGTGGAACTTTACGCAAGGGCAGCCTTCGCAAAATACGATGGGATTTGCGTATTGGAGGAGCGGCAGGCAACCGGATTTGCGTGTTGATCTTGATCCGGCCAAAGATGGGTGTGGATTTTCGGCTTATGCGCCGCTTGTGCCGTTTGATGCCGCGGAGGCGCAAAAAATGGAGGCGTTTGTCAGGGAGGTTTGTGCCAAACATGGGTTGAATGTCTTGTTTAATCTCTCGAATTATACAGGCTTGTATTTTGTGGCCCTTGTTCTTCTTGTCTTTGATGTGAAAGCGCAAAGCGAGCAGGCGAGGGAGTGTTATCAAGAATTGATGGCGGAGGGCTTGAAACGTGGGTTTGCGCCTTACCGGATGGCCAATTTTGCCATGAATGATTTTTTTGAAGGTGATGGATTGCCTGAAAAAATCAAGCGGTTTATTGATCCAGCCAATATTATTGCGCCGGGGCGTTATCATAAGGTCTTTTAAAAAGGCTTTGAGCCGGTCGGCCTATTTGCTATTTTGAGGCTAGTTATGATCATCATTTATTCGACATTTCCCAATAAAGACGAAGCGCAGAGGATTGCCAAGGGCTTGCTTGAAAAAAGACTGGTGGCGTGTGCGAATATTATGGCGGGGCATGACGCGATGTATTGGTGGGATGGGTCCGTGCAAAGTGGCTCTGAGGTTGCGGTTTTGTTTAAAACACGGGCGGAATTGTTTGAAGATGTTGAAAAGACTATCAAATCTGAACATTCTTACGAGGTTCCATGTGTTGTGAGCTGGCCGATTGTGAGGGGTTATGCGCCTTTTTTGAAGTGGATTGAGGATGAAACTTCAAAGTAGGGTATTATAACACCCTTATTCTATCCCTCTCTTTTCTTTATGTTTTTTGTTGACAGTGTTGTGCAATTGTTGCATAAACCGCCTATCTATTTACAAAGGTGAGATTATGAAAGCAGCAAAAACAACGTCCCTGAAGGCAGGCGAGATCCAGAAAGAATGGTTGCTCGTGGATGCCCAGGATATCGTGCTTGGTCGTTTGGCCAGCATTGTTGCCATGCGTTTGCGTGGCAAGCACAAGCCAAGTTTTACGCCCAATCTTGATTGCGGTGATAACGTTATTGTGATCAATGCAGAGAAAATCAAATTGACCGGCAAGAAGCTTACAGACAGCATTTTTTACTGGCACACTGGATATCCTGGCGGGATCAAAGAGCGTACGAAAGGCGAAACTCTGGGCGGTAAGTTCCCTGAGCGCGTTGTTCAGAAAGCTGTTGAGCGCATGTTGCCGAAGGGTCCGCTTGGCCGCAAGCAATACGGAAACATGTATGTGTATGCTGGTCCGAACCATCCGCATGAAGCACAAAAGCCGAAGCCTTTGGACGTTGGCGCAATGAACCCTAAGAATAAGAGAGCATAATTATGGCTGATAAGAAGACTGATAAGCCTGAAGTACAGGTAGAAAAGAAAGCAAAGCGTTCAACATCCAAGAAAGCTGAGGCAGCGGGTGCTGAAGAGGCGATTAAGGATCTGAAAGACCTGAAGTCAGTGGCAAAAGTAGAAGCGGCGGCTCCTGCGGAAGCTCCGGTTAAAAAGACCGATGCTCCGAAAGAGCGCGTTGTTCAAGTTGATGCGCAGGGCCGTGCTTACGGTACAGGGCGTCGTAAGGGTGCCGTTGCCCGTGTTTGGGTGAAGCGCGGCACAGGTAAAGTGACCGTTAATGGCCGTGACCAGTCCGTTTACTTTGGCCGTAACACACACCGCCTGATTTTGAACCAACCGTTTTTGATCGTGAATGCGGTCGGTCATTTTGATGTGATCTGTACGGTTGCTGGCGGTGGTTTGTCCGGTCAGGCTGGTGCAGTTCGTCACGGGATTTCAAGAGCTCTTGAGAACTTTGACCCTGCGAACCGTCCGGCGCTGAAGAAGGCCGGTATGCTGACCCGCGATGCGCGTATTGTTGAGCGTAAGAAGGTTGGTCTGCATAAGGCACGCCGCATGAAGCAGTGGGCAAAACGTTAATCCATTCTGCGATAAATGGGTTGCGGCAAACAAGCAATAATCGAGAAAGCCCCTTTTGGGGCTTTTTTATTGACAAATACGTTTATATTTTTCATAAGATAATTCATGCTTAATTCAGACGCTCATTTTTTACCGCCGAAACCGGCGAGAAAGCTTTATTATGACCCTGCAGTTGCTCAAGGTGCAGGAGCAAAATTGAGCTTGATATTTAAAGCGGGCGCCTCACAAGCTCAGGAACTTTTGAAGGCGGAAAGAGGTAGACTGTTTGTTATTGAGGGGCAGGCATATCCCAGAGAGCAGCAGCTTCAGTTTTTTAGCCAGCTTTTTAATAAGGCTGCAGAAACTGTTGGTGTGGGTATTGATGGTTATCTTCATGCGCCCTCAAGATATTCTTCAGATGTTAGAGAACAATGGGACCGTTATAGGGAGGAATTTTGTCCAATCGAGACAATTCGTTCAGTAAGTGATAGAGCAAAAGTCGTTTGTGAAAGTGATTACTACGATTTTCTTATTAGAATTTACTCTTTGTTGCTTTTCTTTGATCGAGACATGGGGAAATCGGATCAGCCTGCTATGACGAATGATTTTTATAATTATCTCCAGCCTGTTATTGCTCATGCCTTAGGCCAAATCAAGAGTGTCGTAAGACAAGTACAGTCTGTCACTCATAACAAAAACCCATCCATCGACTTTGCTCGTCCACGTTTGGTGGAAGGTAAGAGCAATGACTATGTTCCTGCCTAATTCTCTTTCTTTTTAACGTACGAGCCTGGCGCGGGTTCGAGGCCTTTGCCGGGTTTGCGGGCAGGGATTTGTTCGCCGGCGTAGGATTTAATCCATTTTTGCCAGTGTGGCCACCATGAGCCTTCATGTTCTTTGGCTTTTTCCAGCCAGGCGTCTGCGCCTTTGTCCGACTTGGGGGCCTCCCAGTAGCAATATTTCTTTTTCTCGGGCGGGTTGACGACGCCGGCGATATGGCCGCTGGCGGCGAGGGTAAATGTGACATCGCCGCCAAGCAGTTTGGCGCCGTCGTAAGTGGCGCGCCATGGCGCGATATGGTCTTCGCGTGTGGAAAGAAAATAAGCAGGGGTTTTGATTGTAGAGACGTCTATGGGCGTGTTGTTCATTGTGATGCCGCCAGGTTTTTTTAGCAAATTATCGCGGTACATTTTGCGCAGATACATGGAATGCATGGCGGCGGGCATGTTGGTTGAATCATCGTTCCAATACAGAAGATCAAAGGGGAACGGCTCCTTGCCCATGAGGTAATTGTTGACGACGAACGACCAGATAAGATCGTTGGCGCGGAGCATGGAAAAGGTTTTTTGCAATTGACGGGCTTCGAACACGCCTTTTTCGGCCATATCACGATCCATCATTTCCAATTGTTCATCGTCGACAAACAATTTGAGATCGCCCGAATTTTCAAAATCGATCAGTGTGGTCAGGAAAGTGGCGGATTTTATTCGGCTTTCTTGTTTTTTGCTATGGAGGTATGACAGCGTTATCGACAGCAATGTACCGCCAAGGCAGTAACCGATGACGTTTGAGCTTTTTTCGCCGGTGATTTTCTCGATCTGATCCAGCGAGGTTATGATGCCTTCGCTCATGTAATCTTCGAAACGTTTTTGCGCCAGTTTCTTATCGGGATTGACCCAGGACACCACGAAGACTGTGTGGCCTTCATCAACTGCCCATTTGATAAAAGAATTATCCGGGCGCATGTCGAGGATGTAGTATTTGTTGATCCATGGTGGGATGATCAAGAGCGGGGTTTTGAAGGCTTTGTCGGTTGTCGGTGCGTATTGGATAAGCTGCATCAAGTCGTTTTGATAGACGACCCGGCCGGGTGTGATTGCCAGGTTTTTACCAACTTCAAAGGCTTTGTAGTCTGTGGTGGAGATTTTGAGTTCGCCTTCGCCGCGTTCAATGTCTTCGATCAGGTTTTCGAGGCCGCGCACGAGGTTTTCACCGCCGGTTGCCAAGGTTTCTTTAATGACTTCCGGGTTGGTCATGACGAAATTGGTTGGCGAGAGGGCGTCGGCGAAGAATTTGGTTGCGAAGGCAAGTTTATGCTTCTTTTGGGCGTTGAGCTCTTCATTGTCGCGAATGGCTTTATCCATATAGGCGCATGTGAGGAGATAGGATTGTTTAATAAAGTTGAAGATGGCGTTTTCCTGCCATTCTTCTGCGCGGAAGCGTCGGTCGCCTTTATCAGGCTCTATGATATTTTTGGAGCTTTCACCTGACCATTGTTTGGCGGTTTCTTGCCAAATATGCATCCAGTCACTCCAATATCTGGCTTGCATTTCCAAGGCTTTTTCGGGGTGGGTGATTGTGTTTTCCAGGAACTCCAACCAAACTTTGCGAATGTTAAAAGGGTCGAGATTGGCGTTCAGGCTGGCTTTTTCGATAATGTCGTCAATGAGGGGCTGGGCACGCTTGTAAGCGGCGATCAAGGATTCCATAAGCGCTTCGGGATCTGGCTTTGATTTTTCAGTGCTTTGTGAGTTTGATGATGGTTTTGATTTTGACATGATGTCCCTTGCAGTTCCTGCATATTATGCGTATTGTGCTTACTCAACAAAATTCATATTGATATCATCACTTTGATAATGAAGAAGCTTTATACCATTGTTTTCGCATTAAGTTTAGGGGTTTCTTTGCCCGCGTGTTCGTATTTTGAAACAGGCACAGCAAGCACCATGCCAGAATTGAAAACCATGCAGCCGGAAGAGAACGTGGAAGCGGTTCATATTCCTGATCCTGTTGGCATGTCTCCGGATTATCCGAGCAGTGTAGCGCACAGAACCAATGGAAGCGTTCAAGTTTTTTCTTTGGATGGGCGCGCGCCTTCAGCGCCGGTTCCTGCCGCATCAGAATCTCAACAACAGAATATTGTGATGTCGATGAGCCAGCAAGGGCAACGGGTTATTCGTTCGGAAAATCCGGCCCAAGCTCCTATGCCAGTTTCGCAAATGAGCAGTAGCTCAGGATTTAAGCCGAGTGTGGAGGTTTTTCCGCTGGATCGTGCTGCTGTGTCTGCGCCGGATGTCCGGTTTGGTGCGCCGACTTCGTCGCCCTTTTCACCAGTTGGTTCTCCCTCATCAGAATATGATGCGGGTTTTCCGACGCAGAATGAGTATGTGACTTTGCGATCTGGGCAGAGTGAGCCTGCAAAAATATATTTCGGTCATGGATCTGTGTTTTTGGATGCTGAAGATTTGGCGACTATAGATCGTGTTGCTTCTGTTTATGAGAGCGGGTTTGGTGCGGATATTTATGTTGATGGCCATGCGAGCGTTCGCAGCAATTTGACAGATGAGACCGATAAGCATGTGGTGAACTTGCGGATATCCATGGATCGCGCTTTTGCCGTTGCGCGGGCATTGATGGAGCGCGGAGTGCCCGCCGATAAGATCAAAACACAGGCTTATGGCGACGCTCAGCAGATGCCGATGACCACAGGACGGCAGTGATGAGCGCGCCGTTTCGTGTTGGTATTGCCGGTCTGGGTACGGTCGGTTGCGGCGTTGTTAAAATTCTTCAAAAAAATGCGAAACTCATAGAACAGCGTGCTGGGCGCCGGGTTGAGATTGTTTGTGTTTCGGCGAAATCCAAAAAGAAAAAGCGTGATGTTGATGTTTCCAAGTATGAGTGGATTGATGACCCACTACAGATGGCGGCGCGTAAGGACATTGATTGTATTGTTGAAGTCATGGGCGGCAGCGAAGGTGCTGCGCTTCATCTGGTAAAGAAGGCGCTTGGCGCGGGTAAGCATATTGTTACGGCGAACAAGGCGCTGCTCGCGCATCATGGAGCGGCGTTGGCGGAGCTTGCGGATAAAAATGCTGTGTCTTTGTCGTTTGAAGCGGCGGTGGCGGGTGGCGTGCCGGCGATCAAGGCGTTGCGCGAAGGCGCGATGGCCAATCATATTCACGGTGTGTACGGGATTTTGAATGGGACCTGCAATTATATCCTCACGCAGATGCGCGAGAGTGGCCGCGGATTTAAGGATGTTTTGAAAGAAGCTCAGAGCAAGGGATATGCAGAAGCCGACCCTGAGTTTGATATCGAGGGCGTGGACGCCGGACATAAAATTTGCCTGCTGGCGGCCATTGCGTTTGGGATTAAGCCTGATTTCAAAAATTTGAAGACGACTGGGATTTCGCATCTGGATCTCGTTGATATCAAATTTGCTCAAGAGCTGGGCTATAAAATCAAATTGCTCGGGATTGCGCGGGATTACAAAGGCAAGATTTTACAGACTGTAGAGCCTTGCCTTGTGCCACGGAAGGCACCAATTGCTAGCGTTGAAGGGGTTTTCAATGCGGTGTTTATTGAAGGTGATTTTATTGGCAAGTGTTTGCTGACAGGGCGTGGGGCTGGCGAAGGGCCGACGGCTTCGGCGGTGGTGGCGGATATTATTGATTTGGCGCGGGGCATTCGTGTTCCGGCGTTTGGGGTAGATGCGGCTAAGCTCAAAAAGGGTAATTTCATTGATGCAAAAACGATCCAGACGAGTTTTTATTTGCGGTTGAATGTTTTGGATAAACCCGGTGTGATTGCTGATGTTTCGGCGATTTTGCGGGATTATAATATCTCTATCGAGGCGATGTTGCAGCATGGCCATGATCCTGGTGCGCCGGTGCATGTGGTGATTAAAACGCATAAAGTGCAGCGCGGTGACATGGAAAAGGCCACGGCGCTTATTGGAAAATTAAAGAGCTGCAAGGAAAAGCCTTGCCTCATACGTATAGCTGATGAATTATAAAGGAATGGCACAGGAAAAAATGGCAGATAAGTCGCAATTGGCAACAATGATGGATCGTAACCTTGCGCTGGAGGTTGTGCGCGTGACGGAAGCGGCGGCGCTGGCGGCCTCGAAGCTGGTTGGGCGTGGTGATAAAGACGGCGCTGATCAAGCAGCAGTGGACGCTATGCGTGGGGCATTGAATGCGTTGGATATTCAGGGGCGCGTTGTTATCGGTGAGGGCGAGCGTGACGAGGCGCCGATGCTTTATATCGGTGAGGAAGTTGGTACGGGTCATGGGCCGAAGGTTGATATTGCGCTGGATCCGCTGGAAGGTACTGATATTACGGCGCGGGGCGGGCCGAACGCGCTGGCCGTGGTCGCGATTACGGATGAAGGCGGGTTTTTGAATGCGCCCGATGTTTATATGCAAAAATTGGCTGTGGGGCCGGGGATTGATCCGAAAGTGTTGGATATGGATGCGCCGATTAGTGATGTTCTGAAGAAGATTGCTAAGGAAAAGCAAGGAAAGGTCGAAGATTTGATGGTTTGTATTCTCGACCGGCCACGGCATGAGACTTTGATTAATGATGTGCGGGCCAGCGGGGCGCGGATTAATCTGATTGGTGACGGGGATGTCAGCGCTGTGATTGCGACAGCGGAGCGGCATACCGGGATTGATGTTTATGTCGGGTCGGGCGGCGCGCCGGAAGGCGTTCTGGCGGCGGCGGCGCTGCAATGTATCGGCGGATCGATGCTGGGGCGCTTGATTTTTCGCAATGATGATGAAAAAGCGCGCGCGGAGAAATGGGGCATCAAGGATCTGAACAAAGTTTATAAGACCAGCGACCTTGCCAAAGGTGATAATGTCATGTTCGCGGCCACAGGCGTGACGGATGGGACGATGCTGCGCGGGGTGCGGCGTTATCCGGGTGGCGCGAAGACGTGGTCGATTGTCATGCGTTCGAAATCGGGGACTATTCGCAGGATTGAAGCCGAACATGATTTTGAGCGTAAAACCTGGGTTAAATCTATTTAATTATGTCTGATCAAAAGTCTCTTTATGTCCGTCAGTCTCTCAATAAAGCGGGATGGCGGTTGCCGGAGGTATCGTTTGACGATGTTGCGGCGGCGGCGCGGGCGCATGATTTGCCGGAGATTGTGGCGCGTATGCTGCTGGCGCGCGGGATTGAGGCGTCACAAATTCCATCCTTCTTGAATCCGACTTTGCGGGATCATATGCCGGATCCGTTTTCGATGGCGGGGATGAAGGATATGGCGGATTTTGCGGCGCTTGCGATTATGGATGGGCGCAAACACGCGATTTTTGGTGATTTTGACGTGGATGGGGCAACGTCTTCGGCTTTGCTTTACCGGTTTTTGAAGATGTGCGGCGTGGAGGCGCGGATTTATATTCCAGATCGTTTGGAAGAGGGTTACGGGCCGAATGAGGGCGCGTTTCAGACTCTGAAGAATGAAGGCGCTGACGTAGTGTACGTGCTGGATTGCGGTATTACGGCGTTTGAAATTATTCAAAAGGGCCGTGATATGGGCCTCGAGATTGTAATTTTTGATCACCATGAGGCGGAAGAAAAATTACCGGCGGCCAATCACGTCATTAATCCGAAGCGCAAAGATGACGCATCGCAGATGCAGATGCTGGCGGCGGTTGGGGTCACGTTTATGTCCTGTGTGGCGATCAATTCCCGGTTGCGTGAGAAAGGATTTTTTGAAGGACAGGCGGAGCCGGATTTGAAAAGCTTGTTGGATTTGGTGTGTCTGGGGACGGTGTGCGATATGGTTCCACTCACGGGGGTGAACCGACTGTTGGTGCGTCACGGGTTCAGCGCGATGAACCGCACAAAAAATACAGGGATTAAGGCTTTGGCAGAGGTTGCGGGTATATTTCCCCCCTTTAATTCATATCATCTGGGGTTCGGACTCGGGCCACGTATTAATGCGGGCGGACGTATTCATAAATCGGAATTGGGGGCGTTGTTGCTCTCAACGGAGGATGAAGAAGAGGCGAAGAATATTGCCTGGACGCTGAATGATTGTAATGACAAGAGGCGGGATATTCAGGCGCAAATGGAAAGTGAAGCTATCTCAAAAGTGGAGCAATTGGGTTTGCATCAATATCCGGCTATTGTTGTGGATGATGAAGAGTGGCATCCGGGTTTGGCGGGTCTGGTTGCGGGCCGGCTGAAGGATGCTTACGACAAGCCGGCCTGTGTTGTGACGTACACGCGTACGGGCGAAGGTGGGTTAGAAGGTCGGGGATCGGGGCGATCGGTTCCGGGCGTTCATATCGCGGAGACATTTATTGATGCGCGCAATGAAGGATTGTTGGTGAAAGGTGGCGGGCATGCGATGGCGGGCGGATTTACAATTGAGCCAGACAAGCTTGTGGATTTTAAAAACTTTGTTTACTTGCATGTGAAAAAGCAGCGCGAGGATGCTGCGATGCATGTGATAACGGAAATTGATTCCTTATTGTCTGTCAGCGGTATAACAGTGAAACTTGCAACATTGCTTGAAGAATATATTGGGCCGTTCGGACAGAGTTTTGAAGAGCCGTTGTTTGCGCTGGAGAATGTGCGGATCAATAGCTGCGATATTATGGGCGAGAAGCATATCAAGCTGATGATTTCGGACTGGGAAGGTGGATCGCGGATAAAGGCCGTGGCGTTTGGGGCGGTCGGCACGCCGATGGGGGAGGCTTTTATTGGTCAAGGAAGGCAAGGGTTTAATCTGCTGGGGCAGATCAAGGTTAACCGCTGGCAAGGCCGGGAAAGCGCGGAATTTCATATCAAGGACGCGGCTTTTGCTATGGGGCAAGAACAAAGAAAAAGAGGAGCGTTATAGCTTGCTATTCTAACTGTTACTGTGTAACAGTGCGTGGATGAGAAGGCATAAAGATAAGATCCTTTGGGCGGTGATTGTTTCGGAAACCAGTCATGTTTTTTGCTGTGTTTTGCCGACGATTTTTAGCGTTTTAAGCCTGCTCAGCGGTTTTGGGGTTATAGCGGCGTTGCCAGCAGAATGGACGTGGTTTCACAGCGTGATGCACCACTATGAGGTGCCGATGATTGTGTTTTCGGCAGTGGTGTTGGGTATTGGCTGGTGGTTGTTTGAGGTGGCGGAGAAGGCTGAGGCCAAAGCGGAGCATTGTCATTCTGAAGCCTGTCATCACGGCCCTGCAGCACCCAAAAAAGGGATGACGAAGAAGATTTTGATTGCGGCGACAGCGTTGTTTTTAGTGAATGTTACCGTTTACTTTACATTGCATCGTGATCGTGCAGATGCAGTCTCTCATGATGAGATGCATCATTAAAATCAATGTTTTGATTTGAATTCTTTATATTTTTTCTCAAGCTTGTCCCAGAAGATTTTTTCCAGCTGTGTGCCGTAAAGGCGGTTGATATAGCGTAGGCCTGTGGGCGAGGTTATGTTGATTTCGGTCAGGTGGCCGCCGATGATGTCGAGGCCGGCGAAAAAGAGGCCGCGGCGACGGAGGTCGGGGCCAACGGTGTTGCAGATTTCCAGATCGCGTTCTGTGATTTCAACTTTTTCACCGCGTCCGCCCAAGGCCATCGCGGCGCGGATATCGCCTTCCGGAGGGATGCGGTTGAGGGCTTGTTCGAGGTGTTCTCCATCGATCATCATGATGCGTTTGTCGCCGTCCTTGATGGCGGGGAGGAATTTTTGAACCATGATTGGCTCATGAGATAGTGGTTTATATTTGTCTAATATTTCATTGATATTATTTGACTTAGTAACTTTCTCAATGTCGCCGCCGGCGAAACCGTACAAAGATTTGAGGATTACTTCCCCATGTTCATTTATGAAGTGTGTAATGTCATTGCGATTGGACGAGATGAGGGTTGGTGCCATGAATTGTGGGAACTGGGTGGCGTAGATTTTTTCTGAACAATCTCTGACAGAGGTTGGATCATTGATGATCAATACGCGGTCTTTAATTTTTTCCAAGAGATAGGTTGTGGTGATGTAGGCCATGTTAAAGGGAGGATTTTGGCGCAGAAAAATAATATCGAATTCTGTTAAATCCATGGATATGGGGGCTCCATAGGCGTAATAATCATCCGTATTGTCTTGGACGGTTACCGGGCGCAAAGTGGCTGTGAGTCTTCCACTGATCAGGCTTAGTTCGTGTGGGGTGTAATGAAAAACCTCATACCCGCGGGCCTGCGCTTCAAGCATGGCGAGGAAGGAGCTATCACTCTGAGGTTTGATGGTTTCCATAGGATCCATCTGAAAAGCGAGTTTTAGTGACATAAATACGGCTCTTTTGGTTGATTTCTTATGGTTTTTATACTATCCCTTTGGCATGGCGCCAAGCGGCATGTAAAGTAACTAGAGTTTGTATCATCAAAAGCCAATCAAAAATTCATGTCATTTAAAGATTTAGGACTAAGCGAAAGCCTCCTTAAGGCGATTGAGGATTGCGGATATACCGAGCCTACACCCATTCAGGCGCAGGCCATTCCGCATATTTTAATGGCGCGCGATGTTGTGGGGCTTGCCCAGACGGGCACGGGCAAGACGGCAGGGTTTGTATTGCCGATGATTGAAATATTGGCCGGTGGACGCGCCAAGGCACGGATGCCGCGGTCGTTAATTTTATCGCCGACGCGTGAACTGGCGCAGCAGATTTCTGAAAATTTTGACACATATGGAACATACAGCAAGCTGTCGATGGCTTTGCTGACGGGCGGTGTGTCGATGGCGGACCAAATAAAGAAACTGGAACGGGGTGTGGATGTTTTGATCGCTACGCCAGGACGTTTGATGGACTTGTTTGAGCGCGGCAATATTTTGCTGAATGATATTAAAATTCTCGTGATTGACGAAGCTGATCGTATGCTCGATATGGGATTTATTCCTGATATTGAGAAGATCATCAGCAAGTTGCCGTTCACGCGGCAAACGTTGCTGTTTTCCGCGACGATGCCGCTAGAGATCAAAAAGCTGGCGGAGAAGTTTTTGTCTAATCCGCGCGAGATTGCGGTGGCGCCGCCGGCTTCGACATCCAAGAACGTGAAGCAGTTCTTGGTTTGGACGGACAAGCGGAAGAAAGACCAGGTTTTGTATCAGTTGATACAAGATGAAAAGGTGCAGAATGCGTTTATTTTCTGTAACCGGAAGCGCGATATTGATGGGTTGGCGAAGTTTTTGAAGTCCAAGGGGTTGAATGTAGAATCGCTGCATGGGGACATGGCGCAGAAAAATCGCACGGATACGTTGCAGCGGCTGAAGGATGGCAAGGTTGATTTTCTGGTCTGTTCCGATGTAGCGGCGCGGGGCTTGGATGTTGATGATTTGTCACACGTGTTTAACTATGACGTGCCGTTGAACCCTGATGATTATGTGCACCGGATTGGCCGTACGGGTCGTGCCGGCAAAGATGGGCGGGCATGGATGTTGGCTGCTAAGGACGATGATGAGCTGGTCGACAAAATTGAAAAACGGATTAAAGAGAGTATTGAGGTTGTTGATGTAGGTGGCGGTGGCCGTCAATCTGGTGGGTCTGATAAGAGATATCAGCCTTCTTCTGCGGGCAAACGTCAGGAAAAGCCGGCATCTCATAAACAATCAGATTCTTTTGAAAAACCTTCCTCTTTCAAACCTAAGTCCGCGCCGAAAAAACAGTCTGATCCTTCTGAGGATTCAGATAAAAAGGTGGTAGGATTTGGGAGCGACATTCCTGGCTTTCTTAAATGAGATAATGAAAAAATTTATTCACGCAGCCTGTTTTTTCTTTTATGCGATAGGGTTTTACTTCGCTGGGGGGGCAGTTTTTGCGCATGCCCAATTGCTGACTGGGTTTGATGAGCCGTCTGTGGTGCAACCGTCTTATTCTGCCCGGACGTATGAGGCTCCGGTTTACGACACACCACAAACAATTGAGCGGCAGGAAACTCCTGAATATGGTCGCCCTTTGGAGCCGAAGCTTTATTCCGATGAAAAGATTGTACGCAATTCAGCGGATGAAACACCGTTTTGGATTGAAAATGAAGAAAAGATGGTCGATTTATCGCCCGTCGCTCAGCCGATGTCAGGGTTTACAGCGGCATTGCCAAATGTCGCGGATACAGAGCAGCCGGTGGATTTGCAGGCCGATGATTTAAGTTATGACGAGAGCGGCCGATTTGTGACAGCGACGGGGAATGTGATGATGGCGCAGGCGGGCCGCATTCTTCGTGCGGACGTGGTCACTTATGATGTGAATGCGGACAAGATCACGGCGCGGGGCAATGTGGTTTTGAATGATGTAACCGGCGATGTTTATTTGGCGGAAGAGGTTGAGCTGAGCAATCGTTTGAAAGACGGTATGGTTCAAGGATTGCGTACGATGCTGGCGGACGGGTCACGATTTATGGCGGCCTCCGGGACGCGTAGTGAGGGCGTTGAGACCGTTATGGAGGATGCAACTTATACGGCTTGTGAGGTTTGTGAGGAGAATCCTGAGGCGGATCCCGTGTGGCAAATTCGTGCGGCAGAGATGACGCATGATGCGGAAGAGCATACGGTTTCTTATAAGCATGCGCGGTTTGAATTGGCCGGGGTTCCGGTTTTCTATACGCCTTATCTGTCGCATTCTGATGGTTCAGTTAAGCGTAAGAGCGGGTTTTTAACACCCTCCGGCGGATTTAGAAGTAATCTCGGGACGTTCGTGAAGACTCGGTATTATTGGGATGTGGCACCGGATAAAGATGCGACGATTGGCGTTATGGCGATGACGCAAGAAGCACCGCTACTGGAAGGGCAATGGCGTCAGCGTTGGGGGTCAGCGGCGGCTGTCATTGATGGGGGCGTGACCTATTCTCAGCGCACAGACAGCGTCTCTGGCGTGGCTGTGCAGAAGGACGAAGAGCTTCGCGGCCATGTGTTTGCAGAAGGTTTGTGGGACATGAATGAGAAATGGCGCTCCGGTGTTCGGGTCAATTGGGCCTCGGATGACCAATATTTGCGTCAGTATGATCTGGATAGAGAAGATGTTTTAGAAAATGAGGTTTATGCTGAACGTTTTTCGGGACGGAATTATGCGGTTGGCCGATTGTTGACGTTCCAGGATATCCGTGTGGCGGAAGAGCGCTCTTTGGATCAACCGGAAGTTTTGCCTGAGATTATTACAAGCTTTATTGGAGAGCCAGGAAGCATGCCTGTGCTTGGCGGACGATGGCAGGTGCAAGGGTCATTTTTGGGGCTGCAACGTGACGGAAGTGATCAAGATTTGAACCGTCTTAGCGGCAATTTGGGATGGAAGCGAAGATTGGTTTCTGATTATGGGGTGGTTAGCGATGCCAGTGTGTCTTTGCGTGGGGATTTGTATAGCAGCCGTGATTTGGAGTCGGCGGTTTCTGATCCCACGCGGGATGATTCTGCGACGGAGAGCCGTTTTTTCCCGCAGGCCCATATTCAGTCAAGTTATCCGGTTGCCAAGCAATTTGATAGCTCGCAGGTCACAGTTGAGCCGATTGCGGCGCTGACATTTGCCCCCAATATAAATGTTAATGAAGACATTCCCAATGAAGATAGCCAGGACGTTCAGATTGATGCCAATAATATTTTTGAGCCCAATCGCTTTCCTGGGCTTGATCGTGTGGAGGATCAATCACGGGTCACGTATGGCGTAAGGACTGGTATTTATGGTGATAATGGCGATTTGGCGAATGTGTTCCTGGGACAAAGCCGGCGTTTTTCTGATGATGATAATCCTTTCCCTGAAGGGTCTGGTCTGGATGATCAGGAGTCCGATTATGTGGGGCAAGTTCGGTTCATTTACCAAGGCAATAATCGTCTGGACTATCGGTTTGAACTTGATCATGACGGTCTTGCTTCGCAACGCCATGAAGTTGACGCCACTACGAAGGTACTTAATCGGCTTGATTTGAACTTAAATTATCTTTTTGCGAAAGCGCTGGACGGAACGGATATTGACGAAAGCCGTGAGCAGCTCCGGCTTGGCAGTGCATTGCTGGTACATCCGGAGTGGCGCATATTGGCAGGGGGGACGCAAGACCTTGGCGCACAACCGGGCTTGCGCCGTGTCTATACTGGCCTTGATTATTTGGGTCAGTGTATTTCCTGGTCGATTTTAGGCCAGCGTAATTTGACGGATGATGTCTCTGGGGAGAGTGATACGGAAATTCTTTTCCGTGTGGGCTTGAAAAATCTGGGCGAATTTACGTCTTCCGGTTTGTAACCGGGGGTTTTGTAAACATTAAGGTTTTATCCTTTTCAAAGCTGCGATACACTTAGTACGTGCAAGAGATTATTGACGGACATGATTTTCACACGTGGTTTGTGCTGATTACGACGCTTTTTGCGATCGTATCTTTTGTGCGCGAGAGAATTCCTATTGAAATCACGAGTATAGCGATTTTGACTGTACTTTTATTGTTCGGGCAATTCTTCCCTATACTGAATAGTGACGGCCGTAACCTTTTGAATGCAGACGCTTTGCTTTCTGGTTTTTCTAATCCGTCGCTGATTGCCGTGCTGGCGTTGCTCGTTATGGGGCAGGCGATGATCCATACGGATGCACTTCGCATTCTGACCGGCTTTATTGCTGTGACCAAACGGAAATTTGCCTGGATTTCGATTGGAGCCATCATCACCTTTGTTCTTGTGTTCAGTGCCTTTGTAAACAATACACCTTTGGTGGTTATTGCCATTCCTTTTCTTCAGTTGGTGGCGCATGCGGCGAAGATTTCGCACAGCAGGGTCATGATTCCGCTGAGTTATGCTGCGATTTTGGGTGGGATGACCACGTTAATCGGTTCTTCGACGAACTTGTTGGTGTCCAGCTCTCTTTTGGAATTGGGGTATTTGCCGTTGCAGTTTTTTTCATTTTTGATTCCGGGTATGACGCTGGCCGCTGTTGGTCTTGTATATATTATGTTTATACTTCCTTTTCTTCTGCCGAGCCGGACATCGATGTCGCGGGAGCTGACGGGCAGTGGCAAGGAATTTGTTGCGGAGCTTGATATTACGTCGGACAGCAAGCTTATTGATATTGAATGTATCGAAGGCAAGTTTCCGGCTTTGGGCAATGTGAATGTGAAATTGATCCAACGTGGCGGGCATCTTATCTTGCCGCCTTTTGAAGGGTATAAGATTCAAGCGGGGGATGTTTTGATTGTGGCGGCTAGCCGCAAAGCACTGATTGAGATCCTTTCGAAATATCCTGGGTTTTTGCTGTCTGATGAAGATACGCGGACGATTGAAACGAGTAAAATCGAGGCCAGTAAAGAGGAAGCGGCGGGAGCGGTTGCGGAGCCCAGGATTCTTGCAGAAATTATGATCACGCCAGCCTCACGGATGCTGGATATGTCTTTGGATCATGTTGGGTTTCACAAGCAATTTGGCACTATTGTTTTAGGAATTCAGCGGCGAGCCCGCGTTGTGAGACGGCGTTTGG
This sequence comes from uncultured Micavibrio sp., assembly GCA_964478225.1. Classification (GTDB taxonomy): domain Bacteria; phylum Pseudomonadota; class Alphaproteobacteria; order Micavibrionales; family Micavibrionaceae; genus CAYZHM01. The sequence continues at coordinate 151,776 of CAYZHM010000004.1, forward strand.
GCCGTATCCGTTTGGAGCCTGGTGATGTGTTGTTGGTAGCCGGGCGACGCAGCATGATTGACTCGTTGCGTGACAATCCGGATTTCATCGTGCTTTCAGGATCCAAGCGCGATTTGCCGCGTCCTGGAAAGGCTCCGATTGCCGGCTTTATTTTCGGCACAGTTGTGGTGACGGCTGCTTTGGGCATTGTATCTATTCCGGTTGCGGCGATTACGGGCGCAATCGCGATGATTGGAACGGGATGCTTAAACGTGCGTCAAGCTATGCGTTCGCTGGATCGGCGCATTTTCTTGCTTGTGGGGTCAATGTTGGCTCTTGGGACAGCGATGCAGGTGACGGGGGCGGCAAATTTTGTTGCAGAAACTATGCTGACTTTGCCGTTTTTGGATACTCCGCTTTATATGGTTGGGGCGCTTTTCCTGATTGTGGCGGTGACAACGAATATCCTGACGAACAATGCTTGTGCCATTTTGTTTACGCCGATTGCTGTGAGCGTGGTTGAAAGCATGGGGCTGGTGGGTGAGGCTAAGGATGCAATGATCTTTATTTTTGCGGTTACGGTTCTGTTTGCCTCAAACTGTTCTTTTGCCACGCCTATTGGTTATCAAACGAATTTGCTGGTGATGGGGCCAGGTCATTATCGCTTCCGTGATTTTATGAAAGGTGGAGTCCCTCTTGTTCTGATTTTGTGGATCACGTACATTTGCGTAGCAAAATTTTATTTTGGTCTGGAATAAGCGATAATCCGTCATGAATTTGTCGAACTATAATCCCAACACACGCTATAGAGATCGCACGAAACATAGGGTTTTTAATGCGATTAGGCTCGTTTTGGGGGTTGGTATTCTTGTGGGGATCGGCTTTTTCTTAGGCAAGCAATATTCGATGAGTGAGCTTGCGGCGTACAAAAATCAAACGGCATCTTTGCAGGCAGAACGTACGACTTTGCTGGCGGAAGTAACGGATTTGCGAGGGCAGGTGCAAACCGCGAACACACGCTTTGAAAGCATGCAAGAGACCTATCAACAGGCTATTCCTGAAGGTCCTGTAGAGGAGCTTGTGAGCTTGATGCACCAGAAGATTGATGAGGGCGTTAGTCCCGAGCGGTTGGTGCATGCGGTGAGCAACGCCCAGCGGCCGCGTAAGTGCACGGATCCCGAGACAGTGCGGTTTGTCGTTTCCACACCAAGTTTTACGGGGCCGGAAAGCTCTGTTTCGATTGCTGAGGATGCAATTGTTATTAAAGGGGTTGGTGCTTCTGCTCATAACGATAAAGGCAATGCTGAGGCTTGGTATGATCCGACAAAGGCTGTGAAGCTTACATTTATAACGACAGAGCCCAAGGAGGACGGCAAGGAAGAGGTTAAAAAGCAGGAGGTGAAAGAGAGTGTTATGCCTTTCACTCATGCGATTGTTTTGAAGGACAAAGAGTATCGCTTTTCAGCCGAGGAGGGCGCTAAGTCCTTCGTTAAAATTGTTTATGATATTTGTGATTATCCCTAAATTCTAAAGAAAATCAGCAGCAGGCATTTCGAAGGTGCGGATATGGTCTTCGTAGCTTTTGATGGCGATGAGGACTGTTTGGCCCTGAGTATGGCCGATTATTAATGTGACGTCCTGTAACTCGCCGGGGATGGATTGAAGAGCAGCAGCAAGTTTGGTTTTTTTGTTCTTTTCGAGATAGGTGGTGAGATCTTCCATATGCGGGGAGAATATCGTCGCGTTGGTGTTGGCTGGGGCGTTGCCGTTTTTATCCCAGGTTAAGCTTAACTCTATAGGCATTTGATCGCTTAAGGAGTGAGCATCGAGAGTAATTTTTTTGCGCTCACCAAGCATATCGAATGTAATGGAGGCGCCCGTCCATGGCAGGCCCAAAAGCTGGAACCCGCCTGCGTTGACCTGCATTGTGCCTTTGAGCGGTGCGTTTTTGGCGCCTTGTGCCGAGAATTGTCCGTGGCCGCGCGTAATTTTGACTGCAAGAGCGTCAAGATCGAATTTGGCTTGCTCGATTTCCCCCTCGATGGTCCATGTGTCGCTGTTTATGCCGCCGGTTGCTTGGCCATCCACGGAGAACTGTTTTTGTGAAGACGAAAAACGGAGTTGAGCATTTAGGCCTGAATCTGCCCGGGTAAGTTTGCCTTCGAAAGATACTGAAAAACCGCCAAAATATTCAGTTAAAAATGAGAGCTTGGAGTCGTTGAAAATTAGCGTTTTAAGATCGAGATCGTTGAGACTGTAGGGAAAACCTTCGTTTTTGAAGCCTGAGATGTTGATGCCGTTTTCTGTGTCTCCGGTCAGATCCAGTTTGTTCACAAACAGCGTTGCCGCGCCGCCCATATCATAAGAACCAATAATGGTGTCGATAGTGCTGATGTTATCGGGGTCGAGGGATATGTTCTTTAAAGTAACGCCGCCAAGACCCTTTTGAGCGTCCTTATAGATGGGTGTTGTAAAGCCGGCTTTTTGCAGGATTCCCACTGTGCGGCTTTCTGCAAGATGGCTTGCGAAAAATCCGCCGCCTATTATCATGGCGAAGATCAAAGCTATGAGAGCTATCCAGCGCATCTCTATACGTCTATTTCGGTTGCAAACTCAGCGTTGGCTTGAATAAACTCAAAACGGGGTTCGGCGTTCTTGCCCATCAGGCGTTCCACCAAATCTTTAATCTCTGCTTGTGGATCGGCGTCATTCGGATCGATCTCGATGTCATCAGCCAAGCCCAGTACAGCAATTGCATCAGGTAACGTAACACGTAACAGGACGCGCTTGGAAGGGTCCATTGTCGTTTCTTTCAGGCTTTTTGCAGGCATTTCGCCAAGACCTTTAAAGCGGCTGATGTCGACCTTGGATTTGTTTTTGAATGTTGTTTTTAAAAGTTCTTCTTTGTGGGCGTCGTCACGAGCGTAAGCGCTTTCATTGCCACTGACCAGCCTGTAAAGCGGGGGTTGAGCAAGAAAAAGATGACCGTTTTCAATGAGGCCCGGCATTTGGGTGTAGAAAAATGTGATCAGTAATGAAGCAATGTGGGCGCCGTCGACGTCGGCATCGGTCATGATGATGATGCGCTCATAGCGGAGTTTATCGAGATCAAAATTGTCACCGATGCCGCAGCCCATGGCTTGCGTGAGATCCTGGATTTCCTGATTGGCGCGGATTTTATCTTTGGTGGCACTGACGACGTTCAAAATTTTACCACGTAGGGGAAGAATGGCTTGAGTTTCGCGATCGCGACCTTGCTTGGCTGAGCCTCCCGCGGAATCTCCCTCAACGATGAATAGCTCTGTGTCTTCCGAGCCGCGGCGCGAGCAATCGGCCAATTTGCCTGGCAGGCGGAGTTTTTGCGTTGCCGTTTTGCGGGCGGTATCTTTTTCAGCGCGGCGACGTTGACGGTCTTCGGCCCGTTCGATCAGGGATTCAAGCAATTTGTTGCTTGCGGCCGGGTTGTCGGACAGGAAGTGGTCGAAGTAATCCTTGATTGCCGTGTCGACCCAACGGTTGACGTTTGGCGAGACCAGTTTTTCTTTGGTTTGACCCTGGAATTGTGGGTCTTTGATAAAGACTGAAAGAATAATGACGGCGCCGGTCATGATGTCGTCGGCCGTGATTTGTGCCGCTTTCTTATTGCCGGTCATCTCGCCATAATTTTTGATACCGCGTGCGAGGGCGCTCCGCAGGCCCATTTCATGCGTCCCACCTTGTGCGGTTGGGATGGTGTTGCAGTAAGAGTGTGAAAATCCTTCACCAAAATTGAGCCAGTTGATAGCAAACTCGACGCGCCCTTCTTTTTCTGGAAGGTCGGCTTTGCCGGCAAAAGAGGTTTCCATGAGAACTTGATTGTCTTGTTTATCTTTTAATGTGGCATCGAGATATTCTTTGAGGCCACCGGGGAAGTGGAAAACCGCTTCGGCAGGCGTGTGCCCATCGGTGATGGCGGCAGGATCGCACTTCCAGCGAATTTCGACGCCGGAATACAGATAGGCTTTGGATTTTGCCATCTGATAAAGCCATGCTGGTCTGAATTTTGCCTTTTCGCCAAAAATCTCAGGATCGGGATGGAAATAGACCATTGTGCCGCGGCGGTTGTTGATGGCGCCTTTGTTCTCAAGCTTTGATGTGGCGTGGCCTTTTGAGAAGCTTTGACGGTAGAGCTTCTTATCGCGGGCGACTTCAACCCACATTACATCTGATAGGGCATTCACGACTGAGATCCCTACACCATGCAGACCGCCTGAGGTGGCGTAGTTTTTGCCGGAAAATTTGCCGCCGGAGTGCAGGGTCGTCAGAATAACTTCTAGCGCAGATTTGTCAGGATATTTTGGGTGTTTATCGACAGGAATACCGCGGCCATTGTCTGTAATGGTGACTCCGTTGCTGGTGTCCAGTGAGATTTCAATCCAGTCAGCATGGCCTGCTACAGCTTCGTCCATGGAATTGTCCAGGATTTCGCCGGCAAGGTGGTGCAAGGCGCGCTCATCGGTACCGCCGATATACATGCCTGGACGGCGGCGAACTGGCTCAAGCCCTTCTAAAACCTCGATGGACGAAGCATCGTAGGTGTTGTTATCGGCCTTTTTTGAAGAAAATAAGTCACTCATGTTTTTCAATTCTGTTTCAAATCAAGTATAATATGGGAGAGCGGAATGCAACCATTTCTATGAGGGTTCTTGTGAGAAAGACATTTATAGCCTTATTTTTGGCCTTTTTTCTTGCAGTTGGGGCTGGGAATGCCCAAACCACGGATATTTTGCAGAGTTACCGTGTTGATATGCCCGACGTTCAGCCTTACAGCGCTGAGCAGCTCAAGGATCTTGCTTACGAATATGAGGATACTCCTTTTAAAGATAAGGCGTTGTCTTATAAAATGGTTGTCCCCAAGGGCTGGGAAAATCAGCTGAAGTCTGATTTTGGCGAGGAAAATATGAGCAGCAAGGTGATGGGGGAGCTGGCGCGTTTTTATAGTCCTCCGCGGGTTATTACGGAACGCAGCTTCATTACCGTGCAGGCGATTAATTTGGGTTATGAGATGTCTGCGGAACACTGGGTTTTGCGTTACTTGTTATCGCGCGGTTTGACGCCCAAGGGGATGAAAAAAATTAACCGCAGCCGGACGGAGTTTTTCTTTGTCGATGTCAAGGGCGATACGACCTTTGGAGTGCATTCCGTGGCGCAGATTAATGGTAAGCGTGCTTTGCTGGTTCAATATTATTTGCCGATCCAAGCATGGGATGAGGAAAAGCAAATGCAAACTTCCGTCATTCAATCCTTTGTTGCTCTTAATCCTGTTGAAGAAGATGTTGAACCGATGATGGAGTATCGCTTTTTGGATGTGGCGCGTTTGAAATATCCGCAAAGCTGGAAGCTTAAGGCGTCGACGATCCGGACGATTGACCAGATGAAGATCCAGATTTTGAATTTCAATGAAAACGCTACGGAGTTTAAGCCGACACTGGACGGCAAGGTCGAGGTTTTTCTGAACTCTTATTTTGCTGTTGAGTCTATGGCCGAGGAAAAGAAAAAGCTTATAGCGGAATTGGCCCAGAATAATTTGATTTTGGGAGAACAAATCGATTCTAAGGAGGATCGGCTGGACAATTATTTTAAGAACCATGAGGACTTTGCCTCTTATGATGTTGAGGTTTACAGGGCGTCGAGCTCACAAAGTAAACTTTTGGGGTATGAGTACTGGATAACGTCGCTTGAGTCTGGCGATTATTTCTATTTCTTCACGCTTTTGACGCCGTCGCGCAACGACGATTTCTTTATCTGGTCGCGTAATAAAGAAACTTATGAATTGATCATGAAGAGCTTTGAACCCGATCTTGAAGGGCTTTACGACGAATAATATAAGAAATATTCGATCGGATGGACCGAAGTCTCGTAGAGCTTGACCTCTTCCATTTTTAGATCAATGTAGGCTTCGATCATGTCCTCGTTGAAAACGCCGCCTTCCAGCAAAAATCCGTAATCGTCTTTGAGGCTGTTTAGAGCCACACGCAAGGAATGGCATACGGTAGGGATTTTATCCAGTTCGTCTTGAGGCAATTCGTAAAGGTTTTTGTCCATGGCATCACCAGGATGGATTTTATTTTTAATACCGTCCAGACCAGCCATCAGCATTGCAGCAAAGGCGAGATAAGGGTTTGCTGTCGGGTCCGGGAAACGGACTTCGACACGTTTGGCATTTTCTGATCCTGCGTAAGGGATGCGGCATGAGGCGGAGCGGTTGCGTGATGAATAGGCCAGAAGCACAGGAGCTTCATACCCGGGAACCAAGCGTTTGTAGCTGTTGGTTGAAGGGTTTGTCAGGGCATTCAAGGCTCTCGCATGTTTGATAATGCCACCGATATAATATAAGGCCGTGTCGGAAAGGCCGGCATACTTGTTTCCTGCGAAGAGGGGTTTTCCAGCCTTCCAAATCGATTGGTGGACATGCATGCCAGAACCGTTATCGCCGTAGAGAGGTTTAGGCATGAAAGTGGCGCTTTTGCCGTAAGCGTTGGCGACGTTCATCACAACATATTTGTAGAGCTGCATATTGTCTGCGCCGTTCACGAGCGTTGAGAATTTTACGCCGAGTTCGCATTGAGCTGGGGCGACTTCATGGTGGTGTTTTTCGATAGGCACGCCCATGCTTTGTATAACGGTTAGCATTTCGCCGCGTATATCACCGAGGCTGTCGATCGGGGATTCCGGGATGTATCCGCCCTTGGGTTTGGGGCGGTGGCCCATATTGCCGGTGTCGTAATGTTTGCCGGAATTTACGGGCAGTTCTTCGCTGTCGATTTCAAAGCCGGATTTGTGGGGCAGGGTATTGATTTTAACGTCGTCAAAAATGAAAAACTCTGCTTCTGGTCCAAAATAGGCGGTGTCGCCGATTCCAGATTTTGTGACGTAGTTTTCAGCGGCCTTGGCGATCGAGCGCGGATCACGTCCGTATTGCGTGTTGTCCGGGTTATATATATCGCAGAATATTTTGAGAGTGCGCTGGGCGGAGAAAGGGTCGAGCGCGGCGCGGGTGATGTCCGGTTTCATAACCATGTCTGATTCATTAATCGCCTTCCAGCCGGCAATTGATGATCCGTCGAAAAAGAGTCCTTCTTCAACTTTGCTTTTGTCAAAGTTGGAGGCGTGTTCCGTCATGCGTTGCATTTGGCCGCGTAAATCAGTGAAATTGAGATCTATAAACTCGATGTCATTGTCTTTGACGAATTTGAGCAATTCCCCGGTATTTTTGAAGGACAGGCCGGCTTTGGACACGACGATTTCTCCTTTTGGTGAGATGGGGCGACCGACGGGACTCGAACCCGCGACAACTCGGACCACAACCGAGGGCTCTACCAACTGAGCTACGGCCGCCACAATAGTTTGTCTTTCATAGTCTTTTATCGTAGTTTTGGTCAAGATCAAACTCTAGTTTTAGGGGTCTATTGCCTTTGTTCCTTGAAAACACACCAAAATTATGGGTTGAAAACCTGCCGAAGCGGCAGATTTCGGGGCATAAGTATGATTATGGTCATGTGGTTATTTATGGCGCTCCGAAGCTGACGGGGGCAACGCGGCTGGCAGCGGAGGCTTGTGCGCGAATTGGAGCCGGGCTTGTGAGCGTGCTTTGCACGCCTGGGACGTCGGTCATTTACCGGGAGACGCTGGCGGCCCATATTCTGGTCAGGGATGACCTCGATTGGTGGGATGATCGTGTGACGGCCCAATTATGGGGCAGCGGCGGATTGCCATGTGATTTGCCGCAGAGTTTTAATATTCCAACGGTTTTGGATGCAGACGCGTTGGGGCGTTTGCCAAAAATTTTGAATGAAAACGTGGTTTTGACGCCGCATGAGGGAGAGTTCTCCAGAGCTTTTCCTGAGATTGACGGCTCGCGGGAAGAGAGAGCGTTGAAGGCTGCACAGCTGTCGCGGGCGATTGTGGTTTTGAAAGGCGCGGAGACGGTGATTGCGCATCCGGATGGACGGATTGTTGTGAATAACCATGCTTCCCCGCATTTGGCGACGGCGGGGACGGGGGATGTTTTGGCCGGGATGATTACGGGATTGATGGCGCAGGGGATGGCGCCGTTTAATTCTGCTTGCGCGGCGGTGTGGATTCACGGCGAATGTGGGATACGCGCTGGGCAGGGGCTGGTGGCGAGCGATTTGGCCGGTATGATTCCAGGAGTCCTGACTGATTTGTCTTGAAATTCAGATTTACTCGTTTAAAAAAAGAACATGCAGAAAGTAATGCCGTGTTTGTGGTTTGATAGTAACGCCGAAGAGGCGGTCAATTTTTATATCTCGGCTTTTAAAAACTCCAAAATTTTACAAGTGACCCATTACGGCAAGAACATGCCTTGTCCTGAGGGCAGCGTGATGACTGTTACGTTTTTGCTGAATGATCAGAAGTTTATGGCGCTGAATGGCGGGCCAGTCTTTTATTTTAATGAGGCGATTTCGCTGGTTGTTTATTGCGATACGCAGGACGAGCTTGATGATCTCTGGCAAAAATTGACGTCGAATGGCGGCGAAGAAGTTCAGTGTGGTTGGTTGAAGGACAGATATGGCGTGTCGTGGCAGGTTGTTCCAAGCATACTCGAAAAGCTTGTAGGGGATGAGAATCCTGAAAAATCCCAGCGTGTTATGGAAGCCATTATGACGATGGTTAAATTGGATATCGCCGCTTTGCAAAAGGCTTATGACGGCGCTTGAGTTCTTTTTGCTTGAAATTCGCCTTGTTTTCTGTTTTTTAGAGGCCGTGAGCGCCGAGGCGCTTGTGCGGGTGTGGCGAAATTGGCAGACGCACCAGATTTAGGTTCTGGCGCCGCAAGGCGTGGGGGTTCAAG
>CAYZHM010000005.1:0-72197 GCA_964478225.1 uncultured Micavibrio sp.
AATTTTGTCTTCGTTGTGGCAGGCTCTGGTCAGGAAGCAAAAGCAGAAAAGAGAGAGATTTTCATCGGCACGCGTAAACCCGGATTTATTGAGGTTGTAAAAGGATTAAAGGAAGGCGAGTTGGTTATTACAGAGGGCATGAATGCTGCGCCTGGCGCCTCTGTTCAGGTACGGGCCATTGATAAGGGTGGTGAGGAACTGCAGGAGCTTTTGAAGCAGGAAGGAAAGTGACACGATGCTTCTGTCTGACATTTCTGTTAAGCGCCCGGTTTTTGCTTCTGTTATTTCGTTGTTGCTGGTTGTCTTTGGTATCGTTGCCTTTACACGTCTTTCATTGCGGGAATATCCCTCAATTGATCCGCCTGTCGTTTCCATCAGCGTTAATTATCCAGGTGCTTCGGCAAGCATTGTTGAAACTCGTATTACTCAAGTTATTGAAGATCGTATTTCAGGCATTGAGGGCATTGATTTCATTGAATCATCCAGCTCCGATGGAAGTTCGCGTGTTACACTCGAGTTCTCAGTTGATAGAGATATAGATGATGCCGCCAACGATGTACGAGACCGCGTTTCAGGGATTCTTGATAATTTACCTGAGGAGGCCGATCCCCCCGAAGTTCAGAAAGCCAATTCCGATGATGATGTGGTGGTTTGGTATAGTCTTGTTGGTGAAAATATAAGTATTCCGGAGCTTACGGATTATGCAGAACGTTATTTGGTTGAGCGTTTTTCAGTTTTGGACGGGGTTGCGAATGTCCGGGTGGGCGGTGCACAAACCTATGCGATGAGGATATGGTTGGACCGCAAGGAACTGGCGGCGCGCGGCCTAACAGCCAGTGATGTTGAACAGGCTTTGCGTTCGGAAAATGTTGAGCTTCCTGCTGGAAACATTGAATCTCTGACACGCCAGTTTACGGTGCGTATCAAGCGCACTTTTCGTGATGCGGGAGATTTTAAAAATCTTGTTTTGGGCAAGGGGGTGGACGGCTATCTTGTCCGTCTTGGAGATGTGGCGCGCATTGAAAAGGGAAGCGTTGAGGACCGCGTTATTTTTCGGGGAAATGGCAGTCCGCGAGTGGGGATAGGTATATCCAAACAATCTACGGCTAATACGATTGAGGTTGCACATGCGGCCGCCGAGATGGCTAAACGTATCAATGTAAACCTACCTGAAGACCTAAGACTGGAGCTTAGTTACGATACTTCTATTTTTATTGAGGCCGCAATTCACGAGGTTTATGTGACACTCGGCATTGCAATTATTCTTGTGGTTTTGATGATTTATGCTTTCCTGGGAAGTGTGCGCGCGACTATTATCCCTGCCATAACGGTTCCTATTTCGCTCATTTCCACTTTTATTGTTATTTATGCCTGTGGGTTTTCGATCAATCTTCTAACACTGTTGGCGTTGGTGTTGGCGATTGGAATTGTCGTGGACGATGCAATTATTGTGCTCGAGAATATCGTGCGCCGTATGGATGAGAAAAAGGAGACGCCTTTGGTGGCCTCTTATCTTGGGACGCGTCAAGTGGGTTTTGCAGTTATCGCCACGACGCTTGTATTGGTTTCGGTGTTTGTTCCGATCACGTTTCTGCAGGGGGATATTGGCCGCCTCTTTACCGAATTTGCACTCACGATGGCTGCTGCGATTGGTTTTTCCGGTGTTACGGCCCTTACTCTATCTCCTATGCTTGCCTCAAAAATTCTTAAAAATGAGAAAAAGGGCAATAATAAAATTGCTGATGCGATTGATAGAAATTTCATGAAAATCCGTAATACCTACATTCGAGTTCTTGGTACTGCGCTGCGCAGACCCTTGATTGTTATAGGTGGCTTTATAGGTCTTATGTTGGTCACTATAGTTATATTCAAACAGATACCCTACGAATACACACCCACCGAAGACCGGGGGTCATTTCTTATCATGGTCAACGGGCCTGAGGGTGCTTCGTTTGCCTATATGAAGGAGTATATGGACGAAATTGAAAGACGTTTGCTTCCTTATACTCAAGATGGCGAAATTAAAACGATGATAGTGCGTGCGCCGCGTGGCTTTGGCAGCGGGGCAAGCTTTAACAGCGGTATGGTGATTGCCGTTTTGAAGGATTGGTCAGAACGCCGTTCAGGATTTGAAATTATGAATGAAATTCGAGGCAAGCTGTCTGATCTGCCTGGAGTGCGACCCTCCGTTATCATGCGCCAAGGATTTACAAGCTCGTCTTCTAAGCCTGTGCAGTTTGTGATTGGTGGCGGTACGTACGCAGAATTGGCCAAATGGCGGGATATCTTGTTAGAGAAAATTAATGAGAATAATCCCGGTCTTAACAGTGTTGATTGGAACTATAAGGAAACTAAGCCGCAGTTTGAGGTCACGATTGATTATAACCGGGCTGCCGAGTTGGGTGTGAATGTGTCTAATATTGGTGAAACGCTGCAGACTATGCTCGGTTCGCGCCGGGTTACAACTTATATTGATAATGGGGAAGAGTATGATGTTATAGTTGAAGGTGAACGTGATGCGCAACGCACGCGGACCAGCCTTGAAAATGTTTATGTGAGATCGAACCGCACAGGAGCCCTTATTCCGCTCTCAAATCTTGTAAAAGTGGAAGAATTTGCCGATGCTGCATCCCTGAGCCGATATAACCGCGTGCGGGCCATCACGATTGAGGCGGGGCTGGAGGATGGATATAGTCTGGGTGAGGCGCTGAGCTATCTTGAAAATCTTGTCCATGAAAATTTGCCTGATAATGTGATTATTGATTACAAAGGCCAGTCGCAGGATTTTAAATATTCCAGCGGTTCCATGGCTTTTGTTTTTGCTCTGGGTCTGGTGGTGGTGTTTCTTGTTCTGGCAGGGCAATTTGAAAGCTATATTCACCCCTTAGTGATTATCCTTACCGTGCCGCTGGCGATGGCTGGTGGGTTGCTGGGACTTTATCTGACTGGCGGGACGCTTAATATCTATTCTGAAATAGGACTATTAGCCTTGATTGGACTTTCGGCGAAGAACGGTATTTTGATTGTGGAGTTTGCTAATCAGATGCGCGATGACGGTGTGCCGTTTGACCGCGCCATTATGAAGGCATCACAACTTCGTCTTCGCCCTATTCTCATGACCAACCTTACGGCAGCGGCTGGGGCGGTTCCGCTTATTCTTTCTTCGGGTGCTGGGGCTGAGACACGCATGGTCATTGGGGTGGTGATTTTTGCAGGGACTTTGGCGGCGGCTCTTTTTACCATTTTTGTGGTTCCAGTGGCCTACAGCCTTTTTGCACGTAAAACTGGCTCTCCGCAGGATGTTGCGCGCCGTCTTAAGAAAGAGAGTGAGATTTCCGGCTAGGAATTCTGGGCTTTTATCTTTTTCTTCCTTATAGTGCCTCAGTTTATAGCGAAGTAGATTTATGATTGAATTGTTGAATAGTGTTTTGAAGCATATGAAAAGCCATGCCTGATAAAGAGATTGTTATTATCGGTGGAGGGCCGGCTGGCTTGATGGCGGCGGATATTTTGTCTGCACATGGTTTCAAAATAAGCGTTTATGAACGAAAGCCATCGGTGGGCAGAAAGTTTTTAATGGCTGGGCGTGGCGGGCTTAATCTTACTCATTCCGAAGACCTCGATCTTTTTATAACTAAATATGGTCCTCAATCAGGAGTTTTACGCACAATGATTGAAGAATTTCCACCCAACTTTTTGAGAGAATGGTGCGAGGATCTTGGGCAAAAAACATTTATCGGCTCAAGCGGCAGGATATTTCCCGAAAGCTTTAAAGCATCACCACTTTTGCGGGCATGGATGGCAAGACTTGAAAGCCAAGGTGTACGTTTTGTGCTTAATCATGACTGGATGGGATGGGAGAAAAATTCGCTTGTTTTTAAGGCCCATGAAGAGATTATTCATATCAATGCGGACGTTACCCTATTGGCGCTTGGCGGCGCTTCGTGGCCGAAGCTGGGATCGGATGGGTCATGGGTTGATATTTTAAGAAACCAGAATATCAAGATTGTTGATTTGCAGCCTGCGAATTGTGGTTTCTTTGTTCAGTGGTCTGATATTTTTTCTCAGAAATTTGCAGGAAAACCGCTTAAAGCCATTGATGTTTCCTTCAAAGATAAGAAAATCCCTGGTGAGATCATGATTACCGATAAAGGAATAGAAGGCGGCGTTATTTATGCACTGTCTGCCCTATTGCGGGAGGAAATTCATCAAAAGCGATCTGCGCAGATTGAAATTGATCTGAAGCCTGATCTAAGTTTTGAGACTCTAGAAGCACGTCTGCAAAAGCCACGAGTTGGCCTTTCACTTACGAATTATCTCCGCAAGACTTTAAATCTTTCTGATGTGGCGATTGGTTTAATCATGGAAAGCCCAAATCGGCAGGCGCTAGGTCAGTACACGCCGGGGAAGATGGCAAAACTCATTAAGCATTATCCCTTGAATTTGGATGGTCCCTTTTCGATTGAGCGTGCCATATCAACGGCGGGCGGGGTTTCGTTTGATGAGGTTGACGGGAATTTGATGCTTGTGAAAAAACCTGGCGTTTTTGTTGCCGGCGAGATGTTGGATTGGGAAGCCCCCACCGGAGGATATCTCCTGCAAGCAAGCTTTAGTACTGCTGTCAGGGCTGCGAAGGGCATAATGGAATTTGCGGGCGCTCATAAGCGTCATTCCTGACCTGATGATTGTAGTACCCAATCAATTTTTCATTGATGCTGCTTGTTTTAATATGGGTTTGCTTTGCAAAAATGAGGTTTTTAGATCCTCGAGAATAATGGAGAGAGCGCTAAAGTCAGCTTTTTCATTGCCTTCCATGTTTTCGGCCCTGTGTTCGAGTTCTGCGGCAAGTTCTGATACACGCATGGCGCCGACACTGGCGCTTAATGATTTTAGAGGGTGTGCTGAATCGGCCAAAGTTTTGGCATTACTGTTGGCCAAGGCTTCTTCGGCCTGAGCGATGTAGCGGGCGCTGTTCTCCAGATATTTTTCAATCATGGGGCCAAACTTTTCCTCCATTAATTCCTTCATGTCATTGAGGGTTTTCATGTCTATGTTATCGGTATTTAATTGGGATGGCTCATTGATGTTTAGTGCGTTTTCAAGGCCATTGTGATTGACCTCATCATCTTTCTTAAGCCATTTTTTAAGTACGTCCACCATAGCCCCCCTTTTAACCGGTTTTGTAATGTAGTCATCCATTCCTGCGGCGAAGCATTTTTGATCGTCACCCTTCATGGCGTAGGCCGTAAATGCGACGATCGGTGTTTTTGGGAAACCCTCTCGCTTTTCAAGTTCGCGTATGATTTTTGTGGCCTCAAATCCATCCATTTCCGGCATGTTGCAATCCATAAATATCAGGTCAAAGTTGCGTTGTTTGGCAAGTTTGACAGCTTCTTGTCCGTTTCCTGCAGGGGTAACGTGACATCCCATTTTTGTTAGCATTGTTGTGGCAACCATTTGGTTTGTTGGATTGTCTTCCGCCAGCATAATTTGGGCGCCGTCAAAATTTGCCTCTTCTGCGTCAGTTTTTTCCCTATAATCAGCATCACGCAAACTATGCCGCGTGATTAATGTGAATGGGACTTTTCCGAGCTGCATTGATCGAACAGCGGCCAGTGCCCGAATGATGTCATTACCGCTGCATGGTTTGGTTAAATATCCGTAGAAGCCCGTTTCTTGCATGCGCTTTCCGTCTCCTCGGCTGGGGGCGGAGGAAATCATGAGAAGTGCTGTTTTATTAAGATTTTTATCAGCCTTGATGGCTTTGGCGAGTTCTACTCCATCCATACCGGGCATCATATAATCCAGGACGCCTATTTCAAAAGGAACACCTTTATCAACTTGTTTCCTCATAACCTCCAGAGCTTCCTTGCCTGAAGAAGCAACTACAACTTTCATACCTGCTTTACGCATATGCTCGATTGCAATGTCCTGGGCGACCTTATTATCATCAACAATAATGGCATGGATGCCCGAGAGATCCACTGAGGGATCTATGGTCTTGCGTTCTTTTGCGCTTTCATCGATTGCCAGGCAAAAGGAAAACCAAAATTTAGAACCAAGACCAAGTGTACTGGTTAAGCCAACATCACCATCCATCATATGCGCCAGTTCACGGCAAATTGTTAATCCTAAGCCCGTTCCTCCGAATTTACGCGTTGTGGATTCATCCGCTTGTGAGAACTTGCCAAAGACGTGCTCTTGTTTGTCTTCTGCAATCCCTATTCCGGTGTCTTCGACATAGGCGCGGAACTCCATTTTTCCGTCCTTTTCTCCTATTGCATCAATGCCGATGAGAATATGTCCTGCTTCTGTGAATTTTAGAGCGTTACTGGCAAGATTTAATAAAACCTGACGCACGCGGCCCGGATCCCCCATAACGTAGCGCGGGATGTCCGGCGCAAAGCGCAAGAGCATTTCCAGATCTTTTTCCTGCGCCTTGATGGCTATAAGATCGGCAACTTCTTCAATGAGCCCTTGAAGATCGAATGGAATGATTTCAAATTCCATCTTACCTGCCTCAATTTTAGAGAAATCAAGAATATCATTGACGAGCTGGAGCAAGTTTTCTGCTGAGCTGACGGCTGTTCTGGCATAAGTTTTTTGAGTTGGATCAAGATCGGTTTCAAGCAATAAATTTGTCATGCCAATCACCCCATTCATGGGCGTACGGATTTCGTGCGACATATTGGCAAGAAATTCGGATTTCATTCTAGTTGCTTCTTCCGCCTGCGTTTTGGCTTCAGCCAGAGCTGCGCCCTGCTCTTCCAACTCTGCTGTACGTTCCTCCATTTCATCCTGCCACTTTTTGCGTTCGCTAATGTCTCTGGTAACGCCAACAAAAATTCGCTCTTCGTCTGTCCGCACCTCGGTGACTGCGAGCTCGATAGGGAATATCCGGCCATCTTTGGACTTTCCTTGAAGTTCTCTAGGTGAGCTAATGACTGAAATTACACCGGGATTGTTTGATAGTCTTAAATAGTCGTTGTGATGTTCTTTGTGATCGCCGTCAGGCATTAGCATTGTAATATTGTTGCCGATTGCCTCTTTTGCGGTATAGCCGAATGTTTTTTCTGCCATATCGTTATAGGATTGTATGAGTCCATTTTCATCAATCGTGATGATGGCATCTCCGGCCATGTCCAAGATCATTTGCATTTTTTGGTGTGAAGAATTGATTTCGTCTTCCATTTTTTTACGACGAAGTGTCATGCTCAGAATCTCTGCTACGCCCTCGAGAAAGGCGACTTCATCCTCATTTCTCTCATGTCCTTTCTTGAGGTATAAGACAATCATCCCGAGCACTTCATCGTTGTGCAAAATAGGTATGTTATAGTCGCCCTGCTCTTGCTCGCTTTCAAAGATTTGTTCGTGATGATCCGCGATAAAGACTCTACTTTTTTCTTCTATATTCAGCCAACTGATAGACAAAAGAATATTTATGAATCCGTCGAGCATTTCTTGCATGCTTTTGTGCGACAGATTTAAATATTCAAGAATTTTTGCACTGGCCTCTTTGTGCTGCAAAACTCTTTGAATGTCTTGCTCAGTTTTTTTACGCTGACTGATATCGCGAATTGATCCCACCATTCTGATGGGATCCCCGTTCTCGTTACGAACTGTTGTGGCTTTCGCCCGAAACCATACATATTCGCCTGATTTGTGTTTCAGACGATATTCGATATTAAAGGGCACATTGTTTTTAAAATGATCTTGTACGTGGGCGGTAATGCGGTCAATGTCTCCAGGATGGAGCATTGTTAGGAACGTCTTGTAGCTTCCTTTGATTTCGTCTTCCTTATAACCGAGGAGTTCCTTGAACTGAGGGGACCAGTACTCTTCGTCTTTTGTGATGTCCGGCCAATCCCAGATACCATCGTTTGTTCCGGCCACGGCAAGATTAAACCTTTCTTCACTTAGCCTGAGGCGATTTGCGCTTTCCAGCGTCTTTCTTTGTAACATACTCTGCTGGCTGTAGAAAAACGTCCAAATGGCTGCTATCAAACCAAGGCATATTCCAGCGAGTGCTATCCACCACTCTATTATGTCTTTCTTTAGCCGAGTACTTAAGTTTGTGCGCAAAAGGCTTTCAGCTTTGTTGTATTCATCCTTGAATAGGGCAATAGTTTTTGTTCCCTCATGAAAGATATTTCTGTAGTTGGATATATGGTTGTGATGCTCTTGGTCATTACGGGCTTTAGCAGCTATTTCCTTCTCCACAAGAAGCTGAAATGATTCCAGTTGGCTGAGAAGAAGGTTATCTTGCAGCTTCCTATCCCATTCACCTTCTGGCTGGGCTTTGGCCAGAATTTCCAGGGCATAGACGTATTCCAGCTTGAAGTCTTCCTGCTTGCCTTTATCGATCAGCAAGGGGCTGGCCTCTTCTAAAGCAAAGCTGCCTTTCGCTATGAGGCTAGAAAGTAGACCGCGGCTGTGAGCGACATATTCTGTTCCTTTAGGAATGATATTTACAATCAGGCTCATCATGTAATAAGAAGTCAAATCTGGGTCCAGAATAAGGTTAGATTGATTGGCAACGTCAACCATTATCTCCTGAATATTGTTTATGATGATGGTGTCCCGGTTAAATCTTTCCTCCGGCGAAAAGTTTGTGTGATCTGACAAAGCGCTTCCGAGCTGTCGCCGAAATTCAGTCCATTTTTCATAGATGGAAAATCCGTTTTCAGAACTTGTAGACAGTAGTGCCTCAACTGCCTCTATTGCAGTTTTCATGTTGTACGGCACTTGTTCAGGCATTTTTGAACTGGGGTCATTGCCGGCAATATAATTTTCGCCTCGAAAGGTTTGAAAACTGGTTTCAAGATTAAAGAGGGCGGCGTGATAATCCAGCCCAACGATTTCCTTTTTAACGAATTCTATTTCTTCGGATTCCTCGTTAAGAAATGCAAACGATACAACCAAAAAGGGCAACACAAAAAGAAACGCCATTAGAAGAAAATGGCCGGCCTTTGACTTTATAAATGTCATATATTTAGCTCCCGATGATGCCCACTCAGTATGCATTTTTATTGTCTGCGCAATTGTTTGCAAATTATGCCTGAAATGTGGCTACCCGTTAAGGTTGAGTATTTTTGGGAGGAATACTTATCCCTCAGTTTGTCGCGTAAAAGGCGGAATTGCGATGATTACATTCTTTTAAGGCCTAATTTGTCATGCCTTTGTATGCCTTGGATTGTTTAGTGTTCAGTAAGGAATAATAATGCTTTCATGGTTTCGGGTTTAGAAATTCGGAGGCAAAAATGAATGCTTTTAAAAGTGTCGTATTATCTTTGATATTTATCAGCATTATGTTTGGAATTACCTTGGGAACTTTCATCTCAGCTTTTGCAGATAAGGATGGGTCTGAAGATGCCATAAGCATAGCAATGACGGCAGCTTTTGTTTCTGAAGAGGGTCTGGATGTTTATGCAGAAATTGCGAAGTATCTTGAGAAGAAAGTTGGACAGGATGTGAATTTTCTCTCTGGGCTTTCCTATTCCGTGGTTAATGAGATGACAGAGGCAGGAGAGGTTTCGATTGCGTTTGTTTGCGGCTATCCTTATGTACTCTCGCATGACGGCAAAGAAAATCCTCCGGTTAATCTCATTGCCGCGCCGGTTATGCAGTCTCCTCTGTACGAAGATAAGCCTGTTTATTATTCCTATGTCATTGTGAAGGCAGATTCGCCTCTGCAGAGCTTTAAGGAGCTTAAAGGCAAGAGATGGGTCTATAACGACAAGATTTCCAATTCTGGCTATAACATGCCACGGGCAAAATTGATTGAGATTGGAGAGACAAATGGCTTTTTCAGCAAAGTCTTGCAATCAGGCTCACATGAACAATCAATTCGTTGGGTTGCTGACGGGACAGCGGATGCGAGTGCCGTTGATTCCTTGGTCTTGGACTACGCGCTGGCCACAGGCGAAGATTACGCCAAGGGTGTAAAAATCATCGAAAAATTGGGGCCTGCAGGGATTCCGCCTATTGTACGTTCTGTTCATCTTAGTGATGAGGAGGCGCAAAAGATTAAAGATATTCTTTTGCATATGCATGAAGATCCGGAAGGTAAGGCAATTCTAGATCGAGCGTATGTGAAACAGTTTGTGGCTGTTGATGACTCATTATTTGATGGCGTCAGGAAGATGCATCAGATGGCTGTTGATGCCAATTTTATGGAGATCAGGTAGGACGCTATGCTGGCGGAACCTCAATCCATTTTTGAATATTTCTTTATCTTAGACAAAATACCTGACAACGCAGAAACAGGGACATACATCCCTTCTCTGGTAGCTTTGTCATATGTTGTTGCCTCCTTGGGTTCCTTTACAGGCTTGAGGATGGCCACGGTCATGCGTAATTCCGTTACCGACCAGAAGCGCGCATTATTTCATTTTATAGGCGCGCTTTCCTTTGGCGCGGGAATATGGTCGATGCATTTTATCGGCATGTTGGCCTATCACATGGATATGGTTCACATCTACAACCCTGCTTTGACTATCCTGTCCATGATTATTGCCGTTGTTATTGCCTACGGCGTACTGCAAATCATGCGTGTAGAAAGGTTGCGAGCAACGCACATCGCCATGGGTGCCGTTTTACTTGGAACAGCTATTTGTGCCATGCATTACACGGGCATGGCCGCAATGGAGATGGATGCAGATTTACGTTATGAGCCGTTGCTTTTTGCCTTGTCGGTTATCATTGCGATTGCAGCCTCTGGCGCCGCCTTATTGATTGTTTTCAAGTTGGGCCAACATGAAGGGCGATGGAAAATTCTGTGGCAAGCTATAGCTGCGCTCATTATGGGTGCTGCTATCTGCGGCATGCACTATACAGGCATAGAAGCTTCTGTCTTTATTCCTTATGCAGACTGCCGCTATGATCCGGATCAAAGCTATTTCGGGCTTGCCTTATTTACTGCCCTGACAAGCAGCCTTATTTTTGCCTCTGCCGTGGTGTTTTGCCTTTATGACGGAGCAGGAAAACGTGAAAAAAAGAATATATATTCAGGTCAGGCAGTTTTCATGCAGCTTTCTGCTTTGCTCTGTGTCTTTTTGATTTTGCTTGCAGGAGGTTATGTTTTCCTTGGCGAGAATCTTAAGCATCAAAAGAACTACGGATATGTCTTGAATGCGGCCAGCAACCAAAAAGCCATGATTATTCAATATGCCATCCGTGTTTCGATCATGGTTTCATCGCAGGCTAGCCACAATTGGAAAGAAGTCAAAGAACATAATGTTGCGGCACAAAGTGATAAAGAGGATATTGAGGATACTTTTGATAGCATTTTCCATGGCGGTACAGTTGCAATGGATTTCAACCATGACCTTCATGAGGCCGGCCAACTTCAATATATATCACCGATTGATAGGAATGCTACAAGAGAGCTTTTCTTAGTGGCCAAAAAGGAATGGGACGCTTTGAAGGCCCTATCGGCGCTCGTTCTACAATCAGATGTTCGCAATATCACCGAGGATGCGAGGTATGAAAGCCTTGAAAACCAGATATTTATGAGCATGTATGCGCAAGATCAAGCGATCAATTCGCTTAGAGCGGATATAGACAAGGGAAACAATGCGCTTGTTTTTAAGCAACGCATTATTCTTGGCTTTGGGCTTCTCACTTTTATGCTTTCATTGATTTACGTGCGGTTTTTCATTGCAGATCGGATTGAGAAAGATCGAAAAGTTCTGAAGGACTATCAAGATAATCTGGAGCAGTTGGTTAGTGATCAAACCAAAGATTTGATGGATGAAAAAAGTAAGACGCAAGCCATTTTAAACAACATGAATGATGGTTTGATTACTATAGGTGAGAATGGTGTTATTCAGCTTTTCAGTAATGGCGCTGAGAAGATGTTTCATTATAAGGCTGAGGATGTTGTCGGGAGAAATATCAAAATTCTTATGCCGGAGCCATATAAGACAGAGCATGATGGCTATCTTATGCGGTACATGGAGACAGGTGTTGAAACTGTTTTGAATTCAAAACGTGATCTGCAAGGCCTTCGAAGTAATGGAGAGATATTTCCAATGTCCCTCAGTGTGACCAAGATTTATTTTGATGATCAACCTATTTTTATTGGAATTGTTCAGGACATTTCAGAGCAAAAAAAGAAAGAAGAAGACCTGGCGATAGTAAGGCAAAAAGAGAATGATCAACGTGTTTTGCTTAATAGTCTCTTGGACAATATGCCTCTTGGTATATTTGCCAAAGATGCACAGGATGATTTCAGAATGGTTCTTGTTAACACACATGCAGAAAAACTTTTTTCTATGAAGCGCGAAGAAGTTATCGGCACAACAGACTACGATTGCTGGAAAAAGGAAGAGGCAGATTTTTTCCGCGCCACTGATTTAAAGGTTATGGGCGAAAGAAAAATCGTTGATATTGAAGCTGAGCCGGTGACAACGCCAAAGGGAACATTCACAGCGCATACCATCAAAGTTCCTATATATAATGAGCAAGGAGAACCTCATATACTGCTTGGGATTTTTGAGGATGTTACAGATAGGATTAAGGCACAGGACGATCTTAAAGAAGCCATAAGAAGGGCGGAAGGTCTTAATGTCAGAATGCAGGAATACACAGACAAGCTTGAGGAGGCGCGATGGGCCGCCGAAGAGGCCAGCCGCGCCAAGAGCGATTTCTTGGCAAATATGAGCCATGAAATTCGCACCCCTATGAACGCCGTGTTGGGAATGTCTAATTTGCTTTTGGATACGAAACTTGATCAGGAGCAAAAGGAATGGGTCACGGCCATTAATGCTTCCGGGGAGACCTTGCTCAACATTATTAATGATATTATTGATATTTCAAAAATAGAAGCTGGGAAGCTTATTCTTGAGAAGATTGAATTTGATTTCTTTGAAACCCTGCAAGAGGTCACAAATCTCTATACTTTCCAAGCGCGAGAAAAGGGCCTTGAGATGCTTTTAAGCATTGATGAAAAGTTACCAAGAAAGTTTATTGGAGACCCCGTACGTCTCAAACAAATTTTTGCAAATCTTATTAGTAATGCTCTCAAGTTTACTTCTCAGGGACATATTTTAATTAGCATCAAGCAGCTTGATCAGAATAGCGATGTCTTTAATGTTGAGTGCCGCGTTGAAGATACGGGGGTTGGAATTCCCAAAAATAAACAGAAAAAGATATTTGAGAAATTTTCTCAGGCAGAAGAGTCTACTACACGTAAATTTGGTGGCACTGGCCTTGGTTTAACAATTGTAAGCCAGCTTGTTGAGCTTATGAAAGGCTCAATTCACGTAGAAAGCGAGGAAGGGAAGGGTTCCGCTTTTATCTTCAATATGTATCTTGGAAAATGCCACTATGAAGAGGTTCCGGAGTTGGATGAAGACGTCACATCGTTCCGGGCCCTTATTGTTGATGACTATCCCCTTACACGCAGCATGCTTCAGACAACACTTGAAAGAGCGGGCATGGCATGTGATACGAGCTCCAGTGCGGAAGAGGCCCTTACGGTGTTACAAGAAAACAAAAAATACAATGTTTGCCTGATAGATTTTTCTCTTGGGGGGATGAATGGTTTGAAATTGGTTGAACAACTTCGAGCTGATAAGCGCTATCAGGATCTTGTTCTCATTATGGTTTCCGGCACCATGGAGAATGTGTCCTATACAAAATTGAAGGACATGGGATTGCAGGCTTATTTAAAGAAGCCGTTTAGGCAGGAGCAGATTATTGGCGCCATTAAGCTGGCGGCTCAAAATATACGCCTTGGGAAGGATGCTCCACTCATTACGCGCCATAATGCGACAGCAGCACTTTCTAAACGTGATGCAGACTCGCAAGAACAGCGGCCACAATATCCCGATAAAAATGTTTTAGTTGTCGAAGACATGAAAATGAATCTGATCCTTATCAAAAAGGTTTTAAGCAAATTTGGTGTAGAGATGGATACGGCTTCTAACGGCAGAGAGGCGGTAGAGAAGGTAGAGAATGGAGATTTTGATATCATCTTTATGGATTGCCAGATGCCGGAAATGGATGGGTTTGAAGCCACAAAGAAAATCAGGGTCTTTGAGAAAAACGCGAATAAGAAGGGAGTTCCGATTGTGGCGCTTACGGCGGATGCGATGATTGGCGACCGGGAAAAATGTTTGGCTGTGGGGATGAATGATTACATCAATAAGCCTTTTAAAGAGGTTGATATCGCCAATGCGCTTGAAAAATGGCTTAGCTCTTAGAATAAATATTTCCAATAGGATCTCAGAGCACTTTTAAGCATAATCTTACTAGAATGTGCCAAGAAATTGCGTTAGAAGAAAAGGAGAACTCCGCCTATTTTTGAAAAAGTGGAGGGTGTAGATTTTAGGTTAGGCTGCTTGTTTACTCCACTTTTCTAGTGCCTTTTCTATATCTGCCTCTTTGAAAGGTTTGTTGATATAGTCATCCATGCCTACGGCAAGGCATTTTTCACGGTCTCCCACCATAGCATCAGCTGTGAGAGCGATGATAGCGACTGGTGGACGGGCACTGGATTTCTCAAAATTTCTTATTTCTTTGGTCGCAGTAAAACCGTCCATCTCCGGCATTTGACAATCCATGAAGATAATATCAAAGGGTTCTTCCTGAACTTTATTGACAGCTTCTTTGCCGTTTACAGCTTCATCGACCTGACAGCCAAACTTACTTAAAACCTTTTTTATAATAGTCATATTCATTTTCATGTCTTCGACAGCAAGAACTTTTAAAGTGTCGTACTGTTTGCGGTTCCTTTTGATTGTTCCCTGATTTTGTTCTGAACCGTCGAATACATGGGTGACGTTGTGGCGGGTCACAAGCGGGGCATCGGTTATATTATTTTTTTTGTTATTGACCGCAGTTTTTAAGGCACCGATAATTTGATAGCTGAGAAATGGCTTTTTAAGAAATCCGTCCAAGCCTTTGGCTTTAAGGTCTTCATATGATCGAACTTCCATCATCCCCGAAACCATGATGAGTGCAATGTGATCAAATTTTTTCTCCTCTCGGATTTTTTCTACCAACTGCATGCCGTTCTTACCTTCAAGCGCATAGTCAATAAGGCACGCATCGAAGGCTTGATCCTGTTGTTCAATAAGAGCAAACGCACTTTCAACATTCCCTGCGCTTTCGTATTTGACCCCTGCTCTTTCAAGGGTTGTTTCTAGCATTTCGCGGGTTAATCTGTAATCATCAACAATGAGGACGTTAAGCTGAGTGAGGTCTGGTTCAGTCCAAGTTTTGTTTGATTTTTCTCCCTCTTTTAGATGTATAGTAAAGAAGAAAGTTGATCCCTTGCCTGACTCACTTTCTACGCCAATCTTTCCTTTCATTAGCTCTATCAATTCCGAAACAATAGCGAGGCCTAAGCCTGTACCCCCATACTTGCGGGTTGTTGACTCCTCTGCCTGTGTGAATTTTTGAAAAATTTTAGCTTGTTTGTCTTCGGAAATACCTATCCCTGTATCACTGATGCGGCAGGATAGTTCTATAACACCCTCAAGTTTTGAGGTTTGCGTCACTTCAACAAGAATATGCCCTTCGCTTGTAAACTTAAGGGCGCTACTCATTAAATTTGCAAAAATTTGTTTAATACGAGTGACATCGCCTTTGAGATATCGCGGTAGTTTTGGATCTATTGCCATCAACATTTCGATGCCTTTTTCACGCGCTTGGAATGTGTAGAGGTTTGCCACCTCTTGTAATGTGTCGAAGAACTCGAAATCCAACTCTTCCAGGACAAGCTTTCCCGCTTCAATTTTGGAGAGGTCAATAATATCGTTAATAATATTGAGCAAAGCTTCGCCTGCTATTGTTATTCCTGAAACATATTCCCTTTGCTCAGAAGCAAGGTCTGTATCGGCCAACAGGCCCGCAAGGCCTAGCACGCCGTTCATTGGCGTTCGAATTTCATGGCTCATATTGGCAAGGAAATCACTTTTGGCCCGGCTTGCTTCTTCTGCGACGCGCCTAGCTTCCTCGAGTTTCTCGGTATATTGCCGCATTTGCTCGTTTAAGTGATCAGCCTCTTCTTTGGCAATGCGCAAAGCCTGGTTTTGGCTTTCAAGATTTTTTTGTTGGTGAATAATGGCATGGCGCATTTCCGTAAAACTCGATGTTAGACGGCCTATCTCATCACCGGTGATCTTTGGAAGTTTAAGAGATGTATTCTTATCTCTATTCTTTGTGAAGTCTTCTGTGGCTTTGGTTAGAAGAACTGACGGACTGATTACAAAGTACTGAAGCACAGAGATTGTAATTAAAGCTGACAATATTAGAAAGCCGACTATCAATAAAAAGAGTTTTTGGGCGTGGTCACGGATGGTGTTTTGTGTTGAAGAGAAATCATAGATGAGATTGAGGGATCCTATTTTTTTTCCGTATGCTTCAAGGTTTAGTGAGACTTCAATATCATGACTTTCTTTTATGAACCCTTGAGAGCTCTCTGGATATAAAATTTTTCCACCTGCGTCTCGCAGGGTAATGCTGTGCCAATCTGGGTTTTTAAGCAACATGAGATCCAAATTCTGATACACGGCTTGCATGTCGCCTTGCTGAATATCTTGCGTGATCTGGTCTTCAACGATCTCTAGTGTGTGGTAGAGAATATCGAGAGATTCTTTTGCGGAGAACGCAATGGATTTCGGAACCCAAACCGCGTAAAAATACATTGCCATAAGAGCAATCATGAGCAAACCAGGAAGGAATATCTTGGTCTTCAGATTTAGATTCATATGACCGTGACCATCATAAGAAAGACAGGCTTGAATACTGCGCCGGCTTCATCAGAAGATTTTTTATTTATAACGATCTCAACTTTTCCACTCGAATTGATAAAAACAGTGCAGGCATTTTCTGTTACGCATGAACGATCATTTGTAAAACTTACGATTTTCTGGCTGCTGAGCTTACTTCTTATAGAGCTATAGTTGCTCTGCAATCCTTGTGTAACAAATGCAAACTTGGCACCATGAACATTGTCCAGATTGCTGGCTGTGACGAGAGAAACTTGCATTTCCGGATTTTCTTTTTTGATGTAAGACTGCATCTGATCGGCTTCAGATTTTGAAGATTCACTTTGCGGATTGTAAATGATTGCAATTTTTGATCCGGAAAGAGTTACACCCTCCAAGAACCCCATTGTTCTCAGCATTGTTTTCCAATCTTTGGAGGAGATTTCTGCGAATGACGGCCATACTGTCAAAGAAGAAACGATTGCGGTTAATACCACAGTCCTTAAAGCCTGTTTAAAATGTCTTTTTGTCTTTTTTAGAGCATTCATACCAGCACCCATGCCTCGCCTGTTTGAGAAGAGGCAGGTTGTGCAATATTAGCAAAAGAAATCTTAACTGCCCAGTTGTAAGCAATTGAATACGCTTGTGTTTCTAGGACACTTCTGTTTGGAAAGCTGTCCTGCATCTGATATTTTTTAATGCAGTGGCATAGTGCAGTGATAAAATATGAAGGCATTTTTTATTAAATCTCAAAAACTCATTCTTTTTTTGCTGGCAGCCTCTTTTTCTGATCCTGCTTTTGCGCAGACTATTGACTATGGATCTTTGGAAGATCTTTTTGGTGAGCCGGTTACGACATCGGCGACTGGACAGCCGCAGCGAGAATCTGAGGTACCCGTTACGATGAAAATCATTACGGCGGAGGATATTAGAAGGTCTGGCGCGACAAATATTCCAGAAATTTTAAGAACTCAATCAAGTCTATCCGTATGGAACTGGACCCGTTCGACTTATGATGTGAATGTACGCGGTTATAACCAAGCGTTTTCGCCGCAGCTTTTGGTTTTGGTGAATGGAAGGCAGATATATTCAGATTCCTACGGCAATACATTCTGGCAGAATGTTCCCGTTCAATTAGAAGAAATACGCCAGATTGAAATTGTTGAAGGGCCAAATTCGGCGCTGTTTGGGTTTAATGCGGTGAGCGGTGTTGTTAATATCATCACTTACAATCCTTTATATGATGATAAGTCCAATGCGACGGTTCGTGTTGGTACTGGTAACTATCGAAAGGGTGATCTGGTTCATACTCAGAAGTTTGGTGACAAAATTGGCATACGAGCCTCAGCGGGTGCTGCGAGCTTTGATGATTACGATGAGCCGGCTGGGTCTGACCCCTTTTATGACCCTAATAACCATCAGTTTTCTGTCGATGGCGTCTATCAAGTCACAGAAAAATCTCAGATACGTTTAGAAGCCAATCAGGCTAAGTCAAGAACACATATTTACACGTATGGGTATTCTCATTTTAACAATAAATATGACACAAATTCTGTGAAATTGGGGTATACGGCGGACACGGGAATTGGAATTGTGCAAGCCAACGTTTATCAGAATACTGAGAAAGTGAAGGCTACTGGCTCTATTTCTTCTGCTTTTGAAAATAAAGTCATTGTTGCGCAGCTTGGTGATATTTTCAAAATAGGAAATAATCACACTTTTAGAGCGCAAACGGAATATAGGCGAAATTCTCTGGAGGGGACTCTTGCTGTACCAGGGGCCGAGGTCTTTTATGACGTGTATGCTGCGAGTGGGATGTGGAATTGGAAAATACTTGATAACTTGTCCTGGACGAACGCGGTACGCGTTGACCATATGGACATGGGGAGAAGTGGACCTCTGATTAGCAACGCCGTTCTTACATCGAACGATGATTATGATCAAAAATTAACAGAAGTGAGTTACAATACTGGGCTTGTTTGGAACGCTACAGCGCAGGATACTTTGCGATTGTCGGCGGCACGAGGAATTCGCGCACCTTCACTGCTTGATATCGGGATCCAGCTTACAGTTACGCCTATTCTTGTCCTTGGCAATCCGCAGCTTAATCGCGGCGTCGTTGAAAATTATGAGTTTGGATATGATCGTCAAATTGATACGATTGGCGGAGGATTTCGTGGCAGTGTGTTTTATCAGAAGATGCAGAATTTGAAAGGCGGATCACGCTTTTACTGGCGTCGTGAACCAGCCGGAGACTGCGGGGGATACAGATCTTGTTGGGCTTGAGTTGGGGTTTGATGGGACAATTGGCGAGAATTGGGCATGGGATACGGGATATACGGCTCTAAAGGTAGAAGATGATGTCGGCCCCCATAATAGATTTTATGATGGTGTTGACGCTACGCCTAGTCATACGCTCAATGCTCATCTAGGTTATCAGAATGGATCATGGGAGGCGGATGCCTATGGCCAATATATTTCAGACTACGATGTTTTATTTACTACCGCGTCAAATACGTATGTGCCAGTTGAATCAGGAGATCGGTTTAGTTTTGCTGGGCGCTTAGCCTATAATATTAATGAGAATGTTACACTGGCGATTTCCGGAAGTGAGCTTACACATTCTGAAACAACTGAGACATCTGGCCCCAAGAAGGACCGGCAAGTCTTTTTGACATTAAGTTCGTCTTTTTAGGCTTGGCTATTCAGGTAATCAAGAACCCTTTTGTGCTCTTCCTTGATTTCTGCGAGCATATCCATTTTTGATGATTGGCTTTGTTCAAATCCTTCCTGACCTTTTTTGCAGAGGGTAGCCAATGGCCCAGCCCCTAGATTTGCTGATATACCCTTCATTGCGTGTGCTGCGCTACGCCAAGCCTCATTATCGCTTTCGCCTTTGCAATGTTTTTCGAGTTCTGCGCAAAGGGCGGCAGAAGACGTAATGAACTCTTCAAAAAGCTCACGTTCAAGATCCGGATCTTGCCCTATGGCTTCCCTCAGATTTGATAGATCTACACATTCAGCACTCATGCTACGCTCCTCTTTCTTGTTTTTTTAAACTGGGTAATGACCTGCAAGATGGCGGCCTTCTCATAAGGCTTGGCGATAAAACTTCGTACATTGTTTTTCTTTGCTTCGTCTATATCAGACTTGTATTGGTTGGAGCTCACAATAACGACAAAAGACTCTTCATCGATTTTACTGATCAGTTTTGCAAAATTGTGGCCACTAAGATCGGGAAGATCGAGATCAAGGAGAACTACGTCTGGACATTTTTCCATGTACAAAAGCAACGCCTCGCCGGCGCCTTGAGCGATGTGACACGTGTATTCTTTCAATATGCTGGTTAGGATTTTTTGAGAAAAAATCTGATCTTCAACGATTAAAATATGAGGATTAACGCGGAAGGCGCGCTGCATTTTTGTTAACTGCACTGTCTTTTTTAACGTCGATATCAAACCTTCGTCGGTAAAATATTTTGCTAGTTCTCTGCCCTGCCGGGTTTGTTTTTTAAGTTTTTTTGTGCATTCGGATTTTAATTTATCGCGACTGTTCACCATGTCGTAGTCGATAAAGAACTCTTCGAGGACCATAAATTTCTTAATATTTTCGCCGAATTTATCCGTAATACATTGAACAAGATGATCGCGTGTATCTGGCGCCCCTCCAAGCCATCGAATAATAATGTCACCATCCGAACAGAAATAAAGAGTGCACTCATCAATATCAGTCATGCTGTCTAGAAATTGGCGAACATCAGATAGACTGACGGCCATGCCAATGTGAAAAAATTGGCACTGCAGAAATTTTGTGTGGCTTAATTTTTCTTTTTTACTGGTAGATTTTTGCTCTTCGGCAATTATTAATGCATAGAGCATATCCTCGGCATTTTTATCTACAACTGTGAAATTCATCAGAAAAACCCGCTTAGAATGAACTTTTATTTTAAGTAGGTTTTTTGATTTTCTCTAGCTGAAAGCCTTTTGCATACTCATGCATTGCACGCAGCTGGGGGGTTATGAAAGTGCCTAGGCTTTGACCTTTAATTTCATAGGAGAAAATTTGTCTGACTCTTGTGCGGCGGTGGCAAAGCGCCCTCCTCCGCCCCTCAACCTAGGGCATGAAAAACGCAGGAATTCTGCGCCTTATGGTTGGAAAAGCCCCGATTTTCTTGACTTTTGATTGTGTAAAACGTAATGATCCTGCCATAATGTGAAATGGGGAGTGAGTAAACGATGAGACAATATAACATCATTGGCAAGCAGTGGGTTAGAGATGCATTGGCAATTATTGCGATGATTGTGTTTTATAATCTATATAATTCAATTGCCTATGACACACTACAACACATAAACGTAAGAAAAGTTGTGTGGGCATTCATCGGCGGCTTTTTTGTTTTTGTTCCGATGTATGCAATCCTCTGGCTTACATTAAGAAAGCTTAGATCAAATCTGCTGTTTTTTTTGATTTCGCTGGGGGTGTGGCTTGCTGAGCCTATTATAATGTCGCAATGGGCATCAAAAACTTTTAATGCTTGGCAGGGATCTTATCAAATTTTCAAAGATGGCGAGCTAACACTGTATGGATATTTTTATTGGCTCCAGAACCCATTTTTCTTTTTGGTTATATATGCAGCTTTCTTTTTTGGTAAACATCTGCACAAAAAACTTCAAAATAATAATGAGGATTTTAAACAATGAGCTTACCAAGAATTAGGGCCAATGCTGATAATACCGGAATAATTTACATTACACATGATGGAAATGAAATTGAAATTCCTATCAGCGCTTTTAACCCAAAAATAACAGATATAAATGACCCGAACTATCATAACTACAATGAAACCAGTAATATTCCAGGGTCTCAATACATTCATGATAAATCTATAATTGATAGAAACTTCAGGGAAGAACCTGCTCCAACATTTGGGCTATGGGGTGCCGATAAGCCTGTGAATACAGGTGATGAATCATATGCATTCCCAGTTGGAACAGTAACTCATTATCTTGCTACCGGCCCAAATGGAGAAAGCATTGTAGTCAATGTTACAAAAAACTCTCATCTACTTGCTCCCGGGATAGTTGTTCGCGAATTATATTATGATGATGCTGGCTTCGCTTATATTGATGAGACAGGTGTCGGAACTGGTGATTATAAACGTCTTAATTTATTTCTAGCCGATGGTTTATGGCAGGAAAATGCCAATCGAATTGGCCGTGAAAGTATTTATGAAGATACCGTAGGGGAAAAAGCACCACCCTCTGATCAACTGCCTTTTACCCCACCAATTCCAGGGCACAAGCCAACACCCCCGTGGCTGCAGGATGTTGAAAATAGAACAAATAGTGCACGCGACGAGGCCTCCCCTCTTGTTCTCGATCTTGATGGGGATGGGGTTGAGCTTGTTGCGGTGGATGGGCCTGGCGCTGTTTACTGGGACATTGACACGGACGGGCTTGCGGAAAAATCGGCGTGGGTTGCGGGCGGCGATGGGTTGCTTGTTTACGACCGCAATGGCGATGGCCGGATTAATAATCATTCCGAACTCTTCGGAACAAAGGACCTTGACGGGTTTATGGCGTTGGCCCCTTTCGACAGCAACGATGATAACGTCATTAATATAAACGATGTGCAGTTTGGCGAGTTGAAGGTTTGGGTTGATGCGAATTCCGACGGGATTACGCAAGACGGAGAGCTACATACGCTGAGCGATCTTGGGATTACGTCGATTAGCCTGACCGCGACGAGCGTTAATTATCAGATTGCGGGCAACACAATTACGCATGAAGCCAATTTCACGATTAACGGCGTTAACCGCAAAATTGTTGATGCGTGGTTTGCGTATGATGATGTGAATACGGTTTACAGCGACCCTTATACACTTGATGTGCGGACATTGTTTATGCCGACGGTGCGCGGGTATGGTGATTTGCCTGACCTGCATATTGCCATGAGCAAGGACAATGGCGCCGGCGGGCTTTTGGAGATGGTGCAGACCATTGCGCTTGCCTCAGCGGCGCAGTTGTTGAACCCGACTTTTGATCTGGAAGATAAAATCAGAAGTATTCTCTTTCATTGGGCCGGCGTTGAGGACATCGCCCCTAACAGCCGTGGCTCTTATATTGACGCACGCGAACTGGCCTTTCTTGAAGTCTTGACCGCCGAACCCTATATTCAGCGCGGTGCGTATTCTAACCCCGGTTCCGAAGCTGCCGAAAGTCTGAAAACCGCTTTCCGTGAAGCGTTTGATAACATCGCGACAAACATCATTGTGCAGACTGATGCGGCCTCTGTTCTGTTTTCGCAGCAGGGAACCTATAACCCGCTTACCGATACGCTGGAAGGAACCTTTGTAATTGACTTTGCCAGCTTGCAAAGCCTTATCACGGCAAACGCCGCAACGGGCAATAATTTGCTGGAATTCTGGCGCAACGTCCTGCGCACATTTGAAATTACAGTCGGTCTCGACAATCTTGCACCAGCGGAAGATGCGCAGCTTCACGCCATGATCGCGAACAGCGACCCCGCACATCTTCTCAACTACGACAAAGTTTTTATTGATCTCTATGGCAATATCGGCCTCACTTTGAATGGCACGAACGGTGATGACATTCTTATCGGTGCGAATGGAAATGACACCCTCAATACCGATAATGGCAACGACAAAATTTATGGACGCCTTGGAAATGACACCATCAATGGGGGCGCAGGCGATGACGAGTTGTACGGCGAAGGGGGGAATGATTACCTCTATGGCTCCACGGGCAACGATATTCTTGACGGCGGCGAAGGTGATGACTTCCTCGAAGGGCGTCAAGACAATGACACATATATATATACAAGCGGCCTTGATACCATTCTTGATTCAGGCGGTATTGATAAAATTGTTTTCGCACCAGGCTATACGCTTGCTCAAACACAAATTTTGCGCTCCACAAACAATGCAAATGATCTTGAAATTTATCTGAATGGCGTGCTCTCGGTCCGCATTGAAGATTTCTTTTTAAGCAGTAGAAAAGTTGAAAGCGCTGAATATAGCAACGGTGACAGAATTGACCTCACAGCTTTAGATGGCGAGGTCAGAGGCGACAACAACGATAATATCCTAAACGGCAACGACTCCCCATTTTTTTCGCAAGATAAAATCTATGGCTTTGGCGGTAACGACACAATCTATGGCGGCCTAGGAGATGATTTCCTGTACGGCGCATCAGGAAATGACATCTATCTCCTCAGCCCCGGAGTCGACACGATAGAAGACAGCTCCGGCACAGATAAACTCGTCTTCAGCGCTGGCATAACTCTCTCTGATCTTAGCTATGTTTGGCACGCAGATGAATCAATGGACTTGTATATCAAGGGCACTCTCACGGTTATTATCAAAAACCAGTTTTATTCAGGCGATTCCATCGATTTTTTTGAGTTTTCAAATGGAGAAATCATCGATGTTAAAACAATAGTATTCCCTCAATACGGCACAAACGCAGGCGAGACAATATACCCCGTCCGTTACGGCGGAAGCATCAATAACATTATTTATGGCTATGATGGAAATGATTATATTTATGGCCATTTTGGCGATGACACTCTTATAGGCGGTGATGGGGATGATACGCTTAATGGCGAAGAAAATAATGATACACTTGTAGGCGGCAAAGGTATTGATACTTTGCAAGGTGAAGAGAATGACGACATTCTGAATGGCGGTCTTGGCAATGATTTTCTGTATGGCGGGTCTGGGGCTGATACTTATGTTTTCTCCTATGGTGATGGGAATGATCTTATTGTGGAAACAGATTACTCACAGGACACCAATGATCGTATTGTTTTTGCCACCGGTATAACCCAATCACAAATTTCTTTTGAGAGACTGAACAATGATGATCTGATGATCCTTATTAATAATGGCCTCGGCGGCAGCATTCGGATCAATTACCAGTTTGATACTACCTATGACAACGCAATTGTTGAAAAGTTGCAGTTTGCAGATGGAAGCATCATTGACCTGACCACCCGTAATTATACATTTAACGGCACAAATGGTAATGACACTTTGTGGGGCGTCCCGAATGCTGGCGGCGGCATCAACGACACCATCAATGGTCTTGATGGTAACGATACTATATACGGCTATCTTGGCCTTGATATTCTCAATGGCGGTGATGGGAACGATACGCTTTATGGCTCAGATGGCTCTAGCCTTGATGATAATGACACCACGGCAAATGTTTTGAATGGTGGTCGGGGCAACGATATTCTGAATGGGGCCTATGGCAATGAAATACTCGATGGCGGGACAGGAAATGATAAAATTTATGCTGATAGGGGGAATGATATCGTTTATGGCGGTCAGGGAAGTGACGAAATTACGGGAGATGATGGGGACGATATTTTGTATGCTGATGATCCTGTGGTCAAATCTGACTATAACAATGACAGGATTTCAGATGGCAGTGATTTTCTTGCGTGGCAGCGTAATTTCGGCAAGACGGGTTTGAATGTTGTTGGTGATGCGAACAACGATGGAGTTGTTAACGGCAACGATTTAAACCGTTGGAAAAATGATTTTGGTTTGGAAGACAAAAGCCCTCTGGAAGCGGATTATGCCAGAGACGGCAGGATTGATGGCAATGACTTTCTTTCCTGGCAAAGAAATTTTGGTAAGACAGGTACCAATTTGTTAGGAGATGGCAATAGCGATGGGGTCGTGAATGGCGCAGACCTTGGTGTTTGGAAGGGTGAATTTGGCACAAGCGCAGTGATTGAGCAGTCCAATGATATTGTAGATGGTGCGGATTTTCTATCTTGGCAGAGAAATTTTGGAAAGACAGGTACCAATCTGGCAGCTGATACTAATAATGACGGTGTTGTGAATGGGCTTGATCTCAATGTTTGGAAGAACAATTTTGGATCTGCAGATAACATCCCGAGTGATGACATTTTGAATGGTGGAAGAGGCAAGGATATTTTATATGCGGGGTATGGTAAGGACACACTGACCGGTGGTGCGGATGCTGATATCTTTATTTTGACGGCGGTGCCCCACTCCAGTAACTTTACAACGATCAAGGATTTCACGTTGAGTACTTCCAATCCATCTCTTTCCGACAAATTGGATTTTTCTGATATTCTTGAACAATACGACCCTGCCCGTGATTTAATCTCCAATTTCTTGCGACTTACGGATGATGGAACGAAAAGCATTTTGTCGATAGACCAAAATGGGGGAGCTGATAATTTTATACCTGTGGCTGAGTTGACGGGTGTTACCCAGATTGCAACAGGCGCCGTTGCGACGCAGGCCGAGCTCCAGATTCTTGTGTCCAATGGGACCTTTATTGTTTAAAGACTTTGATTGCAGATTTTTAATTTTTCAAGGCGGCTGAGGCGTTTGACCATAATTTCCTGTTTTGAAGCTGCGCTTCGGGTGCCATGAGAGGCTTGATACATTAATTTGAAAGGGCCACGGCCTTTGGTATATTTGGCACCAGTTCCGCTCTCATGCGCAGAAATCCGCGCTTTTAGGTCGTTGGTTATACCTGTATAAAGGCTACCGTCAGCGCATTCCAAAATATAAACCACCCAATTCATAAAAATATGATACAACGCGCCCTATGAAATCTCCATATGATGTCATTGTTATAGGGGCTGGCGCGGCGGGCATGATGTGCGCGATGACGGCGGGCAAGCGCGGGCGACGTGTTTGGCTGGTTGATCATGCCTCGACAATCGGAGAGAAAATCAGGATATCAGGCGGTGGGCGCTGTAATTTCACCAACATCCATACCAAGGCCGAGACGTTTCTTTCCGCGAACCCACATTTTTGTAAGTCGGCACTCAAGCAATACACGCAACAAGATTTCATTGAGCTTGTACAAAAGCACGGTATTGCCTATCACGAGAAAATTCTAGGGCAGCTTTTTTGTGATAGTTCGGCGCAGCAGATTATTGATATGTTGCTAAAGGAATGTGAGGAAGCCGGGGTTCGCGTTAATAAAGAGACCACCGTTAGCCGCATCGAAGCTTTGGACAAGGGTTATAAGGTTTACACAAACCACGGCGATCATGCGTGTGCCTCTCTTGTGATTGCGACGGGTGGACTCTCTATTCCTAAAATTGGGGCGTCGCGTTTTGGTTATGATGTTGCAAAACAATTTGGCTTGAACATTATTCCTACGCGTGCGGGGCTTGTTCCTTTGACATTTCAGAGTGCGTTGCTGGGGCGCTGCAAGGCGCTGAGTGGTTTGTCGGTTGATGCGGTTGTGACATGCGGGAAGAAAAAATTTGCAGAAGGGCTTTTGTTCACGCATCGAGGATTAAGTGGGCCTTCTATTTTGCAGATATCATCTTATTGGCAAGAGGGGATGGAGATTGAGATTAATCTGGCTCCGGCCACGGATGTATTCGCATTCTTGAAGGATTGGAAAAAAAACCATCCAAAACAAGATGTGCAGACGGCGCTTGCGGATATTGTGCCCAAACGGCTGGCGCAAAGCATATGTGAGGATCAGAAAATATCGGGGCGGATTGCAGACTTGCCGGATAAGACACTGACGCTTCTGGCTGCGGCGGTGAACAACTGGCGCATTAAGCCCGCCGGCACAGAGGGCTACCGAACCGCAGAAGTTACGCTTGGTGGTGTCGATACGAATGATTTATCTTCGAAAACCATGGAGGCCAATAAGCAGCCGGGGTTGTTTTTTATCGGCGAAGTTGTAGACGTCACGGGTCATTTGGGCGGATTTAACTTCCAATGGGCGTGGTCTTCGGGCTATGTTGCCGGACAAAATGCGTAAGGACTGATATGCCCCCTCCTCTATTGCTTTCCGTTAAAGATGCCATGGTTCGGTACAGCGAAGTGCCGGTGTTCGAGGATTTGTCTTTTAATATCCATGCCGGCAGCCGCATTGCATTGGTTGGGAAGAATGGCGCAGGAAAATCGACGTTGATGAATATTATTACCGGTGTACAGGATTTGGACAGTGGCGAGCGTTGGGAAGAGATTGGCGTCAGCATTGGATATTTGCAGCAAGAGATTGAGCCAGAGACGGGCCAAAGCGTGTTTGATTATATTTTTACCGAGATCAAACATGAAGAACGAGAGTTGCATAGCTATAAAGTTGATATTGTTACAGAGGCCTTGGAGTTGGATCCTCAGGCGATGATGACGCGTCTGTCAGGCGGGCAGTTGCGGCGCGCCGGGTTGGCACGCGCGTTGGTGGAAGAGCCTGACATTCTGTTGCTCGATGAGCCGACGAACCATTTGGATTTGGAGGCGATTGAATGGCTGGAGAAATATCTGAAGGCATACCGCGGGACGTTGCTGTGTATTTCGCATGATCGTACTTTTTTGTCGAATATTACGAACCAGGTTTTCTGGCTTGATCGCGGACAGCTTAAAGTTAGCCCGCGAGGATTTAAATATTTTGATGAGTGGTCTACGGAACTTCTTGATCAAGAAGAACGTGAGCTGAGGAACCGCAGACAAACTGTTTCGATAGAGATGGAATGGGCCAATCGCGGCGTCAAGGCGCGGGTGAAGCGCAATATCAGGCGATTAGAGCTTGCAAGGCAGATGCGCGATCAATTGAAAGCAGATGAATCTGCCTTTCGGCGGGCAACAGCAAAGATTGATGTGAAGCCGATCAAGGATCTTGAGAATAGTTCGAAAGTGGTTGCGGAGTTTTATAACGTCCATAAAGGCTTTGAGGAAAATGGGAAACATCTCACCATTCTTGACAAATTTTCCATGCGTATTTTGCGCGGCGACCGCATTGGTATACTTGGGAAGAATGGCTCGGGCAAAACGACTTTTCTTAAGCTCCTTATCAAAGAGCTTGAGCCTGATCAGGGAAGCGTGAAGACACGCAAAGAGCTTGAGTTTTCCTATTTTGATCAGAAGCGGCGGGATCTTGATCCTAGCGCAACACTAAAGAAAACCTT
This sequence comes from uncultured Micavibrio sp., assembly GCA_964478225.1. GTDB lineage: Bacteria > Pseudomonadota > Alphaproteobacteria > Micavibrionales > Micavibrionaceae > CAYZHM01. Next base: position 28,662 of record CAYZHM010000005.1, read on the forward strand.
ATGTCCGGGGGGTGGGGATTATGTTGATGTGATGGGGAAGCAGCGGCATGTTTGTGGATATCTCAAGGATTTTCTATTTGATCCAAGCCGCGTGCAAGACAAGGTTTCACAGCTTTCCGGGGGTCAGAAGAACCGTTTGATGCTGGCTAAAATCCTGGCCAATCCCAAGACCTGTCTTATTCTTGATGAACCAACGAACGATCTGGACATGGATACGCTGGACATGCTGGAGGAAATTCTTTCGCAGTATAAGGGCACGTTGATTGTTGTTTCTCATGATCGCGATTTTCTTGACCAGACTGTGACGCGGATTTTGGCGTTCGAAGGCGATGGGAAAATTGAAAGCTGCATTGGCGGTTATAGTGATTATTTGGAGATGAAAACGAATGGTGAGCTACAAGCCCCGCCTGAAGCTGTTATAGAGAAGGCCGTTAAAAAACCTAAAGACGTGGTTGCTGTAGAAGATAAAAAGAATGCAAAAAAGCTGACGTATAAGCTTGAGCATGAGCTGAAGCAATTACCACAAAAGATTAAGAAAGTGGAAGAGGAGATAGCGGTCTATTCTGAGCAATTGTCCGATGCCGATTTTTACAAACGCGATGCGGATGGATTTCATAAGGTGACGCAGCTGCTGGCTGAATCCCAAAGAAAACTGGAACGCTATGAAAGCCGGTGGTTTGAGCTGGAGGAGATGAAGAGTGGGGTTTAAATCTCTTCGCCGTGTTTCGGCAAAGTGAAATAAATGCTTGTCCCTGCCCCGAGGCTTGATTTGATGTGTATTTCACCGCCATGGAGCTGAACAATCTTTCTTGCAAGCGTGAGCCCCGCTCCTATACCCGGATATTTTTCCGGATTTAATCTTCTGAATAGCCGGAATACCTCTTCGTGATAATCTTCGGCAATTCCTATGCCGTTGTCTTTGATTTCAAAAAGCCATGCTTGGCCCTCTTCCTTTGCGCTTATTGATATTTCCCTTGGGGAGGTTTCATTCTCATGAAATTTGAGAGCGTTGTCGATCAGGTAACTGAACAGGAAATGAAGCTGTTGCGGCTCGGCGACGACCATTGGCAAACTGCCGCAGTTTATTGCAGCTGTGTATTTTTTTATATTCTCTTCTTGCTCTTGCAGGACATTCGAGAAGATGTGATTGACGTCGATTTGCCTTGACGATCCAGCACGGGTGTTCAACCGGGAAAAAGCAAGGAGAGCAGTTTGCATGTTGTTGATTTTTTCGAGAGATTTTTCAATAAAGGCAGCATAGTCCTGCTCCTCCTTTGTGAGGCTTTCTTGTCTTGATGCCAGCAAGAGCTTTGTAAATTCCCTAATGTGACGCAAAGGAGCGCCGAGGTCATGGGAAACGATATAGGCGTAATCCTCATATTCTTTGGCAATTCTTTGTACTTGAATGTCCGCAGCGCTGTCTCTTGTTGAAATTTGCATTTATGCGACATCTTTCTTTTCGTCTTCATGATGAGGAGGCAACGCGACAACACCAAACCAAAAATTCTCTACTATCGAGACAACTTCACCGAATTTATCGAGGGTCACAGGCTTGATGATGTAGCTGTTGGCGTGAAGGTCGTAGCTTTCCAATATGTCTTTTTCGGCTTTGGAACTTGTCATGATGACGACAGGAATTGTCTTTAAGTCAGGATCATTTTTAATTTCATCCAAAACCTGCTTTCCGTCTTTTTTAGGCAGATTGATGTCGAGAAGGATGATGTCAGGACGTCTGATTTTCTTCCCTTTCAACATATCCATTGCTATCTCGCCGTCTTCAGCAACTGTAATCACGTTTCTGATTTTTGCCTTTTCAAAAACCTTCCTTGTTAAAAAAATGTCTCCCTCATTGTCTTCAACAAGGAGTATCTCAATTGGCGTTCCCTGGATAGGTTTTGACGAACTCATAGCTTTTTCCTTTCATTAACGCTTGGAAGTGTAACTACATTAAACCAAAAGTCTTCTATAGTGGTAACCACCGCGCTGAACCGTTCGAGACTAGCGGGTTTAACGATATAGGAGCTTGCATAGAGTTCGTAGCTTTTAAGGATATCGCCTTCGGCGTGAGAACTCGTGAGTACGATCACTGGAATACGTTTTAAGGTTTTACTTTGCTTGATTTCAAATAATATTTGTTTGCCATCTTTTTTGGGGAGATTCATATCTAAAAGAACCAGATCGGGACTTGGCATCTCTTGATAACCATTCAGTTTGTTCAGCATTTCCATTGCGATTTCCCCATCGCGTGCGACACTGATGTTGACGTCCATTTGAGAGTCGTGAAACGCCTTCTTTGTCAAAAAGACATCACCTTCATTATCTTCAATCAGAAGAATTTCTATAGGTTTTTGTGTTGTACTCATGCAGCTAATTTGGCTACCTCGCGTTTGGGGATTGTGAAATAAAATGTTGATCCTCTTCCCGGATTGGATTCAGCCCAGATTTTACCGTCAAAGCTCTCAACTATCTTTTTGCAGACAGCGAGACCTATTCCAGTGCCTTTATATTCTTGTTTGCTGTGAAGGCGTTTAAAGATGATAAATATTTGTTCAAGATATTCTTCTTTCATGCCTATGCCGTTATCCGAGACTGAGAACAGCCATTCATTTCCTTTGTCGACTGCTTTGACTCTAACTTCTGGAGTTCTATCCCTTGCGCGATACTTTATGGCGTTGCCGATCAGATTTTGCATGAGGCGTGAAAATCTTACTGCATTCACATAAATATCCGGCAACTCTTCAATTGTGATGACAGCTTTTGTTTCTTCGATAATTTCCTGCAAATTGTTGAGAGCAAGCTGTGTGTGTGATTTGCTGTCAACTTCCGTGAATCCCGCACTTTCATAGCCTATCCGTGAGTACTCTAATAGATCGCCCACCATATCTTGCATGCGTTGTGCGGCGCTGGTGATGAAACTCATATATTCCGCAGCTTGGTCATCGAATTGATCGCCGTAGTCGGATTCCAGGAGGTTTGTGAAATTGGCCACCATACGCAATGGCTCTTGCAAGTCGTGGGAGGCAATGTATGCGAAACGCTCCAGCTCTTCGTTTGAGCGCATAATTTCTTCTTCTGCTTTCTTACGATCTGTGATGTCGCGGACGATCCCGCTGTATATCCTCCGGCCTTTGACTTGAACCTCGCTTACAGATAAATCGAGTGGGAATGTTGTGCCGTCTTTTCTTTTGCCTTTGACCTCACGACCAATTCCTATGATTTTTTTGTCTCCGGTTTTATTATAATTATCGAGGTAAGAGTCATGTTCTGTGTGGTAGGGTTCGGGCATCAGCATCTTGACATTTTTTCCTATCACCTCGTCTGCGCTGTAGCCAAAAATACTTTCACAGCTCTTATTAAAATTTTCGATATATCCTTGTTCATTGATTGTAATGAGACCATCGACCGTATTGTCGACAATTGCCTGCAAGCGACCCAAGCTATGAATTTCCGCTATTCGAGACTGATTCAACTTTTTCATGAGGCCGTCGAACGCTCTTGCCAGATCTCCTATTTCATCATTTAAAGAAACTGGCAGATTAAGTTTGATATCTTCCTTGTCGAAACCTTTAATCTCTTCAATCATGTGTTTTAGGGGTTTAATGAGAAGGGAAGAAAAAAACGCGGCGCATAGAGAGGCAATGGCAGTCAGACCAATGGTTAAGAACAATGCTTCTCTTTGAAAGACATGAACGGGTTTTAAAAGAACTTTTTTGGGGACTGCGATAGCTGTAATAAAGAATCTGACATGGTCAGATGGATAAATGTATTCTTTTCTAAAATGTACGATCTGCTCTTCACCCTCTACGTTGACATATATTGTGTCTTCGCGAACTTTGGAGTTCAACATAGATTGTATGATGGGATAATTTTGAGGGCTATTGTAGAAGTCACCAAATTTAAACTCTGAATTTTTTTGTTTTTTATCGTAGTGGATAAAATCACCGTTCTCGTTCACAATGTAGAGATCTTTGTCGATCTCCATGTCTTTGATGACGTCTTTTAGGATTTCTTCGTAAGCGACATTAATGACGATAAACCCATACATTTTATTATTGCTGTCATAGACTGGCGTGATTGTTCGGACTACGGGTAAAAGTGGTTTCTGGATTACGCCATTTTCACGATTAGCACTTACGACAGAATGATAGACTGTATTTGGGGCGAGATTTATTGCGTCTTTGAAATATGGTTCATCTCCCTTTTGCTGGAGCTCTTCTGGTGGCACTCTTTTTATGTCGCTGCCATTTCTATTGACCCTGACAAGTTCACGACCGTTGTCGGCTACCCCTATAAAGCGCACCTGCACGTAAGAACTTTTTGCGCTCAGCATAGATGCAAAAATATTTTCCAGCTGCTGAGACCATTCTTTGGTCGACATTCCTCTCTCCGCATCGATGCCGCCATTTTCTTTACTTTTAATGATGCCCTGGACCGGAGCCATTTTTGAAAGAACTGATACGTCATTAGCCAGCTCGCTGAAAGCAGCTAAAAAAAGTGGTGAGATAAGACGGGCATCTGAGGCCAGAGCATCTGTTTGGATTCGGAGGGCATTTTTTGATGTTTGGACAAAGAAAAACCCCCCTACAAACAGGGCAGAAAACAATGCCGTAGCGCTGACAAGCAAAAGAATTTTTGTGCCTACAGAGTACAAATTCTTCTTAGAGTTTTTCTTCTTCTGTGCTTGCATCGTTCCTGCATTTATATGTGTCAATTCGCTATCATAGATTGAGATTTTTAATCGGCCTAGATTTTTTATCTGACGAGAAATACGTCTGCATGTGACACAGATTTATAAAGAGTTCAGCAAAGTTTTATAAAAGCTTGGGTCAGACATTTGTGATTTTAAGAATGTTTTGCTTGCGCCCAGCCTGATTGCTTCTTTGAGCGTAAGATCAGACCCCAATCCTGTCAGAACAATAATGGGTACAGACTTGTTCAGTTTTCTGATTTCTTGAACAGAACTTGGGCCATAACTGTCTGGTAAATTCAGGTCGAGGAAAATCAAGTCTATATTATTTTTCTTACAGGCCTCGCTTGCTTCGTGGAGAGACTTTGCGCTGATGCTGAGATGATCAGGCCAGAGTATTAAGAGGTTTTTTTTGAGCAAAAATAAATCAGCGTCGTTATCTTCAACGATTAATATCGTGAGTTTTCGTTCTTTGCTTTCAAAAGAGAAGTCGTCTTCAAAATCATAATCCATATGATTCCTCCTTCTTGCGTTTCCCCTTACATACCATGGCCTGAGGAATATTAAAATGCAATCACTGGTGGTATTATTTTTTAAAGCGAATGGAGAGTCCATATGAACGAAGCAGAAAAGATAAAGCACGAAGCGCGTAAAATCTCTGAGCCTTATGATAATAAAAAAGTGATTTTAGTTGTGGAGGATGACAGAACTCATCGTACTCTTATGGACACGATTTTGAAGGCTTGCGCGTTTTATACTGTTCAGGCGGAAAACGGTATTGTGGCGTTATCCAAGATTGAGGCGGGTGAACATTTTGATCTGATTTTAATGGATTGGGATATGCCAGAGTTGGATGGGCTGGAAACCGTTAAAGCCATTCGTGCACAAGAAATTCAGAGCGGTAAGCCTCATACGCCTGTTATCGCGTTCACTTCGAATCGTCAACCTGGTGATCGTGAAAAATGTTTGGCGGCGGGAATGGATGCTTATTTGCCGAAAGATGTATGGATGCCGCGATGGAGAGATACGCTTATTGATAATTTGCAGGGTCTGATTTGTGGAGAGTTTGAATTGAGCGACTTTGATGAAGCCGTTCCTCCTCCCCCTAAGCCTAAAGAGAGAAACCAGCTTGATCACTTCGATTTGCAAGCATTGGAGCAATGTGTTTCATTGCTCAAGAATGAGTTTCCGATTGCTGTTGATGAGTATCTTGAGGATGCTGCTGCCTATATTCGAGATATTAAAGATGGTTTGAAAAACGGCAATGCAGAAAAGGCCGCGCGCGGTTCTCATCCCCTAAAGTCCAACAGCAAAGGTTTTGGCCTTATGGCTGTATCCCAACTGGCTGAAGCGATTAACACCATCACAAGGGCGGGAAGCCTAGATGGCGTTGAAGCCCTGCTTTCGCAGCTTGAGGATGCATTTTCTCTGGCAGAGAAGAAATTGCGTGAAACCATTAAAACCCTTGTCCGCTAATGCCGACTGAATTTGATATAAAATTCATCAAAAGCCATTTTGCAGAGCATCTTGAAGAATTTGTTCGAGAGGAACGTTCCGAGAAGAGTGCTGTGGAGTGGCGCTGTTTATACGCGGAGCTTGATCCCGAGATTATCAGGGTTCCTTCGCGCAAGAATATTGCGACCGCAACCCTTACATCTACATTTACAAATGGCGCTGATAAGGCGAAGGCGATGTGGCTGACGACGGGGCATCTTTTTATTCTTTTCCAGGGGCCGGTTCGTGCAATTATCCGTGACTATGAATCATTCCTTGATTTTATTAGCGAGGGTCAAAGGCCGGAATATCACTTCTTTTGGCAGCTTAACGAGATGGAAGGATATTTTGATCAGATTCTTGCCCATGTTTTGCAAGAAGAACCCTCCGAAGAGGCTGACCTGCAAGATGAAAATTTGCCAGAGTTTTTTGTCTCGCCAGATCTCCTCAGCCGGCGTATGGCGCGTTATAAGCCTCTTCTTCTTATTGTTGAAGATGACCGATCGACGCGTTTGTTCCTGCAAGCCATTATGGAGAAATATTGTGATATTGCCGTGGCATGGGATGCAAAACAAGCTGAGAGGTTCTATAGAACAATGTTGCCTAATATAGCCTTTTTAGACATTGAGCTTCCCGATGGCGATGGGCAAGAACTGGCAGAACTTTTCTGTAGCAACGATCCGGACGCCTATGTGGTTATGGTCAGCGGCAATCTGGATTCTGATGTCATTCAACGATGTACGAATGCGGGCGTAAGGGGCTGGGTTTCCAAGCCCGCTAAGGAACGGGAGCTTTTGGAACTTGTTGATCAATATCATAAAGAACGACAACAACGTGTTGCCTCAGGCTGATTTGAGGTCAGCAAGTGTTTCAATTTTTGTATAAAGGGTTGATTTCGCTATACCCAAAATTTTTGCTGTTTGTGTGATGTTATTGTTATGATGCTTGAGAGCAAGAGCAATGATTTCCTGTTCCAGTTCTCTGTAGCTTTTGAAGCTGCCGTCGGCACGAACGGGAATGATTGCGTTTTCTTGCATAACCGACGTCTCATTTGAAACGACCTGTATGAAGGAAAAATCCTGAGGCGAGAGGATTTCATTGTCAGACATTGCCATTGTGCGGTTGATGATATTTTCTAGTTCGCGCACGTTGCCGGGCCATGCGTAGTTTTGCAATTTCTCCATGGCTTCTTTGCTGATCCGTTTTGGGGGCGTTTGATTGGTTGTGCAGAACAATTCGATAAAATGGGGGGCCATGATAGCAATATCATCTTTACGTTCCCGAAGGGGAGGCATGTCGATGTGCAAGACATTCAGCCTGAAATATAAGTCTTCCCGAAAGCGTCCTTCTTTCACTTCCTGCGCAAGATTGCGGTTGGTGGCTGAGATGACCCGGATATTCAAAGGTACAGGCTTTCCCGCGCCGACTGGCTCTACTTCACTTTGTTGCAATACACGAAGAAGCTTTACCTGAGCCTCCAAAGGCAGTTCACCAATTTCATCCAAAAAAATGGTTCCCCCATTAGCCTCTTGAAATTTTCCTAACGCTTTGTTGATTGCACCGGTAAACGAGCCCTTTTCGTGCCCGAATAACGTGCTTTCCACCAGTTTTTCAGGAATAGCTCCACAATTGACCGCTATAAAGGATTGGCGTGAACGATTGCTTTGTCCATGGATGGCGCGGGCGAACATTTCTTTTCCAGTTCCTGTCTCACCAGTTATTAACACCGGCAGATCACAGGTCGCGGCCTTGTTCCCTATTTTGACATTTTCTTTGAGACCTTGATCGTGACCAATCAAATCTGAAAATTTGAGCGTGTCGTCTTCGTAGCGTTTGAGACGGGAAAGCTCTTCGCGCATGACGGCCATTTTAAGAGCGTTGCGTGCAGAGACATCTAGACGCGCCTGTTCTATAGGTTTGCTGAGAAAATCTGTTGCGCCTAGCCTTGTGGCTTGTATGGCATCATTGCGGTCTGTGCTTCCGGTGAGGACGATGACAGGCAAAGCGGGATAGTTTTGAGAGATGATCTCCATGGTTTCCAGTCCGCCCATAACCGGCATGTCCAGATCCAGTATTATCAGGGCTATAGAGTTCTCAATATCATTTTTAAGTATTCGGATGGCTTCACGTCCGTTTTCAGCTTCCGCAAAATTAAGATCGACGGCAGCACGTAGAACATTCGTAATCATCCGGCGTTCGGTGCGATCATCATCGACAATAAGTATGGTTTTTTCCATCGATGACATTCTGACATTGGCCTGATATTTGCCCAAGTGAAACCGTTTGAAAATCATACGATCGCATCGCATGGGCGGTTGATTATCGGTCGTTTTTCATGTGACGGGACGCAAAGAATTAATATAAGTCATTGAAATATAACAAAAATTAAAACTGGCATAGGGATTGTAATACATCTTATGGGTTTACAGTTTAATCACAGGTATGGGGAATATAGACCATGAATACGAAAAGAAAGTTTACATCAGGAATTGATACTCAATCATCTCTTCCGGCACAATCTCATGCACAGACTGACGGAGCCGGCTTAAATAAAAAAATAAGCCGGCCCGTCCCTTTTTCTGACGAGAAGCCACATAGAGGGGTGTTTGAATATTGGAAGCATATTGGGGCACAGATTAACGACAATATGCCTCATCTGCACATGCCGCACCTTCATATGCCGCATCTTGATAGTGCAGCCATGAAAAAGAGTGTTTATAGCCCCATCATAAAATCTGTGGCCGTTATAAACATGCTGTTCTCTTACTATTTCATGAACAGATATGATCTTGAGGGCTTGAACAACACGGAGAAAAACAGCGGACTTTCTTTTGGGCGTGCTTTTTCTCTTACTGTTACAGGTGCCCTGTTAGGGCTTTGCCTGACGTTACAATCTTCTAACATAGCGACTTATGCTGTGATGAATGCGGATAGCAGCGTGTTGGGATCGTTGATGGACTTTAGTCCAGAAGCGACGGGGTTTTTGCTTAATGCAATGAATATTGGCGAATAATTAATCTAAAGGGGAGGATAGTTGCCATGAGTAATACTGAGTGTGTATCTGAAAAAGTTATGAAGGAGAAAGTGCCTTTAGAGGCTCTTTATAATGATAAAAAGGCGCGCGTCTTGCTTATCGAGGACGATCGTTCGACAAGACGCATGGTTGCGAAAAGTTTGCGTGAACATTGCGAGTTGATTGAAGCTCCTGACGCCAGCCAGGGAATCAGCGCTTATAGAGAATTCCAGCCGGATATTGTTTTTATGGACATTGAACTTCCTGATGGAGACGGACAAGGCTTGTTAAGCTGGATCACGCGTAATGACCCTGGCGCCTTCGTTGTGATGTTTAGCGGACATTCGGACACAAACAACGTGATGCAGTCTATCGATGCGGGCGCGAAGGGCTTTGTTTCAAAGCCTTTTGATCTGAACAAGATGCTGCACTTCATCAAGATGTGTCCGAAGCTTCATTAAAAAAACCGCCTAATACGCCCGTAGGTTTTCACAACGCTTTTGGTTGAAATACTTAAGATGAGATCTCACAGTAATCGTATGAAGCAAGATCATTATTCGATTCTGATCATCGATGATGATGAGATGGACAGGGCATTATACAAAAACTTTTTGACCACTTTGCCGGTTGGGGATTCCTATAGTTTTCTGGAAGCTTCGACCGGCCAAGAGGGTTTAGAGATTTTTGAACGGGAACGGCCGGATTGCGTTCTGCTTGATTACAATATGCCCGATATGAATGGGCTTCAGGTTCTTAAAAAGCTTTCCTTGATAACACCGATATTGCCTGTGGTTATGCTGACTGGGCAAGGCAGCGAAAAGATTGCCGCTGATACTATTAAAGGCGGCGCGCAGGATTATATGGCCAAGAATGTTTTGACCGGGGAAGCCCTTCGCCGGACAATTATTAATACAATAGACCGCGCGAATTTGCTGGTCCGTGTCGCGATGCAGAATGAAGAGCTTATCAAAGCCAAAGAGGCCGCCGAAAAGGCAGACCGGGTCAAGAGTGAGTTTCTAGCGACGATGAGCCATGAAATTCGAACACCTATGAATGGCATTATAGGAATGGCTGAACTTCTTACTTATACGCATTTGAATGAAAAGCAGACAAAGTATGTTGGATCGATCCGTTCTTCTGGCGATCTTTTGCTGACGATTATCAATGATATTTTGGATTTTTCAAAAATAGAAGCACAAGAATTGGAGCTGGAATCGAAAGCTGTTGAGCTTGACGAAATTTTAACGGAAGTCATCCAGTTGCTTGACGGACGCGCCAGCGAGAACAGAGTTGAGTTGATACTCCGTTGGCCTCATGATGATGTTATTCCTGTTATTAAAGCTGATCCTGTGCGCTTGCGGCAGATCTTGATTAACATTATCGGCAATGCCACAAAATTCACCAAGGATGGATATGTTCTGATTAGCTTAATAAAAGTTTGGCAACGTGATGCCTACGCCCGGGTGCGGTTTGAAATTCAAGATAATGGCATTGGAATTCCCGCTGATAAAATTGACAAAATTTTTTGCAAATTTACTCAAGTTGATTCTTCTACGACGCGCAAATATGGGGGGACAGGGCTTGGACTTACCATTTGTAAAAAACTAGTAGAAATGATGGGAGGAACTATTGGCGTTGAAAGCGAATTTGGAAAAGGATCGCTTTTCTGGTTTGAAATTGAGACGAAAGTTGCCGAAGGGAACTCCACCCCCCTTCAAACCAAGAATGCTCAAGCGCTGGCTGGAAAGAAAATTCTTGCTGTCGATGATTATGAACTCAATTTAGAATTGATTTCGACGTATTTGCAAAAGGCCGGCGCACATACGGATCATGCCCTTTTCGCTTCAGAGGCTTTGGATAAAGTTCGTAAAGCCCAGAGCGAGGGCAAGCCTTATGATTTGGTTTTGAGCGATTATGCGATGCCGAAAATGGACGGCGAAACTTTGTGTGGGAAGATATCGGAAAGGCCTGATGAATATGGCATACCTAAGCTTGTCTTGATAACAGCCCTAGGTAAGAAGAAGAGTTTTGATAAACTCAGCCAGGCCGGAATTTCGGCACATATTTTCAAGCCGATATACCCGGAATCGCTTGTTGAATGCCTTGTGAATGTTTTATCTGGAACAGAGATGCAAAATCATACAGAGAATGTGGATATTGATGTTCCAGAAGTGTTGCCGCAAATTGGCGCCCATGTTCTTGTGGTGGATGATGATAGAATTGGCCAGCGCATGGCCAAGAACATGCTTTCCGAATTGGGTTGCAGCTTTGATTCTGCAGGCGACGGCCAGGAAGCCCTTAACATTCTTCAAGAGAAATATAGCAGCTATGATCTGGTGTTTATGGATTGGCAGATGCCTGTTATGGATGGGCATGAAACAATTAGAAAAATCCGCCAAGAACCTTGGGGCAAGGATTTAAAAATTGTCGCTCTGACTGCGAATGCCATTCAGGGTGATAAAGAGAAGTGCTTGCGTGCTGGCGCCGATGCTTACATGAGTAAGCCCATCAGACTGTCAGAGCTGATTGGCACAATTGAAAGACATTTTTCTTACAATAAAGAAAAGGCAGCTTAGCTGGCGACGCGGCTGTTCTTTTTGCGTTCATGCGGACATAGATATTGTTTGCGCAAACGCAAAGATTGTGGCGTGACCTCCAACAATTCGTCTTCGTTGATGTAAGCCATCATGTCTTCGAGAGACATGATACGCGGAGGAGTCAGCACCACAGCTTCATCGCTGCCGGAAGCTCGCATGTTGGTCAACTTTTTGCCTTTGAGAACATTCACCTCCAGATCGTTGTCACGGCTGTGCTCGCCAACAATCATGCCCTGATAGACTGGGGTTTGATGGCCGATGAACATGGCTCCACGATCTTGCAGGTTGAAAATTGCATAAGCCACGGCAACGCCCGTATCGGTGGAAATCAACGCGCCATTCCGGCGCTGTGGGATATCGCCTTTATATGGTGCATAGGAATGGAAGAGACGGTTGATGACGCCGGTGCCACGAGTTTGTGTCAAAAACTGGCTTTGATAGCCTATGAGACCGCGCGACGGCGCAAGGAATGTCAGACGTGTTTTACCGGCACCGCTAGAGCGCATATCTGTCATTTCAGACTTGCGGCGGTTCATGGAATCCACAACAGTTGAAGAATATTCTTCATCAACGTCGATTGTTACTTCTTCTATCGGCTCCATGCGTTGACCATTTTCCTGCTTGTAAAGAACTTTGGGGCGCGAAACGGTTAGCTCAAATCCTTCACGGCGCATGGTTTCGATGAGAACGCCTAGTTGTAATTCCCCACGTCCGCCAATTTCAAAAGCATCTTTATCAGTGCTTTCGTTATAGGTAATGGCAACGTTGGTTTCAGCTTCCGCCATCAGACGTTCGCGGATCATTGTTGATGTTACTTTCTTGCCTTCTTTGCCAGCGAACGGTGAGTCATTCACGCTGATCGTCACCGACATTGTCGGCGGATCGATTGGCGTAGAGGCCAGCGGCATTGTGACGGAAGGGTGGCAAATTGTGTCAGCGACGGATGCTTCGGAAAGACCAGCGATACAAATGATGTCTCCTGCATGGACTTCTGTCACAGGAACACGCTCGGTGCCTTGGAACATAAGAAGCTTGGTGAGGCGTCCTGTTTCCACAACGTTACCATCAAGATTCATTGCTTTAACGGATTCATTGACCTTGGCCGACCCTTGCAAAACACGGCCCGTTAGACAGCGTCCCAAGAATGGATTTGAATCAAGCAAAGTCGCCAACATGGCAAAAGGTTTACCTTCTTCAACTTGTGGCGGCGGCACATACTCCAAAACAAGATCCAAAAGCGGGTGCAGATTTTCGCGTGGCTCATTTAAATCCCGTACACACCATCCATTACGGCCTGATGCATAGAGAACAGGAAAATCAAGCTGCTCGTCTGAGGCTTCCAATGCAACAAACAAATCAAACACTTCATCCAGAACCTCTTCAGCACGCTGATCGGGACGATCGATTTTGTTGACGATGACGATAGGTTTCAGGCCGCGCTTTAGTGCTTTGCCCAACACGAATTTGGTTTGCGGCATCGGACCTTCGGCAGCATCAATCAGCAAAATCACGCCATCAGCCATATGCAGAACGCGTTCCACCTCACCGCCGAAATCGGCGTGGCCTGGCGTGTCGATAATGTTGATGCGAGTATCTTCCCAAGTGATTGATGTTGGCTTGGCTAGGATAGTGATGCCCCGCTCTCTTTCTAGAGCGCCAGAATCCATAACGCACTCATTGACGTTTTGATTATCGCGGAACATACCGCTTTGCTTCATGATCGAGTCAATCAGGGTTGTCTTGCCATGGTCAACGTGGGCGATAATGGCGATATTGCGCAAATTCTTGGTCATTTCTTACGTACTCATATAATTCGGTGTTGGCGGGCAATCTTCCCGCGTGCAGTGGTATAGGTTTTGTGGCAAAAAGGAAAGAATTAATTTAAAAACGCCCCGTACTATTTCTTGACAGATCTCCTTAAACCTGTCACTGTCCGGCCAAGTTTGACGTAACGCTCTAATAAACAGAGCTTTTGGTAGGGTATCTTTGGATTAGAAGATACGAAATATACAGTTCACCTTTCCTAAAAAGTTCAGTTTTTTCGAATAAAACATAATCGAACCGAGGCATCGCCCCGAGGTGGGGAAGACGCCTCTAAACTTTTTACTGGAAGGTAATTCAATGAAAGATTTCAATGGCTTTGGCCTTAACCCTGTGCTTGCCGCTTCTTTGGCGCGCATGAAATATACAACCCCAACCCCCATTCAGGCGCAAGCTATCCCGTTGGCCCTGCAGGGGCGCGACATTATGGGCTCGGCCCAGACCGGGACCGGTAAAACAGCGGCCTTTTCAATTCCGCTTGTGAATGCCCTTTTGTCTTCACCGCAGGGCACGGCCCTTGTCATGACTCCGACACGTGAGCTTGGCAAACAGGTTATGGATGTTATGCACCAGATGCTTGGCAATAAAAGCAATATCAAAACAGCGTTTATTATTGGTGGCGAGCCAATGGGCAAACAACTTAATCAATTGCGCCAAAACCCCCGTCTCATCGTCGGCACACCCGGGCGTATTTTTGACCATCTGGAGCGAGGCAGTCTGAAATTAAACGATGCCAGGTTTCTGGTTCTCGATGAAACAGACCGTATGCTTGATATGGGATTTAGCGTTCAAATTGAACGGATTTTACAACATATGCCAAAGCAACGTCAGACCCTGATGTTCTCGGCGACATTACCAAACAATATCGTAAAGCTTTCCGAAAAATTCATGCATAAGCCTGAGCGCGTTGCCGTGGGTTCTACCGTCAGTCCGATCAAAAGAATCAAACAAGATGTGGTCCGTGTCGGTAACGAAGGAAAATATGAAGAGCTTTTGCGTCAGCTTGAAGACCGCACAGGTTCTGTGATTATTTTTGTTAAAACCAAGTATGGCACTGAGAAACTGGCAAAAAAACTTACTCATGATTTTTTCCAGTCCGATGCTATTCATGGTGATCTGAGACAAAACCGACGCGATAAAGTTATTCGTAATTTCCGTGAGAAAAAATTCAGAGTGTTGGTGGCGACTGATGTTGCGGCCCGCGGCCTTGATATTCCTCACATTGAGCATGTGATTAATTATGATCTCCCGCAAGTTCCGGAAGATTATATTCACCGTATTGGACGTACAGCACGCGCAGGAGCGGAAGGTTCTGCCTTGTGCTTTATCTCGCCGCAAGACGGACGCAAATGGGCCGCGATCGAGCAGCTTATGGATCCGAGCATGACACCAAAACCTCAGGCGGAAAAAAATCAAAACCGTCCAGGCAATAGAAATGGTAAGTCTCAGAACAAAAGACGACGTTTTCACAAACAAAAGTTTGCACGCGCGGCTTAAGTTCTATCCTGAGACGAGCATATCGCGAAGGCCCTTTTCAACCGGCATAAAGCGTTCGATTCCATGCTTGAGCGCTTTGCGCATCAACTCGATGCCCTGAGCGCTGGTGTGAGGATGGGAAAGCAAGGATAGTCCTTTGAACCACAGTCCGACTGGGTCTTCTGAATTGTGCTTATAGATAAGATCAACCGTTTCTTGCATGCGGCCTTCTTGTCCGATTTCCATGTGGTAGAGAAAGTAGGGTATTGCCTGATCGGAGCGGCCAGGATTTTCCATCAGCCACGCGTTTAAGTCGTGTTTCCAGCCGGTGTAATAGAAGTCTTTTGTCTGTTCATCCAGATATTCGTTGAGACCAAATAAAATTTCTCCCCGCGCCATCAACTTTGCGATTTTGAGACGGGCATTGGTGTTATGGGTTTGAACATATTGATCTGCCTGGCAGAACAAATGGTTCAGGCTTCGGATGTGCCCCTCCACTTCTTTGCGTTCAGGCTTTTTGTCACGATCCGTGATATCAATGGTGTAGCGAACACGATCGAGAATAAAACGCGAAAGATGGAGACCACCCGCCGCGAAATCGTTGTATTCCAGAGGACAATTCTCAACGGCCTGCTCTGGGGTCAGGCCTTTTGGTTCATATGAGTTCCCATTCCACGCCGTTGAAAAGGTCATGAGCATGGCGGAGGCTTGCATTAAGGCAATTATCGATAGAATCGTCCTCATGGAAAAAGGGCTGATGTAGGCTTTGGTCAATTTTTTAAACGGGTATATTCCTTTGCTGATGCTGATGGATGCAAGGGCCAAGAATGCCTGATTGATGGGAAATAAAAACCACAACGATGCCCATGCCATAAACCCTGCGCTTGTTAAAATGGCTGGTTTTTGCATGGTGCGTTTGGCGACAATTGGAAATGACAGCATGTAAAGCAAGAGACCTATGCAGCCCATTATTCCGATTGCATTGAGTGTCTCGACGAACATGTTATGGCTGTGAAAGTGGTCGTCACGAAGACCGTCCCATTGTGTGCGCTTAAAATCAGCTATATCAAGCCAGCCGGTGGGGAGGTAACGGGCGATGTGGTCTTCGTATGTCCCCCATCCAAGTCCGGTTATGAATGCCGAGGGTTTATGCCAGAGGGAGTCCAATGACACTTCGATCAGAAACGCGCGCGACGCAACAGTTTGAAAAAGTCCTGAGTTCACATATGCGTAATACCCTTGCCCCAGAGGAAGTTTTGCGATTGCAAAAAAAATGATGAAGGCCACACATGGTATTAGCGCCAAAATAGCGATTGATGATCTTTTTTGAGCTTGTGGGCTGGATCTAAAGGTGGCCCATAATGCCCAGAAGAAAGGCGGAAGCAATAGACCGTACCCAATCATAGCTTTGTTTTCTGTGATCCAAAGCGACAAATTAAGAAGCACATAGAAGACCGCGTAAAATTTCCAGCCTTTTATCTTTCCGGATAGCCATAGATAGGTTACAGGCAAAAGTCCGATGAGCTGAAAGGCCACATAATCCATGAAATAATAGGGAGCGGGAGTTCCACCCACATGATTATGAATATAAGTAAGTGTTGCACTGACAATCGCTCCTATAAAGGCTGATGCAATGAGTATCTTTCTCCAGACTTTTAGCCGCCAGAGTATTAAACCGGAAGCTGTGAGCATTGAAAGATCGAACCACCACACGGCCCCTTCTCCGGTCCGCGCCGAACCAAGAAAACTGCGAACGGGAAGATCAACAAAAGGAAGCATTACAATCGTTAACAGGCCGATTGCGAATGGAATAAGGACAAGAGGATTGCGAATTGTCAGAATAGAATGGCGTGCCATCAATAAAAGTCCGCAGGTACATAGTAAGGCCGCGCCATGCAGGGCTGTCACTGCGATTTCTGATTGAGGCCAAATACCAATACCGATTCCGGACAAGGAAAATACGTACAGATTAAAGGCAATGATCCAGCCAGAGCCGCATAATGTTGCCGCAGCCTTATGAAAACAAACTGTGTTGCTTTTGCGCCACAAGATATCTAATCCTTTTTGTTTAGCCGTTTTGCGCTTGACCAAGGCTAAGCCTAACCGTAGGCTGCTAGCAGTATTCTTTAATACGTTTCTAATTGCAATTCACTAATCAAACTCTATAGGGAAGAATCTGATGAAAAACATAATTAAATTTTCAGTTGTATGCCTTGCAGGAGTTGCGTTTGCAGCAGGATTTTCAGGAAAAGCTCAAGCAGCAGGTCCTTATTCTTGTACAGATGCGACTTACGGCAGTTCATACTCAACCTGTTCGACTAACAACACAGCGAATCAGGCTTCAACCGTTGCAACCGCAGCTACAGTTTTGAGAGCGGCAACAGCAGCGACAGCATCACAAGTTGCAAACCGCGTTTCCGCAGCCCTTGATGGCAGCTCAGGCGTTAAAATGGCCTCCAACGGGTTTTCTGCTTCTTCTGGCCTTTCTGCCGGTGATATGGGCGGCAAAGCTGGTGTGTGGGTTTCTGGCTCCTGGACAAACACAGAAGACGAAAACACAGACACGAAAGCTGATGGCGACATTTACACAGGCACAGCCGGTGTTGACTTCCGCGTAGCTCCTAACGTTGTTATCGGTATTTCCGGTGGTTATGAAAGCGTTGATATCGACACAGAGTACAACGATGATCCAACGACAGGCGCAGACGGTAATCTGGACGGTGACGGCTGGACAGTTGCTCCTTATGTCGGCGTTAAGTTGTCACCGAATGCGAGTGCTGATCTGACAGCAGGTTACTCTGATCTGCAGTATGACACACTTCGTTATGACCCGAACGTCACTGGCCAGGCCATTAGAGGTTCTACCGATGCTGAGCGTTACTTTGTGAGTGCAGGCGTTAATGGTAAGCACAACCTTCAGGGCAATTGGAACCTGAAAGGCCGTGGTTCTGTCTTCTACGCAAGCGAAGATAAAGACGCCTTTACTGAAACACAGACAAACGGTGCGACAGTTGCTGTTGCTGAGAACACAACTGAGTTGGGTCAAATCCTTGTGGATGCCCGCCTTGGTTACACTGTTCAGTCTGTAGAACCTTACGCTTTGGTTGGTGTTGAATATGACTTCACCAAAGATGAAGGCCCAGTTGCAGCTGGTCAGTCCGTGTCAGATTCTGATTTCGGCGCCAAGTTCGGCGGCGGCTTGAATCTTAATCTTGGTTCCAACGTGACAGGCGGCATCGAAGCCTACACAGTTGAGTTCCGCGATGACTACAACGAATATGCCGTTACTGGCGGTCTGCGCGTTAACTTCTAAGATTTAATGCAAGACTTTACGATTATGAAGAAAGCCCCTTTGCGGGCTTTCTTTTTTTTTACAGTTATTCTCCTTAGTGCATGCGTTAGTTTAAGCGTACGGTTGGATACGGCGCAGGAGCTGATAAATCACTCAGGGTTTGAAAGCTCTATCTTACCCACACAACCTTATGCTCTTTTTTCGGCGGCGCCCGCTGATATGAAATCAGTGCGTGAGTTAACTGTGGTTATTGAGGGAGATGGATATGCTTGGGTCAACCGTAATACTTTGTCTGACAACCCTACCCCACGCGACCCTGTGGGTCTTAGAATTGCAACCTCGTTAAAGGATGCCGTCTATCTCGCAAGACCCTGTCAGTATGTTGAAGCGAAGAACTGTACGGCACGGGTTTGGTCTGTGGACCGGTTTAACCGCGATATGGTTATTCGTTCCTATATGGATGCCCTTCAAAAACTGAAGGAGAGGACAGGGGCAGAGAGTTTTCATTTGATCGGGTTTTCAGGGGGGGCTTATATCGCCCTAGTGCTCGCCGGCAAGCGGACTGATATTGAAGATGTGACGAGCGTGGCAGGCGTTCTTGATCCCAAGGCATGGACTGATTTTCATGATATTTCGCCTCTGGCGCTTGATTTTGATATAAAAACCCTCATTTTAGCCGCTCAATATGTGCCTTTCCGGCATGTTTGCAGCACTGAGGACGATGTGGTTCCCTGCAGTCTGGCACAAGATTTTATTAGGAAATCCGAGGGGTTTGGCGTTCATAACCATAGTCTTATAACTTATGAGGATGAAGGCCATGGTTCCTTATGGCAGATTGCCTTGCGTGAGGGATGGTTAGGGGTGCATGCTCGAGGCAATTAAATTGTTTAAATTCTTGCCTTTTCTTTGTTTTCATAATATATTGCTGCCACGATTCGCCCGGGTCCAATGTGTAAGTGGTGGTTTTAAGTATGAATTTGAATGATCTCAAAGCTATTTTAGAGAAAAACGGTGCTTCCGAGGAAGTTTTGGAGGCCGTTCAAAAGCTTATTGATGCGCAGGGACCAGATGCTGCGCAGGATATTGATCTATCATCTTTTATTGCAACCCTGCCCCCTTCGGTAGCAGCGGAGCTACAAGCCGTGATTGAGCCGGCAGCTGGAGATGCTGTGGATTTGCATGGCCGTTTTCAGGACGCCATGTATATGCAGATGCCGCATGTCGACTTGAAGTCAGGTGAACCTATGGGTGATGAAATGAGCACGCAAAGCGGCGGCGAGCTTTCCATCGAGGGCGCGCTTAATCTTGCGGAGCTAGAAGCCTTGCCTGATGAAGAAATTCAAGGTGATCTTGATCCTGATGCCCCGATGATGGCGATGATGATGAAATTTGCCAAAGTCGCCGGGTCATTTGATGATGACATTACGCATAGCTTTAACCTTGAGGTTCGCTCGATTACCGGTGAAGGCAATAATGTGCTTCATCCTGAGTATGGAACTTCTGCGAGCACCTTTATTACAATTTCCGGCTATCAATATGGTGATGGATTTTCTACGCCAAATGATGCGGACAGGCCCAGCGCCCGAGCCATTAGCAATGAGATATTTGCACAGAACGGAAATGTCTTTAACACTAAAGAAATCTCAAATTTCCTTTGGGTGTGGGGTCAATTTCTAGATCACGATATTAACCTTACCCGCGAAAGCAAAACTGAAGACTATTCGATTAAAGTTCCTACCGGTGATATTTATTTTGATCCGGCAAATACAGGAACAAAGACCATCACTTTAACCCGTTCGGCCTATGCGGACGGAACCGGTACGGATGCCGATAACCCGCGTCTTCAGGTTAATAAAATTACAGCTTTTATTGATGCTTCCAATGTTTATGGTTCTACAGCCGAGGTTCAGGCTTCGTTGCGTGATGAAGGCGGAAAGCTGCTTTTGAGTGAGGGCGATCTTTTGCCAGTTGGCACGGGAGATCGCGGAGTTGAGTTTAAAGCCGGTGACGAGAGAGCCAATGAGAATGCGGGTCTGACGTCGATACACACTATGTTTGCGCGTGAACATAATTTCTGGGTGGATAAAATCGCTGCAGAAAATCCTACGTATACCGATGAACAGCTATATCAGGCTGCGAAGGCGATTGTGGAAGCTGAAATTCAGCATGTTACCTATAATGAGTTTTTGCCTTTGTTGCTGGGTCAGAATGCCTTGAGTGAATATAAGGGATATAACCCTGATATTAACCCACAGATTACAACCGAGTTTGCAACGGCGGCTTTCCGCGTTGGCCATACGATGTTGTCTTCCGATATTTATCGCATGCAGGAAAGCGGTGATGAATCTGAATTTGGTCATATGACCTTACAAAACGCCTTCTTTCGTCCCGACCTTATTATGAGCCAGGGCGGCATTGATGAGATTGTTCGCGGCCTTGGTGCTTCTTATTCCCAGGGCATTGATGCGCAAATTATTGATGATGTGCGCAACTTCCTTTTTGGCCCTCCTGGTTCTGGCGGTTTTGATCTGGTTTCCCTGAATATTCAACGAGGGCGCGATCATGGGATTGCTGACTTTAACAGCGTGCGCGAGGCTTATGGCCTTGATCCTATCGCGAGTTTTGAGGATCTTACGCAGGATGCCGTTTTGTCAGAAAAGTTGACTGCTTTATACGGCGACATCAGCCATTTGGATTTATGGGTTGGCGGATTGCTTGAGGATGCCTATCAGGATGCGCTTGTTGGTGAGACTTTCTATACAATTATTCTCGATCAATTTACACGCCTGCGAGATGGTGATCGTTTCTGGTATGAAGCGCGGTTTGATGAAGATGTTTTGGACGTTATTCGTGATACAAGCCTGAGCGATATTATCATGCGCAATACGAATATTGAGCATTTACAGGATGACATTTTTAGCGCCCTTCACCGTGTCATGGGCGGCGAAGGTAATAACGTCATTGAGGGCAGCGAACATGGTGATCTTTTGATTGGCCTTGGAGGCAATGATGTTCTGCATGGTGGGGCCGGTAAAGACACGATGTATGGCGGAGACGGTCATGATGTATATGTCTTTGATACAACCGCGGGCGGGATTGATATGATCCGCGATTTTGATGTGAATGAAGATCAAATTGATATTTCGGCACTTCTCACAGCCTATGATCCGCTCAGTGATGCGATCGGAGATTTTGTGATAACAACGCAAAGTTCCGAAGGTCTTGTTATTCGGGTCGATCAGGATGGTCAGGGCAGCAATTTTGCGCCACAAGATGTTGTTTTGCTTGAGGGTGTTAATACAACAAATCCTCTTGATCTGCTCATCACGCAGCAAAGCCTTGTTTAGATCTTAAAAGCCAAGAATGCTTGTTTGCAGGTAATCGCCCATGCCGAACGAGGTTTGGTCGATGAACATGCCGAATATCGCGATTACCGCGCCAAGTTCCCATGGAAGACGGAAACAATGTGTCGCGATGAAGCCTGTGTAGACATAACCCAAAAGCGTTACAAAGACGGCGGCGTTGTTTAGGTCATCAGCGGAATAGTCACCACTGGCGAGCATTAACGCAATCGGTACAAAGAAAAATATAAAGGGCAAGCTTAGCCAATTATAGGCATTCACAAAGCGGTAAAAGTGATCGTCACGACCTAGTTGTTTTGTGAGCATATATATTATTCCAAAAAATAAGGCCAAGGTGATGATGATCCGTACGGCGTGCAGAAGATAAAATGTTAATGCCGCAGTTTGCTCGCCATTGAAGGCCATGATGTAGAGCACAAACGGAAGCGTAGCCAAAGGAAAGAGGAATGATCTTAGAGCAGCTTTGCGCGTGTAATCAAAATGGTCGATGCCGCTGCGCATAAAAAGTAGAATTTCAAAGCACCCTAAAAGGTGCCGCCGAACTTGTATCGCCGTTAACATACGTTTTGCTCCCTCTTACACAACCATATTCTTAATTTTACTTATAAATTTGAGATGGATGCAAATTGTCGGGGCTAAGATTAGCCCCGACATTGCTCATAAGACCTTATTTATCAAGGGTTTTGGCCATTCTGACGAGTTGGATAAACTCGGTGCGGTGGCCGTAAGGGTCATCGCCCTTGGAGGCTTGCGCGGTTTCGATGACATCATCGTAGGTCCAGGTGATATGCTCGTCCTTTTTCAGAAGCTGAGCAAAACCGGCGACAGCAGAAGAAAACTGTGTGTCGCTGCTTTGACCGCGCATATCATTCGTAATCGGCGTGGTGATGAGTTTAGAAGTGTCTTCGTCCGGTTTCTTAAAGCGGATTTTAAGGAAAGCGTATTCGGCGTTTGGATCAGCCTTCTTCGCGGTTTCTTTTTTCTCGCCGTAGCGCAGAGGATCGACGCTAATTGATTCCGAACCGAATTCAGCGATTTCATAGATCGCGGTGACCGTATGGCCGGAGCCGATATCGCCTGCGTCCACCTTGTCATTGTTGAAATCCTCGCGGTTCAAGTGGCGGGTTTCATAACCGACAAGACGATATTCGGCGACGCGCTCAGGGTTAAACTCAACCTGAAACTTTACGTCCTTGGCAATCGGGATCAAGCTGGAGGTTGCCTCCTCGACCAAAACTTTGCGCGCCTCGTTCAGATTATCGATATAGGCGGCGACGCCATTGCCATTTTGGGCGATGGTTTGCATGATATCGTCCTGATAGTTGCCCATGCCGAAACCAAAGACCGAGAGAAAGACGCCGGATTTGCGTTTGTCCTCGACCAGTTTTTTCAGCTCGTCGGTATCGGAAGTTCCGACATTGAAATCACCGTCCGTTGCGAGAATAATACGGTTGACGGCTTCTTTGTCGAAATTTTGTTCGGCGAGACTGTAAGCAAGTTTGATGCCTGCTTCACCTGCGGTGGAGCCGCCGGCCTGCAGATTATCAATCGCCGCAAGGATTTTGGCCTTGTCAGAAACTTTCGTTGGTTCGAGAACCGTTCCGGCCGCGCCGGCGTAAACAGCGATCGCGATCGTGTCGTCCTCATCAAGTGTATCCAGAAGAATTTTCATGGATTGCTTAAGCAGCGGCAGTTTGTTCTGGTCGCTCATGGAGCCGGAGACATCAAGCAGGAAAACCAGATTGGAGCGGGGTTTTTCTCTGGTGACCTCATAGCCCTTGATGCCGATATGGATGAGTTTTTTGCCGGTGTTCCACGGGCTTTCGGTTATAGTCACCGTGGGTTTGAACGGCTCGTCCAGCGAGGTTGCGGCGGGGTAGTTATAGTCAAAATAATTAACCATTTCCTCGACACGTACGGCATCGGGATTCGGCATTTGGCCATTGTTGAGCGCGTTGCGGACGAAGCTGTAAGATGCGGTGTCAACATCGCTGGAGAAGGTTGATACGGGTTCTTCGGCGACGATCTTGACCGGGTTGACTTTGACGCTCTCGAATGTGTCGCGGTTTTGTTGTTGCGGGGGCATATAATAATCATCGGCAACAATCATAGAACTGCTTACGGCTTCTAATGACATCAGCGCTTGCGGCGCAAAGGCGCGGGCAGAAACATCGGCTTCGGCCATTTCTTGTTTCTCAGATGCGGCGCCGCCTGAGGAGCCATCACCTGAAGCAAATGTGTCTGTAATAATGATGCGGTTCGCTTGCCCCGGTCCTGCAGGGGTGTTTGAGGATGTCGAATTTTTTACGTTGCCGGAATTTGTGCTGAAATTTGTTACGCCCCCTAAACCGTCTTCTTGTTTGAGTATATCCGAGCTCTGCATCTGCGTTAAACTGCCCCCGACGATTAAAACAACCGCCATCGCTGTTGCCATGCCGCCGTAGATCATTCTGTTTTTGGTTCTTTGTTCCATTGGGTCTCTCCCTGTGTTTGAAGTGGATTTACCCATAAGACGGGCAAGGAGAGAGAATCCTTGGGATTTTTTTTGATTATTTAGCTTAAATTCGGCCATCGCGAGGTTGAGCGCGGCTTTGCGGGCGTTTTCATCCGCAGGCGGAATGTCGAAATTTTGGATCTTTTTATCTAAGTTATTGTTATCCATAGTGTTTCTCCTGACCGAAAATGGCTTCGAGCTTTTTACGTGCTTCGTGCACACGCCATGACACGGTTTTTTCTTTTACCTTCAATATTTTGGCGGCCTCGGCATGGCTGTGACCTTCCGAAAGTACCAAAATCACCGCATCCTTTTCGCCCTCGGGGAGTTTATGGATTTCTGCCCAAACCTCGTTCATATAGGCGGTCTCCTGTGCGGTGCTGCTTACGGCAAGGGTTTCAAGCTCGTCTCCTGAGCCGCGATGCCTGTTATTCTTGTCGAACCAGTCTTTGGCGGTGTTGATGACAAGAGTATAAAGCCATGAGGTAAATTTGGATTTGTGATTAAAAGAGCCAATCCCGCGCGCGAGCTTGATGCAGGAATCCTGCGTAATGTCTTGGGCGTCTTGTTTATTGCCGCAATATTTATAAGCCATTTTGTACATTGTTTCGTACCGCGCATTGATCAACATCTCAAAAGCGGCTTCATCCCCCTTTTGAGCGCGTTTAATGAGCTGCGCTTCCTGTTCATCATTCATATAGAAAGACCATGTTCGATCTCCATCCTATAATGATAAGACGGGAGAACAAGCGAAATCCTTGGAGGGAATTCGTCATAAATATAAGGGGTAAATTACAAAGATTTTCCGGTTGCGGCAGGCAGGCCAAATTCTTTTAAGATTATTTGAGCCATTTTTACCAGCTCAGGCGTGAATTCATACATGTGCGTGTATTGTAGAACCTGTTTTCCGATGAGTGCCATGCGTGCCTTGAAATCCGGCATTGTGTCAGGATCGAGCAATGGCGAATTGAATGCTGTAATGTCGCTGCGCTGATATTCAAACGCTACGCTTTGGCGCGGTGGAAGATCGTGCTGGTCGGCTGAGTGGCTTCCCCAGTGCATAACACGCTGCGTCCAGGCCAATACGTCGCCTGCTTGCGCAGGAAGGGCGCGCATATCAGGCAATGCACCTTCGAAACCGTTGGTACCGTCTTTGTAGTAAATTCTGTCTCTGTCTGCGGGCAGGATGTACATACAGCCGTTCAGCGGGTAGGCGATTGAGAGCGGGACCCAGAGCGTAATTGACTTTGGCTTGCCGTTCGGGAAAAGGCTGCCTCCTACTTTGTCTCTGTGCGGTTTCCAGCCTGATTGGCCGGGCATAACACGCCAAGCCCAGAAGTCTGGAAGCATCGAGAATTCATCCTCAAGCAGGATTTTCACAAGGCTTCGCACTTGCATGTGAACCATCCAAAATTCATCAAAGGCGAAGGCGAAGACTGGCGGCAAGCCCATGCTGGTGATGGTGCCCAAAAGGTTGCACATATCATCCAAAGAACTTTTCAGACCAGGCTGAGAGACGTGGACGTATGCTTCTTTGTCCATTTTTGCAACGAGTTGCTTTTCCTGTTCCTTGGTGAACTTCAGAACATGAGGTTTTGCATCGCCTTCGATTGTAAAGTTTGGGGCAACCGCGCGCCAGAAATCCGGGTCCATGGCTTGGGCGGCTCTCTCTTCGGGAGTTAATTCGATCACATTTTTTATTTTTTGTGCTACTGCCATAATCCACCTGCCTTTTCTGGGTGTAACCCTAATGTATCTTAGGATCTATATTCTTGCCGATCAAGATAGGGGCATTGTATCGCGCCTTAGAATTTTTGTCTAATTTTTTGACGTGAAGCAGAGAATCTCAAGGCTTATTTGCTCAGCGCACCTTTGCTTAAGTCAATCACGATACGCTCACCGGATCCTGAGAGAGCAGGATATTTGCTTTGCGAAAGTATTGCTGTGTCTTGTGTGAGCTGAAGGACGACCCGTGTTCCTTTATCGTTCAAAGGCTCGGCATTGTAGGACTTTAAGAGAGGCATCTTGGCAAATGAGCTTGATGTGGTTGATGAACTCCACTTTGCCTCAGGTATTTCAATAATCAGGAGATGTTCTTCATTATCGAGATCAGCTTTAAAGGAGCTTTTTCCGGTGATGTCCAGAACAATACGAATTTTATCAGGGTGTGCGCCTGCGCGGATGCCTGTGATTGCTGTTGTGCCTGGTTCTACTGGCACTGCTTCAGCTTGTGGTTTTAGCTCGGCGGGTGGCGCTGAGGCGTCAACCATTTCAAAGGATGCATTGTATTTTACCTGAGGTTCGGCCACTGATAGCGTTGATGGAGCTAGGCTGATCGGTTCTTCATCATCTTCCAGTTTAAGCTTTCCTTCTAGAGCAACCGGCGCAACCGGAACGGCATTGACTGTCATGGCCTGACGCTCCTCATCGACTAAAAACTCGCTGCCTTCAATTTTGCTAAGGGGTTTAATCCCCGCAAGGTTTTGCATGTCTCTGTGCATTGCCAGAATTACGTTTTCCAATCTTTGTATGCGGGTTATTGGATCATCGATGTCTTCCAAAAAATATGTCTCCAGATTAACCCCCATAGTGCTGGTTGGAATAAGCGCAAACTCTGGATCTGTTTGATCGGGCTCCGTTTCAGGAATCATATCTGGCGGGGGCGGAGCTTCAGGTGTTGCCCCCTCTCCCATGAAGGCCAAGGGGTCTTCGTTGTAGGTCGCCCATTCCGGCCATTTGAAACCGCAGCCCGAAATGAGCACGGAAAGCGCGCACAGAAAAAAAACTGACGGAAGGCTCTTCCTATAGTGATTGAATTGAGCTAACAATGGGACATTACCAAAACAAGAGATTGATAGAATCTGTTCCTAAAGCCTAGGGGTGATTGGTGCTTAGCGTCAATGATGGACCACCTTGGAGGGCTTGAATCGATGGGGATAGCTTTCAATGCGAGACCTTTCTACTTACGGGTTAAGGGGTTCGTACAAAGTCAATGTAAATACGATGGTTGGTGCCGGCTGTGGCTGGCAATACGGCGTCTTTGGCCACATCAATGTGACCCTTACCGGTCAGCGTGATTTTTGTGCCGCCGCCGGGAAGTTGCTGAATTTCGAAACTCTCGAACAGGCTGTCTTTGCCTGGTGCGAGGTTGGATTTGGCCTCCCACTTCGTATTTGGGAGATCAACGGTGATTACGGAGCCGTTGTCTGATTTTGTAATTTGATAATCGGAAGGATCAGAGAGATCCAAAACAAGGCGAACCTTGCCTGGATTCTCTCCGAACCGAACCGCTCTGATCACGGGTTGGACTCCGTTTTCAGAAAGAGAAGCTCCGACGGCGGGTTGGACTCCGCCGCCGGAACTCGTTGCAACAGGCTTTTCCGTCCCAACGGGTGCTGCAGGGTGATGGTATGTATGGGCTACTCTACCTCCTCCTACATCATCAGCAACCGCCGCTTCTTTAGCCTGTTCCAAGCCCTGATTGCTCAGGACCTGGAGATCTGCGCCATAAATGAACAGATCATCAGAAGCGACCCTAACGGTCTTGGGTGGAACGAAAACTCGGTGTGAGGGATGAACCTGGACTATGTAACGTCCTGGCCTCACTAATTCGAATGAATAGAAACCGTCGGCAAGCGTGGTGCTTTCGCCGACGAGTTCTCCTTGGGCATTCACCAGCTGTACGGTGATGCCGGCCATGCTTTCCCCATTTTGATTGCGGACGGTTCCGTCGATGGTTCCTGACATCATTAGGGGGAAATCAATGTGCGGCTTGGTGCCGGCGCGCAGAAGGGTTATATGGCCGTCCTTCTTCGCGGAAATAAGGAAAGGGTTTTGTGTTAAAGAAAGTCTGTCCAGAACAATCGTTGTCAGGCCTTCGTTGCCTGCGGGCTCTATGTTGAGGAAACCGTCTTCATCTGAGAAGCCTGACTTTTTGCCATCGTTGAGGATGACACGAGCACCCTGAATAGGAGTGTCTTGGGGATCAAACAGGCCATCATTATTAAGATCTTCAAAGAGGCGTACTGTAAGCTTGGTTGGTTGACCTATAACCTGGCGTCTGAATTCATAGATATTATCTTGGCCCTGCGGTCCGAGTGTTGTGCTTGTGCCAAGAGTAAACCCGAGCCCTTCAGTTGAATCCCAATCAAGGTTTACATTCCCTCTGAAGGCGTCAAAATCATAGGCCGCGCCGAGCGTTACCGATCTGGAGTTGGTGTTAATCAAGCTTTGGCCATACCCCAATGAGCCGGTCAACCGATCATGATCAGAATAGTTTAAGCTTAGATTTAAGGTTTCGAATTCTTTCTCAGGATAAGCCTCGTAGCCTAGCCTTGCATTCATGCCAAAGTTGTCAGAGAGAGTGCGGTTAAAGGCTATCTGGCCGTCAGTTTTGTTGAGATCACCACCCAGATAGGTGGAATTGAGTGTATGAGAGAAGTTTCCTATCGAGGATGAGAGCGATTGGTTTGCATTAATATTTGTATAAGATTTCTCGTCTGCGTAAGTCGTGCGATCCGCGGATAAACTGAGATTCAAAGTTGCGTAGGGAAGAGCAAAACTTCTGGCTACGCTGACTGAGCTTTCGGTTTCTTTGCTGCTGTTGCCTATGCCGGATTTCTGGCTTTCGAAATTATTGAAAACGGCAGATCTTACGCTGGTGTCGAAACCGAAGAAGCTTCGGGCGAAACGCAAATCCAAAGCCTGGCCTTTATCAAGCTGTTTGTAGGCTTCGATTTGTCCGTAACCGCCGAGCGCATTAAAGTTGGCCCCTAAAGAAACAAATCTTTTGCTTTCGTCTCGTACGGGAAGATCTGTAAAGGTTGCATAGGCACTTAAATACCGGTTAATGCCTCGATTGACACGGAACGATGAAGCAAGGTCACCGTCGTTGTCGTTCTCATCATCAACATTGATGACACGGTCGCCCCGCTTAACCACGCCGGCTTGATAGGTGGTTTCACCAGGTTTTAAGAAAGAGCGAGCAATGCTATAATTTTCTATTCGTTCTTCTACTTCCCCTTGTGGACCGTATAAGACAACGCGAATTGGGTTGTTACCGAATGAAATTGGGACATTTTCAAAACGATAGAGGCCAAGTTCATCCACTGTGCCGTAATCAATTAAAGCCCCGCGGCTGTAAACCTCCACATCCCAACCAGGCGTAGCGCGGCCTTCTATGGTGACCTCATCAAAATCGATGTCCCTGTTGTTGCGGTCGGTGGATACAAAAATACCGGACCCTTGCAGTGAGCCAGCCACCAAGGACGGCGTTCTGACAGAAATATCGCCGACGTCGATGAGGTTCAGGTTAAAGGGAAGAAGTTTTCCGCTTTTATAATCCTGGCGTCTTAAACGGAAATTGAAATCCTGCAGCTCGATAATAGCATCTTTGGTTTTTGCAAGGTTTAAGCTGTAATTGGCCGAAGCCCCGAGAATATCCCCCTCGCCGCCTACAAATATATTATTTGTTAATTCTCTCTGATTTTTGTTCCAACCGACCCCTTGAGAGAGATAGAGAGTTTGTGGACCCAACAGACGATAACCGTTTGGCGTATAAACATAGTTTTCTTCGATCTTATCTTGTTGTTTTTTTTCTTCTTTTTTGCGCTCGAGTTTTTCCTGACGCTTCTTTCTCTCTTGTTCTAGTTCGATTGGGATTTTTCGTTTCGCGTTGATCGACAGGGATTGTTCAAGAATGTCAACTTCAAGCTCAAGTGGCCATATTTTGTTAAGCGCGTCGACAGTTAGGTAAATATCATTGCTTTCTTCGCCTTCCGTTTGGAGGACGGCGTTTTCAGGCAAGGGGAAAGTTTCTCCTAAGACGGTGTAGGTTTTAGCAGCAACATCGATCGCGTAGCGGTTTTCGGGATTAAAGAATTCGCCTTCTATCTTCGGGCCTGAAGCGTCTAACGTGCTCGGGAACTTTAGGATTTCTGCGAGACTTTTGACCGGAACGAAATATTCGAAATCTTTCTCAAGAACGACCACTGCGGGGGCAATCATGTCGCCTTTACGCGACACTTCGAGCACGGCTTGGTGCACTTCTCCTGTTTCTGGCAAAACAACAACGCCGTCCACTACGTTTCCAGCGGCCGGGGTCAAAAGTTCTAGCTCCGTCGCAGCTTCGCTTGCGACGTTTTGGTCAATACTCGACGCTTCGGCGCCAACAGAAGGCAGCGCCGTTTCGGCAATACTCATTGCCGTGACCCGACCATCTCCGATGGCGGTCTTTTGCGCTGCTAAATCCGTCTCTTCAGCAGCAGAAGCAGGGTTGACAACAAAGAGGCTCGCGAAAAGCACGAATGCCATCGCAAGACGCAGCGTGCGCCCAGTTACATACCAGCAATGATGTTTGCTCATGAAATAGAGCCGAGAAGTGTAGTAATAGAATAGCCCACCCGAATCATAGCACGCTATACTGCAGGGTCGAACTCATGCGAAGCGTTATTCAAATGTTATCCACAGGGCTGCTGTCGGTTTATACAGGCTTTTCCACAAGAGCAAAAAACCCTTGCTGGGCAAGGGTTTTTAGCAGGATGGATAGTCTTGAGACTTTTATTTTACTTTTACGGTCGCGACTGGCTCGTCTTTGTATTCCGGATCACGCGTTGATAAAAGCTCCAGGTTCAGCTCACTGCACTTTGATATGTCCAGCTCAGATGGGATTGTAAATAGGTCTGAGAGGGTTTCAGATTCTTTATATAGTCTAAAGCCGTTTGATTTTGTCGCGGTGACTTCTCCAGAACCGGCAAGCTTACATTTAAAAACCGATTTCCCGTAAATGCTTCTTGTGCTGTGATTGACGATATCTACTTTTACGGCATTATCGGCACCATTTTTGATTATATTTGACCCTAGAACGTCCATTTTAATTTCTGTTTTTCCCGTTCTCAGCATCACAGGAATGGAAACTGCTGTACGGACTGAAATGACTCCGCCAAATTCGCTAGCGCTTGCCACAGGTTTTTCTTTGGGATGCAAGGAATCTGACGATATTTTAAGGTGAGAACGGTATTCGCCGGGCGCCATATCTTTGGGACGGCGAACGAAAATACGCAGGCGCTGGGTTTCACCGGGCTGGACCACAACTCTGCGGGGTGAATATACGAGATAGGGATCAGCAGGATCATACCCCTCAGCCGTCTCTCCTTCATTCAGGATTGTTACTGTTTTGCCATCCTTCGATAGCATACGGCGCTCCCATTCAAATGTGTAAACGAGGGCCTCATCTCCCATATTTGAAATTGATAGTGTGGCCGTGCTTTGACCATCATGAATGAAGATTTTTGTTGGAGAGATAAAAGCGGCCTGTCCCTTTGATATCATCCCCATTGAGGAAAGAATTAAAGCGATAAGAAATACAACTTTTTTTAGTTTTTTCATGATAGTCCTTATGTTTTTTTAGATTGGATTTGCTCTGATAATAAGATTGCCAGTATAGGTTCCCAGCCCCTGGCCCGCCGTGGTGTTCACCGTCCCTCCGATACTCAAATTGATTGTATTGGCAATTTCAGTTGGTGTGAAGGTGAACTTAGATGCTGCCGGAACCGTGAGCTTGTATTGCATCTTGAAATTATCAATCCGAACAAACTTTGCACCATTTTTTATATTTACTGCAGTGTTGCCAAAATCAACACGGACGCTTTTGCTTACAGGAACCCCGCCCGTGGATACCGTGCAGCGTCCTGGCTGATAAGGACCTGTGGTGAGCATGCATCCGGCGGTTAAATTCGTGCTGCCGTCAGGGTTGATGACAAGTTTAGCCGTGTCAGAACACTGTGCGTTCTTGCCGATATTTATTCCCGCCGTACAGTTTATAACAATTTGGGCGAAGACAGGCGTGGCAGTAAGGCTGCTGAAGGCAAATGCAGAAACGGAAACCATAATTGAAGAAAGATTTTTCTTCTTTTTCATGTTTTTATAGCCTTGTGCGTTTGTTCTAGTTTTGCAACATTACAGATAAATAACTTTAATAAAAAGGTCAAAAAGAAATGGTCACTATAGTTGCTGGCGATTCAAAAATAGAAACTGAAGTTCAGAATCTCTTGGATATTCTGACTAATGCTGGCGCAGGTTTCCATTCTAATCTCCTTATTAAGGAAGAAGGTGGGGGCCTAAGTATTCACACCAAGGAACCGATGGATAATGGTAAGGAAATTATCCGCTTGCCTCGGACCGTGCTTATGCCGGGAGATCAATATAATCTTGATGTTTCAGGAAACGACTTTGTTATCACTTATTCCGAGGATTCGATTGCTACTGATTTGCAAAAGCGCATCATTGATAAAATGTATGAAATTTATAATCTCACCAACAAAGTTAAGCTCCATGAAGAGTTTTCCTTTTTGCTTTCCTTAAAAAATTCGCCGGCTCTTTTGGATAAACTCAATGAAGGGCGCGATTTTGCTCTTGGTCCTTATGCGGATTGGCTCAAGTGGGTTAAAGCTGGCATGAGTGAAGAGCAGCGCCGAAGCGTGATCTGCGGCACATATATTAAAACCAGGCCTCTTGGCTATTCTGACCCTGTGCGCGAATCATCAGTCAGCATGATTATGCCAGTGCTTGATTTCATGAACCATCATTGGGAGGGCGGGACTTTCTCTGTTAATGAGCTTGGGGTGCGTAAAGGCGATTTGACCATGCATAGTTGCCAGCCTTTTCCAGACAGCAAAGAATGTTATGCTAATTATGGCGTGCTGGATCCGTTTGATTCCTTGCTACGTTATGATTTTATTGACAGATTTTCTCCGATTTTGCGCTCAGTTGCAGTTGATCTAGAGGGACCAGCAGGCGACGTCATTCATGTTAAGAATCAGATGAATTTTGTTTATAAAAAGGACCTGCAAAAGGAACTTGTAGACTTGAGACGATATATTCCGGACATCGCTGTTAAAGATGATCAGGTTACGGTTTCTCACCTTATTTTGCCCGTAGACAAGTCTAAGTTTGCGTTGGTGCGCGTTCTGAACCAAATCCTGACTGCTTATAACAAGCACCATTCCAAAGTCATGGATGAGAAAGAAGCCAAAGAATGGCGACGCAAGGCACAAGAAGCTGTGGTTGAGAAAAACAGAACTTATTATGAGGAGCTGTTGGTTGTGACCAATGACTTAACCAAAGATAAAAAAGATAGCTTTGGAGTTTTGCGTGTGCGCGAGTTGGCCGAGCACCAGCTTAACGCTCTTCGAAGCTACATAATTCAAGAGTGATTCGTTTTTTCAAAATTCATAATCCGTAAAAATAAAAACCCCCTCAACGAGGGGGTTTTAAAATTCTTATAGAAGCTTTGTCTGCTTAGTAGCCGATAATCAATGTCAGCGTTTGACCAAAAGCTCCGATTGGCTTTGGTGTTGTCCAAGATATGATACCGCCGATTGGAGCCGCCGCGTTCGACTTAACGGCGAATTGAGCGCCCGCCGTTACAGCAGCCTTACATGTAGTACCGCCGCCTGCAACGCATTTGGCTGTCTTTGAAGCGACGCCGGAAAATGCTTTACCGAAAAGGATTGTGTTTAACTTGGCTGTACCAACGGCTTTTGCGCCGCCTGTTGTTGAACCTAGGGTTAGCTTACCAATTCCCTTAACTGTAATGTCAAAAGCCGCAGCCGTTGAAACCGCTTTGTATGAGAAGACGCCCTGAGCTTCGCCAGCAACGCCGACGCCTTTTGCGGAACCCGCGTGTGCACCAGCAGTGCTCAAGCTGATTTTACCGCCTGTATCAGTGGCAACCATTTTACCCCACTTCATGTCTGCCTTTTTAGACAGAGCAAAACCGGTAATAAATTGGCCTGTTACACTAAGGGTTGTTGAACCTGCGCGCGCACTTTGCATGATCAAGGGGGCAGGTAAATATCCAGTAATCGCAACTAGAGGTACTACGACGGGCGCAGCAAGAACTGCTCCTACTGCCTTCCGCATTGTTTTTGTGTTTTTATATGAGTTAGGCATCGCCAAGCTCCTTCTTTCCTAGATTAACATTAACTTTTTTGTAAATTAACGCAGTTGACAAGCACGAATATCCTCTCGTGCCTCGAATTTTTAAGCCTCACCCAAACAAGCTAACATAATTTTTAGCTATTGGAAAGTCGTAAAAAAATTTTATATCAGTCTATTTTAACAAAGTATAGCAGCTTTATTAATAAAGACTTAAAAATAGAAGTTATCTTTCAAAGATTCTATTTACTCTTCAATTTAACGCACATATCATTTGCTCACACAAACAGAAAAGTGATTTAGTCACAAAAAATTATGGAGGATTTTGAGTATGATTAGCGCCGTCAAACAAAAACAGGAACTGCCACTGGACGAGGCCTTGGAATTGGCTCGCGGACACCATCAGTCTGGAAATTATGTTTTGGCGGAGCGCACATACAGGGATATTTTGCGCGCGGTTCCCGATCATTTTCCGACCACACAATTCCTTGCTGGCCTTCTCTATCAAGCGGGCAGTTACGACGAAGCCAAGTATTATTTTGAACGCGCTGTGGAGGCGGCTTCTGATGATGTAAATTGCCTGAGCAATTATGCGAGCGTGCTTGTGCAGATGAGGGAGTATGAGGAAGCTCTCCCCTATTTCGACAAGGCCTTGGGCCTAGAGCCTGACCGCGTTGATGTCCTGAATAATAAGGCGTATTTGCTGTGGTTGATGAAGGATTATGCGGAAGCGGAAAAGCTTTCGCGCAAGGCGTTGAAAATCGATTCTCATAATATCATCGCGTTGAATGGCTTAGCGATGTCACTGGCGCGCCTTTACAGGTATGAAGAGGCCGCGGATGCCTGGGAAATGGCAACAAAATATGATTCGGAAAATGTGTTGCTTTGGAGCAACTGGGGCAATGGACTTCGTGAGATGGGCCGTCTCAATCAGGCACGTCAGAAATGTGAAAAGGCTGTAGAGCTGGACCCGAAAAATGCTGAAGCCCTTAACAATTATGCCAACACGTTGCGCGACCTTGGTGATGTGGAAAAGGCCATTGAATATTACAATAGAGCAACGGATGAAACGCCAAGCTATGCGGAAGCACATAGCAATAAGGCCACGGCCTACTATGACAATCGTCAGTATGATTCTGCGATTATTGCCGCCAAGTATGCGATTGCTTTAAAACCGGAACTGGCTGAAGCCCATACGCTTTTGAGCAGTGCGCACTCTGCAAATGGTGACTACGACAAGGCACATGACTTTGCTCAACGCGCGATTCATTTTGCATCTCCTGATGATGCTGATCCTTATATTGCTTTGGCGGAAGTCCTTGCGCGCTTGGATCGTCATGATGAGAGCCTTGCCGCACTGGCCGAGGCACTTGATCGTTCACCCGATTCAGCTCGCGCTTATATAAAACTTTCGGATGTTTATGAAAGCCTTAATAACGCTGAGGAAGCCCATAAGGCCCTTGATAGAGCTATGGAACTCAGCCCCGATATGCCTCGGCTTTATATGCGTAAAGCCATGGTCTTCCATATGCAGGGCGAGACTGAGAATGCCATGAAATTTATGGACAGAGCCATTGAGATGACACCTGAATGGATTGCGCCTTATCAGCAAAAAGCAGAGATTTTGATTTCAAACAATGATGAGGATGGTGCGGAAGAACAGCTCCGCATCGCTATGGGCATTTCAAAAATATCGCCAGGTCCGCATATCATGCTTGCAGGATTTAAAAAATATGAATCAGAAAATGATCCGGATTTTGTTGCACTGAAGGCCTTTGAGGACACCATACAGAACCATGGGAAAGATGTTGAGCTTAACTATTATTATGCTCTTGCTGATGCCTATGAGATTCTTAAGCAGTACAAGAAATCCTTCGAATATCTCGATAAAGCTTCGGCGTTGAAATTAAGGATGAGCCCAGCGACAGAGCTTGAACAAGGCCTTGTTGAGAAGCTGGAAATGAGACGCGGGATTTATACAAAGCAGTTCATTAAGGATCACACAGGAGAAGTTGGATTCAAAACGGACGTTCCAGTCTTTATTTGTGGGATGCCGCGTTCGGGTACCACTCTTACAGAACAGATCATTTCTTCGCACCCTGACGTTTTTGGTGCGGGAGAGTTGAGCTATATCGGTGATTTGGCAAATTACCTGTCGGATCGTTCTGATAGAACACCAGAATTGCTGACGGAGCTTGGTGAGCTTTACTACGAAAAAATTCGTGCGCGAGACAAATCCGGGAAAGCGAAAAGAATTACGGATAAAATGCCAGGAAATTGTATGAATCTTGGCTTGATTGCTCTTGCATTGCCGGATGCTAAAATCATCCATTGCCGCCGCAATCCTATCGATACTCTCTTGTCCTGCTATAAGCAGAATTTCTCT
The DNA here is from genome assembly GCA_964478225.1 of uncultured Micavibrio sp. Lineage (GTDB taxonomy): Bacteria > Pseudomonadota > Alphaproteobacteria > Micavibrionales > Micavibrionaceae > CAYZHM01. The sequence goes on from CAYZHM010000005.1 coordinate 65,220, forward strand.
ACAGGTCATTACTGGTCGTATAGCCTTGAGGAAATGGGTGATTTCTACAGAGAGTATGAAAAGATGATGGCTTATTGGCGTGAAGCATTGCCTGGGCGTTTCCTTGAAATTGAATATGAAGAGACCGTTAATAATTTTGAAGAACAAGCGCGCAAGCTCATCGATTATGTTGGACTAGAATGGCATGATGCCTGCTTGGCGCCGCACAAACAGAAGCGTTCGGTTCTGACGGCCAGCCGCTCACAGGTCACGCAGCCCATTTACACGACCTCGGTTGAGAAATGGCGGAAGTATGAGGTGGAGTTGCAGCCTGTGGTTCGCAAATTACGCCCCGAGCTTGCATTGCCGGAGCAGAAGCTCAAAGCCAACGCATAAACTTAAACAATAGATATTCGGCAATCACAAATATCCCGCACAGAAGACAGACAATCCAAAATGCGATGCTGTCGTCTGCGCCGGGCATGCCGCCAACGTTTATGCCAAGCAAACCTGTGATGAATCCTAGTGGCAAAAAAATTGCTGCAACGACTGAAAGCACGTACATGTTTTTGTTCATGCGATCGGACAGAATATTTGCAAGCTCGTCTTTGACGATTTGGGCGCGTTCGCGAATTGCATCCAGATCTTCGACGTAGCGAGAGAGACGGTCCTGGCTTTCCTGAAGTTGCCTTCTGTGTAGCGAATCCAACCATTTAATTTCCGAGAGGCGTAAATAACCGACAACGTCCTTTTGAGGGGCGATGTAGCGGCGCAGTACGATTGCCATTTTGCGGATGTCTATGATGTCCTGGCGGTCTTTTAAATCGGGTGTTTCGAGGATGGCTTCTTCGATGTTGTCGGTGCGCTCGTCAAGTTCAAGAATCACAGGTTCCATGTACTTGAACAAGCTGGTCATCAATGCAACCATTATATCAGCGGCATCCTTGGGCCCTGTTCCAGCCTTAAGTTTTTCGTGGATGTTTTCTACTGCCTTTACGGGGCGGCGCTGGGTTGAGATTACACGGTGCTTGTCGATCCAAATTCGCAGTGACACCATGTCTTCCGGTTCTGCGCCGGGGTTGAGATTTACACCGCGTAAAATGAGCAAAACACCGTTGCCGATTTCAAGAATGCGCGGGCGCGTTTCTTCCGCAAGCAACGATTCCAGAATGATATCGTCGAGATAAGGAAGGTTCTTTTTCAACCATGTCTTGGTCTCGGGATGGTTAACGTCGAGGTGCGCCCAAGCCAGAGTAGGAGACTTAAGTTTTTTGGCAATTTCATTTTCACCTTTGAGAGATTCAGCAGCGCCTTTGCCATCGAGCTCTACAGCAAACAAGATGTGTGATTTCTTATCACTCATCTTACGATCCTCCATGGGATATCGACTGATTTTTTGATCCCGTCACTCATGCCGAGGGGAAGAGGTGTTATGTATTCCGTTCCTACTTTGACCGCGGTCACAGTTTGTGGCTTTTTTTCGAGAACAAATGTCTTTTGAGATGGCTTCAGATCGTAGAATTCTGGGCCAATTGTGCAGAGAAATTTTTTAAAAATTTCAACATGTTGCGGATTTGTAAAATCTGCGCCGGATTCTTCGAAAGCCTGAGCGTAAAGCTGGGGTGCGATTCCCCCTGTGTAACACCCCGCAGCACAGCCACAGGGCGTGGTTTTATTCACATGCGGGGCACTGTCTGTTCCGGCGAAAAATTTTGTGTTGTCAGGGCTCATAACAGCTGCGCGCAATGCTACCCTATCTTCTTCGAATTTAAGAAGCGGGAGGCAATAAAGATGATACTTAAACCCCTTCAGCAAATCGCCCACTGTGTACAGAAGGTGTTGCGGCGTGATGGTCGCGGCTACTTTGTTTGATGTTTGTTCAACGAACTTGACGGCAGCAGCCGTTGTGACATGTTCGCAGACAATCTTTAAATTAGGAAATTTCTCGATCAGGCGCGGCATACGTTCGCGGTAAAAAATTTCCTCGGCGTTTGAGGACCGATCGAAATAATCTTCGCCTGACAGATCGTGCTCTTCCCCGTGAATACAAAGGACGACACGCATATCTTCCATGGCTTGGAAGACACCATTCTCCATATATGTTTCGAGCGGAGCGGCGTGACTTGCGCCAGTCGTGCCATGCGGGGGATAATATTTGCATGCCTTTAAGATGCCGCTCTTTTTCCCTTCGACGATTGCATGGGCATTGGTTTCATGGGTCAGGTATAAGGGAACGATGATACTATCAAACTGGTCAGCGCCAGCCGCCATCAAATTGGCGATATAGTTTTCAATGCTGCTGTGGCCGCCGGCATCGATTTTTTGTACGCGTGCCAATGGTGGGCTTGTGTTGGGCATTGCCAGAATACCGGCGCAGCCCATAGCAAGATGATCTTTGACCAGAGTAGGCATAATATCGCCCTGACGGAAATGGGCGTGCAAATCGTACCAGAGAGGCAATTCCATCTTCATGGGCGTCAGTATGCGCTGCCGAAGTCTTCAACTCAATAGAATCTCTAAGGTTTTTATAATTTTTCTTTGAAATTTTTTGTCCGGATATTCCACCAGGCGCAGTAGTATCGATGTGGGTGAAAAACTGGGCTTTTGTGATTTGTCTGCTCTGATTGAGTTTATTCCTTCAAAAAACCAGTCGGCAGGAACATTAAACAAGCAGCAAACTGTGTACATTCTGTCACAGGACAATCGGTTTTGGCCACTTTCGTATTTTTGTATTTGCTGAGAAGAAACGCCAATCTTTTTGCCAAAGGCGGTTTGCGAAAGCCCTTGTAATTTCCTTACTTTTCTTAGATTTTGACCTATAATTTTTGCTTCGATTGGCACACGGTTTTTCAAATTTCCTTCCTCCTTTTTAAAATCAGTGGTTGTATTGTATTTTCTTTTTTGGAAAGTTTCAATCTTAAATTGCCAAAAAAGCAATTTTTTAATGATTATGTTTATGAGATAGTCGTGCCATGGACGCTAAATGGTTGAAAACACAGTTTGATAACAACCCAAGCAAGACTAAAACAGGCTTGGCGAGCGTATTGGGGCTTGAACCGCCCGCTATCAGCAAGATCCTAAAGGGCCAGAGACAAATAAAGGCTCAGGAATATATTCAGATGTGTGCGTTCTTTGGTCTTGAAAATGACACCAATAAGCTCAAACCGGAATTGGACGCTTACACGCTGAAACCCGTTGCCAACAGCCCTGTCTTTGGTGAACCATCAGTAGAAAATAACGACGATCAGTGGCGCATTCCGGCAAAAATTTTGAATAAGCGTACGAGTGCCCCGCCGGACCAGATCAAAATTTTCGAAAATACAGAACATCTCATGGAGCCGGATTTCCGTCAGGGTGAGCATGTTTTGGTGGATATGAGTGATAAAAAGCCTTCGCCCCCAGGCGTATTTCTTGTCTCGGACGGGCTTGGTTATATGGTTCGATATTGTGAGTTTATTCCAAAATCGAATCCGCCAGAAATTAAAATCTCTGCACGCCATAGAGACTTCGTTGCACAAACAGTTGATTTAAACGATATTGACCTTCTAGGGCGCGTTATTGCCAAGCTGCAAATGATTTAGTCAGATGAATGCCATTTGAAAGAACTTGCGATAAACTCCGGATTCAGGAATTTTGGCCTCGCGCCTCCATATTGCAATGGATTGCCTTCGAGATCTGTGATCATGCCCCCCGCTGCACGCAGAATAGCATCCCCTGCCGCTGTATCCCATTCTGATGTCAGGCCAAAGCGCGGATAGATGTCGGCCTTGCCTTCAGCGATCGCGCAAATCTTGAGAGAACTGCCGCGCTTGATGACTTTGTTGATTTTATAATTTCCGAGAAATGCCTCAAGCTTTTCGGCGCTGCCGTGGCTTTTGCTGGCGGCAACGGTCAGACCTTCTAATAGCAACGGCCTTACAGTGATGAGTTTTTCTTTGTTTGTATCTTCGTTCCAGCGCACAGCCGTATTCTGACCATGCGCGGCATACATAACGCCTGTGGCCGGTGCATACACTACTCCCATGACGGGTATAGAGTCTTTAATCAGTGCAATATTGACTGTAAATTCTGTGCCACCGCTTATAAATTCTTTTGTCCCGTCCAGAGGATCGACAAGCCAGAAATATCCTGTGCTGCCCAGGTCGGGTAAGCGCCCCTCCTCCGCGGCTTCTTCTCCGATCACCGGAACGCTAGGCGTTAGATCGGCCAGTGCCGCCGTAATCATGGCCTCTGACTCCGTATCGGCCAAAGTTACGGGTGAGCCATCGCCCTTTTTCAATGTCCCGGGATCTTTGAGATCATCATAATATTCGAGAATTATTTCGCCGGCTTCAAGAGCTGTACGACGGACCATGTTACACAGGGCGCCGAGATTTTCGAGCAGGACATTTTCAGGCGGCAATTGTTCTGTCCTTTTTATCTTCCTTCGCAGACACGCCCGTCAGGCCGATGCATGATTCAATATACTGCACAACCTGATCTACGCATTCCTGGATATCATTGTTCTGAGTATCAACGACCAACTCAGGGTTTTCCGGGGGTTCGTATGGCGAGCCGATGCCTGTGAATTCTGCGATTTTTCCAGCCCTCGCCTTTTTATACAGACCTTTGGGATCGCGTTTTTCACATGTTGCAAGATCGGCCTTGATGTAAATTTCATAGAATCGGTTGGGCGCTATTGCACGAACACGATCGCGATCTGATTTATACGGAGATATGAACGAGGTAATTACTGCCAAACCTGCATCGGACATTAACGCGGCAACCTCGCCTGCGCGGCGGATATTTTCTGTTCGGTCTTCCGGAGAAAACCCGAGATCAACATTCAACCCATGACGCAAATTATCACCATCCAAAACGTAGGAGTGAAATCCTTTTTCGAACAATGCCTTTTCAACGGCCATTGCAATTGTTGATTTTCCTGCGCCTGACAAACCCGTCAGCCAGAATATACCCGCGTCGTGTCCTTTGTTAGCGACTCGTGTTTCACGACTCAACAAATGATCTTCAATTGTAATATTTTGTGATTTGGGGCGTGTTGAAACACGTTGATCCGGGTACCCTTCCATGCAGATTTTTCCGCCGCCGGCAATGTCATAGCCATCATAGAGAACCACGCGCCCGAGTTTGCTATTACTGACATAGGCATCAATGGGCAAAAGATTATGCGCACGCAATGTTACTTCAGCGACAGCATTTTGCTCTATCTGTCCTGCTTCATTGTCGTGTTCAAGATTCTGCGTGTTGATCACTTTTTCGATGGATTGCACATTGACCAAAGCCTCGTGCGTGCCATAGCGCATTTTATAAATATTGCCGACTTTCAGCGGCTTTTTCGAAAGCCAGAATATGCTCGCCCGCAACACATTTGAAAGCATAGGCGGATCTTCCGTCAGCGAAGCAATGTGGCCGCGTTCTGCAAAGATTGGCTGATCGAGTGTAATGCCGATACATTCTCCTGCAGATGCCTTCTTTTTGTTTTTATCCGCAGGCCAGACTTCGATAGATGTCACTCTGGCTTCTTCATTGGTTGGCGAGAATAAAAGCGTATCACCCAATTGCAACGATCCGGTTTCGATGCGTCCAACCACAATGCGCTTTTCTCCATATCTGTAGACATCTTGCACAGGGAAGCGGAGATGATTTGAGCTTTCGGATTTGGCTATTTTGAATGTATCAAGAGCTTCTGTTAAGGTCTTGCCTTTGTACCAGGATAGATTTTCGCTGCGTGAGGCCAGCATTTCGCCTGAGCGTGCGCTGATCGGGATAATATGCGATGGCTTAAGCCCAATGGAGTGAAGATATTTTTTGATATCGGCTGAAAGAGCGTTGAATTTTTTCTGATCGTAACTTACGGCGTCCATCTTATTGATGACGACGGCAATTTGTTCAAGGCCAAGCAGCGAAAGCATATAAGCATGACGGCGCGTTTGTTCACGAACACCTTCCAGCCCATCAACAACAAGAATTGCAGCGTCCGCCTGAGCAGCACCGGAGATCATGTTTTTTAGAAACTCGCGGTGACCTGGGGCGTCGATAATGACATAGTTTCTTTTTTGGGTGGCAAAGCGGATTTGTGTTGTATCGATGGTAATGGCCTGATCGCGCTCGGCCTGAAAGGCATCCAGAACAAACGACCATTCGAGAACGTCCGTGCCGCGGCGCTGGCAAATCTGTTGTAATTCCTCGTACTTACCGTCAGGCAGGCTGCCGGTATCGTAAAGCAAACGACCGATCAAGGTTGATTTGCCATGATCGACGTGGCCGACGATGACGATGTTGAGAGGGTGCGTATCTTTCATCACATATACCCCCTCGCCCTTAGTTTTTCGAAACTGTCTTCCGTTTCCTTATCCATTGAGCGACCTGCGCGTTCGGAGACTTTTGTTGTTTCAAGTTCTTTGATGATTTCCTCAATGTTGGATGCATCACTGTCGACCGGGAAAGTAATGTTTTTCTCGCCGAGCGAGCGGTAGCGTTTGCCGTTTCTTGAAAAATAAAGCTCACAGCACGGAATGTTTTCACGCTGCGTATAGCGCCAGATATCAATTTCCGTCCAGCTTAAAATCGGATGGATGCGCATATGCGTTCCTTCAGGGAATTCGGTTTTGTATTGATCCCAGAATTCGGGAGGTTGATCTTTGAAGTCCCAGCTACCGTCCAGCGTACGTGGTGAGAAGACACGCTCTTTCGCGCGCAGGCCTTGTTCGTCGCGGCGAATTCCAGCGATGATCCCTTTGTATTGCTTTTCGGCCAGTAACGTTTTCAGTCCTTCGGTTTTGCGCATAGCGGCACGCGTATTGGGAGGAAGAGTTTGGTCCATTTCCTCCTCCGGAGGACAAGGCCAATTGATGCAATCAAGATCCCAGTCTTTGATAAGTTGATCACGAAACGCATAAACCTCAGGCAACTCCATATCGGTGTCGAGCAAAATAACGGGAAATGGCACACGGCCAAAGAATGCCTTGCGCACCATCCAGAGCAATGCTGTCGAATCCT
>CAYZHM010000005.1:72207-102816 GCA_964478225.1 uncultured Micavibrio sp.
CCAAAGCATGCCTAGAGGATCAACGCGGTTATAAGCTTCGCGGAGAATATAAATGGTCTGAGCTTCGAGATCGTCGAGATTTTTATGCACTTTTGATCGCCTTCATTTTTGGCCGCACTTCTTCACGCCCAATAGAAATATAATGAAAATCTTTGTCCTGCATTTCAGATATTTTATAGATATTACGCAAATCAATCAAACATCTGGTTTTCATTGTCTTTCCCAAACGTTCCATATCAAGGCCTCGGAATTCATTCCATTCCGTTACGATAACCAGTGCATCACAGTCCTTGGCCACGTCGTATGCGTCCTTACCCCATATAATGCCTTGCAGTTGATGTTTGGCATGATCCATAGCTGCGGGATCGAACGCTGCTATCTTTGCACCTTCATCCTGCAAGAATGGAATGATGGTCAGGCTTGGGGATTCCCTTATGTCGTCTGTTCCCGGTTTGAATGAAAGACCAAGAATTCCAATTTTTTTGCCCTGAACATTTCCGCCACAGGCCTCAATAACACGTTGCGCCATAGAACGTTGACGTTCAGCATTAATCCAAATGACGGTTTCGACAATGTTCTGCGGGGCGCCGTATTTTTGGCCAATCTGGGTGAGAGCCAGAGTGTCTTTGGGGAAACATGACCCTCCATAACCAGGGCCTGCATGAAGAAATTTTGAACCAATCCGACCATCCAGACCTATGCCTCGGGCCACTTCCTGAACATTCGCACCGGTCTTTTCGCAAAGATTGGCTATCTCGTTGATGAATGTAATCTTGGTGGCCAGAAATGCGTTCGCAGCGTATTTGATTGTTTCTGCCGTTTCCGGAGATGTTATGACCATAGGCGTTTCATTGATGTAAAGCGGGCGATAGAGGGCTCGCATTATTTCAACGGCTCGTTCTGATTCTGTGCCGATGACCACGCGATCAGGCCGCATAAAATCATTGATCGCTGCCCCTTCACGCAAAAACTCAGGGTTAGAGCACACATCAAAATCGGCATCTGGTTTTGTTTGGCGGATGATACGCTCTACTTCGCGGGCAGTGCCGACGGGCACCGTTGATTTGGTCACAATAAGCGTATAGCCCTTCATATTCTCAGCAATTTCTTTGGCGGCGGCATGAACATAGCTCATGTCGGCATGGCCATCTTCTCCGGGAGGTGTGCCGACAGCGATGAAAACGGCATTCGCCCCATCAAGTGCTTCTTTGAGATTTGTGGTGAAAGATAGACGGCCAGACGCAACCTGCTTTTCAACGAGGGCTTCCAAACCCGGTTCATAAATAGGCATCACGCCTTTCTTCAGACTTTTTATTTTTTTTGCATCTTTATCAACACAAACAACGTTGATACCGAATTCAGCAAAACAGGTGCCCGAGACCAAGCCCACATATCCTGTTCCGACTACTCCGATCCGCATGGAAACCTCTTTGATTTGGCTTTAAACTTCAGTTGTTTTAAACAGAGTTGATCTCTAAAGCAAATCTGTTAATGTTTAAATACATAATTTGATGCGTATTGAGGGAGTTAGGAAAAAATATGGCAAACGAAGATGAAAAAAAACAAGGCCAAAAAGATGGCTCGCCCATGCCTTTATTTTATAAAAAGCCTGTTCCCTTAGATGCGAAAGCCCATGCTGATTGGGCTCTGAAAAAGAATTTCGGTTTTGGTTTTACTGAGACCATCAATGCGGTTCCGATTAACCTGATCGAGATGCCTCAAATCTGTCACTTTTATCCCATTGCTTTCAGTCCTGACGGCAGCGCAACACCTGTGGCGATTATGGGGCTACGTGACGGTGAAAATTTATTCGTTCACGGTGATGGAACTTGGGAAATTGCGACTTATATCCCCGCTTATATCCGTCGTTACCCGTTTATTTTTTCTGAGCTGCCTGATAAAGAGCAATTAACGCTCTGTGTGGATGACAGTCCTGAAGTGATAGAAAAAGGCGGCGAACAAAAGTTTTTTGATAAAGACGGTAAGCCGAGTGATTTGTCTAATAATGCTCTGGAGTTCTGCAAATCTTATCACTCTGCGGCACAGCAGACTTTGGCTTTTAGCAAGGCTCTTGCCGATAGTGGGTTGTTGGTGGACCGTGAAGCGCAGATTAATGTGGCCGGCAACAAGCGGATTAATTTCTCTGGTTTTAAAATTGTCGATGAGAAAAAGCTGAGCGAATTGCCAGATGAAAAATTTCTTGAGTGGCGTAAGAATGGCTGGTTACCGTTCATTTACGCACACTTGTTCTCGGGCGCACAATGGCAAAGGTTGACCTATTTGCTGAATTTGCGTCTTGAAAAAGAAGCCGCCTAAGTTATTTCTTCACATATTTCATGAACAATATGGAATCATTTCTTGATTACCGTAGTGCGGCTGTGCTAACCAATGAAATGTATCCAAAATTTGAACGAGGTTGACTTTCATGGCAAAAGTAGGCGCACAACGAGCTGCCGAGCTGACAGGCAGATCCAAATCAACAGTCCAACGCGCAATGAACAGCGGAAAGCTGTCCTTTGAGCTTGATGCAAATGGTCGCAGGATCGTTGATGTGTCCGAGCTGGAGCGCTTTTTTGGATTGAAGCCATCTGAAGCCGCACAGAATAACGCATCCGTTGAGCAAGAGCTTGAGAAAGCGAGTTCGATGATCGAAATGGAACGCTTGAAGATGCGCATTAAAATGCTGGAAGACCAGCTGCATAATGCGGAAGAACAGATTGAAGACCTTAAAGGACAACGTGATTCATGGCAAAAGCAAGCTTCGCAAGTGTTGCTGACAAGCCAGTATACTCAAAAGCAAGCAGAAGAGCTTGCGGAACAGCTGAAGGCTCGCGAAGATCGTGCACGCCAACGGCGTCAACAAGCGCTAGAGCAGCAGATGCAGAGCATGCGGGCCGAGAACCAGAATCGCAATTACAGCGATGATGATTCCATGCCGGCGCGCTTCTGGAAACGTTTGACTGGCTCTGCCGCTTAAAGTTTTATTTTCACTTTATGATGATGCTATAATGAGGGGATGAGGTTTCCTCCCCTTCTTTTGATGTCCTTTTTTGCTCTTATCTTGCCTTTGAAGGCCCAAGATCTCCCCGATCCACGTGATCAGCCTCAGATTTCAAAAGAAGAAGAGCCTTTCCGCAATGAATACAAAGAGGTCCCTTATGAATATCTGGAAGAGGCCGATGCCTTCTTTAATGAATGCAAAACAGACTACAAGATGTTCAATTATTACAATTGCGAGTGTTTGTCGGTGAAATTCTTGGACACACGAATTGAATCCGGTCCTGAACGGAGCAAGGATTCTATTTTTCTGGCGATTGATCATACATGCAAAGATGCAACCTATCTGGCAGGCTTTACCTACAACGAATGCATCCGGGACGGAACGGAGTTGCCGCCTGGAAAGCAAATGGAAGAATTTTGCGGGTGTTTCGCCAATAAATATGCGGAGTTATTTGAAGCCTCAAAAGCCAGCCCCAGCGCGCGGCGCATTGTTGACCTTCAGATCAAAGCGCGCCTCAGTTGTCATTAAGCTGCGCCCATTGCGATTTTTAAATGCGCCTCAGCTATAGGCAGTATGTTAGCCAGATAGAAGTCGGCGATCTTGGCCTTTTCTTGCGCAAAGTCTTTGTCATTCAATGCTCTGGCCTTCTCAGCTGATAAAAGTAGCAATGCTCCGCCAGCAATAATGGCAAACCCTTTGAGCAAGGGTGTCGAGCCCCATGCCACATCATCCAGCTTTTTCTCTGCGCCTTTGGCACATAATCCGTCTATTGCCTTTTCGAGAGCGCGAAACAGCGATACAAACGCGCCATTCTGAGACATTGTATAAGTTTTTAGTGTTTCTATGTAAGCCTTGGCGGATGCGCCGCCATCACGCAATATCTTGCGAAAAGCAAGATCGGCCGCTTGAATACCATTGGTGCCTTCATAAATCGGAAGGATACGAGCGTCACGGTAATATTGTGCGGCTCCTGTTTCCTCAATAAAACCCATACCGCCGTGAACCTGGATGCCTAAGGAAGACACTTCAACGGCAATGTCTGTGCACCAGGATTTCACCAAGGGAGTAAGCAATTCGACTCTCGACGGATCGTTTCCTAACGCTATGGCGGCTTGGTAAGTCAGCGCCCTTCCAGCTTCCGTCAAAGACCGCATTGTCAGAAGCATTCTTTGCACGTCTGCGTGTTGATCAATGCTGATGCGTTCGCCGGATTTAAAATCTTTGCCCTGAATACGATTCTGCGCGTATTCATTTGCGGCCTGTGTGGCGCGTTCGGCGATTGCAACGCCTTGCAACCCCACAGACAGACGCGCATTGTTCATCATCGTAAACATATATTTAAGGCCTTGATGTTCCTCGCCCACAAGATAGCCAGTGGCTCCGTCAAACTCCATTGTGCAAGTAGGGGATGCGTGAATTCCTAGTTTGTGTTCGATGCCGATGCATTCGACCTTATTGCGGCTTCCGTCTTTCAAAAATTTGGGAACAAGAAAGAGAGAGATGCCTTTGACATCGTCCGGAGCATCCGGGGTTCTGGCGATAACAAGATGGATGATGTTCTCGGCCATGTCATGTTCGCCATACGTAATAAATATCTTCTGGCCGGAAATCTTATAAGTTCCATCCGTTTGCTTCTCCGCCTTAGCCCGAAGGAGGCCGAGATCTGATCCGGCCTGAGGTTCGGTCAAGTTCATTGTGCCGGTCCATTCGCCGCTGATGAGTTTGGGGAGATAATAATCTTTCTGGTCTTGCGAGCCATGATTGGAAATTGCTTCGACAGCACCCTGATTAAGTAGCGGGCACAGGCCAAAAGACATATTGGCGGATTGCCACATTTCCTGAACCGGAAAAGCCAGCGCCCACGGCAGTCCTTGCCCGCCATATTCTGGATCAAAAGGAACAGCGTTCCATCCGCCTTCGCAATATTGCTGATAGGCCTCCTTAAAGCCCGGGGCGGTTGAGACATCCCCATCTTTCAAAGTACAACCCTTTTCGTCTCCGGTTTTGTTGAGTGGTGCGAGGACGTCCGCAGCCAGCTTTCCTGCTTCTTCCAGCACAGCCGTGATGGTTTCAGAATCCATCTCGGCATGGGTAAAACCCAGAACCTTCTCGAGTACGAATTGCATATTAGCGATCGGGGGAAGGTATGAGGTCATCGGAGGATCTTTGGCACGGAGGTTGCAATTGTGATTGAGAATTCGTGTTTATTTGGCAACTTTAACATTTTTAGCATTTCATGGACAGTACGTTAAAATCAATACAAAACAGTGGCTTAGCAAAGATCGCGGCCGGAGCGCCGTCTCAGGTTTTGGGGGCCATTCAGAAGGCCAGTGCTAAAACGGGGGTCAATTTTGCCTATATGGTACAGCAAGCTGCGGCCGAGAGTAGTTTTAACCCCTCCGCCAAAGCCAAAACCAGTTCGGCCAGCGGGCTTTATCAGTTCATTAAATCCACGTGGCTGGATATGGTTGGCAAATATGGTGAGAAGTATGGCGTTGATACGGATCAACCCCGCGCTGAGCTTTTGAAATTGCGTGAAGATCCTGAAATTGCGTCCTATATGGCGGCGGAGTTTGCCGGCGAGAACCAGCGCTTTCTTGAGCAACATTGGGGTGGTGAAGTTGGATCGACTGAGCTTTATTTTGCACATTTCATGGGTGCAGGCGGCGCTTCGGCCTTCATGAAGGCGCGTGATGAAGACCCCTCACAGAAAGCGGCGCTTTTATTTCCTGATGCGGCGAAGGCCAATCGAAATGTGTTTTATGATACAAAAACCGGACGGGCAAAAAGCATTGATGAGGTTTATGCCTTCTTTGACAATAAATTCCAGGTTGAAAATGTTGACCTGCCGAAGCCGCAAGAAAAGCCGCAAAGCGTCATATGGGCTAACGATCAAAGAGAGACGATTGCCTGGAATCCGCCTTCTGTGATGCGCCGTAGCGCAAATCCTTTAACTCAATATCAAAAGCTTGTTAATCCTTACGAACTGATGATGCTGTCCCAGCTTGAATTGCCGCTAGGTGACAAGAGCAAGAGTTTATTCTAATCTCCCCCCATTATGACTTCTCAAGACAAAATTCATGTGCTGGACAAGCGCATCGCGCTGTATCAACCCGCAAAGGGATTTCGTACATCCATTGATGCTGTCTTGCTGGCGGCGGCGTGTCCTGCAAAAGCTGGCCAGTCAGTATTGGATCTTGGCTGCGGGGTGGGATCGGCAGGACTTTGCGTATTAAAACGAGTCGGTGAGGTTCGATTAACCGGGCTTGATATTCAGGATGATCATGTCGAACTGGCCAAAAAGAATGCTGAAGAGAATGGCTTTCAAGCGACTTTTCTCTGTGGTGATGTGCGAGGTCTTAAAGATGAGCGTTTTGATCATGTGATTTGCAACCCGCCTTATCTTGAGAGCGGTACACACACTCAATCCCCTTCCCCCTCGCGGGCCAAGGCCATGGGTGATACGGATGTTCAAATCTGGGTTGATGCCGCGTTACGAAACTTGAATGGCCGCGGAAGCCTGACGATGATTCACCGCGCGGATGCGATTGACGATATTCTTTATGCCTTCGGAGGCCGGTTTGGAAATGTTGAAATCATTCCCTTATGGCCAAAAATTGGAAAACCTGCGGGGCGTATTGTGATTCGCGCCGTTAAGGATTCTAATTCTCCGGCTATTCTTCATGCGGGTTTGGTGCTTCATCAAGAGAACGGTGATTACACACAAGAGGCCGAGAATATCTTGCGAAACGCTGCAGCCTTGATATAACTAGCCCCTATGGCGATTAAGAAAAACATTGATAAGACCTGCGACTATCTTGGTGTCCTGCCCTTTGTTGGTGGGTTGTTTAAAGCAAAACCCAAAATTGCAGTCATCCGGTTATCAGGCGTCATTGCTGATGCAGGTCTGCGCAAGCAAGGCATCAGTTATGCGCGATGTGAGAAAATTATAGAAGCGGCGTTTGATGTTTATAATCTTAAAGCGGTTGCTGTGGTTATTAACTCGCCTGGCGGTTCGCCTGCGCAGTCAGAGTTGATTGCCAATTTGATCCGCAGAGAAGCTGAAGATAAAGAAATACCAGTCTATGCATTTGTTGAAGATGTTGCCGCGAGCGGTGGATACTGGCTGGCCTGTGCGGCTGATAAAATCTTTGCGGCAGAAACGTCGATCACTGGATCAATTGGCGTTATCTCCGCCTCCTTCGGTTTTCAAAAACTGATGGACCAATACGGGGTGGAGCGGCGCATTCATACATCAGGAAAAGATAAATCCTTCCTCGATCCGTTTATCGAAGAAAAGCCGGCAGATGTTAAAAAGCTGAAAGAATTGCAAGGAAAGCTGCATGAAAGTTTTAAAGATTGGGTGCGCGAGCGACGTGCTGGAAAATTAAAGGGTGATGAGAAAGATTTGTTTGAAGGGGCATTCTGGGTGTCGGAACAAGCCTTGGAATTTGGAATCATTGATGCGGTTGGGGATGTTAAAAGTGTCTGCCGCGAGGAATTCGGCGAGGATATCAAATTTACAGAATTTTCCCCTGATAAAGGGCTTATTTCAGGCCTAATCGGCGCGAAATTGGTTAAAAGCAGCATACCAGAGGATATTCTGTCCTTGGTAGAAGACCAATCTTTATGGAAAAAATTTGGACTTTAAAAGTTTTTGTGCTAGATTGTGCGCGTAAAAACTGGGGAATATACCATGAACAAAAAAAGTTTGATTGCTTTTATGACTGTAGCGCCACCTTTGGCTTTTGCTGCCGCCGTTGAGATTTCTGAACATATGCACCCAAAATCTTGGGAGCTTGAAGACAGGCAAGAGTTTGCGCCCGGATGGCTTACTGGGGTGTCTGCAGAAGCGATGGCTTTGCGCTATAACGATGAAAGTTATGTGACGCCGACGCCTGCGGATTATTATGCGCTTCCTTCTATTAAGTATGAAACGCCTAAAGTAGCTTTGGAACAGTAGTTACTTTATTCTCTCTCTCAAATACGCGGCGACTTTGTCGATTGCGATGCGCTCTTGTGCCATTGTGTTGCGGTCCCGCACTGTAACGGTTTGATCAGCCAACGTATCATTATCAATTGTGAAACAATAAGGTGTGCCGATTTCATCCTGACGGGCGTAGCGTTTGCCGATATTTTGTTTAATGTCGAGATCGACCGCAAATTCCTCCCTCAATTCCAGATAAAGTTTTGTCGCGGGGTCGGCATGTTCAGGTTTTGCCGTTAGCGGTAAAATCGCTGCTTTCTTTGGAGCAATCGAAGGATGGAAGTTCAAATAAACGCCAGAGGGACGGCTTTCGTCGATAGTATAGGCTTCACAGATCAGAGCCAAAACTCCGCGCGTTAAACCGGCGGCCGGTTCAATGACGTGAGGAATGAAGCGCTTGCTGGTGTCTACTGGATCCATATATTCCATTTTCTGACCGGAATGGGCTTGATGCTGAGTCAGGTCAAAATCGCAACGGTGGGCAATGCCTTCCAGCTCGCCAAAATCAGGCGCCGTAAATGGGAATTTATATTCGATATCGGAGGTTCCCAGACCTTCTTTGGCGTAGTGTGACAATTCATCTTTTCCGTGCGGGCGCAGTTGCATGTTCTTTTCTGTTAAACCTACAGAGATCCAGAATTTCTTGCGTTCTTCAAACCAAAAATCCATCCAGACTTTGGCTTCATCCGGGTGGCAGAACCATTCCATCTCCATTTGCTCGAATTCGCGGCTGCGGAAAATGAAGTTGCGCGGCGTGACTTCGTTGCGGAAGGCCTTGCCAATCTGAGCGATGCCAAAAGGAACCCGCACGCGGCTGGAATCAAGGACGTTTTTGTAATTCAAGAAAATCCCCTGCGCGGTTTCGGGACGGAGATAGGCCTTGTTGTCCTCGCTTGCGGTTGCCCCGACGAAGGTGTGGAACATCAAATTGAATTGCTGAGGTTCGGTCAGCGTCCCAGGATCAGTGACATCCGGGCCGACAATTTTGGGATAGTCGCTGACGGGCAATTTGGTGAGGTTCACCTTTTCAAACAAAGACACATCTGAAGGCATGCCGAGTTTTTTCAATTTCTTGCTTATTTCCGCATCATCCGTGTCTTCAAAAAATGCCGGCCAGCGGTCAGCTTTTTGTGATGTCATGACGATCAAATGATCCTGGCGGTAGCGGCGCTTGGTTTCCCGGCAATCCACCATAGGATCGCTGAAACCGCCAACATGGCCGCTTGCTTCCCAGGCCTTGGGATTTTGGATAATCGTACTATCGAGGCCGACAATCTCAACCGGCATTCCATCCGGGCCGATGGGCGGCGTTGTAACCATGGCCTTCCACCACAAATCGCGCAGGTTGTTTTTGAGCTCAACACCAAGAGGGCCATAATCCCAAAATCCATTGATGCCGCCATAAATATCGGACGCGGCGAATACAAATCCGCGGCGCTTGCACAGGGCAACAATGTCTTTCATCAGATTCTCAGTCATAGCCTTCACGAGTTGTTAAAAATTGGAATCTATACCTACGTCAAAGTGTGAAGAAAAACAAGCTGTTATACGCGAAACCCGCGGCTTTTTTGAAGTTTTTTTTTGTTTCTGCTATGATGCAAGTAACTAAAAAAGTAAAAAAATAAACAGGAAAGGAGGCTAATATGAGCAGTTCATTCGCAGGTATTATCCCCGGAAACGGTGTAGTTCCTGGACTGGGAAAGGTGAATTCTGCTGCGATAAATCGTGAAGCGACAGCAGGAAGAGCAAGACAGGCCTTTCATGATGCGGTAGCGACTATCGCTCCGATTTGGCCGACGCATACTTACGGATAACCGGAAGAAGCGAAGTGGGAGGCGCTGGAGAAATTCAGCGCCTTTTATTGTGTCAGCGAATAAGGATTTGCCGTTTTTGACCGCCGGAATTCAGAACAATGTTCCAGCCCTGCGGACTTGGTTTTGCCAACACAGCCTGAAGACTTTTGACCGTTGAAATTTTTTGGCCGTTGATCTTATCAATAATATCTCCAATTTGAATTAATCCGCCGCGTGCTTTTGATAAATCCGTAATCACAACGCCCTCCTCCGGGCCACTCAAACCCAGTTCCACATAAATGGCAGGATTGATGTTGGCCACCGTTACGCCATTGAAAGGATGCGGCCCTTCAAGCCGTGTTTCCTGACGCGGCGGGCTCTCGGGCGGAGCCATCGCCAAAACTTTATGTGTTGTCGTCTCGCCCTTGCGGGAAACTTCAAAGTCGGCTGATTGGCCAAGCGGTACTGTGGCCATACGGAATTTCAGTTCCTGTGGATCGCGGATATAATGCCCATTAATGGCCAGAATAACGTCGCCCACATGAATGCCGGCCTCTGATAAAGGGCTGGCACTATGGAGAGCGGCAACCAAGGCGCCTCCCGGCGCTTTCATGTCTAGAGAATTCGCAATGTCAGACGTTACGCCCTGAGCCGTGATGCCGAGCCAAGGGCGGGTCACGCCTTTTTCTCCGCTTATGCCGGATTTTTCGGCGGCGATGACTGTGGCCACCATTTCCGATGGGATTGCAAAACCAATACCCAGAGAACCGCCATCGCGAGAGTAAATTGCAGAGTTGATCCCGACGATCCCGCCATCAAGAGCGACCAATGGACCGCCTGAGTTTCCTGGATTGATTGCGGCGTCCGTTTGTAGAAAGAAATTAAAATCATTAATGTCCAGCGAAGAGCGGGATTTGGCGGACACAATGCCGCTGGTTACAGTCTGACCAACGCCAAACGGATTGCCGATGGCTAGAACCAGATCGCCCACTTCCAATGTTTCGCTTGGACGTAATTTTGCCGAAGGTAGGGCCTCGCCTTTCGTATCCAACCTTAACAAACCAAGGTCAGAAGGTTCATCGAGCAACGCCAACTTGGCTTCAAATTCGCGGCCATCCGACAGGCCGACCGTAATCTCTTCAGCCCCTTTAATAACATGGGCGTTGGTGACAACAAGACCGTTCGATTCAATGATAACACCGGAGCCAAGAGCGCTTTGCACTTGGTTGCGCATCCGGCCACCAAAATTATTGCCAAAAAACTGGCCGAAGAATGGATCATTGACAAAAGGGTGCTTGATGCCTACTGATACGGTTCGTTTTGTATAAATATTAACGACGGCTGGAGCAACTTGCTTAACCAGCGGTGCAAACGAGAGTTGTATTTCTTCCTGAGATGCCGGAAGAGCCCTGTCCTGCGCGTTTGCGAAGGGGATAAAGGAGGTGATGAAGACTAGAATAAGGCTGAGAACTCTGATAAGCATTGGAGAAATCTAGGATTGTTTATAAGGGTTATCAAGTGCGAAAAACCATCATTGAAATTCAACAGGCCAAAGGACAGGATAAGTTGGTCGTGCTGACCGCGTATAGCGCCCCTATGGCAGGTCTGCTTGATCCCTCTTGCGATATTTTGCTGGTAGGAGATTCTATGGGCATGGTGCTTTATGGCATGGAGAATACGCTCGGGGTGACGCTGGATATGATGGTCGCTCACGGACGTGCTGTGGTGCGTGGATCGAAAAAGGCGTTGGTGGTGGTTGATATGCCTTATGGAACATATGAAAAAAGCCCGGAGCAAGCTCTGATCAACGCCAAAAAAATTATGGAATGTGGATGTGACGCCGTCAAGATCGAGGGGCATGAAGATAAGGTCGCCTATCTTGTAGACAATGGTATTCCCGTTATGGCTCATATCGGGTTACTCCCACAATCTGTAGAAATTGAAGGCGGCTATAAAATTAAGGGCAAAACAGAGGCTGAACAAAAGAGATTGATTGCGGAAGCGCAAGCCGTACAGGCGGCTGGGGCGTTTGCTGTTGTGATTGAAGGAACGATTGAACCTGTCGCTCGTTCGATAACGGAAGCCCTTTCAATACCGACCATCGGCATCGGGGCTTCGCATGCTTGTGATGGACAGGTGCTGGTGAGTGAGGATATGCTCGGGATGTTTGAAAGCACTCCGCGTTTTGTGAAAACATACGCCAGCTTGAGAACTGATATTACCAAAGCCGTGCAGCATTACGCCCAAGAGGTTCGAGATGGCAAATTCCCCAGCGATTCCTATGTCTACAAATAGCACTCTGCAGAAAGCGCGCACGCGTTCGGAACTGGATAGTTTTTTACAAGATTGGCGCAAGGCTGGGCAGACAATCGCTTTTGTGCCAACAATGGGCGCGCTGCATGACGGGCATCTTTCCTTGATCGAGCTGGCGCATAAGCGCGGCGATAAGGTTGTTTCCAGTATTTTTGTTAATCCAAAGCAATTTGGCCCAAATGAAGACTATGTGCTGTATCCACGCAATGAGACAGGCGATGTGGCCAAGCTTGAGAGCATGGGCGCGCATTTGGCTTATCTGCCAACGCCTGATGTTTTGTATCCGCCGGGCAACAATACTGACCGTAAGGCCGGATCTGCCGCCGAAGGACTGGAAAGTGATGCACGTCCGGGTTTTTTTGACGGGGTGGTGAGCGCTGTGGGTCAGTTGTTTGATCACGTCAAGCCAGACGTCGCCATATTCGGTGAGAAAGATTACCAGCAGCTTTGTGTCGTGAAAGAGGCCTTTCCGGGTGTGAAGATTGAGGGCGCGCCGACTGTGCGTGATGAGCATGGGCTGGCCTTATCTTCGCGGAATGCCTATTTGTCCGATGCTGAGCTTCAGATTGCACGGAAATTGAACAAGGTTTTATTCTTGCTGGCCGATGAAATCAGGGACTTTCCACAAGAGGCTTATGACCTCATCCCAGCGGGCATACAAAGCTTGCTTGATGCCGGGTTTGATAGCGTGGATTATCTGGAGCTGCGCGAAGAAAACACGTTGGCGCCGATGGAGAGATGGAACCAGAAACCTGCGCGTTTGCTGGTGGCGGCACGGCTCGGGAAGACACGGCTTATTGATAATGTGAGGGTTTAAGTGAAGTTTTGGGTATAGGTTTCTTTGCAAGAAAACTTTGCGCCGTCATAAACATAAATTTCAATATTCATTGTTTGGTTCTCGATGGCAATCACATTAAACCCGTTTTCTTGCTGGCGAAGGCGCGAAGATATTGCAGTTGAGGCGCTTACATACACTGTCTTATGATCAATATCTCCAAGCGTAGTCACAGAAGCATGATGGACATGGCCGGTTAAAACCAGATCAACTTTCATGTTGTTCAAGGCCTGTAAGGCATTTTTTGCTCCAAAAACTACAGTGTTCATCGGTGAATTTAAGGATGTTTGAATAGGATGGTGAAAAACACATATCCGCCTTTGTGCCGGGCTGTCTTTATACACTTGGCGCAAATGTTCGAGCTGAGCCTGAGATATCGCTCCGTTTGCCCAGTTCCAGTGTGGCAATACACGACGCGCCGTGTTGATGCCTGCTATAATAACATCGTTGAACTCGCATACAGGCCTAAGATCATCATGGATATAAATTTTATATTTCTTATAGGGATTTGTGAGACGTTCCCACAGATGGAATCTTGGAATATCGTGATTGCCAGGAACACAAAAGACTTTTGCCTTTAAGCCGTTTAGGAACTCTTGTGCTATAGAAAATTCTTTAGAGGACGCGATCTGAGTAAAGTCACCGCTCACAACCACTAGATCCGGGTTGGTGGCGTCAATTGTGCACTGAAGCTTTTCAATTATTCTTACATTTTCCGTACCAAAATGAAGGTCGGAGAGGTGAACAAGTTTCATATCTTCGGTATTATCACTTTTAGAGCTTTAGGCAAAATTTTAAATTCCAGAGGAGAACTCATCTCTAGAGGTTCGCCGTCTATAGAAATCAGTTCATGCGGCCTTGTGGTGTGAATAGTTATTGCCTGCCCTTTGTAATGATGGATGGCCGGATCGTTGCCCCACGCCCCGGAACGGAGATTCATTAAAAGCCTTACTCTTGCCCAGACCGTCATTGGTCGCGCTGCATATACCCCGAGAACACCGTCTCGCAGGGATTGTCTTTGGAAGCCATTATCCTGATCCGAGTTTGTAGTAAATTCGTTGTTGGAAATTACAAGCGAGCTGACTTTGGTTCTGAAGCGCCTGTCATCAATTGTTATGAGTATTTTTCTGCGCTTGGCTTTATCCAACTCTTGAAATACGAACATTCCGAGGAGAGGCATGGACAAAGCCGCGGGAACCGTCCGCGTTTGCTCCCGGAGTTGTGAAGCCTCAGGCATAACGCCCAAGGCGGCAGCGCAAAAGAAAGGCTTGTTATTGATTAGCCCCACATCAATGGATGTCGTTTCTGTGTTTTCATAGGCCCTTGCCATCTCGGTGAGTTCTACAGGTATTTTGAGGTCACGGGCGAGCATGTTCATTGTTCCGAAGGGAAGAATTCCAAATGCTCCTTTGCTTTTCATATAGAGTTCTGCTGCGCGGCAGATGGTTCCATCGCCACCGCCGATTAAGGCGGGTTCGTTTGAAACAGACAATTCCTTTAATCTGTTCCAAAACCTATCCCCTTCGGTAAATTCAAAGCTGCTGACCGCGATTGCGCTGTGTGAGAATGCATCCTGCATCTCCTCCTGTGAGGTTTTTGCAGCTTGGCCGGACTGGGAATTGATAAGAATGTGGTAAGATTTTTTTTCCATCGGGGGACCAACGCAGGACCTCAGGAAAAGGTTCTCTGGCGAAAATTATGATTAGGGAGAAGGAGATTCGGTCGTAATGACAGACTCAAGAGATACCGTATTTGTCTGCGGATCGTACTGGATTTCAGAGCCTGGCGTTTTTTCACTGGCGGCTTTGGCAAACTCGGCCATGAAAGTGTCCAGTTTTTCCTCGTTCATCTCGTTGGGGATGGTTACTTTTACCTCGCTTGGTTTGGCAAACCCATCAACAGCTTTATAACATCTGTAGCCGCCATATGCTATTGCGCCAACGATTACGAGCGATACCGCTTGCTGGGTCAAATCGAACACAACATCGCCCCATGACGGCATTAACGCTTCTATATCGCTGTCCTTGGGCAAAAAATTTTCTTCTAAATTGGCTTCTTCAGGTTTTTCTTCGTCTTGCATTTCTAGGCTCAATCTTTCATGCGTAGGCAACTATTAGAATGAAGGCGCAGGTGAAACAAATATCGGTATAATGCTCTCGACTGTTCTCGTAGCGGATCTTTTATCGTCCAGTTCCTCGGCCGTTGCCTGTTGGATCAGTGAGGGACAAGTCTCATCGACGTAAAGGTCCTCGCCCTGAAACTGTTTCATAATCAAAGGGGAGAAAGCAACCGCTGTCATGGCGAAAATTCCTGCCAGATATGGTATTTTGCTATTTTTTGTTGTCTCATCTGACATGTCCTATACTCCTTTTTATGTCCTGTTTATAAGGCTAAACTATCCGGATCCTACTACACTCGATATTTTATTGCAATAATTATGTATAATATCTTGATAACGAGCCAACATATTCAACAAAAAAGCGACCCGAAGGTCGCTTTTTATTGTTCTGATTAAACTGCCTTGCGCTTGATGGCGGGGGCTTTTTTCGGGGCCTGCTTGGCTGGGCCGCTCTTGCCACCTTTAGGCGGTGTGCCTTCGGGCTTGTCGGCCTTTGCTGCGGCTGCTTTCTTTGCTGGCGCCTTTTTCTTTTCAACGATTTCCTTGGCTTCTTCAGACAGGCCAACAGGCATGTCTTCGTAGCTTGGGCCGCTGTCCTTGCCTTTGGCTTCAGGATCGCGATCGACGAGTTCGATGACTGCGCGTGGGGCAGCGTCTCCGTAACGGAAGCCCGCTTTCATGATGCGGGTGTAGCCACCTTCGCGACCTTCGTAGCGCTCAGCCAGCACATCAAAGATTTTTGCAACTTGCTTTTCATCGCGCATTGTTGCAATCGCTTTGCGGCGGTTGGCGAGAGCCGTTGCCGGCTTGGCCGATGCCTTTTTGCCCAGCGTGATGAGTTTTTCGACGTATGGCTTTAGCTCTTTGGCCTTGGGCAGTGTTGTAACGATCTGCTCATGCTTGACTAGAGAAGCCGCCATATTCGCCAGCATCGCCTTGCGGTGCTGTGATGTGCGTCCTAGTTTGCGTTGTTTAATACCGTGATTCATGGTTTTTATCCTTCTTTAAATCACCCTCTTAAAAGTGGGTTTCATCCACCTTTTTGACGAGGTCTTCAACATTTTCCGGTGGCCAACCTTCGACCTGCATACCAAGATGCAGACCCATGGTCGCCAAGACTTCCTTAATCTCGTTCAGAGACTTACGGCCGAAGTTCGGTGTGCGGAGCATATCGCCTTCGGATTTCTGTACCAAGTCGCCAATGTAAACGATTGCATCGTTCTTGAGGCAGTTGGCGGAACGAACAGAGAGTTCTAGCTCTTCGACCTTCTTGAGAAGGTTTTTGTTGAAAGGCAGCTCTTCCTCTTCGTCTTTGCTTGTATGCGCTTCTGGCTCGTCGAAGTTGACGAAAACCTGAAGCTGATCTTGCATGATGCGCGCGGCGTAGGCCACAGCATCTTCAGGAGAGATCACGCCGTTTGTTTCAACGGTCAGCGTCAACTTGTCGTAGTCTGTGATCTGACCAACGCGGGTGTCTTCCACATCGTAGGAGACTTTGCGGATCGGTGAGAAAACAGAGTCGATTGGAATAAGGCCAACAGGTGCTTCTTCCGGACGATTTTGCTCAGCAGGACGGTAACCCTTGCCTGTGTTGACTGTCATCTCGATGTTCAGCTTTGCGCCCTTGTCGAGTGTGCAGATTTCCAATTCAGGGTTCATGATTTCAATGTCAGCGCCAGCTTCGATCATCGCAGCAGTCACAACACATGGACCTTCAGCAGACAAACGCATCTTCTTTGGGCCTTCAGCGTGCATACGCACTGCGAGGGCTTTGATGTTCAAAATGATGTCTGTTACATCTTCGCGAACGCCTTCGATTGAAGAGAATTCATGAAGAACGCCGTCGATCTGAACGGCTGTCACCGCTGCGCCTTGCAACGAAGAGATCAAAATACGGCGAAGGGCGTTGCCCAAAGTCATACCGAAACCACGCTCTAGGGGTTCAGCAACGACTTTGCCCATATTCGGACGATCGCTCTGTGCGACATCGAGTTTTGCTGGTTTAATCAATTCTTGCCAATTTTTCTGTATCACGGTCTTATTCCTTTTCCTTAAGGGTCAAATTATACGCGGCGACGTTTTGGTGGACGGCAGCCATTATGCGGTACGGGCGTAATGTCAACGATCGAACGAATTTCAAAGCCGATTGTTGAAAGGGCACGTAGTGCGGACTCACGTCCAGACCCTGGGCCTTTTACAATCACTTCAACTTCTTTCATTCCATGTTCCATCGCTTTGCGGCCTGCGTCTTCAGCTGCCATCTGTGCAGCGTAAGGCGTGGATTTACGTGAGCCTTTAAAGCCCATCATGCCGCATGACGACCAGGAAACAACGTTACCCTGTGCATCGCTGATTGTGATCAACGTATTGTTGAACGTTGAATTCACGTGAGCAACACCGGATATGATGTTCTTTTTGACTTTGCGTTTTACTTTTAAAGCTGGTTTAGCCATTTCTTATGCTCCCCTCTTATTTCTTCGCTATCGGCTTCTTGCCGGCGACAGGTTTAGCAGGACCCTTACGGGAACGAGCGTTTGTGCGTGTACGCTGACCACGAACCGGAAGACCGGAACGGTGACGCAGGCCACGATAGCATTTCATGTCAAGCAAGCGCTTGATGTTGATCGAACGCTCGCGGCGCAAATCGCCTTCGATGATGTAATTCGCATCGATCTCGGCGCGGATCTGGTTAAGAATTTCTTCCGGTGCATCGCCCATGCGCATCTGCACATCGATTCCGAGCTTTTCGCAAATCTTGAATGCGGTCGGGCGACCAATTCCGTGAACATAACTGAGCGCAATAGGAATGCGCTTTTTATCGGGTACGTTAACCCCGGCAATACGTGCCATGTTTTTTTCCTTTCAATATTTAACCAGTCCGTAAATAGCTCCGTGCGTTAAACTTCCACTAGCCGGACTGTCCACTAAAATCGCAATTTTGCGAGATTTGGGCGGAGTATAAGGATTTTACAAAGGACGTCAAGGAAAAAAGTGTTTGATATTATAGGAATTATATCCTATAATATCTCATGACCAAAAGATGGACAGAGGAGCGACGCAAGAAGCAGGCAGAGATGATCCGCAAGCATAGACCTTGGGAAAAATCCTCTGGCCCCAAAACAGATCAAGGCAAAGCACGGGCGAAGATGAACGCGTTCAAGCATGGGATGCGTGATTATCAGAGCCGACGGCTGCGTGAGGGGTTAAAGCACCAGCAGGAATTCGTCAAAATTGCGTTGGAGTTTGCCACAAACGAACTAATGAAAGAGCAAAGAAAACAAGAGGCTATAAAAAAAGAGACAGGATTTTACAAACAAACTGAAAGAATAAAGTTTAAAGCCTATGCTGCTTTTGCTTTGCCCAAAACCGCTTCAATTTCCTTTGTCACCTCGTCCATAGGCGCCATGCCGTCGATATGGCGCAAAAGGCCTTTTTCTTGATAATAAGGAAGCACTGGTGCGGTTTGGTCATGATAGACCTTCAGGCGGTTTTTGAGCGTTGCCGCGTTGTCGTCGCTGCGGCCGTTTCCAGTTTCGGCTGCACGTTTAAGAATCCTGTCGATGAGGATGTCTTCATCCACTTCAAGAACTATGACGTGATCAATCTGACGCTTCATGTGTTTCAACATCTCATCCAAGGCTTCGGCCTGGGCGCGCGTGCGCGGGAAACCATCGAGAATAAAACCTTTTTCGCATTCCGGTTCAGAAACGCAATTGCCGATCAATTCAATCATAACGTCATCGGAAACAAGCTCGCCGGATTCCAGGATAGATTTAAGCTTTTTGCCGAACTCGCTTTCGCTTGCGACTTCAGCGCGCAACATGTCACCGGTCGAAAGTTTTTTCAAACTGTGGGCTGCTTGCAGTCTTTCCGCTTGCGTGCCCTTCCCTGCGCCGGGTGGACCAAAAATAATGATATTCATTCTAGCCTTTTCTCCCCCGGATCTTGGCCTTTTTCATTAACCCTTCATATTGATGGGCAATGAGGTGTGAGTGAATTTGCGAAACAGTGTCCAATGTTACCGAAACCACGATCAGCAAACTTGTCCCACCAAAGTAAAACGGCATATTGTATTTTGCAATGAGGAATTCTGGCAACAAGCAAATCAAGACCAGATAGGCCGCGCCGATGACTGTGATACGGGTTAAAATGCTATCGAGATAATCAGCCGTGTTTTTACCGGGGCGAATCCCGGGAATAAAGCCACCGTACTTGCGCAGCATTTCTGCGTTTTCCTCAGGATTGAACACAATCGCAGTGTAGAAGAACGTGAAAAACGCGATCAAACCCCCGTACAGGAGCATGTAAACAGGATTACCGTGCTGGAGATACTGTGCGATTGCTGCGGTGACATCACCGCCTTCTGCTCCGGAAAAACCCACAAGCGTTACCGGCAAAAGCAGCAAGGATGAAGCGAAAATCGGCGGAATAACGCCTGAGGTGTTCAATTTCAACGGGATATGGTTCGTATCGCCACCCATCATGCGGTTACCGACCTGGCGCTTTGGATATTGAACAACGACACGGCGGTGCGCGCGCTCCATGAAAACGATAAAGGCCAGAGTTCCCGCTATTAAAAGCAAAATTCCCATGAGTTTTATAAACCCATTTTCATCAGCGTTTGTCAGTTCCAGCATATTTACAAAGGCCAATGGCAAGTTTGCCACGATACCGGCAAAAATAATTAGGGAAACGCCGTTACCGATTCCGCGTGCTGTAATCTGTTCGCCGAGCCAAAGCAGGAACATTGTGCCGCCAACAATTGTGATGACCGTAGAGATACGGAAGAACATGCCCGGATCATTGACTGCAGAGCCGGATGAGTCCTCAGCGCCTTCAAGGCCGACCGCCATACCATAGGCCTGAACCGCGGCCAGCAGGACGGTTAAATAACGGGTATATTGGTTAATCTTTTGGCGGCCTGCGCCTCCCTCTTTTTTCAAGGCTTCAAGCTTTGGCGACATAGAAGAGGCCAGTTGCATGATAATCGAAGCGGAGATGTAGGGCATGATGTTGAGCGCGAAGATTGACATGCGCTGAAGGGCGCCGCCCGAGAACATGTTGAACATGCCGAGAATACCGCTGCTGTTGCGCTCAAAAATATTGGCCCAGACATTGATGTCTATACCAGGCAGAGGGATTTGAGTTCCCATGCGGTAGACAATCAAAGCGCCGAGAACGAAGAGGACGCGTTTTTTAAGATCTGTTGCCTTGGCCAATGCGGCCCAGTTGGCGTTTTTAGCGAGTTGTTCTGCGGCTGAGGCCATGAGAGCGATTCCTTTTGTTTACGGGAAGAAAATAGAGGAAACAATGCTTGCGAGCAAGGGGCTTAAAAGCAAAAAAGCCCAGCTTTTTACGCGGGGCTTTTCAAACTTTTTGATCTCTACTTGTTTATTTTGGGCTTTTTACGAACCACAGGCTTAATTTCACGAACGATAAGCTCAACCTTGCCGCCAGCCTTTTCGATTGCCTTGGTTGCAGAAGCAGAAGCCTTCGTGACTTTGAAATTGACCTTGGTTTTCAGTTCGCCATTGCCAAGAAGCTTTACGCCGTCTTTTTTGCGGTTAATAACGCCGGCAGCGACCAATGTGTCTTCATCAATGTCCTTTTTGGCATCGAGCTTTTTTGAATCGATTGCTTCCTGGATTTTGCCAATGTTGACTTCGGCCAACTTGGTTGCGAAGCGCACGTTGCTGAAGCCCATTTTTGGCAAACGTTGATAAAGCGGCATTTGTCCGCCTTCGAAGCCTTTAATTGCGACGCCGGAGCGTGACTTCTGGCCTTTTTGACCTTTGCCTGATGTTTTACCTTTGCCGGAACCGATACCACGGCCGACAATGATGCGTTTTTTCGTTGAGCCTGGCTTAGGCTTGAGTTCGTTGAGTTTCATCTTAAGCGGCCTCCTCGACCTTCACCAGATGTTTGACTGCATTAATCATGCCACGCACGGATGGAGTGTCTTCCAAGGTGCGTGTTCTGTTCAATTTGTTAAGGCCAAGACCAATCAATGTTGCACGCTGATAGGCGAAACGTCCGATCGGTGAACCAGTTTGTGTCACCGTTACAGTTTTACCTGATGGGGCTTTTTTAGCTGGCTTAGCGGCCTTTTTCGGTGCATCTGACTTGGCAGCAGCAGGCTTCTTCGCCGTTGCCGCTTTTGCAGGAGCTTCCTTCTTTTCAGTTTTTGTTTTTTTCTCGTCAGCCATTGTTATTATCCTTCAGCTTCTTCTTTTTTGCCTTGTGACATTTCGCGGTTCGACACAATTTCAGCAACTTTCTTGCTGCGGCGGCCTGCGATGTGACGTGGCGATTCCATGTTTTTCAATGCTGCGAATGTTGCGTTCACCATTGAATATGGGTTGCTTGAACCCAAAGCCTTGGCAACAACGTCCTGAACACCGACGGCTTCGAATACCGCGCGCATCGGTCCCCCGGCAATGATCCCTGTCCCTTGAGGAGCCGAACGCAAGAAGACCTTACCAGCGCCATCACGACCATGAACGTCATGGTGCAATGTACGGCCTTCACGAAGAGGAACGCGTATCATGCGGCGTTTGGCTTGCTCGGTTGCCTTTTTGATTGCTTCAGGAACTTCGCGGGCCTTGGCATGTCCGTGTCCGACGCGGCCTTTGCCATCGCCTACGATCATGAGAGCTGCGAAACCGAAACGGCGTCCGCCTTTGGCCACTTTTGCCACGCGGTTAATACCGACCAGGCGTTCGATCAGTTCTGGCTGCTCTTCGTTTTTAAATTCTGCGTTTGGGTTTGCCATGTTTTCTTTCCTTATATCCTTAAAATTCCAGTCCGCCTTCACGAGCGCCTTCAGCCAAAGCCTTAACGCGGCCGTGGTACATAAAGCGGCCACGGTCGAATACGACTTTGGTTACGCCAGCTTTTTTAGCACGCTCAGCAACAAGCTTACCAACTTCAGCTGCTGAAGCCGCTGTAGAGCCTGTTTTGATTTTTTCTTTCAAGCCAGCGTCCAGTGTGGAGGCTGCTGCGAGAGTTACACCTTTGATGTCATCAATGACCTGCGCGTAGATCTGCTTGCCTGTGCGATGAACCGACAGACGCGGGCGGGTTGAACGGACGCCAACACGCTCGATATTAACGCGGCGAATTTTGCTGCGTGTGCGGAAGGTGCGTCTTTGTGTTGAGTTTAATGCCTTAGCCATTATTTTTTCTTTCCTTCTTTACGACGAACATATTCATTAGCGTAACGAATACCTTTGCCTTTGTATGGCTCAGGGGGTTTGAACCCGCGGATATTCGCTGCTACCTGGCCGACCAGTTGCTTATCAATGCCGCTGACTTCGATTTTAGTCTGCTCGTCAACTTTCAAAGTGATGCCTTGCGGAACAGGGAATCTTACTTCGTGCGAGAAACCAAGGGTCATGACCAAGGTTGTTCCTTGCATGTTGGCACGGAAACCAACGCCCTGGATTTCAAGCTTTTTGCTGTATCCTTGACTTACGCCAATCACGATGTTGTTTACAAGCGTACGCATCGTTGGCCAAACCTGGTTGGCGATACGGCTTTCGCTTTTTGGCGTCAGGGTGACAACTTTCTGCGTCTTGCCGTCATCATTGGCGACGTCTTCAAGCTTCGCGGCCACTTCTTCATGGATCGTCAAGCTTAACTCGCCTTTAGACCCTTTGGCCTTTATTTCCTGACCGTTGACCTGCACTTCAACACCGGCAGGGATTTCAACGGGATATTTTCCAATACGTGACATCGTTTTGCTTCCTTATACCTTAAAACACCTGACAAAGTACTTCGCCGCCGACATTTTCGGCACGGGCTTTGTGATCAGGGATAACACCTTTGGGTGTCGACAATACCAGAATGCCCAAGCCATTGTAGTGAAGTGGCAGAGATTTCTGGCCTGAATAGACGCGGCGTCCGGGCTTTGATACGCGATCAATTTTGCGGATGGCTCCACGGCCTTCAGAATATTTCAGCTCAACAACCAAAACTTTTTTGTTGTTGCCTTGATCTTCCACATGGAAGTCGCGGATATAGCCTTCGTCTTTCAATACAGCGCAGACATTCTCGTGCAATTTCGAATACAAACACTCGATCTTCGCCTTGCCGGCCATTTGGCCGTTGCGGATGCGTGTGAGCATATCTCCAAGGGGGTCGTTCATTGACATGTGTTTGTTGCTCCCTTACCAGCTTGATTTCGTTACGCCTGGCAGTTCGCCGCGCGAAGCCAGGTCCCGTAATGCAATACGGGAAAGATTGAGTTTGCGGAAATAACCACGTGGGCGGCCTGTGAGGGCGCAGCGGTTACGCTTCCGTACTTTTGAAGAATTACGCGGCATTTCAGCGAGCTTTAGGGTCGCCTGGAAACGCTCTTCTGGAGGCAATTCACGATTTTTGATGATTGCCTTCAGCTTTGCGCGCTTGTTCGCTTTGCTCTTTACAAGCTTTGCGCGCTTCTTTTCGCGTTCTAACATGCAGACTTTTGCCATGGTTCTTCTTCCTTTTAGTTTCTAAAGGGCAGTTTAAAGCCCTTCAAAAGTTCTTTTGCTTCTTCGTTACTCTTTGCAGATGTGCAAATTACTATATCCATCCCACGGATTTGATCGACTTTATCGTAGTCAATTTCCGGGAAGATGATGTGCTCTTTCAAACCTACGGCGTAGTTGCCGCGGCCATCAAAACTCTTGCCATTGATCCCGCGGAAGTCACGAATACGCGGCATCGCGATTGTAATCAGACGGTCAAGGAATTCGTACATGCGCTCACGACGCAGCGTAACCTTACAGCCGATCGCCATGTTTTCGCGCACTTTAAATGATGCGTTTGATTGTCTTGCCTTTGTGATTACAGGCTTTTGACCCGCAATCAATTTCATGTCATTGGCTGCGTTCTCAATATGCTTGCGGTCCAGCGTTGCCCCACCGACGCCCATATTCAGAACGATTTTCTCCAATTTTGGAACTTCGTGAAGATTCTTGTAGCCATACTTCTTTTGAAGAGCTGGTACAATTTCCTTTTCGTAGAGTTCGTGATAACGTGCTTTCATTGCCTTCATCCTTATCTTATTCAATCGTTTCGCCAGACTTGCGGGCGACGCGGACTTTCTTGCCGTCTTTCAATGCCTTGTATCCGACGCGTGTTGGCTTGCCGCTTTTTGGATCAGCCAACGCTACGTTAGAGACATGAATTGATTTCTCAACCTTTTCGATGCCGCCGCCTGAGAACTGGGTTGGTTTATTGTGACGTGTCGCCATATTCACGCCTTTAACCAGCACGCGAGATGCCGCCGGGAAAGTCTTTAGAACTTCGCCTTTGGCGCCTTTATCTTTTCCCGTGAGGACGACAACCTGATCGCCTTTTTTGATTTTCAACTTTATTGCGGACATGTTTATAGAACCTCCGAAGCAAGCGAAATGATTTTCATGTATCCACCACTACGCAGTTCGCGTGTAACGGGGCCGAAGATACGTGTGCCCAAAGGCTCGCCATTGTTGTTGATCAACACGCAAGCGTTGGTGTCAAAACGGATTTTTTCGCCGTATGGACGCTTAAGGCCGAACGTTGTACGAACGATCACAGCTTTGTGGACTGCGCCTTTTTTAACGCGGCCACGAGGAATTGCATCTTTGATCGATACGACAACAACGTCTCCGATATTGGCGGTGCGGCGGTGCGATCCACCCAAAACCTTGATGCACTGAACTTCTCTTGCACCAGAGTTATCAGCCACATCCATTCTTGTTTGCATTTGTATCATGGCTTATTTGTCCTTCGTCTTCTTGGCTGCAGGTTTTTTGGCTGGAGCCTTTGCTTTGGTTTCTGCTTTTTCTTTTGTAGGAGCGGCTTTCTTTTCTGCCTTTTCAGCAGCAGCCGGCTTCTTGACTTCCTTTTCCACCTTCTTTGGGGCGGCGCCTTTTGCAGTTTCAACCGCGGGCACATCACCATCCATCAAAACCCAACGCTTGGTCTTGGAGATTGGACGGCTTTCTATGATACGGACGCGGTCGCCAACTTGACATGTGTTGTTTGGATCATGCGCGGCGAATTTGTCGTTGCGGCGGATGTATTTTTTGTAAACAGGGTGCATGTAGCGACGCTCGACTTGGACTGTGATTGTCTTGTCGGTTTTATTGCTTACTACGTTTCCTTCCAGAATTCTTTTTGGCATTTCAAATTGTCCTTATGCTGCTTTTGTCTTTTTTGTTGCGGCTTTTTTTGCTGGAGTTTTTTCTGCTTTTGCCGGAGCCTTTTTCGTGGAAGCTTCAACACCAGCCTGTTTTTGTGTCAGGTATGTCTTGATGCGTGCGATTGTACGGCGGGCCTGGCGCATTTCATGCGTCTTTTCCAATTGGCCGCCGGTGCGCTGGAACCGCATATTCATTTGGTTCTTGCGTTGCTCAAGAAGAAGCTTTTTCAGCTCGTCTTCAGTTTTTGTGTTCAAATCTTGTGCTTTCATTTTCACTATTCCTTATTCGGCCGCACCAATGCGCGTTACGAACTTCGTTTTAATCGGCAGCTTCATCGCAGCCAAATCCAATGCTTCTTTAGCAACGTCATGCGGAACACCTTCGAGTTCGAACATGATGCGGCCAGGCTTTACACGTGCAGCCCAGAATTCAACAGACCCCTTACCGGAACCCATACGAACCGCCAAAGGCTTTTTTGTCACAGGAACATCAGGGAATATACGGATAAAGACTTTTCCTTGACGTTTGATGTGACGTGTAATTGCACGACGTGCCGCTTCGATCTGGCGTGATGTGATACGCTCAGGTTGCAAAGCTTTTAGACCGCATGAACCGAAAGCCAACTGAGATCCACCCTTGGCATTGCCGTGGATACGACCTTTGTGTTGCTTACGAAACTTAAACTTCTTTGGCGCTAACATCTCTCTTTGCCTTCTTTAAACAATAAAAATTCTCTTTCACAGCGACTTTCCGAGGGTTTCGGGAGTTTCACTATGGGCTATTTCAGCCACGTTTTCCTTAAATTTGCGCGCACTATATCGCGCTTTATTTTTAAATACCAGTACTTTTTTTAGTTTCGAGGCGCCCCGCCATGGGTTTCCTCGCGACGCTTATCCTGGGCCATAGGGTCATGTTCCAAAATGTCGCCTTTGTAAATCCATACTTTAACGCCGATAATGCCGTATGTGGTCAGGGCTTCAGCGAAACCGTAATCCACATCAGCACGAAGCGTGTGCAGAGGAACACGGCCTTCACGGTACCATTCTGTACGGGCAATATCAGCACCGCCCAAACGGCCGGAAACGTTAATACGGATACCTTGTGCGCCAAATCTTTGAGCATTCTGAACGGCACGCTTCATGGCACGGCGGAAAGACACGCGCTTTTCAAGCTGCTGGCAAACGGCTTCCGCTGCGAGCTGGGCATCAACTTCCGGCTTACGCACTTCGACGATATTTAGGGAAACATCACCGCCTGCACGTTTGGACAGATCTGAGCGCAATTTATCAATGTCTGCGCCTTTTTTACCGATAATAACGCCAGGACGTGCGGTATGAACCGTTACGCGGGTATTTTTTGCGGCGCGCTCGATAATGACCTTGGAGATACCAGCGGCCTTCAGGCGCTCGGTGACGTATTCGCGCAGCTTAAGATCTTCGACCAGTCTTTTTGCATAGTCTTTACCGGCATACCAACGGGAATCCCATGTGCGGTTGATGCCTACTCTTAAACCAATCGGATTGACTTTCTGACCCATGTTATTCTTTATCTCCTTGAGGTTTTACTTCTTTTTTTGCTGCCGGTTTGTCAGCTTTGGGTTGGCTCTTTTTGGCGGCCGGTTTTTTGGCCTGCTCTTTTTTCGCTTCTTTAGCTTCCGCTGGTTTTTCTGCCTTCTTTGGCTTTGCTACCGCTTCTTCCAATGGCTCGCGTACAACGATTGTCATGTTCGCAAATTTCTTTTCAATACGTGCGGCACGGCCACGAGCACGAGCACGGAAACGCTTCAGGACTGTGCCTTTTCCGACGCTTGCTTCAGCGACGATCAGGCGATCAACATCCAGATTGTGGTTGTTTTCTGCATTGGCGATTGCCGATTGCAAAAGTTTGCGAACGTCCTCGGCAATACGCTTTCTGGAGAATTCCAGATCGATCATTGCGCGGCCTGCGTTCTTGCCACGAATTGATTGCGCAAGCAAATTCAGCTTTTGCGGCGATGTTCGCACGTTTTTCAAATAAGCTCTCGCTTCGTTTGGTGCCGTGCGTTTTTTATTGGCTTTTTGTCCCATGGCTCTGTTCCTTATTTCTTAACTTTCTTGTCTGCGCCATGTCCGGTGAATGTGCGTGTTGGCGCAAATTCACCGAGTTTGTGACCGATCATCTGATCCGTAACAAGCACAGGAATAAACTTTTTACCATTATGGACGCCGTATGTCAGGCCTACCATATTGGGGAGAATTGTTGAGCGGCGTGACCAGGTTTTAATCACCTGATTTTTCCCGCTTGCCCGCGCCTCTTCAGTCTTTTTCAAGACGCTTTTTTCGATGAAGGGGCCTTTCCATACTGAACGTGCCATAATCTCAATCCTCTCTTATTTCTTCTTGCTCTTGCGGCGGCGGATAATGAACTTGTCCGTAGCCTTGTTTGTTCTTGTTTTATAGCCCTTGGTTGGCTGACCCCATGGAGAAACTGGGTGACGACCGCCTGATGTACGGCCTTCACCGCCTCCATGTGGGTGGTCAATCGGGTTCATGGCAACGCCGCGAACATGTGGGCGCTTGCCTTTCCAGCGTGAACGGCCTGCTTTACCGTCATTGGTGTTCATGTGATCGGGGTTTGAAACCGCACCGACAGTTGCCATACATTCCGCACGAACAACACGCAGTTCTCCTGATGTCAGGCGGATCTGGGCGTACCCTTGATCACGACCAACGAGCTGGCCGTATGTTCCGGCGCTGCGGACCATTTGGGCGCCCTTGCCCGGCTTCATTTCGATATTGTGAATGATCGTTCCGACCGGCATGTTTTTCATCGGCATAGCATTGCCCGGCTTCACGTCAACTTTTTGACCGGAAACCACTTTGTCGCCTGCATTGAGACGCTGTGGTGCGATGATGTAACGCTTTTCCCCGTCTTCATATTGAATAAGGGCGATGAAGGCTGTGCGGTTTGGATCGTATTCAATGCGTTCTACGTTACCAACCATATCAAACTTGTCGCGTTTCCAGTCAATCAGACGGTAACGACGCTTGTGACCGCCGCCCTTATGACGCGCTGTCATTTTACCCATGTTGTTACGGCCGCCGGTGCTTTTCAGACCTTCAGTCAGTTTCTTTTCCGGGCCGCCCTTGTGCAGCTGGCTGCGGTCGACCTGCACCAATTGGCGCTGGCCTGGGGATCTGGGGTTAAATTTCTTTAGTGCCATTTTCTTCTTCCTTTATCCATTATCGGCGGATCGCCATAGTTTTAAATCTTAAACGCCCGCTCCAACGTCAATTGTTTGACCATCTTCAAGACAGATAATTGCCTTTTTAAAGTCGCTGCGGCGGCCCATGACACCACGAAAGCGCTTGTTCTTGCCCTTTTGTACCATAGTGTTTACGCCTTTGACCTTTACGCCAAACAATGTTTCGACAGCAGTCTTAATTTGTGGCTTTGTTGCAGAAGTCGGAACCTGAAACGTCACTTGACCATGTTCAGAGCCCATAGTGGCCTTTTCAGTAATGTGCGGACGTGAAATAATCTCGTACATCCACTCTGCGACTTCTGTTTTCTTTGCTTTTGCCATTGTCTTAGCCTTTCAATTTTTCCGTCAGATCGTTCACAGCATCCTTTGTCAACACCAACGTATCGCGGCGAAGGATGTCATACACGTTTGCTCCGTCCGTTGTCAAAACATCAATCAACGGGATGTTATCAGTTGCTCTTGAGAAATTGACATCAATTTCCTTGCCACCAACGATCAATGCGGATTTAAAGCCGAACTTTGCCAGGTTTTTTGCCATTGGCTTGGTTTTATGGTCTTTGGCTTTTGCTTCGTCAAGAATAACCAACTTGCCTTCAGCAGCTTTTGCTGAAAGGGCAGTTCTCAAGGCCAAAGCACGTACCTTTTTGTTCATGCCTTTGGAGTGATCACGAACAACAGGACCGTGAACCAC
The DNA here is from genome assembly GCA_964478225.1 of uncultured Micavibrio sp. Classification (GTDB taxonomy): domain Bacteria; phylum Pseudomonadota; class Alphaproteobacteria; order Micavibrionales; family Micavibrionaceae; genus CAYZHM01. The sequence goes on from CAYZHM010000005.1 coordinate 101,363, forward strand.
AGCGCCGCCGCGGTCAATGTTACGCTTCAGATCGCCCGCACGAGCACGGCCGGTTCCCTTTTGCGCATGAGGCTTCTTGCCTGTGCCGTTGACTTCGCAACGCTGCTTGGTTTTGTGATTTCCGCTGCGACGTTTGGCCAGCTGGTAGTTCACCATCTGATGCAAAATGTCCGCCCGGACTTCAACACCGAAGACTGACTTGTCGAGCGTAATTTCGCCGGCGTCTTTGCCTTCTATTGTTTTCACTGCGAGTTTCATGACTCACCTTCCTTACTTTCGATATTTTCTTCCTGCGCTTCTACAGGTGCTTCGGCAGATTTCTCAGCTTCAGATTTTGCGTTCGCTTTAATTCCTGCAGGCAATGGAACATCTTTCGGCATCGGTCTTTTCACCGCATCAGAAATAAGAACCCAGCCTGACTTCGCGCCAGGGACTGACCCTTTAATCAAAATCAGGCCCTCTTCCTCATCAATCGCCACGACCTGCAAATTTTGCGTTGTTACACGCTCCGCACCAAGGTGACCTGCCATCTTCTTGCCTTTGAAAACCTTACCAGGATCCTGACACTGGCCTGTTGACCCGTGTGCACGGTGGGACACAGACACCCCGTGGGAGGCTCGTGTTCCGCCGAAGTTGTGACGCTTCATACTGCCAGCAAAACCTTTACCGATCGAGATACCGCAAACATCAACATACTGACCAACGATAAAGTGGCTTGCGCTCAACTCTGCTCCGATTGGCGGCAAGTTTTCGTTAGAAACACGAAACTCAGCCACTTTTTTCTTTGGCTCAATCTTGGATTTGGCAAAGTGGCCGCGATTGGCTTTGGATACGCGCTTCACCTTGGCTTTGCCCGCACCAAGTTGAACAGCTGTATAGCCGTCCTTTTCTTCTGTGCGGTGCGAAACGACCTGGCATTCGTCGATCTTTAATACGGTCACGCCGATATGACGCCCATCTTCGTCGAAGATACGAGTCATGCCTTCCTTGCGTGCTATCAATCCAGTTCTCATTTTTCTTTTCCTTTCCAGAGGTTGCCTTCAGGCAACTTAGCGATCAAACTTGTCCTTAAGCGGCCTGCATTTGACCAATTTTAATTTCGACATCAACGCCGGCTGGAAGATCAAGTTTCATCAGCGCATCAATTGTCTGCGGTGTTGGTTCCTTGATATCCAGCATGCGCTTATGCGTGCGCATTTCAAATTGTTCTTGTGAGTTTTTGTTCACATGCGGTGAACGGATCACGGCAAACATTTTAATGCGGTTGGGCAGAGGCACAGGGCCACACACTTTTGATCCAGTGCGTTTGGCTGTGTTCAAAATTTCCGCGCCGGCCTGATCAAGAATTCGATGATCAAAAGCCTTTAGCGTTATGCGTATGCTCTGTGCGTCCATAATGCCTTACTCCACAATTTTGGAGACGACGCCGGCGCCGACGGTGCGGCCGCCTTCGC
>CAYZHM010000006.1:0-89149 GCA_964478225.1 uncultured Micavibrio sp.
AATTGGCAGACGCACCAGATTTAGGTTCTGGCGCCGCAAGGCGTGGGGGTTCAAGTCCCTCCACCCGCACCATTTTCAGGAAAAAGCCTTTAAATTTTGAGGATGTTAAACGTATTAGCCCAGGGTTTGATCAGGTGCTACAGTTTTAGTTCTTTTGTTTATCCGGCCTTCAATTTCATTGCTAATCATGCTTGCGGCGAGACCCGAAGAGCCTCCTGCAGCTACTACGATACCATGGAGACCTGTGTCTTCTACGGCGTTCCAGCCTACAAAGGGAATATAGACGGCCAGGTGTCCAAGAACTGTGCCGGTATAAACGCCTTTATTTAGATATATGTCCAGGATCATGAAGGCCGTGGTTATGCTCGCGGCGGACCAGGTGTATTTGTTTTTTAAAATATCGGGAACGTAAGTTGAGATGGTTAGGTTTTGTTTTGTTAGGGGGGATGAGATCGCAGGGTTTGTAAAATTATCAAAGCTTGTCGAGGCCGTTATCGTGTTGGACGGGTTGTTGATCCCTGATCTTTTACGCATATGGCGATGAACATTTTCGCCTGTTGCTAGCCCTGCGGCGGCCATCCAAACCATGGCTGGATTGAATCCGCCATAGTAGTACGCAGCACTGCCGGCGGCGGCGCTTGCGAAGGCTATGCTTAATTTGGAGTTCGCGCGGCAGCGCTTCAGGAAATCCATAGCCTCGTCCCAATGCTCTTTGGCTTCTTCGTTGCTGAGTGTTTTTGCATCGTAGGCGATGGCAAAAGCCGCACAGAGAAGGAGGCCATGCAAGACAATGTTTTCCAGCGTGTTGCCAAAACAAATTAATTCTTGTGCCTGATAGGTTGCATCATCAAAGGCCTGTTTGAAGGCGGAGTCAGGGATAAGGATGCTCCCGAGATTATCGGCCGGGTCTTTGATAAGAGCGTCGATGCGAAGATTGATCAGGTCATAGCCCCATTGAAGTCTCGCTTGAGCGTTTTCTGCCTGGTTTAGTAATTTGGCGCGGTGTACCGGCGCGATGCTGTCTACCCCAGGAATTTCGCGCAGTACTGAAGCGGCGCTATTTCCAACAAGCTGCACCAGATGATCATGCCAAGGGAGTTTAATATCTCCGCTTACAGGGTTGTCTGACAACGAGGGCATGAAGTCGGGATTATCAAGCGCATCGAGGCTAACATTTTCAACCTGTAAGAGTTGAGGATCGACATACATTGTCGCAGAAGTGGGCATGCGGTAACGCATGAAGACGAACAAGGCGAGGCATCCTGCCGTCATGACAGCAAATTTTCCTGGGCGTTCCCTGTATTGTTCTTTGACGTGTCCGCCGACATCCTGCAGGAGTGCCCAGCAGGCCTTGGCTATCGCTGTTGGGCCTAAGGAATTCTGTCCGGTGTGGTGAGTGTAGGCTTTGAGGAAGCTTTGTTGAGCTGTTGTATCTTCAATACGTACTTTTTGTCTTTGAAGTTTTTGTTCGAGCCCGTCTTTTTCGACTTTTAAGTGCTCCAGTTCCGCGAAGTCAGATTCTCTCAGGGCTTGCTTTCGTTTTCTTCTTTTGTGAATTTTTTCGAGTTTTTTGAATTTCTTTTGTGCAGCAAGGAGTTTGGTTTCGATTTTGTCCAGCCGGTGTTCTTTTTTCTCGATGACGCCGGAGAGATCTGGGCGGTCTGAGGCTTCGATCTCGCTACGGAAGAAATCCTCGAGATTCTGAAGTTGTGTGCGGGCAATTCTGGTTTTAGAGGATTCATGCCGTTTGGGTTTGCCGAGGGACTTTTTTTCGATTTCTATAAGTTGAAGAAGGAAAGATGCAAGAGCGGGATCGCGGAAAAGATTTGTACCGAGTTGTTCAATTCGATCTGCGGCCTGGCTTGCCGGGTTATGGCCGGCCTTGCTGTGGTAATAAGTATCCCATACGCCGGCTGTTTCCGGATCGCGGAGGAGGGCGGCGAGCGCTTCGCCGGCGTTTAGCGTGGTGGTGTCTTGTGCAGGTGTTTGCATGATTTTATCAGCGAGGTCCTTTGTCGAGTCCTAATGCAGCCTTGGCTTTTTTATTGGCGTCGATGAGTGAGGAGGCCTTCATTTCGCGCCATTCAGGGCCGCACATGTTTTCATAGCGGGCGGCGATGTCATCTTTAATTTTTTGTTCTTTTTCGGGGGTATATATTCCCTCTTTTTTCAGGGCTGCAACTTTAATGCTGGCCTCAAGCAGGGATGCTTGTACGACGGTGTCTTTGTGTTGGGAGGCGAGATGAAGCATGTAGACCATGAGATTATTATTAAGCTGTAATCTTCTTTTGGCTTTGTCTGGGGAAAGGTCTGCTTTGGCAACAGCGCCGTTTAGGATTTGATTGTTGATGTCCAAGGCAATCATGGTTTCTTGGGTGAGATGAAGCTGGCCGTCCTCTACGTAAAACTCAGCGCAATCGACCTTCTTGGTTTTGCCGTCCGGGTAATCGACAGTGATAAAGGGTGCGGCTTGCGCGTCATGAAGTGCAGGCAGCGTCATGGCCATGGCTAGGCTGAGCGAGGAAAAATATTTGCTGAGAGGGGTCATAGGGGTCTCCATTTTATGGAATTAGGTGAATCACAGTTACTTATCTGATAATGAGAATCATTATTATTTAGATTGACACCAATGTAAATGATAATCATTATCGCTTCTAGTTGATAATGATTCTCGTTAACGAAGGCAACCCCCTTTATGGAAGAAGACGAAAAAAAATCGAAAGGCTTTTTAAGTAAGGCGTTTAAGTTTGCTGCGTGGACGATTCCGATTGCGGTTGCGGCGGCGGTAGGATGGCAGATGTTTCTCGATCCGCAGTTTTTCCCGCTTTTTCATGATAATACAAACGTCATGGCGCAGGCATGGCGATTGATGATCAACGATTATTTTGGATGGATACCCAAAATGCTGGGGCTTAGTGGTGATGGGGGGTTGTTGCATACTCCGATTGCTCAAAGCTTCCTGCAGCCTTACATCGATCAGGTTCCTCATGTTTCTACAGGGATCATCTCAGGAGCCACTGGGGCTGGAACTGAAATAAGTATGGATGCCCTTGAGACCTTGGGGATGTAAAAACCATTTGATTTTCCCGCGCATTTGACGCATGGTGCAGCGTATTTTACAGCCATATATATTGAATGAGTAGCGAAGAATGAAAGTTAAAGACATCAAATCCCAAGGCCTTGAGCACGAGTTTGAAATTACAATTCCAGCCAATGATATCGATAAGCATATCGATGAAAGATTGGAAGAAGTCGGCAAAACAGTGAAATTGCCGGGTTTTCGTCCGGGCAAGGTGCCGATGAAGCTGCTGAAGCAGAAATACGGCAAGGCCGTGTTGGGCGAGGTTTTGGAGAAGGCTGTGAACGAGACGTCCATGAAGGCGCTGTCGGACAAGAAGTTGCGCCCAGCCATGCAGCCAAAGATTGAAGTGAAGAGCAAAGATTTTGGCGATGGTCATGATCTGGTTTATTCGATGGCCGTTGAAGTGTTGCCTGAGATCAAGATTGCAGATTTTAAAGGCCAGAAATTTGAAAAGCCGGTGGCCAAGCCTGATGATAAGGCGGTTGATGAGGCGTTGGAGCGGATTGCATCCAACAACACCGGAACGCAGAAAATTGAGGGTGACCGCGGGGCCAAGGACGGTGATACGCTTTTGATCGATTTTCATGGCCGTACGGCGGATGATAATGTTGCACAGCCCGGTATGCATGCGCATGGTCACCGTTTGAAGTTGGGCTCAGGCCAGTTTATTCCCGGTTTTGAAGATCAGCTTTTGAAAGCGAAGGCCGGATCCAAAGTTGAAGTCAAGGTTACGTTCCCTGAGAATTATGGCGCCAAAGAATTGGCTGGCCGTGAGGCGATCTTTGATGTGGATGTTCATGAGATTCATGAAGATGCTGAAGCCAAGATTGATGATGAGTTTGCAAAGTCTTTGGGTTTGGCGGATTTGAAAGCCTTGAAAGAGGCAGTGGCGGAGCAGTTGCAAAAAGAAATTGATCAGCACAGCCGTCTTAATCTGAAGAAGGTTATTCTGGATTTCCTTGATGCTAAGCATCAATTCGAAGTGCCGAAGGGTATGTTGGATATGGAATACCAAAATATTGCCGATCAGGTGAAAATCGAAAAGCAGCGTCAGGGTGAAAACAAGCCTGAGTTGACGAAAGAGGAAGAAAAGGAATACCGCGAGATTGCGGACCGCCGTGTGCGTCTTGGGCTTATTTTGTCCGAGATTGGCAATGCTCAAAAAATCACGGTTTCTGATCCTGAGATGCAGCGTGCTGTGATTAGCGAAGCGCAGAAATATCCGGGGCAAGAGCGTCAGGTTTTTGAATATTACACAAAGAACCCGCAAGCTCTGGAATCGCTGCGTGCGCCGCTTTATGAAGACAAGATCGTCGATTACATTATTGAGCTGTGCGAGGTTTCCGAAAAGGAAATGAGCGCGGACAAGCTGTTTGCCTTGCTTGATGATGATGGCGAAGAAAAGCCGAAGAAAAAGGCTTCGACATCTGAGAAAAAATCAGATGGCGAGAAGAAACCTGCGGCTAAAAAAGCGTCGGCGAAGAAGAAGTCTTAGGTGTTTGGATTAAAGTCGGCTGCGGCTTCTAATGTTTTTTCGTATTTATCAAGGCTGTCTTGTGAGAAGAGCTTCATCTTGAGTTCTCCTAATGCTCTCAGTTTTTGAGTTGTGACGAGTCCTGTGATTGCAAACTCTTTTGTAAGCGCGGAGAGTCGCTTAAGTTGAATATCGTTGTGTCTAAGTGTCTTAAGCCGTCTTTGTTCGTCTGTTGGCTTATCCGTAGATTTCAAACGATCTATTGTTTCCAAAATTCTTCCGGCTATTTCAAGGTTTTCCAAAGCTGCTCTTGCTGCGTCTCTTAAATGTGGGGTTGCTTCGTCCAACTTTTTTACGGCTATTTTTTTGCCGGGCGCAAGAAGCTTTTTTTTATCAATTGCTCTGAAGGCAGAATGAATGCCGCTTAAGTGTAGGGTTGATTTTACAAAGTCGTTACTCAGTTTTTGAGCCCCAACCCAATGCTGCCTTAGTTTAGATATTTGCTCGTTGTTCATTTTGTAATTCCTTAATAACAATGCGCCTTTTAAACGGGCTTTAAAGATATGTCAATTTATGCTTTGTGGCCAAAATGAAAAACGCTCTTGAAAGCGTATCCTCAGCGGTCTAGGTTTTAGAGAAGAATTCAATTCCAATCAGAGAGACCTCATCCATGTACGATCGCGACCCGTTAGAAGTTTACAACAACCATCTTGTGCCCACGGTTATTGAGCAAACAAACCGCGGGGAGCGTGCGTTTGACATTTATTCGCGCTTGTTGAAGGAGCGTATTATTTTCTTGACCGGGGAGGTCAATGATCATGTGTCCTCGCTGATCTGTGCGCAGTTGCTATTTTTGGAATCAGAAAGCCCGAAAAAGCCGATTTCTTTCTATATCAATTCGCCGGGCGGAGTGGTGACATCCGGGCTCGCGATGTACGATACAATGCAGTATATCAAACCAGAAGTTTCGACCGTATGTATCGGCCAGGCCGCATCCATGGGTTCCTTGCTTTTGACGGCGGGGGCCGCGGGCAAGCGTTATGCGTTGCCGAATGCACGGATTATGGTGCACCAGCCTTCGGGCGGGGCGCGCGGACAGGCGTCTGATATCGAGATTCAGGCGCGCGAAATCCTCAAATTGCGGGAACGTTTGAACAATTTATATGTTATTCATACGGGCCAAAAGCTGGCGACCATTGAAAAAGCCATGGATCGCGATAATTTTATGAGTGCGGAAGAAGCACAAAAGTTTGGTATTGTTGACCATGTTGTTACAAAAGCGCCGGAAGCCGATGAAGAGAAAAAATAAGGTAACCCCTTGTTTTTCCTCTAAAAAGACCAATATTACCTCTTGGTAATGTTTTTTAAACACTAAAGCCGTAAGATATATCTATGTTAGGACAACCAAAATCCGACCAGTATGCTGTTTTGCCTTTGCGTGACATCGTTGTGTTTCCGCACATGATTGTACCGCTTTTTGTTGGGCGGCCCAAATCTGTGCAGGCGCTTGAGCATGTTATGCATGAAGACAAGAAGATCCTGCTTGTCACACAAAAATCGCCTTCCGAAGATGAGCCGAGTGCCAGCGACCTCTATAGTGTGGGCACAGTGGCGACGATACTCCAGCTTTTAAAACTCCCTGATGGGACTGTGAAAGTGTTGGTTGAAGGCGGTGCGCGGATGGGCGTATCGAAATTTATCGAAGAGCGTGATTTTATTGAGGCCGCGTGCATTCCGTTGAAGGATGAAACAGCGCCTGGCGAAGAGATTGATGCTTTGGCTCGGGCGGCGATGACGCAGTTTGAGCAGTATGTGAAGCTGAATAAAAAGATTCCTCCTGAGGTTATTGTCTCCGTTAACCAGATCGATGAGCCTTCGAAGATGGCGGATACGATTGCCTCACATTTGGCGATCAAGTTGGATCAGAAGCAAGATTTGCTTGAAACCGCGAATACGGACGAGCGTCTAGAAAAGATCTTTGGTTTTATGGAAGGCGAGATTGGCGTCTTGCAAGTTGAAAAGCGTATACGTAGCCGCGTAAAGCAGCAGATGGAGAAAACCCAGCGCGAATATTATTTGAACGAGCAAATGAAGGCGATCCAAAAAGAGCTTGGTGATGGCGAAGATGGTTTGGATGAAATTGGCGAGCTGAAAAAGCGTGTTGATGATACCAAGCTTTCGAAAGAAGCTAAAGAGCGTGCCGAACATGAATTGAAAAAATTACGTCAGATGTCACCGATGTCGGCGGAAGCCACGGTTGTTCGCAATTATCTCGACTGGATTTTGAGTGTTCCATGGAGCAAGCGTTCACGCGTGGCTAAGGACATTCGCAAGGCTCAGAAAATCCTCAACAAAGATCATTATGGTCTTGAGCGCGTGAAAGAGCGGATCTTGGAATATCTGGCTGTGCAGCAGCGTACCAATAAAGTGAAGGGGCCGATCTTGTGTCTCGTCGGGCCGCCGGGGGTTGGTAAGACATCTCTTGGACAATCCATCGCGAAAGCCACGAACCGGAATTTCGTGCGGATGTCGTTGGGCGGCGTGCGTGATGAATCTGAAATTCGCGGACATCGCCGAACATATATTGGCGCGATGCCCGGTAAAGTTATTCAAGGCATGAAAAAAGCGAAGTCGGTTAATCCGCTCTTCTTGCTGGATGAGATTGATAAGCTTGGCAATGATTGGCGCGGCGATCCGTCGTCGGCGTTGTTGGAGGTTTTGGATCCTGAACAAAATGCAACGTTCCAGGATCATTATCTTGAACTTGAATATGATCTCTCGGATGTGATGTTTGTGTGCACGGCGAATACAATGTCGACCATTCCGCGTCCGTTGATGGACCGTATGGAGATCATTCGCATTTCTGGTTACACCGAAGATGAGAAGCTTGAGATTATCAAGCGTCACTTGCTGAAGAAGCAAATGGAAGCGGCAGGTCTCAGACATAGTGAGTTCTCGATTAACGATAAAGCGTTGCGTGATCTTATCCGTTACTACACACGTGAGTCTGGCGTGCGGAGTCTAGAGCGTGAAGTGGCGAATTTGTGCCGTAAGGCCATCAAAGAAATTTTGATGAAAGGCAAAAAGAGGATCACCATTACGCCGCGTAACCTTGATAAATATGCAGGTGTGCGCCGTTTCCGTACACGCGAGATTGATGACGCGAGCAATATCGGCGTTGTCAATGGACTGTCTTATTCCGAAGTTGGGGGATCTATCTTGGCGATCGAGTCTGTTGTGCTGGACGGTAAGGACGGCAAGCTTTCGATGACAGGTAACCTCAAGGACGTCATGAAGGAATCGATTACTGTGGCGGAGATGCTTATTAAGTCACGCGCGCCGCAGTACGGTATCGATTACGAACAGCTGCAGAAAAAACAAATTCACGTGCACGTGCCGGAAGGCGCGGTTCCCAAGGATGGCCCGTCGGCTGGCGCGGCGATGGTGACATCGATTATCTCATGCATGACTGGCATTCCTGTGCATCATGATCTTGCGATGACGGGCGAGGTGAACTTGCGCGGCAAGGTCACAGAGATTGGCGGATTGAAGGAAAAATTGCTGGGTGCATTGCAAGGCGGCATTACAAAAGTATTGATTCCGGAAGATAACGTGAAGGACCTTGAAGAGATTCCTGCGAACGTGAAGAAAGGTCTTCAAATTATTTCTGTGAGCACGATAGACGAAGTGTTGTTTCATGCGCTTTTAGAGATGCCTCATCCGAAAACCGCAGATTCTGACAACAAAATGCACAAGATTTCGTCGAAAACAGCAGAAAATCAGGAAAAATCTGCTTTTGAGCATTGAACCTTTTCCAAAAAGAGCGTAAAAATGATTCTATGTTGAATGGGAGTGTCACTCCGCAGCCTAGGCCCAGCTTAGGTTTGAGGCGAGGCTTTCACCATTGATTTGTTAAACTCAAACTTAAAGAAGAGGTTCATCATGAACAAGCAAGAACTCGTTGCACAAGTTGCAAAATCAGCAGACATCTCTAAAACCAAAGCAGCAGAAGCTGTTGATGCGGTTATCGCTTCGATCAAAGCATCCCTGAAAAAAGGCAATGATGTTCGCCTTGTTGGTTTCGGTACATTCTCTGTTGCAAAGCGCGCTGCTACAACTGGCCGTAACCCACGCACAGGCGAGCCTATCAAGATTCCTGCGTCCAAGCAGCCTAAATTCAAAGCAGGTAAAGAACTGAAAGAAGCTGTAAACAAGTAATTTCAGTTATTATTCAAGATTAAAAGGGCCGCAGAAATGCGGCTCTTTTTTTATCTCAATGCTTGCATTTTTGAACAAGAACGATTAAAACCTCCCGATATTCCCTTGGATAAGGGCGCTTAGCTCAGTGGTAGAGCGCTTCGTTTACACCGAAGATGTCGGGAGTTCGACCCTCTCAGCGCCCACCATCTCTCTAATTCCATAACTTCTGATTTTGTAATTTTATTTCTTTTTGTGCATAATCGTTTTTAATAAAAGGCGTAGCTAAAAGAATAATAAAAAAACAGGGAGAAAAGCTATGGAATCGTCTGGTTTTTACCGGCCTGCGTATCCTCACACTTGCAAATATCTAGTTGCACGTTTTTACCAAGCCTCTCAAGAATTTATGACTTTGGGCGTTGTTGAGGGGGCTGTTGCAGACGTGGAAAGTTTACAGTTTATTTTTTCACTGATTAATAGACGGCAAAGAGAATTTGAAGACGCGAATTATCATGATGTTCAAATCGATGTTATAAGGGCGAATACTATGCATGAGGCTCAGGATAAGTTTCTAGAACTCGCGGATCAAGGTGCGTTTGAATTTTAAGGAAAACCTTGTTTTTTGAATGCTTAGAGGGCATATAATGCGCCTATGGTTGGACTATCCCCTATACAGCGGCACAAGACGCATGCGGTCAATATTCGCGGCATCATAGTCGGCGGCGGCGCGCCGGTGCGCGTCCAATCCATGACCAATACGGATACAGCGGATGTTCAGAAAAGTTTTGAGCAGATCAAGGCCCTGTATGAAGCGGGTTCCGAGATTGTGCGTGTGACGGTGAATAACGAGGATGCGGCGAAGGGGGTGCCTGCGATCCGGGAAAAGCTCGAGGCGGCGGGGCTTGATGTGCCGTTGGTGGGATGCTTTCATTATAACGGGCATACGCTTTTGACGGAGTTTCCTGAGCTGGCGCAGGCGCTCGACAAATACCGGATTAATCCCGGCAATGTCGGGTTCGGGCAGAAGCGCGACAAGCAATTCGAAATCATGATTGAAAAGGCGATTGAGTATAACAAGCCCGTTCGGATTGGTGTGAACTGGGGGTCGCTGGATCAGGATCTTGCAACAAAATTGATGGATGAGAATGGCCAGTCTGCGAATCCCATGGATGCGGACTCTGTGATGCGTGAAACGCTGGTGCAATCGGCGCTTATCAGTGCGCAGAAAGCAGAAGCGATCGGTCTCAAGCCTGAACAGATTATTCTCTCGGCGAAAGTTAGCCGTGTTCCCGATTTGATTGCCGTGTACCGCGAGCTGGCGAAGCGTTCGAATTACGCGCTGCATCTTGGTTTGACCGAAGCCGGGATGAGCAGCAAGGGGATTGTAGCGACCGCGCTGGCGGAGGGAATTCTTTTGTATGAAGGGATTGGCGATACGATTCGTGCGTCTTTAACACCGGAGCCGGGCGGCGACCGTACGCTGGAAGTTAAAGTTTGTCAGGAGATTTTACAATCGCTGGGTATCCGTTCTTTTATGCCGGAGGTGTCGGCCTGCCCGGGGTGTGGGCGCACGACGTCGACGTATTTTCAGGAATTGGCGCAGAAAATTCAGCGTTATCTCGATAAGCAAATGCCGGTTTGGAAAGAGCAATATCCGGGCGTGGAGACGATGAAGGTCGCTGTGATGGGATGTATTGTGAACGGCCCGGGCGAAAGCAAGCATGCGAATATCGGGATTTCTTTGCCGGGCACGGGTGAAAGCCCTGTCGCGCCGGTGTTTATTGACGGGAAAAAAGCACATACTTTGCGCGGTGACGGAATTGCAGAGGAGTTTCAGGCGTTGGTGCAGGACTATGTCGAAAAAACATACGGAGTGAAAGATGCAGCTTAAGAACAAAAACCTTCTGAAGTCTCAGGCTTATATCAACGGCGAGTGGGTTGATCATGACAAGCTTTTCGGTGTGACGAATCCCGCCAATGGCGAAAAAATTACTCACGTTGTCGATCTGGACGAGCTTGTCGTTCATAACGCTATTGACGCGGCGCATGATGTCTTTGAAAGCTGGAAAAATATTTCTGCGAAAGAGCGGGCAAAAATTTTGCGCAAGTGGGCTGATTTGATGATTGAAAATCAGGATGACCTTGCGGCGATCATGACGGCGGAGCAGGGCAAGCCTTTGGCTGAGTCGAAAGGCGAGATTGGTTATGCGGCGAGTTTTCTGGAATGGTTTGCGGAAGAAGGCAAGCGCGCTTATGGCGACGTTATTCCATCACCGATCGCGAATTCACGGATTGTCGTGGTGAAGCAGCCTGTGGGCGTATGCGGGATTATTACGCCGTGGAATTTCCCATCTGCCATGATTACACGCAAGGTTGGCGCGGCGCTGGGGGCGGGGTGTACGGTCGTGGCCAAGCCTGCGAGTGAGACACCTTTATCGGCGCTGGCATTAGCAGTGTTGGCGGAGGAGGCAGGTGTGCCGCCTGGAGTTTTTAACGTGGTGACAAGTTCGAATTCAAAGGCCATTGGGAAATTGTTCTGCGAAGCGCCAGCAATGAAAAAGATTTCTTTCACCGGTTCAACTGCCGTTGGAAAGATTTTGGTTGAACAGGCGGCCGGCACACTCAAAAAAATGTCGATGGAGCTCGGTGGAAATGCGCCGTTCATTGTTTTTGATGATGCTGATATTGATGCGGCTGTTGATGGGGCGGTTATATGTAAGTTTCGTAACGCGGGGCAGACTTGTGTGTGCGCGAACCGAATTTATGTTCATGCGTCGATCTATGATGAGTTTGCCCAGAAGTTTGCGGCCAAGGTTAAAGCTTTGAAGGTTGGAAATGGGGCCGAGGACGGCGTGCAGGTTGGGCCATTGATTAATGAGAAGGCGATCAGCAAAGTTCAGGAATTTGTGACGGATGCGGTTGGTAAGGGTGCAAAGGTCGAGACTGGCGGGAAAAAACATGGGGCAGGCGACTTGTTTTTTGAGCCGACCGTCCTGACCGGCGTGACTTCCGAGATGAAAGTCTCGTGCGATGAGATTTTTGGGCCGGTTGCGCCTTTGTATAAATTTCAGGATGAGGCTGAAGTTATAAAGCTGGCGAATAATACGCAGTATGGGCTGGCGTCGTATTTTTATGCGCGTGATCATGCGCGTGTGTGGCGTGTGGCGGAGGCGCTACAGTATGGGATGGTGGCGATTAATACGCCTATACTCTCAACCGAAGTGGCGCCGTTTGGCGGAATTAAAGAATCCGGCTTTGGCCGGGAAGGGTCGAAATACGGGCTCGAGGATTATCTCAACATTAAATATATGTTGATGGCGGGGCTTTAAGTTTTGTTTAGCCAAATTCTGGTGATGAAATCTTATCGCTATCAATGACAAACCAGACGTAGCGGGTGTTTACTGCTGAAGCCAGCATGCCGTCTTGGCGCGCTGCATGCGGCTGTGTTGCCGGGTTGGTTGAGTCGTGAGAATTGCCCAGCACGAAGCTTTTGTCGTTGTGGTGACCAGGGACTTCGGGATCAAAACCTTTTCTTTGAAGGTATTCGTACAATGAATGCTCAGGATTGCCGTCTACTGCTCTAAAGGCGTCTGTGCATTGACCGGTTTTTTTATCCAATTCGTATATGTGAATGGTCATTTTATTACCCCCTGTTTCATATAACGATAATTTAGTTGCCTTTTGATGTCAAAATTAATGGTCTGATTATGAACAGATTTGATTTTTCTAGGCTGCACTGCACCATATTATTGTATAAATAGACTCTTGTTTCAGGCCTGTATCTTCTATAAAAAATAGCAAAGATTTTTTTTAAAAGGAGCTATACATGCTGATTGGCGTACCTAAGGAAATTAAAACTCTCGAGCACCGCGTAGGGCTTGTTCCATCCTCAGTTGTAGAATTTGTGAGAAACGGTCATGAGGTTTTGATAGAAACCGGAGCCGGAGCGGCTATTAACTTTACTGATGAAATCTATCAAAAGGCTGGCGCGAAGATCGCCAAGAATGCTAAAGAGGTCTACGAAAAGGCCGATATGATTATCAAGGTCAAGGAACCTCAACCTGAAGAATGCAAGATGTTGCGTGAAGATCAGGTTTTGTTCACTTACCTGCACCTTGCTGCGGACGCGCAGCAGACCAAAGACTTGATGAAGTCTGGCTGTATTGCGATTGCTTATGAAACGGTGACAGGCCGTGATGGGCGCTCTTTGCCATTGCTTCAGCCAATGAGCGAAATTGCCGGGCGTTTGTCCGTTCAAGTTGGTTCTTATTATTTGCAAAAACATATGGGCGGCACAGGCCGTTTGATTGGCGGGGTTCCTGGTGTACGTCCGGCGAACGTCGTCATTATTGGCGGCGGCGTTTCGGGGTTCCATGCGGCGCAAATGGCAACAGGCCTTGGTGCGAACGTGACCATTCTCGAGAAAAACAATGATCGTATGCGTTTCCTGGATGAATATTTCATTGGCCGCGCGAACATCATTTATTCTGGCAGTGATGTGATTGAAAAAATCATCCGCAATTGTGATCTTATTATTGGTGCGGTTTTGGTTCCTGGGGCTTCTGCGCCACAAATCATTACAAAGCCCATGCTCAAAACCATGCTGCCTGGAACGGTTTTTGTCGATATTGCTATCGACCAAGGGGGCTGTGCTGAGACGAGCAAGGCGACCACGCATGATAAGCCCGTTTATACGGTTGATAATGTGGTCCATTATTGTGTGGCCAATATGCCGGGTGCGGTGCCTTTGACGTCTGCTTTGGCCTTGAACCATTCGGTTCTTCCTTATGCGCTGCAACTGGCCAATCTGGGCTGGAAAGCGGCGTTGGGCGCGGATCAGAACTTCAGAAATGGTCTGAATGTCTGTAAAGGCGAGATTACGCACCGAGGCGTGGCGGAATCCCTGAATTTGGACTTTAATCCGGCTCCAAAGGCTTTAGCGGCTTAAAAACACACATTTTTTCGTTGCATTTCTGTTGTGCAGCGACTATTAACATGCATGCGCGAGCGTACCTATATTAGGTTTTTCTAATGCGGGAGTAGCTCAGCTGGTTAGAGCGCCGCCCTGTCACGGCGGAGGTCGCGGGTTCAAGTCCCGTCTCTCGCGCCACTTACTACGGTTTGCTACTGGTAAGTGTTATCCGCATCAGATTTGCAGTCCACCCGCGTTTTCTAGGGAACCACAATGAAATCGGGGTTCATGAGTGATGACGTTTGTGTATTCGGAATTTCTGCAGGTTGAGCTTTGTCCTCTTCTTCGAGTTTCATCCAGTTTTGCCATCTCTGTACAGCTAAGCCGTGGTAAAGCCCATTCGGTTTTTGCAGCCCTCTGGTTTCTGGAGGTATGGAGTTGATTGTGGTCTGCAGAGAGGCAACGATTTGCGCCCGCAGCGAAGCATCAGATTCTTTTGTGAGGGTATAGGCTTCAGACCAGAGGTTTAGGGTCGCGTCAAATGTAAGGCTGAGGATTACTTTGTTTTTGATGTCCTTTTGATCTAAAACCTGCATTTGCTGATTAAATTGTGCTGTTTGGGCTGCGGCAATTTCACAAAAATCATAGGCCCTTTCCAATCTTACTTGTTTTGCTTTGTCAACTGTAAGCTCCTTGGCGTAGATGCGGGTATCCATTCCAATGAAGACATCGCCGTTTAAGAAAGATTGCAGATTGTAATCGGGATCTTTTGCCAAAATGTAAGGGCTTTGTGCGGTTTCGGATGGGTCTGTTGTGGCTTCGACAATGCCAAGCGGGGTTGAAATCCAGACGTGGTAGCCAATGGTTCCTGCGTCCCAGTTGTTATGAAAATATCCTGTCATGTAGTGATAGGTCATGGCCGTTTTGAGGCCGTTTCCGTCTTTGGGTAAGAAATGATTTTCTACAGCTTGAAGGAGGCATCCTTTGAAGGCGCTTTGTGATTCACAATCGAATTCGAAGAGATAAAGGTGTTTTTCTATGTCAGAGGACAGTTCATTCAGGTACATAGGCCTAAACCTGGCGTATCTTCCGTCTGTGCCAACCGCATTACAATCACGGTATTTATCGAGACCAGGGATTTTATCGGTTTCGATGCCAATTTGTTTGCTGATCGCTTCTTCCCATTGGCTTCTATCAAGGTGGGTCCATATCGGTTTATTGAGAAGCTCTTGAAGTTCGCAGTCGGTTTCTACGAAATCTATAACTTCTTCGAGAATTTTGGCATAAGTGCGTGTGAATGCGTCGTCTTTCCACCAGTTGATGAACTGAACATCTTTAATGCTGCGTGCGTTTTTGAAAATAATACCGGTTTCTAGGATTGTATTGAATGAGATGGCGCAAGGTTCATGGTTAGGGGGCACTATGCTTTCGGATAAGAGTTGCTGCCAGTCGTTTTTGAGCAGGGGGAGGTTTGGCGTTTCGGCATGTGAGTTTGATTGTGTGGCTGTGGCGAAAGCTGTACACAACGCGATGCGGGCGGCTAGGTTTTTAAGACTGTTTCTATTGAGGAGAAACATGAGAGGCCTCTGCAATCTGATTAATCTCGGGAAGCAAGTCTTTATCCAAAGTTTCTTTCCATTTGTCTAAAAACTTGATCCATGTTGCGTGAAAATCTCCGCAGGTTTGTCCGTCTGGCCGTTTTAGCGTCATCAAAGGATCGGGGAGGGACAAAAAATCCTTGCGCATTGTTTCATATCCTAAGATCTGGAACTCTTTGGTGCTGAAGCTAATAATTGTATAAACATCAATGCACGTACTTCGTGCATCATCGAAGAGTTGAACAAGATTGTTTTCTTCTTGGGCGTCTATTTGTCCATCCTCTAGATATGTCTGAGTCATTCGCGTTACATTGGACATTTGGTTATGGGCAAGTGCAATGCCTTCTTCCATGCGTTGTTTCCGTGCATTATTTGCTGAGTCGGCTGTGATTTTGCTGCCGTAAGTAACTACGGTTGAAAAGGCAACGGGTACACCTTCAAGGAAGCTTTGAAGATTGTAGTGTGGATCGAGCGGCATAATGTATTGATGCGAAATTGGTTGTGTTGAGGCAAGTGTGCCTTCGATAACGGCCCCCAAGGGACTAAGAATGAAAGCGTGGTATTGTATTTCGTTTGGGCTTTTCTCGTGATTTGAACGTGCGGTTATGTAGTAATAGGCAAGGGGACGTTTGTATTCATTGGTTCCGTCTCTTAGATAACGGTTTTCAAGGGTCTGCATAAGGCAGCCTTTGATGACACTTTGTCCCCGACAATCAAATTCATATTTATAGGTTTTTTGTTCGATGTCATGTGAAACATTGTTCAAAGAGAGAGATTGGAAAGAGGCGTACTCTCCATCCTTGTTAGGGATTCTATGGTTTCTGTATTTATCAAGCCCCGGTATTTTTTCTATTTCTGTAGCCACGAGCAAGAGCAGATTTTTTTCCCAGTTTTGACGATCTTTTTTTGTCCAGATCTCTTTGCTGAGTAAGGTTTGCAGCTCAGGAGTGTCCGGTATGCGGTTTGCCAGGTTTGTGAGAAGAGTGCGGTATGTGCCCATGAACGCATCGTCTTTCCCCCAATCGACGTTGCAGCGGTCTACTTGTCCGTTTTTTAGAATTGATACAAAGGGGATGGCGTAGGGGATGTGTACGGTTGGTGAATTGTAGGGTAGCTGCGTTCTGACGGCGTTCTCGGGGAGGGCTTTAAGCGGAAGCTGTGCTTCAGCGTTTGATATGAAAGACGCTGTGGTAAAGGCCACAGACAGTGCTGCCTTTTTAAAAGCCGAAGAGAAACCCATTTATTTTCGGGAGTTATCCCGCCCTGTTTTTTTTACTTCTTAGAGCTTATGGAATTTCTCAAGACTCTGTCAAATTTTTCTGACAAAAGGTCCCATTTAGTAGGGGGCGAGTTCTTTCAGGACCAGATTTGGGTTGTCTTTCTTCAGTTGGCTCTCGAATTCATCCATGTCGAGATTGCGCGTGTAGATGGCGTTTTTGTCACTTACGTACAAAATGTTGCCGTTTATGTAATCATGAGGGCCGGTTTTTGCTTCATCACGGATTTTGTAAGGGCTTACTTTATCGGCGGGCTTGACTGTGCCCTCTATGACGTTGCCAGTTGGGGTTAAAACAAAGGCATGGCCGGTCACGAGTTGGTGTATTTGGGTGTAAAGAAGGCCGCGGACGAAAAGGTATTGGCAAGGGCTTTTATAATAGCTGTCTTGGCTTGCAGACAGGTGATGCTTTTCGACTTGTGTGGCAAGGCAGGCTTTTAGGCATCCCTGGACTTCGCAGTCGTTTTCATAGAATTCTGTTCCATTGCGAATATCTTCGCTGATGGCGTTGAAATATGTTGAGCGGGCAAGTTTCTCTCTGCCGTTCAGGGGAGTCACATATGCGTCTCTGTAGGTTTGAAAAGCCGGGATTTTATAAACTTCGTCCATGATGATTTGGCTGAGTTTTTCTTCCCAGGCGTAACGATCTTTGCGGTCCCATTTCGGTTTTGCCAGAAGGCTTTGCATGACGCTGTCCTTGCCAACCGCCTCAATACTGCTTTGAAGGATTTGGCGGTATGCCTGATTGAATTCGTCGTTGTTGTTCCAATCGATGAATTGGTTTAGCTGCGGGGTGTCATCATATATCCCAAGATCGCCTGTGGTTAATATGTGTTCGGCGGTCAGGACTTTTCCCATGGGAAAACGCTGCGCGGGTGTTTGAGGATAGTTTATGACTGGTGTCTGTTCTCTGCTTGCAACGGCATACCAACCATTAGGGTCTGTAGGGCCATTGTAGGTTGGTTGTGTTGTTTGAATGTGATTTTCAACGATAACCGTTGTTTGGGGGTGTTCGACGAAAAGAGGAAGGGCTTTCGCGCATTTGCCATCCGGGCACGCGGAGTAGATGTCCTGGGCTTGCGCATCGTTTTTTTGACCTGTGACTGCGGCTAAAGCTACGGCTAGCGTTAAATTTGAGAGTCCCTTAGTATATTTCATAGCAACACCATTTTATTCATTTACATAATTAAAGTAGTTTTTAACTGTTTTTGGTCTCCCTGTCAAACTTTTCATTCTTCGGGTAAGGCAATACGGGAGTAGATAACCCTTAAAAAAAGCGATAACGGCTTGCGGCGGGGGCGGAATAATGAGATAAAAGTGTCCAGAAACAACGATTTGACTCGGATATGGCTTCTGCTGATTTTCTTCTCGAATATTTACCGATTTTGATCTTTATGCTGATCGCCGGCGGGATGTCGGCCGTTATGATTTTGGGCTCCATTCTTGCCGGACAGCGCAAGCCTGACCCTGAAAAGCTGTCCGCCTATGAGTGCGGGTTTGAGGCCTTTGCTGATGCGCGCACCAAGTTTGACGTGCGGTTTTATCTGGTTTGTCTTCTTTTTATCATTTTCGACCTTGAGATTGCATTCCTGTTTCCCTGGGCGATTTCGCTGAAGGCCATAGGTTTGTTCGGGTTCTGGTCGATGATGGTTTTTCTGGGCGTGCTGACGGTCGGGTTCGTTTATGAATGGAAGAAGGGCGCGCTGGAGTGGGAATAATGAAAAAACTTCTTAGCATGTTGTGTCTTGTTGTTTTTTTATCAGAACCTTCTTGGGCTGGATCCATCAAAAGTGAGAGTGTGGAAATTCTTCCTGTAAAGAAATGTCATACTAATGATAAGGATAAGAAAATTCTCATCGAATTTGATAATGGTGAAGTTTATGAATATAGACCCCAAACTGAAGGCGAAGACCCTTGTGGCGAGGTCTTAGGAAAAAAGCAGGTTCTGGGAGTTTTAAAACATACCTGTGACAATCCTGAATGTGATTATATACATCAATGGTATGAACCGCCAGCGCCGGAGAATAGCAAGACAGAATGACACACGATAAGCACATCATCAAAGCGCCGAATTATGAATTAAGAACGAATGTTCCTATGATGCCGCCTGCGGAGGAGCAGGATGTTGTTCCTGCGGCCTTGTCGAAAACGCTGAATGAAAAAGGATTTTTGCTAACACAGACCGATGCGCTGTTCGACTGGGCGCGTACGGGTTCAATATGGCCGATGACGTTTGGTTTGGCGTGTTGCGCCGTTGAAATGATTCACGCCTATATGAGTCGTTATGATCTCGACCGATTTGGAATTATTCCGCGTCCATCGCCGCGTCAATCCGATGTGATGATCGTTGCGGGGACGCTGTGCAACAAAATGGCGCCGGCACTGCGTAAAGTTTACGACCAAATGCCGGAGCCGCGTTGGGTGATTTCGATGGGTTCATGCGCGAATGGCGGTGGGTACTATCATTATTCCTATTCCGTCGTGCGCGGTTGTGATCGTATCGTGCCGGTCGATATTTATGTGCCCGGATGTCCGCCGACAGCAGAGGCTCTGGTCTATGGATTGCTTCAGCTTCAGAAAAAAATTCAGCGGGAGGACACCAGAATTGCCCGTTGATGCGCTGACAGATCTGGCGGATACGATCCTTGAGCAGCTCAAAGGCAAGATCGAGCGTTACGAGTTTATCAAACACGAGTTGGTGTTTCATGCGAAAGCCGAGCATATCCAGAAGATTCTTAATTTCCTGCGCGATAACAAAGAATGCGAGTTTCAGGTTTTGGTTGATGTGACAGCGGTTGATTATCCCGAACGCGAGAAGCGTTTTGAGGTGGTTTATAATTTATTGTCGATGCGCCACAACCACAGGGCGCGCGTGAAAGTTATGGCGGGTGAGGATGACATGGTGCCCAGCGTGACAGGAATTTATCATTCCGCCGGATGGTTTGAGCGCGAAGTTTGGGACATGTATGGCGTGATGTTCGAAGGTCATAACGATTTGCGTCGCATACTTGCTGACTACGGATTTGAAGGTCATCCGCAGAGAAAAGATTTTCCTCTGACCGGCTATGTCGAGCTGCGGTATGATGAAGAACAAAAGCGCGTTGTGTATGAGCCGGTGAAGCTGACGCAGGAATTTCGTAATTTTGATTTTCTCTCGCCGTGGGAAGGTATGACCGATATTCAATTGCCGGGTGATGAGAAAGCCGTCAAGCCGCCGCATGGGTATAAGGAGGCGAAGAAGGTATGAGTGGCATATTTTCGAATATATTGCTTTTTCTAATTCTTCTGGTTTGCTTGGGAAATTTGTATTTTTTATACAATAATAACGCCCAACAATTTCATGTTATTCATCTTTTGACTAAAATTGCTCACAAAGAGGATGGTTCTGCAAATATAAGTGTTGGCGTCCCCATAAAATCCAATGGTCCTGTTGTGGAGATTCCCATTGATGAGAAAAGCATTGGAGTTGGGCCTATTATACAAGATCCTCATGGTGATAAGTGGATAATGGTTGAACCGGAGGGCGACGAATGACAAGCGCAATCGAAAATATCGACATCTCCGAAGAAACGCAGATCAAGCCGTTTACGATGAATTTTGGACCGCAGCACCCGGCGGCGCACGGCGTGTTGCGTCTGGTGCTGGAGATGGAGGGCGAAATTGTTGAGCGCGCCGATCCGCATATCGGTTTGCTCCACCGCGGTACAGAAAAATTGATCGAGCATAAGACGTACGTGCAGGCTGTGCCGTATTTCGACCGTCTTGATTATGTGTGCCCGATGAATCAGGAGCATGCGTTTGCGCTGGCGACTGAAAAACTTCTCGGAATTACGGTGCCGCTGCGGGCGCAATATATCCGTGTGCTGTATTGCGAATTGGGGCGGATTCTCAACCATATTCTGAATATTACGACCTTTGCGCTCGATGTGGGCGCGATTACGCCGGCGCTGTGGGGATTTGAAGAGCGCGAAAAAGGTATGGAGTTTTATGAGCGTGTCTGCGGCGCGCGATTGCACTCGAATTATTTCCGTCCCGGCGGCGTGCATCAGGATATGCCGGCTGGGCTTGCCGAAGACATGATGGATTGGGTTGAGCAGTTTCCAAAGTTTTTGGATGATCTCGATAGTTTGTTGACCGGTAACCGTATTTTCAAACAGCGTACAGTTGATATTGGCGCGGTTAGCAAAGAAGATGCGATGGATTGGGGGTTCAGCGGGCCGATGCTGCGCGGGTCTGGTGTCGCATGGGATTTGCGCAAGGCTCAGCCTTATGAAGTCTACGATCAGATGGATTTTGACATTCCGGTCGGCAAAACAGGCGATTGTTATGCGCGGTATCTGGTGCGGATGCAGGAGATGCGCGAGTCTTTGAAAATCATGAAGCAGGCAATTGAAAAAATGCCTGAGGGGCCGGTCAAGGTTGATGACCGCAAAGTAGCGCCGCCAAGCCGCGCGGAGATGAAATCGTCTATGGAGGCGATGATCCATCACTTTAAACTGTATAGTGAAGGTTATCACGTTCCTGCGGGCGAGACGTACGCCTGCGTTGAAGCGCCGAAAGGCGAGTTCGGGGTTTATCTGGTTTCGGATGGGACGAACAAGCCTTATCGATGCCGAATTCGCGCTCCGGGTTTTCCGCATCTCGCCGCGTTCGATTTCATGAGCAAGGGGCATCAGCTTGCGGATGCGGTGTCGATTATCGGCTCGCTTGATATTGTGTTTGGGGAGATTGATCGATGACCGCCTTCGTCTTTTGCCTTTTCACAGCGTTGCTCGTCTCTTATGTAGCAATATGTACACTGCGCTCCTCGCGCCTTGTGAAAAGCCAAAATACTTTGGCGGGGTTTGGAAAATCAGAAGCAGAGAGAAGGGCATTTCCACAGGTTTTGTTTTGTGCAAAGTAAATGGATTTTAGAGCACTTATATCACGAAAGATCAGCCTTCTGCATGTTTATATACTTTTGGCTGTTCTTTTATTTTTTTTGACAGGCCTTATTTTTTTTGAAGGAAATAATTCTGTTACAAAAATGGGACTGTTGTTTGCGATTTACGGGTTTGGACTCGTTTTGTGGGCAGATGCATTTTCATTGAGTTTTGAGGGGTTTCGACGGTATGACCGGTATGGGATTTCCAGAGAACGCCCTGTGAGGAACAAGGTTTTAAGTATTATGGGCGTTGTGTCTCCATTCTTTTTTTTGGCTATAGGGCCTTTGGCACTTATTTTTTCGAATATCCTTATGGGGTATAGTCATTATGCATCGCCGGACGCGGCGAAGCCCAAAAATATTTATAATATGTATTGGTTTAGTGCCGTTTTTCTCGGGATTGACTCTTTGCTTCTTTCCGCAGCTGTGTTACTTGCAGACATGAAGGGTACTGCTTAAATGAAAAAACCATTTGATCTGAACGCGAAATACCAACCCGAAAGCTTTTCTTTTAGCGATAAGAAAAAGGTGGCGGAGATTATTTCATTGTATCCAAAGGGGCGGCAGAAATCGGCGACGATGCCGCTGCTCGATTTGGCGCAGCGGCAGATGCATGCGGAGGGGGCGAAGGCGAGCCCGCCTTTTGGGGGATGGATTCCACGTGCGGCGATGGACGAGATTGCGCGGATTGTTGATGTTCCTGCGATCAAGGTCTACGAAGTCGCGACGTTTTATTCGATGTATAATCTCGCGCCTGTTGGCGTTAATTTGGTGCAGGTCTGTACGACAACGCCGTGCTGGCTGTGCGGGTCGAGTAAGATTGTTGAGGCGTGTGAGAAAGAACTGGGTATCGGCGTTGGCGAGACGACGAAAGACGGGAAATTTACATTGGTTGAAGTCGAGTGTCTTGGTGCCTGTGTGAATGCGCCGATGGTGCAGATTAATGATGATTATTACGAGGATTTGACGCCGGAGAGTATGAAGAAACTCATCGAGATTTTAGCCGAAGGCGGTACTCCTGAAGTGGGTTCGCAAACTGGGCGCAGGGCATCGATGCCGCTGTCGGGGCCGACGACGTTGGAAGAACAAGCGAAGAAGGCGGGAGTTGCGTGATGCTGAGGGACGAAGACCGCATATTCACCAATATTTACGGATGGGAATCGTCTGGGCTTAAAGATGCGAAGAAGCGCGGAGATTGGGACAAGACCGCGGACATCATCAAGCGCGGGCGCGACGCGATTATCGAGCAAATGAAAC
The DNA here is from genome assembly GCA_964478225.1 of uncultured Micavibrio sp. Taxonomy (GTDB): domain Bacteria; phylum Pseudomonadota; class Alphaproteobacteria; order Micavibrionales; family Micavibrionaceae; genus CAYZHM01. The sequence continues at coordinate 22,721 of CAYZHM010000006.1, forward strand.
AATCTGGATTACGCGGGCGCGGCGGCGCGGGGTTCCCGACGGGTTTGAAATGGTCGTTTATGCCGAAAGAGCTTTCCGAGCGGCCGCATTATCTGGTGGTCAATGCCGACGAGTCCGAACCTGGGACATGCAAAGACCGTGATATTCTGCGCAACGAGCCGCACAAGTTGCTGGAAGGGTGTTTGCTGGCCGGGTTTGCGATGGGCGCGCACAAGGCGTTTATTTATATTCGCGGTGAGTTTTTTAATGAAGGTTCGTCCGTTTTGCGCGCGATTGAAGAGGCTTATGATGCCGGTCTTTTGGGTAAGAATGCGGCCGGTTCTGGATGGGATTTTGATATTGTTTTGCATCGTGGTGCGGGGGCGTATATTTGCGGCGAGGAAACTGCGTTGATTGAATCGCTTGAGGGCAACAAAGGCCAGCCGCGTAACAAGCCGCCATTTCCGGCGATGGCGGGTCTTTATTCCTGTCCCACGACGGTGAACAATGTTGAAACCATTGCGGTTGCGCCAACGATTTTGCGACGCGGGGCGGAATGGTTCGCTGCGCTTGGGCGTGATGAAAAAAATGCAGGGACGAAGTTGTTCTGTATTTCCGGACATATTAACCAGCCTTGCAACGTTGAAGAAGAAATGGGAATTCCGCTGCGCGAGTTAATTGAAAAGCATGCGGGCGGTGTACGCGGTGGCTGGGACAATTTGCTCGCGGTTATTCCTGGCGGATCATCGACACCATTGTTGCCGAAAACGGTGTGCGACCATGTGCATATGGATTTTGATTCTTTGCGCGAGGCCGGCTCTGGTTTGGGGACTGCGGGCGTTATTGTCATGGACAAATCAACGGATATTATTTATGCGATCGCGCGGCTGTCTTATTTCTACAAGCATGAGAGTTGCGGGCAATGTACGCCTTGCCGCGAAGGGGCCGGGTGGATGTGGCGCGTGATGACGCGTATGGTGCAGGGAAATGCCACGGTTGAGGAAATTGATATGCTCTGGGAAGTGACCAAAGAGATTGAAGGTCACACGATTTGCGCGCTCGGGGATGCGGCGGCGTGGCCGGTGCAAGGGCTGATCCGGCATTTCCGCTCCGAGATGGAACACCGGATCATGGAGTATCGCAAGCGCGCGGCTTAGCTGGGTTTTAATCTCCCAAAAGACCTAAGATAAACCCTCCACCGGCTCCCCAAAGGCACGGCCCCATTAGTCCTTCTACAACCTCGCTCTTATCAATGCCCATTTTTTCGGCTGCGAACTTTGTAGCTCTTGCTAGAGCATAAACTGAGCCGATAGCAACTAAAGAGTATCCTGCTGACATTGGGAATTTTACAATTCCACCGTCGTGCAAAAAAACACCGGCGCCGAGGCCGCCGATCGTGCCGACTGCAAATGCAAAAGCTGTTCCTAAGCAACCAGCTGAATTGTTTTTGGGGCAATCATAAGACATAAATATTTCTCCACTTATTTAATTAACTTTCATCGAAAAATGTAAGGCATAAATTTTTTTACGGTAATAAAAGAACGTATTGCTTTGCCTTTACGGTGCATTAAAGAATTCGCTCCATTCTACTAGCTCTATTTCTAAAACTTCCGTATCGGCATCAAACGGTGCTCCTATATATTCCGGAGAACGGCCCCATGCGTAGCCATAAGCGTTGTCAACTAAAGCTATTTGGCTTCCGTTTTCGGCAATTTTCTTTCTATTCTCTATGTCTTCTGCGGTTAAGGCGTGGTTCGATCTTGTTGGATCAAGCTTTACTGTTGCGACACGGATAAAATCTTGGTTTAAAACGAGCATGGTTCCTCAATTGGTTCGTCAAAAACATTGTTAGTACATTAAAGGGGCTACATAAGTCAAGTTTTATGTAATATAAATCGATCTTGACAAAATAGGAAAATTATCCTAATATCGGTTTTAGACATGTCAGCGTGATCTGGTGACGAAGTCGATGGGTGTTGCTTGCATCCTAGTCAACGGCGAAGAGTCAGATTACGCATCGCGAATTTACAGCGCCTCTAGACATGGGGCCCCATGTTCTTTTATGAAGAACAGTAAATTAAGCGCGGGCTTTTTGGGGCAAAACCTCGAAATACCGCGCCGCATTGCGGAATAGTTGCAGGCCGTCGGCCTCATCGGGAAGCTCCGAGCTGTCGCGTTGTGCCTTGTCTTTCAAAATATCGTAATCGTCCCGTTGCCAGGTGAACATACCGCGTTCAGGATGGGGCATAATCGCGAGGATTTTGCCGGTTTTGTCGGTCATGGAGGCGATGTCGGCCATGGATCCGTTCGGGTTATAGGGGAATTCGCCGTTCGCGGGGGTGCCGTTCTTGGTGTAGCGGAAGGCGATCTGGTTGTTTTTTTCGAGGGCTTTGAGGGTTTCGTCGTCCATCATAAATCGGCCTTCGCCGTGGGCAACGGGGATATGCATGCTTTTGATGCCTTCGAGCCAGGGTGAGGTGTTTTTCGGATTTGCCTGTACGTCGATCCAGCGGCATTGATAGCGGGCGCTTTCATTATAAGTGACGGCGACTGTACGTTCTCCAACTTTGGGAATGAGGCCGAGGTTGGCCATGATCTGGCAGCCGTTGCAAATTCCGATCATTAATGTGTCACGCTCCGCGAATGACACTAAATTTTCCCATAAGGCCAGCTTCATTTTTTGGGCGAAGGCGTTGCCGGAACCTGTGTCGTCCCCATAAGAAAAACCGCCGGGGATGGCGAGGATTTGGGTCTCATTCAAAACTTGAGGATTTTCGATTATATCATTGATATGTTTTATTTTTCCTTCGATGCCGACGTGATTAAAGGCGTGAAGTGTTTCTTCTTCACAATTCAATCCGTATCCGGCCAAAACCAAAACCTCGGCGCTCATTCTTTTTGATCCTCTTTTGTGAAAACATATTCGGCACAGCCTGTGCCTAGAATTCCTACGCGCTTTTTTGTGTTGTAGGCAGCGGTTTGTTGAAATCCGCGTTGTTCCATAAATTCTTTTACTTGCTCGGGTGTGGCGCTTTCGTAAGGCCAGCCGCCGAGCCAGTCGATGCAATCGTGCCACCATGACATGCCGCGATTCTTGTTATAGTCTTTAATTTTTTTGATGGGGTTTATGCCTTTGACGGCGTAGCCCAATGCCAGGAGGAAAGCGTATAGATAGGTTATTGCGCTTTGTACGGGTTTTGGCGAATTGGTGTAGAGCTTTTTTTCTTTTTCCCAAAATGCGCAAAGGGGCGTTTTGATGTAGATGGCGATGATGAATTTACCGTTCGGCGCCACGAGTTTGCTGGCGTTGTCTATCGCGTTCCACATGTCGCCGGTGTGATGCAAGACGCCCCAACTGTAAACGTTGTCATAGGTGTGGCCTTGGGATTTGAAATCGCTGAGAATGTTGGCGGTGAAGCAATCATAGTTAGCTTCAGGCCAAAATCTCTTGAGAGTAGAGAGAGTTGTGGCAATACTATCATCGTCAATGTCAATTGCGGTGACGTGCCGAGCCCCCATTTGCAAAGCGCATAAAGCGTGAAGGCCAGAGCCGCAGCCTATGTCTAAGAATGTTTTGTCTGTTAGATTTTCACAAAGGCGGGCTAAGGAAGTTTGAGCTTCTTTGATGTGGGTTGGCGTTATGGTTTCGCTAAAGCTGCTCCAGTTTTCACCGAAGGCGAAGTGGGTTTTGTAGTCTTCGAGGATTTTGGAACTCTGGGTCATCAATAATCCTTTAGGGGAGCTTTGTAGGCTTTATCTAATTTATCAATATCGACTTGTAAGATATTCTTTATATTCAATTTATTGATGTACGCTACATGGCCAATTTTATAAACGTGATCAAAACCCTTGAAGATTTTTTCAAACTTTTTGATGTTCTGTGGTGCAACTGACACTAAAATGCGTCCGGCGCTTTCTGAATAAAGTAATTTGTTAATATCGATATCTATTGCATTGAAATCAATATATAATCCCATTTTTCCGGCGATAGATTTTTTGGCCAGAGCGACGCCCAGTCCGCCGTAAGATAGGGCGAGGCCTGAGGCGATCAGGCGTTCGCGTGCGGCCTTGGAGTAGCGTTTGTAGAGAACAAGGTTGCGGCCGATGTCGACTTTAGGAGCGTTGCATCCGATGACGCCGTGATGTGCGTAGTATTCGCCGCCGCCAAGCTCATCTTTTGTCTCTCCTAAAAGATAAAGAACATCTCCTATCGCTTTGGGGTTTAATGATATTGCTTGGTTGATGTTTGGAATAACGCCGATGCTTGAAGCGAGAAGCGTTGGCGGCGCAGAAATTTTTACTTGATCTCCATTCTTATCAAATCCTTTGAAGTCATTGAACATACTATCTTTTCCGGATATGTACGGTGTGCCGTAATGCACGGCGAGATCGTAGACAGCTTCGGCGGCGCGCTTGAGCTGGCCGAGGCGTTCGGGTTCGTCTGATGAACACCAGCAGAAATTGTCGAGCAACGCGAGATGGTCGATATCCGCGCCAGCGGTTACTGCGGCGCGGACAGCCATGTCGATCGCGCAGGCGGCCATGTGATAGCTGTCGATATCGCTGTAGCGCGGGAACAGCCCTTGCGAGAGGACCACGCCGCGCGGCGATGTGAGGACGGGTTTTGTTATACTGGCGTCGGCGTAAACGCGTCCGGGGCCTTGCAGGGGGCCGAGGACGGCGCTGCCTTGGACATTATGATCGTATTGCGTGGCGATGAATTCTTTGGAGCAAACATTGAGCGCAGATAGGATATTGCACAATGTTTCTTCGGGATTGTTGTCCGCGGGCAGTGAAGGTTCTTTTTCATCCGGGAATTTGATTGTGGTTGTGAGCGGTGTTTTGGGAATTCCGTCATGCAGGAATTCCATGTCCATGTCCATGATGGTTTCGCCGTTCCATGTGATATGCGCGCGGCCGGTGTCGGTGTAGGTGCCGATTACGGTGGCTTCAACGCCGCGGCGTGCGAGATGGTGGATGATGTCGTCACAGTTTTCTTCAGGAACGGCCAGAGTGAGGCGCTCTTGCGATTCAGAAATCCAGATTTCCCATGGGGCCATGCCGGGGTATTTGAGCGGCACTTTTTCAAGCTCAACATGGAAACCGCCGCTTTGTCCGGCCATTTCGCCAACAGAGGATGAAAGTCCGCCGGCGCCATTGTCGGTGATAGCCGTGTACCAATCTTTGTCGCGGATTTCCTTGATGATGGCGTCGGACATTTTCTTTTGGGTAATAGGATCGCCGATTTGAACGGCAGTAGCGGGGGAGCCTTCGTCGAGGGCGACGGAGGAAAATGTAGCGCCGTGAATGCCGTCGCGCCCAACGCGCCCGCCGACCATGACGATTTTATCCCCGGGCTGTGCACATTTTTCATGCCCGGGTTTACCGTTTATTTCCCGCGGGATGAGGCCGATTGTCCCCACGAATACCAGTGGTTTGCCCACAAAGCGGTCATCGAAATAGACGAAGCCTTGCGGGGTTGGAATGCCGGACTGATTGCCGCCGGCTTCCACGCCTTCGACCACGCCCTTCATAATAGTGGCGGGGGGAAGGATCGGGATTTTGCGGTCTTTGTCGCGGTAATATTCCGGATTGGTGCGCGGATCGGCGAGGCAGAAACCGTAACGGTTGATGACGGGTTTGGCGCCTTTGCCAAAGCCGATACAATCGCGGTTGACCCCGACAATGCCAGTAATTGCGCCGCCGAATGGGTCAAGGGCGGAGGGGGAATTGTGGGTTTCGACTTTGTCGGTGATCAACCAGTTGTCGTCGAAAATAATGCCGCCGGCGTTGTCGGAGAAGACCGAGACGCAGAAATCATCTTTGCCTTTTTTCTTGCGGATCTCTTGCGTGGCGCGCTTGATATAATGTTTGTAGATGCCTTCTTTGACGTCATCGATGGGGGAGGCGAAAATCGTGTGTTTGCAGTGTTCCGACCAGGTTTGGGCGATGGTTTCGAGCTCGATGTCCTTGGCGAGGCGGCCTTCGGATTTGAAGTAATCGCGGACGGCCTTCATGTAAAGCAGTGACATGCCAAGCGGGCCGCGGCGGGAGCCATCGTAGTTGGCGATACCGTCTTTGCCGATTTTTTCAAGCTCTTCATCGCCAACATTCAGGTTGATATCATCCGCCGCAGAGCCTTGATTGGAGAGTGTGACTTTGGGGATGATTGCTTCCATGCCACCATCTTTGCCAAAAGTTTTGGCGTCTTTTATTGTGATGCGGTTGATGAGGCTGTTGGCGATTTGTGCGGCGAGGGATTCGATGTCGCCTTTGCTGAGTTTGCCTTTGAGTAGGTAAAGTTTAGAAGAATAGACCGCGTTGTCATTGCCGGGTGCGGTGAGCGCGAGCAGTTCTTGCGCCGTGTGGCCAATATTGTCTGTGACGCCGGGCAGAAAACCGATTTCGAGCGCCCAATCGAAATCTTTGAGCTTGGGATTGATTTGCTCGGTGACGGGGTTGGCGAGGCTGTTTATGAAAGCCTTATTCGCAGCAGCCGGACTTTCGGATGTGTACACATCGACCACACGCACGGATGCGGCTTTGCCCATCGATTGCAGGAGCTTTTCTATATTTTTTGCCCGTCCGTCGTCGGGGTGGGCTAGAACTTCGATACGCGTTGCCATGGTGTATGTTTTAAGCATAGAAAGTATGGAAATTACAGCGTTTTTTTTCAAATTATTCTTGTCTACGGATATAGGTGTGGTAGATACCTTGTTATGTAATTTTTTGAGTAAAGGGGTTTAAGAATAGACATGGGAATGCTTGGATATAACAGAGATGAAGCAATCGCAAAATTCGGCGTTTGTTACGTTGTAAGAACCAGAGAGGGTGAAATGACTCCTCTAAAGGCCTATTTTGATGCGATTGTTGAAACTCTGGGAAAACCAGAGCAGGTCGAATTAAAAAAGGAGGAGCGTGCGACATACACTTTGTCTGAGGCTTTTTGCATTGCGGTTGATAAGTTTAATCTCGCTGTTGCTGATGGGCCACAACGCGAAATTCCTGTGCGCGTTCTTTCGTATCCAATCCAAGAAAAAGATATTCCTGCGGCCGTTTTGGCGAATGCTCGGGAATAGCTATAAAACTTTGAAAGTTTGTATTACGGCGATATTCCCTGTGTACTCTGAGGCTTGAGTGGTTTAATATCTGAAAAATTTCGTTATATTAAACACATGCCTAAATTAACCATCAATAACCAGGAAATCGAAGTCCCGCAGGGGACGAGTATTCTCCAAGCAGCGCAAATGCTGGGCGTTGAGATCCCGCATTTTTGCTATCATGACCGTCTTTCCGTGCCGGCGAATTGCCGGATGTGTCTTGTAGAGATCGAAGGCGGCCCGCCGAAGCCCGCAGCGTCCTGCGCCATGGCGTGCGGCGAAGGGATGAAGGTCAAAACCGATTCTGAGATGGTGAAGAAGGCACGCAAAGGCGTGATGGAGATGTTGCTCATCAACCATCCGCTGGATTGCCCGATTTGCGATCAGGGCGGGGAGTGCGACTTGCAGGACCAGGCGATGGGGTATGGATTCGATCGTTCGCGGTTCCATGAGAACAAGCGCGCGGTGCCGGACAAGGAATTGGGGCCGCTGATCAAGACCTCGATGAATCGCTGTATTAATTGCACGCGCTGTGTGCGGTTTGCAGAAGAGGTTGCAGGGACGCCTGTTTTGGGGCAATTGCACCGCGGCGAAGAGGCCGAGATTACGACATTCATTGGCGATCTGGTGAAGACCGAGATGTCCGGAAATTTGATCGATGTGTGTCCGGTGGGCGCGCTGACGAGTAAGCCTTATGCTTTCAAGGCGCGGCCGTGGGAGTTGCGCAAGACCGAGTCGATTGATGTGCATGATGCAGTCGGATGTAACATCCGGGTGGATGTCCGCGGGCGCGAAGTGATGCGGATTTTGCCGCGTTTGCATGAAGACATTAACGAGGAATGGATTAACGATCGTTCGCGCTTTGCCTATGACGGGTTGGCGAAAGGGCGGATTGATCGGCCTTATATCCGCGACCAAAAATCAGGAAAGCTGAAAGAGGCGAGCTGGGATGAGGCGTTTAAGTTTATTGCTGCCAAGTTGAAGCCTTTGAAAGGTTCTGAGATTGCGGGTTTGGTTGGCGATCTGGCGGCGGTTGAGGAGATTGTGGCGCTCAAGGATTTGATGGGTAAACTTGATTCACCGCATATGGATTGCCGGACGGATGGTGCGATGTTTGATCCGAGTGTACGTGCGGGGTATGTGTTTAACTCCACTATTGCGGGGATTGAAGACGCGGAAGCGATTGTTCTGGTTGGTACTAATCCGCGATGGGAAGCGACATTGGTTAATGCGCGGATTCGCAAAACTGTTTTGGATAAACGCGTTAAAGTCTATGTGATTGGTGAGGCGGTCGATCTGACATATCCGTATGTGCATCTGGGGACTTCGGCAGCGGATCTCGAAAAACTGAAGGTTAAAAATCCGCTGATTATTGCGGGGATGGGAGCGTTTAAAGGTGATGACGCGGCGGCGGTTCATCATATGCTTCATTGCGCGAAGAAGGAGCTTGGTGCGGAGATTTCGATTTTGCATACGGCGGCAAGCCGTGTCGGGGCGCTGGATGTTGGTTTTGCGCCGGGAGATGGCGGCAAGGGGTTCAATGAAATTTTGGCCGGAACGAAAGACGGATCGATCAAGGCAGTTTATCTCTTGGGCGCGGATGAATTTAATGCGGCCAAGGAGATTGGTTGGCAGACCTTTGTGGTTTATCAGGGGCATCACGGCGATCATGGCGCTGCGCGCGCGGATGTGGTTTTGCCCGGTGCAGCTTATACCGAGAAAGATGGAATTTATGTGAATACCGAAGGGCGCCCACAATTGGCGAAACGCGCGGCTTCGCCGCCTGGTGATGCGCGGGAAGACTGGACGATTTTACGGGCGCTGTCGGAACGGCTGGGGGCGAAATTGTCTTATGACACGTTTGCGCAATTGCGCGAGCGGATTTATGGCGAGTGGCCACATTTGGGCGAGTTTGATGTTGTTCATCCGACGGAATGGAAAAGTTTTGGTAAGAAGGGCAAGGTTTCCGGGGTTCCGTTTGTGAGCTCCGTGAAAAATTTCTATATGACCAATGCGATTTGCCGTGCGTCGGACACGATGCGCGCATGTGTTGAGGAATTTAAGCAGCAAGAGTATCTGGAGGCCGCGGAATGAAAAAGACGACATTGCAACAAGTACAGGAGTTTCATGAGACGTACGGGTTGCCGGTTTGTGATGCGCCGGATTTGAGTTGTGAGCAGACGAAGGCGCTGCGCGTGAATTTGATTGAGGAAGAGCTGGAAGAATTGAAGGCGGCCTTGAGCGATGGCGATACGTTGGAGACTCTGGATGCGCTGATCGATTTGCAATATGTGCTGGACGGGGCGTTTTTGAGCTTCGGGCTTCATAATGTCAAAGATGCGGCGTTTGACGAAGTGCATCGTTCGAACATGTCCAAGCTGGGAGAAGACGGAAAACCGATCCGCCGGCCAGAGGACGGCAAAGTTATGAAAGGGCCGAATTATTTTAAGCCTGATTTGAGCAAGTTTGTGAAGGGCAAGAAGGCGGCGTAATGTCTTTTCAGGAGAAAATAAAAAAGACCAATTTTTTGTTTATTCTTTTTTATTGCCCGATTGTTTATGCATTGGTCGTTTTTGTTCTTGAGGCAATAGATGGTTTGGCTAAAGATGTGTTTCCTGCTTACATATGGGCTGTCCCCTTAATGGTTGGTATTGTAGGTGGATTCCTTGCTCTTTATTTTTGTAGAAGTCATGCATTTTTGCATATTTTAGCATCTCAAGTTTTTATTATTATATTGCTTTTTGTGTCGACCTCCTTTGGAGGAAGCTTTGCTTTTGGTTGGCAAGTTCCGATTGGTTTAGGGCTTTCTCTTGTTGTATTACCAGGCTTGGTTTTAGGATGGGGATTGCATAAAGGTTATAATCTTCTGAAACATAAAAGTGAGGCAGTGGCTGAATGATTAATCTAACCGGCATATACGAGATTGATTGGACCATCTGGACGGTGGCGATGATCCTTGTTGTCGTTGTCGGGGTGTTGCTGGCGGTGGCGTATCTGACCTATGCCGAGCGAAAAATCATGGGCGCGATGCAGCGTCGGCAGGGGCCGATGACGGTGGGGCCGTTCGGGTTGCTGCAACCGATTGCCGACGGGATCAAGCTTTTTTCCAAAGAGACGATTATTCCAAGCCAGGCGAACAAGGTTGTATTCTTGATGGCGCCGATGATGTTGTTTGCGATGTCGTTGCTGGCCTGGGCGGTCATTCCGTTTGATAAAGAATGGGTGATTGCGAATATCAATGTCGGAATTCTTTATCTTTTTGCCGTGAGTTCGATGACGGTGTATGGCGTGATTATGGCCGGGTGGGCGTCGAATTCGCGTTATGCGTTTTTGGGCGGTTTGCGTTCTGCTTCGCAGATGGTTTCGTATGAAGTCTCGATGGGGCTGATTATCGTGTGTGTGCTGATTTGCACCGGATCGCTGAATTTGCAGGAGATTGTTTTGGCGCCGCGGCCGATATGGATGCAGGTTTTATTGTTTCCGATGCTGATTGTCTTTTTGGTTTCTATTTTGGCGGAAACCAACCGGGCGCCATTCGACTTGCCTGAAGGGGAATCCGAGATTACCGGCGGGTTTATGGTTGAATATTCGGCGATGACGTATGCGTTGTTCTTCCTCGGGGAATATTCCGCGATGATTTTGATGAGTGCGATGACGACGATTTTATTCCTGGGAGGCTGGTTGCCGCCGTTCGGGATTACGGCTTTGGCTTTTGTGCCGGGGATTGTCTGGTTCGCGTTAAAGGTGGGAGCAGTTTTGTTCTTTTTCATATGGACGCGTGCAACCTTGCCGCGCTTTCGGTATGATCAGCTTATGAGGTTGGGTTGGAAGGTGTTCTTGCCGCTGACCCTGTTTTGGGTGGTTTTGACATCCGGCGTGTTGTTGGCTTTTAATGCCTTGCCGAACTAAGAGGAGATTTTCATGCGTTTGATTTTAATTGGTTTGTTGGTTTTGATGACGGCTCCGGTGATGGCGCAGGTTGAGGGGTATTCTACGACGACTAGCGCGCAAGCCCAGGCGGCGCAAGAGCCGGCATGGGTTGCGACGGATATTCTGGAGCGTAAGGATGGCGGGTTTACACTTAGGAACGGCAGAACATATATGCTTGATAAAAACACCGTCATTGAAAATATCCGCATTGGCGGGGTGACCGACATCGACAATGTGTTTGATTTTGATAATGGCGTCATGTTTGTTAAGACCGGCAGTGCCAGCCGTTCAGCGGAGACTTTTTCCTTTTCTGAACTTGCGGCGGGACGGGCTGACCGGTTGAAGGAGTATGGTTGTTATATGGCGAGAAACTCTAGGACATCTGAAGCAGCCTTTTTTATTGCAAAGCATTGCCAATAATACGGAATTTGTAAGTTTATGGAATTTCAGCTATATCAGAGCTGTATTATGATAATTACTAGAGTTGCTGGGAGTATGAGCTATGTCTAAAGAGTCACTGAAGGCGGTTTTTGAAGAGGTTAGAGAGCTGGAAGATAGAGCGCGTACGATGATGGCGGAGGCGTTTGAAGAGCCGTTGAGAGAGTCTGTAAAAAAAAGAAATCCCCAGCACGGCAGACAAGGGATCGTGACTTTTGATGTTGCTCTGGACGATATAAAGTTTACTTATCATATGGAAGTTGCAAAGGTTTCTGGTGGCTTATTTTTGGATTGTTTCGGTGCGTTTGGAAGCTTTAAGGAATATGATAGAAATGTTGATAAGGATAAGCTAAAAAAAATGTTAACTGATGATGAGTTTGCAGATCTTGTTGTTCAAAGGGCCATCGATTTTCTGATTAAAGAAAGATTTAAGGCGGAAAATCGTTTAGGGTTGCCCTATAGACACCCGGGACGTGAGAGAGTGTTCGCATGAATAGATTTTTAAATGCATTTTTGCTGACAGAGATTGTGAAGGGGTTTTTGTTGACCCTGAAATACATGTTTTTGATGCCGAAAGTGACGATTAACTATCCTTACGAAAAGGGGCCGATCAGCCCGAGATTCCGCGGGGAGCATGCGTTGCGCCGTTATCCGAATGGTGAGGAGCGCTGCATTGCCTGTAAGCTCTGCGAGGCGATTTGTCCGGCGTTGGCGATTACGATTGAGGCGGAGCCGCGGGAAGACGGATCGCGGCGGACGACCAAGTATGACATCGATATGACCAAGTGTATCTATTGCGGGCTGTGTCAGGAAGCGTGTCCGGTGGACGCGATTGTTGAGGGGCCGAATTTCGAGTTCGCGACCGAGACCCGCGAAGAGCTTTATTATAACAAAGACAAGTTGCTGGCAAACGGTGATCGCTGGGAAGCGCAGATTGCTTCTAACCTGCTGGCTGATGCGCCGTATCGGTAGATATTTTCTTTTTTATTGTAGCGCGGGTGTTTGTGGGGAAGCTGGGCGTGATTGCTTGGTCTGTAGAAAGGCCAATGTGGCTCCTACGACAATTCCTGCTGGTAATCGCCAAGTGAAAGCATTCTCTTCAGTTGGAATGACAGAATGCAAAAAGCCCGCCGCTCCGTAAGATGCCGATAGGAACACTGTCGTAAACGCGGGGATTTCTCTCATATTTCTTTAATATCAGTAAGGCAGGTGCCAATACAAGCTTAAAACTTCCGTTCCGGGGTTTCTATCGCCCAGTGATGCGTTTGAAAGGTGGCCGAAAGCGGCGCCGATGCGGCTGCCTGTGTCGAGTTGATAGGCCACTTCAAGTTGTGAGCGGAACTCCAGAGGGTAGTCCAGGTCTTTTTTACTTGAGCCTTTGGCGTAATAGCCTGCGCCAACCGAAGGTGTTACATACCATTGTGGAGCTACAGGAATGTCAGCCAAGATACCGCCGCCGGCCCAGAGCGAGAAATCAGATGTGACTTCGACGCCAGCCCAAGGTTTTAGATACCAGAAGTAATTATGACCCGGGCGGTATTCTGCGCGAAAATCCACGGCCTCATGATCATCGAGTATATCGTAGTAGCCGACGGAGAAGCTGAGATAATCTTGGGATTCCTGAGCATTTGCAGAAATCGGGGTCAGGAACAGGGCAGCCACAGCGGCCAAAATCATATTTTTCTTCATAATCTATCTTCTTCTATATGTTTTGAAAAATAAGAAACTTGAACGTTTAGGTTACCTGAGGAACGCAAAAAATCAATACAAAATAAAGTGTTATATTTTTGTCTTGTACCCTTGCGGGAGTGGAGGCAAAGGACTAAAACTAAAGGGCAATTTATAAAGCCCGTTGAGGGATTCTTCCTATGGATGTCGCCAGTATAGCCTTTTACATGTTTGCTTTGGTCCTGATTGTCAGTGCGCTGATGGTCATTTCGGCGCGCAATCCTGTGCATTCCGTGTTGTTTCTTATTCTCGCATTTTTTAATTCGGCGGGGTTGTTTGTGCTTTTGGGCGCCGAATTCGTCGCGATGATTATGGTCATTGTTTATGTTGGTGCGGTCGCCGTGCTGTTTTTGTTTGTGGTGATGATGCTCGACATCGACTTTGCGAACCTCAGGAAAGGCGCGATGCAGTATGTTCCGCTTGGGGTGACGATTGGTGCGGTTTTAATGGTGGAGCTGTCATTTGTGTTTTCGGGATGGCGTTATATTGATGGGCTAAGCCAGAATGTGGCCTTTCATACTGTTGATTCTGTTTCTCTTACCAATACCGAGGCTTTGGGGCGTGTTTTGTATACGAACTACGCGCTGACGTTTCAGCTCGCGGGGCTTATTTTGTTTGTGGCGATGATTGGCGCGATTGTGCTGACGCATCGCTCAAGACCCGGCGTGCGCAAGCAAAAGGTTTCAGATCAGCAAGCACGGACAGTGGAAGATTCGATGGAAATTGTAAAAGTTACACCGGGGACGGGGGCGTGATGGCTGTTGGCATTGAGCATTATCTGACTTTGGCGGCGCTTTTGTTTACGATTGGTGTGTTTGGGATCTTTTTAAACCGAAAGAACGTCATTGTGATTTTGATGTCGGTGGAGATGATGTTGCTGGCGGTGAATATTAATTTTGTTGCGTTTTCAACATATCTGGGTGATTTGACGGGGCAAGTTTTTACGCTGTTTGTTCTGACGGTTGCGGCGGCGGAAGCAGCGATTGGTTTGGCTATTCTGGTCGTATTCTTCCGGAACAAGGGGACGATTAATGTTGAAGATATTTCAGGGTTGAGGGGATAATGGAGCTTCTTGCCGTATTTTCACCGTTGCTGGCGTTTGTGATTGCTTTTTTGTGGGGCAAGAAAATCGGTGATGCCGGGTGTCAGTTTGTAACATGTGCGGCGGTCAGTATTGCGGCATTTGCGTCTATCAATTTGTTTTTTAAATTTATTGCCGGTGGAGATAGTGTTGCTTATGTCGCGCATCTTGCGGACTGGGTGGTTTCGGGCGATTTTAAGGTCGCGTGGGAACTGCGGGTTGATACGCTTTCTGTGGTGATGATGTGTGTGATTAACATTGTCTCAGCATGTGTTCATTTCTATTCGATTGGTTATATGAGTCATGATCCTTCCAAGGGACGGTTTATGGCTTATTTGAGCTTGTTTACGTTTGCGATGTTGATGCTGGTGAGCGCGAATAACCTGTTGCAGTTGTTCTTTGGTTGGGAAGGCGTTGGTTTGGCGTCTTATTTGCTGATCGGGTTCTGGAATCATAAATTTAGTGCAAATGTCGCGGCGCAGAAGGCGTTTGTGGTGAACCGTATTGGCGATTTTGGTTTGGCGCTTGGGATTTTTACGATCTTCGGTGTGTTCGGCAGCATTAGTTTTGATGCGATATTTGCCAATGCGGCGAGCGAGGCGGCAACGTATTTTAATTTCTTCGGCTATAATCTGCATGCGTTGACGCTCATTGGTTTGTTGCTGTTTGTTGGTGCCTGCGGAAAATCGGCGCAGTTGGGCCTGCATGTGTGGTTGCCGGATGCGATGGAAGGGCCGACGCCAGTGTCGGCGCTTATCCATGCGGCGACGATGGTGACGGCGGGCGTATTTTTGGTTGCTCGGTTTTCGCCCCTCTACGAATATGCGCCGGATGCGCTGATGGTGGTGACGGTGGTGGGTGGTTTGACGGCTTTTGTGGCCGCAACGATTGGGTTGACACAGTTTGATATTAAGCGCGTGATTGCTTATTCAACCATGTCGCAGCTTGGATATATGTTTTTTGCGCTTGGAGTTTCGGCCTACGGGGCGGCGATGTTCCATCTGGTCACGCATGCGTTCTTTAAGGCGTTGTTGTTCCTTGGCGCTGGCTCGGTCATTCATGCGATGTCGGATGAGCAAGATATGCGCAAGATGGGCGGGATCTGGAAGAAGATTCCCGTGACTTATACGCTCATGTGGATTGGATCATTGGCGTTGGCTGGAATTCCGCCGTTTGCCGGCTTTTACTCGAAGGACATCGTGTTAGAGGCGGCGTATGCTGATCATACGTGGTTTGGTGAGTTTGCGTTTTGGATGGGGATTGCGGCCGCGTTTATGACTGCGTTTTATTCCTGGCGGTTGATTTTGATGACCTTCCATGGCGCGCCACGTGCGTCTAAGAAGGTCATGGAGCATGTTCATGAATCTCCGCCTGTGATGGTGGCGCCGTTACTGGTTTTGGCGACGGGGGCAATTTTGGCGGGCTTTGTATTTTATGAACCTTTTGTTGCGGGTGGCGAGAAGCTTCATGAGGTTGCAGAGGTTGGTCATGAAGAAGTTGAGATGGAGCCTGAGGTTGAAGCACCTGTTCTGGAGGATGAGGTTCATGAAAGTGCTTGGAACAGGCATGCTTTCTGGAGGAACGCGATTTATGTGCAGGCTGAGAATGATACTTTAGAAGCCGCGCACCATGTGCCTGAATGGGTCAAGTTTTTGCCTTTGGGGATGGGCGTTGCTGGGATTTTCCTGGCCTATGTGTTTTATCTGTGGGTGCCGGGATTGGCGCAGAAATTTTCCGCGGTGTTTCGTCCTTTGCATCTGCTTTTTTTCAACAAATGGTTCTTTGATGAGATTTATCAGAGTGTGTTTGTTGAGAACACGCGGCGTCTTGGCAATCTTTTCTTTGTTCGCGGGGACAAGAAGACGATTGATGGATTGGGGCCAGATGGGGTTGCGGCGAGTTCGCGCAGAATTGCCATGATTTTCAGCCGTTTCCAGAGTGGATTTATTTTCCAGTACGCGTTTGTGATGATGATTGCGGTGGTCGGTTTTCTGACCTGGTTTATTTACAGTTTATCGAGTGGGAGCTAGGGGTATGGACGACTTTCCACTTTTAACGACCTTGATTGTTTCGCCGTTGCTTGGCGTTTTGTTTTTGCTGTTTATCGGCGGCAAAGAGCAGGATGTTGCTCGTAATTCCAGAAATGTTGCGTTGTGGGCTTCGACATTTACTTTGGTTGCGGCGTTGTGGCTTTTGGTGCTGTTTGATCCTGCGAACCCTGAGTTTCAATTTGTTGAACGGAGCGGATGGTTTGGCGGCGACGTGATTGAATTTTATGTCGGGGTGGACGGCATTTCCTTGTTGTTCGTTGTCTTGTCGGCCTTGTTGACGCCAGTTTGTATTTTGGCAGCCTGGGACATGAAAAAGCGTGTCAAAGAGTTTATGGCCGCGTTTTTGGTTTTGGAATCCTTGATGATCGGCACGTTCTGCGCTTTGGATACGATGTTGTTCTATGTGTTTTTCGAAGGTGTTTTGATTCCGATGTTCCTGATTATCGGGATATGGGGCGGACCGCGCCGGGTTTATGCATCGTATAAGTTTTTCCTTTATACGTTGCTGGGGTCGGTTTTGATGTTGTTGGCGCTGCTGTTCCTGTTTATGGAGGTTGGTACGACGTCCATTCCGGCGCTTATCGACAGCCCCGTTGCTGCGCATTATCAGATTTGGTTGTGGTTGGCGGTGTTTGCGAGCTTTGCGGTGAAAATGCCGATGTGGCCGGTGCATACATGGTTGCCTGATGCGCACGTGGAGGCTCCGACGGCGGGCTCAGTTATTTTGGCTGGCGTTTTGTTGAAAATGGGCGGATACGGATTTTTGCGTTTTTCTTTGCCGATGTTTCCTGAGGCGAGCGAGATGTTTGCGCCTTTGGTTTATTGGCTGAGTGTGATTGCGATTGTTTATACATCTCTTGTGGCGCTTGTGCAGGAAGACATGAAAAAGCTGATTGCGTATTCATCCGTGGCGCATATGGGATTTGTGACGCTCGGTATTTTTTCTGCCACGGTGCAGGGGATTGAAGGCGCTATTTTTCAAATGTTGTCGCATGGTTTGATTTCCGGCGCCTTGTTCTTGTGTGTGGGGGTTGTTTATGACCGTTTGCACACGCGGGAGATCAGCCGTTACGGCGGGCTTGTAAAGAATATGCCGAAGTATGCGACCGTTTTTATGTTGTTTATGCTGGGTTCAGTTGGCTTGCCCGGGACAAGCGGATTTGTCGGTGAGTTTTTGGCATTGCTCGGGATATATCAGGTCAGTACGGTGGTGGCTGCGTTCGCATCAACGGGCCTTATTTTGGGTGCGGCGTATATGTTGATGTTGTACCGCCGCGTTGTTTTTGGAGAGCCGGTGAATGCTGATGCGGCGGCGATGCCAGATTTGAATGCCAGAGAATTTAGCGTGCTGACGATTTTGGCAGTGATGGTGCTTTATTTGGGAGTGTTTCCAGGTGTTGTTCTTGACCGGGTCGCGCCAAGCGTTGATAAGTTAATCACTCAATACCATGCCCATCTTAACCCAGAGCAACAGGAGGCCGAGCATGAATGATTTCAATCTTGTACCTTTGTTGCCCGAGATTTTTGTCGCGATTGCGGCAATGGGGTTGTTGATTGTTGGTGTCAATGGCGGCAATAGGTCGACCGTTGTGATTACTCAGGCGGCGGTTGTTGCGCTTGTTCTTGCCTTTGTTGTCACCTTGATTGTCGGGCCGCAGGATACTTATGCCATGGAAAGCATGCTCAAGTTCAACGGCTTTACGATGTTTATGAAGATGCTTGTGATGCTGGGGTTGATGACGGTTTTGATGCTGGCATCCGGATCGTTGAAAGACGAAGGTATTGAGCGGTTTGAGTTTCCAATTTTGGTCATGTTGGCCGGGGTGGGGATGATGATTATGATTTCAGCCCATAGTTTGCTGTCGCTTTATATGGGGCTCGAATTGCAGTCTCTAAGTTTGTACGTTTTAGCGGCGATGCGGCGTAACTCTGTGCAATCGGCAGAGGCGGGCGTTAAATATTTCACGCTTGGGGCGCTGTCATCCGGGATGATTTTGTTTGGAATATCACTGATTTACGGGTTTAGCGGATCTGTTGATTTTGCTGTGATTGGGGCAACGCTTGGAAGTTGGTATGAAATTCCGCTTGGTATTACTTTTGGGATGGTGTTTTTGCTGGCAGGGATTGCGTTCAAGATTTCAGCTGTGCCGTTCCATATGTGGACGCCAGACGTTTACCAGGGTGCGCCAACCATTGTTACTGCCTTTTTTGCGATTGTTCCTAAGGTGGCGGCGTTTGCCTTGTTGATACGATTGTTGATGGAGCCCTTTGTGTTCATCAGCGATCAATGGACCCAGATTATTTATGCGTTGTCGCTGGCGTCGATGGTTGTTGGGTCGTTTGCGGGATTGGCGCAGGGTAATATCAAGCGCTTGATGGCGTATAGCTCGATTGGGAATATGGGATATGCCTTGATTGGTTTGGTTGTGGTTACTCCACAAAGTTTGAGTGCTGTTATTTTATATCTGTTTATTTACATGATCATGAGTGCGGGCACGTTTGCGATTATTTTAAGCATGCGCCGAGGCGGACTTGCTTTAACGAATATCAATGATTTGGCGGGTCTTTCGAAGAATATGCCCGCAATGGCTTATGCGTTGGCTGCGTTGATGTTTTCGATGAGCGGTATTCCGCCTTTGGCAGGGTTCTTCAGCAAGTTGTTTATTTTTCAATCGGCGATTGCCAGTGAGTTGTATGTTTTGGCCGTGCTTGGGGTTTTAACATCGGTTGTCGGGGCTTATTACTATTTGCGTGTGATTAAGGTGATGTTCTTTGATGAGGCGCAGGACCCGTTTGATGCTGCCATACCTTTTGCACGAAAGCTGGTCATAGGGTTGTCGATGTTGTTTGTGGTGTTTTTTGTAACACGGCCTACTTTTGTGATGGGGCTGTGTGCGTATGCCGCACAATCCCTGTTTAGCGGCTAGCTTTATGGTTTCCTGGGTTTTTCAAGAACATGAATGTGTGCGTAGCACGCAAGACGAGGCGCGCGCGCTTTTGGAAAAAGGCGCGGAAGAAGGGAGCGTCGTGATTGCGGATGAGCAAACGCAAGGGCGCGGACGTCATGGGCGGGAATGGGTGTCACCCAAGGGCAATCTCTATATGTCCTTTATTCTGAAGCCGGCGTGTGCGCCGTCTGATTACGGTCAGATTGCCTTAAAAATCGGATTGGCTCTGGGCAGGGCTGTCGCAGAATTTTCTGAAGGCGTGCGTTTAAAATGGCCGAATGATGTGCTTATCGATGGGCGGAAATGTGCGGGGATTTTAATCGAGGCCGAGGGGGATTGTTTGATTATCGGTATGGGGGTGAATGTGTCGGTTGCTCCAGAGGATGCTTCGTATATCGAAAATGCAGATGTGCCGGGTGTGAGGGCTGCGTTTTTCAAACATTTTGATGCGGTCTATAACCAGAATTTTGAAGAGGTTAAGGAAGAATGGCTAGAGATGGCGCATCCTGTAGGGTCAGATGTTACAGTCAAAATCGGGGATCGCCATGTTTCAGGGGCCTTTGAGGGGTTGGATGCGTTAGGCAATATGATTGTCGATGGGCAGACGATTTCGTCAGGAGATGTGTTTTTATGATGCTGGCGATTGATATCGGCAATACGAATATAAAGATCGGCGAATTTGACGGCGATGATCTGATCCGTACGCATCGTTTTGAGACGTACGGCGATTGGGATTTTTCAGGGCTGGAGATGCCTGATGCGGTTTGGGTCAGCTCTGTGGTTCCGGCACTGAATGACAAGCTGAAGACGTTGTGTCAGGATTTGCTGGGCATAGAGCCGGTTTTTGTTTCGGCGCAGAATGCAGGGATTGCGATTAAGGTAGAGCGACCGGGGCAGGTCGGAGCAGACCGGTTGGTGAATGCTGTGGCGGTGCAAATGCTCTATCAGAAACCTGCTGTGGTTTTGGATTTTGGTACGGCAACGACGTTTGATGTTGTTGACAGTGAGGGAGCTTACGTTGGCGGCGTTATTGCGCCCGGACCGAATTTATCGGTTAAAGCTTTGGAACAGGCAGCGGCGCAATTGCCGGAGATTAAAATAGAAAAGCCAGGACGCGCGATTGGGCAAGATACTGTCGGCGCGATGCAGGCGGGGGTCTATTATGGCTATCTGGGGCTTGTTGAGCGGATTGTTAAAGAAATCACCATGGAGATGGATGCTGATCCGTTTGTGTTGGCTACGGGCGGTTTGGCTGGGTTTTTTGCGGAAGAGAGTGTGGCTATTGATGCTATCGATCCCGATCTGACCTTGAAAGGGCTCCAGATTCTCTATAAAAACAGCGCATGAGCGAAAAAGGCCTTTATTTCATTCCTTTAGGGGGGTCCGAGCAATTCGGGGTCAATCTCAATGTTTATGAGTGCGATGGCGAATTGTTGGCGGTGGATTGCGGGATAGGGTTTGCCGATGAGCGGTTTCCCGGCATTGATTTGTTGTTGCCCGATCCGGCTTATCTTGAGGAGCGGCGGAAGAAGCTTAAGGGATTGATCATTACCCATGCGCATGAAGATCATGTTGGGGCCGTGGCGTATTTGTGGAAGAGGCTGAAATGTCCGATTTATACCGGCGAGTTTACGGCGGCCGTACTTCGCGAAAAATTTAAAGAGGAAAATATCAAGGCCAAAATCACTGTGGTTGAAGGAAATAAAGCCGTAAATATTGGCGGATTTGATGTGCAGTTTGTGCCCGTGGCGCATTCTGTGCCTAATACGATGTCGTTGATTATTGAGACATCGTATGGGCGGGTCATTCATAGCGGGGATTGGAATCTTGATCCTGATCCGATTGTTGGGAGGCCGACCGATCCGAGGCCTTTTCAGGCAGCCGGAGAAAAGGGCGTTCTGGCGTATATCGGTGATTCAACCAATGCCGGTGTCAAAGGCCGGGCGGGATCAGAGAGTGAAGTTGAGACGGGGCTTGCCGAAGAGTTTAAGGCCTGCAAGGGCAAGATTGCGGTTACTGTGTTTTCTTCGAATATTGGCCGGGTGATTTCAATTACGAGGGCGGCGCGAGATGTCGGCCGCAGTGTTTGTGTGATCGGGCGGTCTTTGCACCGTATGATCGGATGCGCACGGGAATGCGGTTATATGAACGACGTCCCGGATTTTATTGATGAAGAAGATCTGGGCTATCTGGAGAACGATAAGGTTGTGATGATTGTCACTGGTTCGCAAGGTGAATATCGTGCGGCGTTGGCGAAGATGGCGCGGGGTGATCATCCGGTTGGAAATTTCAAGACTGGGGATACGGTTATTTTTTCGGCGCGGGCCATTCCTGGGAATGAACGGTTGATTAACGAGGTCATTAATAATCTAGTTGCCGCGAAAGTGAATGTGATCACGCCGTATGATACCAAGAATGTGATCCACGTGTCGGGTCACCCGTGTCAGGATGAAATTACAGATATGCTGCAATGGGTTAAGCCAGCCATGGTGATTCCTGTGCATGGTGAGCGTC
Organism: uncultured Micavibrio sp.; assembly: GCA_964478225.1. GTDB lineage: Bacteria > Pseudomonadota > Alphaproteobacteria > Micavibrionales > Micavibrionaceae > CAYZHM01. The sequence goes on from CAYZHM010000006.1 coordinate 44,490, forward strand.
AACAATTAGAGGCGCATGCTGATTTGGCACGAGAATGCCAGATTGAAAACGTCATCGTTCCTTCGAATGGAACCGTTATTAAGTTGGCGCCTGGAAAAGGTGAGAAGGTTGACCATGTAGAAACCGGGTTGTTGGCGGTGGATCAAAAGCGGATCATCGGAGCGGATCATGGATCGATTTCGCAGCGGCGCAAGCTGCAATATACGGGCGTTGTTCATTTGGCTTTGGCGGTGAATAAAAAGGGCGCATTGGTGGGCGAGCCGAAATTGGAAACGGTTGGATTGATTGATGACCGGGAGAATGGCGAGATTCAAATTGAAGATAATCTTTATGAGGAAATCCTTGATATTCTTGATGATATGAAGCCTGAGGATTTGCGCGATGATCATTTTATTGAGGAGGAGCTGCGGATCGGCATAAGGCGTTTTGTTGTCCATGTACTGGGCATTAAGCCAAAAACGACGGTTCAGGTGATCAGGGTTTAGGAATGGATTGGTTTACAGGGATTGTCGTTTATTTGCTGATCTGGTGGACGGCGCTGTTCGCGGTTTTGCCGTGGGGTTTGAAACGTGATGAAACCGGTAGGCCTTTAAATCTCGATATTAAGAAAAAAATTATTGTGACATCGGTGGTTTCGTTTGCTCTCTGGACTATAGTCTATATCTTGGTGCGCAGTGATTTGATTAGTTTTCGTGAAATGGCGAAGAATTTTTAGATGATTAGGTTTTGGATGATTGGATTGTTGGTTTTTGCCGGTCCCGCTTTGGCGCAGGAGGGTGATAACTCGGCGCTGTGCCGGATATTGCAAGCCCATAACGGCCAGGGGGCCGCGTATCAGCCTGGGGTTGATGTGGATGGTAAGCCGGTGGCGCCGGCGGATTTTAATCCGATGCTGAAGCATGATTTTGATGTTGTTGAAATTCCGGTTGAAATTAATCTTGCCGAGAAATTTGGGATTGATGTTGAGGACGGTATGAAGCTGGAGCCAACCGTGGGCACTTTCAAGATTTATCAAGATGGCCGCGTCATGTATGGTGAACAGGATTTAAGTAACAAGGCTATGGCTGCGTGTGGGCTGAGCCGCGAAAGTCATGTCGAAAAGCAAGAGGACGATAAGAGTGAGTAAAGCGAAAACGGCAATAACGCCTACCAGAGACGACGATTTTCCTGAGTGGTATCAGCAGGTCATTAAAGAGGCCGATATGGCCGAGAATTCGCCGGTGCGCGGGTGCATGATCATTAAGCCTTATGGTTATGCGGTGTGGGAGAATATGCAGCGAATTTTTGATGAAAAAATCAAAGAGCTGGGTGTGCAGAATGCTTATTTTCCCTTGTTAATTCCGCTTGAGTTTATCAGCCGCGAGGCGGAGCATGTTGATGGCTTTGCCAAGGAATGCGCAGTTGTCACGCATCATCGTTTGGAGGCGGGACCTGATGGGAAGTTGGTGCCTGCGGGTAAGCTGGAAGAGCCTTATGTGATCCGTCCGACATCGGAGACGATTATCGGGGATTCCATGGCGCGGTGGATCCAGTCTTATCGGGATTTGCCTTTGAAGTTGAACCAATGGTGTAACGTGATGCGTTGGGAAATGCGCACGCGGATGTTCCTGCGGACATCAGAATTCTTGTGGCAGGAAGGTCATAACGCGTTTGAGAATGAAGAGCAGGCGCGCGACGATATGCATAAGATGCTGGATGCTTACGCCGAGTTTGCAGAAAACTCCTTGGCTATTCCGGTTATTCGCGGTGTAAAGACGGCGGATGAACGTTTTCCGGGGGCTGATGATACGATGACGATTGAGGCGATGATGCAGGACGGGAAAGCTTTGCAGGCCGGAACGTCTCATTACCTCGGCCAGAATTTTGCGAAGTCTTGCGGCATCAAGTTTCAGACGCGTGAAGGGAATGAAGACTTTGCTCATACCACGTCCTGGGGGATTTCAACCCGTTTGATTGGGGCGATGATCATGACGCATGGCGATGATGACGGGATGATGATGCCGCCGCGTGTGGCGCCTTATCAGGTTGTGATTATTCCGATTGTGCGGGATGATGCGGACATGGATAGGATCATGGCTCATGCAAGGCTCATTGCACTTGGGCTTAAGAGCATAGGTGTACGTGTTCATATTGACGATAGGGACGAACGGACGCCTAATAAAATGTGGGGCGCGATTAAGAAAGGCGTTCCTGTACGTGTTGAGATTGGAGGGCGTGAAGTAGACGATGGAGCGTTAACCTATATTCGGCGCGATTTGGGCAAGGATTCCAAGAAAACCCTTTCTGTTGAGCAGTTTGTTGATGAAGTTGAGACTGTATTGGATGATATTCATGACGGTATGCTTGATCGTGCGCGAGCGTTTCGCGATGCAAATATCCATGAGGTCAATTCTCTTGCTGCTATTGAAGAGTTTTATAAAAAAGGCGGGATTGGTTTTGTGAAGGTGGGCGTTGATGTTCTTGAGGACGCGAAATTTGAAGCGATGAAGAAAGAATATTCCCTGACGACGCGCTGTATGCCGCTGACGGATAAAGGTCAAAAGGTTCTGATCGGGAAGGCTTATTGATTATGGTTCAACGCCTTTTCAGGACGGTTTGGCGGATGATGAAGCTGGCGTTGCGCGGTGTTGTGGCGCTTTTTGGATTTTCTTTGTATCCGCTTTTTCTCTGCTTTTCGCCGTTTGAGCGGATGGTGGCTTGGAAGTATCTGCGTTCGAAGAAGGCCGAGGGGTTTGTTTCGGTTATTGCCGGGTTTTCCTTTACTGGGATTATGCTGGGTGTGGCGACTTTGATCATTGTCATGTCGGTGATGAACGGTTTTCGTCAGGAATTGTTTTCACGTATTTTGGGGCTGAACGGTCATATGAACGTCTATGCGCAGCAGGGTAATTTGACGGATTATGATTATATCAGGACCTTGATTGTGCCGGTTGCGGGGGTCAAGCAAGCAACACCGATTGTCCAAGGCCAGGCTTTGGTTTCGGGATCTGGTGCGGCGACGGGTGTGGTTGTACGCGGGATTGCCTGGGAAGATTTTTTTAACCGCGAGATTTTGAGGGATTCTGTTGTTGGCGGCGATTTGGAAAAATTCGATGGGAACTCGGTTGCGATTGGCCATGTGCTGGCCAGGAAGTTTAATTTGAAGCCGGGAGGGAAGATTACGCTGACCTCGCCGCAGATCAAATCATCGCCTTTTGGGTCAATTCCGCGTCAACGATCCTATACCGTGTCCGTGATTTTTGACGTTGATATGTATGAGTATGATGCCAATTTCGTGTTTATGCCGCTCGAGACGGCGCAGGCGTTCTTTAGTATGCCGGGTGCTGTGAGTTCGATTGAGGTGATGATTGATAATCCGGATAATCTGGATCAGATGCGCAATGCTGTCTCAATGGCGGTTCAGGGGCAGGCGGGGGTTTATGATTGGCGGGATACGAACAAATCGTTTTATGACACGTTGATTATTGAGCGGAATGTTATGTTCTTGATCCTCTCCCTGATTATCCTGATTGCGGCGTTTAATATTATTTCGTCGATGATTATGTTGGTCAAAGACAAGACGCATGACATTGCGATTATGCGGACAATGGGTGCGACGCGCGCCAATATGATGCGTGTCTTTATGCTGACCGGGTTTAGCATTGGATTTTTGGGCACATTTATTGGCTCGGTTTTAGGAATTTCATTTGCGCTGAATATTGATGGGATCAGGCATTTTCTGGAGAGTCTGACGGGTTGGACCGTATGGGATGCGGAGATCCGTTGGTTGTCGGAAATACCGGCCGAGATTGATTGGCGCGAAGTGTTTTCTGTGGTGATTGTTTCGTTGTTGCTGACGATTGTCTTTACGTTATTCCCGGCATGGCGTGCGGCGCGTTTGGATCCGGTGGAGGCGTTGCGCTATGAATAATGTTAGCCCGATTGAGCGCGATGTGATTTTGAAGGCGGAAGGCCTTGAGAAGACTTTTGTCCAAGGAAACCGCCGTTTGACGATTTTTCAAAATCTGTCTTTGAAGGTCGAGAGAGGCGAAATGGTTGCATTGGTGGGTCAAAGCGGGTCAGGCAAGACGACGATTTTGCAAATGTGCGGGCTTTTGGATACGCCAAGCATGGGGAAAATCAGCATTAATCATCAGGACGTGACGCATTTAAGCGATAAAGACCGTACGGGTCTGCGGCGTGACTATATCGGGTTTATTTATCAGTTCCATCATTTGTTGCCGGAATTTACGGCGCAGGAAAATGTGATGTTGCCGCAGATTGTTGCGGGGAAAAAGAAAAAGGACGCGATGGAGAAAGCGGATGATTTGCTGACCGCGCTTGGATTGGGCGATCGTCTTGACCACAGGCCGGCGGAGCTTTCTGGCGGCGAGCAGCAGCGTGTGGCGATTGCGCGGGCGTTATCGAATGACCCAAAATTGCTGCTTGCCGATGAGCCGACGGGAAACCTTGACCCGGGGACGAGTGATGATGTTTTTGATTTGTTACTGGAGCAGGCCAAGGAGCGTGGCATCGGCGCGTTGATCGCGACGCATAACCATGCGCTGGCCGAGCGGATGGACCGTGGCCTGAAGCTTAAAGCCGGGAAGATTGTGGGCTTTTAGCAAGGAACTTTCCGTTCTGCTGTGAGTTTGTTTTTCTGTAAACATTTAAACAAATATACAGATGAACGGAGCATATTATGACCTCATTGATTTCAGCAACATTTAAGACACGTAGCGCGGCGGAAAGCGTATTAAGAGAGCTTGAGAGTATTGGCGTTAAAGATAACCAGGTTAGTTTGGTTTTAACGGATGAAACACGAGGGCAGCATTTCAACATGGAAGAAAGTTCTAAGATTGACGAGGGAATAGCTGCTGGTGCGACTGCTGGAGGCGCTGTTGGCGTTATTCTTGGTTCGTTGCTGACGGCAACTGCGATTGTGATACCTGGTCTTAATCTTATCGTTGCCGGAAGTGTTATGACGGGGCTTGCAGGTCTGGGTGCGGGGGCTGCTGCAGGGGGCCTGATTGGCGGTCTTATCGGGGCTGGCATTCCCGAACACGAGGCAAAAATTTATGAAAACGAAATTAAGAATGGTGCTGTTTTGCTTGCCGTGAAGCCTGAAAATAGCAAGCAAAGGGATATGGTAAAGAATATTTTAGAGCACCAAGACGCCTATCATATCGCTGCATAAGTTTAACTTTTATCACATGCGTACGAAAAGGTTGGTGACATTCGCTTTTGTTGCTAACCTTTTCTTATGATTCCATCTGAGTTTATTCATTTGCACGTCCATTCGGCGTATTCGCTGGCTGAAGGGGCGATTCCGATCAAGGATTTGGTCAAGCTGTGCGTTAAGGCCAAGATGCCGGCGGTCGCGGTAACGGACACCAATAATTTGTTCGGGGCACTTGAGTTTGCGATTGAAGCTCGTAAGTCTGGCATTCAGCCGATCATCGGCGCGCAGGTTCGGGTTGGTGAGCATGGGCATAAGGCGGTTTTGCTCGTGCAGGATAGTTCTGGATGGCAGAATCTTTCCCATCTTCTGAGCGCTGCCTATATGCAAGGCGATCAGGGCAATATTTATCTTTCCTTTGAAAATCTTGAGAAACACGGAGAGGGATTGATTTGTCTGTGTCGTGATTTGCAGGCATTTGAAGCCTTGCACCGGGTTTTTGCTGACCGGTTTTATATAGCGTTGGAGCGGCATGGCTTGCCAGAAGAAGGGCAGAGCGAAGAGGGCCTCATAACGTACGCGTACGATCATAATATTCCTTTGGTGGCGACGAATGATTGCTATTTCAAAGATAAGGAAGCGTATGAGGCTCATGATGCGCTTTTGTGTATATCCGAGGGTCGATATGTTACAGAAGAGGATCGTCGGCGGGTCACGCCGGAGCATTATTTTAAGTCAGCTAAAGAAATGGTTGCTTTGTTTTCTGATATTCCTGAGGCTATTCAGAATACGGAAGTGATTGCAAGGCGTTGTTCGTTCTTGTTGGAGCCGATTGATCCAATTTTGCCGGCGTTTGAGACTTCGGGGGGGCGGAGCGAGATTGAGGAATTAAAGGCGCAGGCGGAAGATGGCTTGAAATGGCGTTTGTCTATAGCCAAGAAAGAGGGCGAGAAACAGTATTTTGACCGTCTAGCGTTTGAGTTGGGTGTGATCGAGAGTATGGGGTATCCCGGTTACTTTCTTATCGTTTCGGATTTTATCAAATGGGCGAAAGACCACAATATTCCTGTGGGGCCGGGCCGGGGATCGGGCGCGGGTTCGGTTGTGGCGTGGTCGCTCAAGATTACTGACCTTGATCCGATAGAACTGGGGTTGCTGTTTGAGCGTTTTCTTAATCCGGAACGTATTTCCATGCCAGACTTTGATATCGACTTTTGTCAGGAGCGGCGCGACGAGGTGATCCGTTACGTGCAGGAAAAATACGGCCGTGACCGGGTGGCGCAGATCATTACGTTTGGAAAATTACAGGCACGAGCGGTGGTGCGCGATGTGGGGCGTGTGCTTCAGATGCCGTATGGGCAGGTCGACCGGATTGCCAAACTTATTCCGAACAACCCAGCCGATCCGAAGACGTTGCAAGAGGCGCTCGATGCTGATCCAGAGTTGCGGGCGGAACGGGAGAAAGATGAAGTCCAAGGCAAGCTGATTGATATCGCCTTGCAGCTTGAAGGGCTTTACCGCCATGCATCGACCCACGCGGCGGGGATTGTGATTTCCGATAGGCCATTGCCGGAGCTTGTGCCGCTTTATCGTGACCCGAAATCGGACATGCCGGTGACGCAGTTTAACATGAAATATGTTGAGCAGGCGGGATTGGTGAAGTTCGACTTTTTGGGCCTCAAGACGATGACCGTGGTGCAGAAGGCCGCGGAGATGATAGGCGGTATTGATCTGCTTCAAATTCCATTGGATGACGCGAAGACCTATGAGCTTATGGCGCTGGGGGATACGGTCGGTGTGTTCCAGTTTGAAAGTTCGGGGATGAGGGACATGCTCCGTAAAGTTAAGCCTAGCCGCTTTGAGGACATTATTGCTCTTGGTGCGCTGTATCGTCCGGGGCCGATGGACAATATTCCTGCGTTTGTGAGCAACAAGGACGGCAAGACAGAGCCTGATTATATGCATCCGAAGTTGCAACCGCTTTTGGAAGAGACGTACGGCATTATGGTCTATCAGGAGCAGGTGATGGAGGCGGCGAAGGTTTTGGCGGGATATACGCTTGGCGGCGCGGATTTGCTTCGCCGTGCGATGGGAAAAAAGATCAAGTCAGAGATGGATGCGCAGCGCGCGATGTTTGTTGAAGGGGCGGCAGCGAATAATAATGTTCCGGCCAAGCAGGCGGAGTATATCTTCGGGCAGATTGAAAAGTTTGCGGGATATGGTTTTAACAAGTCGCATGCGGCGGCTTATGCGCTGATTGCGTATTGGACGGCGTGGCTGAAGGCCAATCATCCGTTGCAGTTTATGGCAGCGTCGATGACGCTTGATTTGGGGAATACCGACAAATTGGCGGTGTTTAAGCAGGATCTCGACCGGATGGGGATTTCGTTGTTTATCCCTGATGTTAATCAATCTGGCGTGGATTTTAAGGTGGAGGCCGAAGGTGTGCGTTATGCGTTGGCGGCCTTGAAAGGCGTGGGCTATCAGGCGATGGATAATCTTGTCGCGGAGCGTGGGAAAGGCGGAGCATTCAAATCGATTGAAGATTTTGCCTCGCGGGTTGATGCGAAATCGATGAACAAGCGCCAGATGGAGCAATTGGCGCGGGCGGGGGCGTTTGATGCGCTGAATGACAACCGGGCGCAGATGGAGGCTTCGGCCGAGATGATTTTACGTCATGCGCATACTCTAGCGGATGAGAAGGCGAGCGGGCAGGTTAATTTGTTTGGTGATGAAGGGGGTGGATTGGGGCTGCCTGCTTTGCCTGAGGTCAAGAATTGGACGCCGCTGGAGAAGCTTGCGAATGAATTTGCGGCGGTTGGGTTTTATTTGTCGGCGCATCCGCTCGACAGCCGCGAGCAACAATTTGAGAATCTGGGTATTACGTCTTATACGCAATTGATGGCTGAGCTTGATAAGAAGTCGGCCGTGCGGGCGCAGGTGGCGGGTGTGCTTTTGAAGAAACAGGAAAAAATGTCGCAGAAAGGCAGCAAATATGCGTTTTTGCAGCTTTCTGATCCGACAGGGGTTTATGAGGTCACATTGTTTTCGGAGATTTTGCATGCGGCGCGGGATGATTTGGTGCCGGGGAATGCGTTGCTGCTGACGATTGAGGCGGAGCAGCGCGAAGACCAGGTGCGGATGACCTGTTCGAAGATAGCGCCACTGGACAAGGCGTTGGAGCATAAAATCCGTGAGATCCAGATTCATATGGAGAGCGCGGCGGCGGCAGGAAAAGTGAAAGAATTTCTAGATATCGAAGGCAAAGGGAATTCGAAGGTCATGGTTTCTCTGTATCTGGCGGATGGTCGGCGGGCGCGGATGGAGTTGCCGGGGCGGTGGAATCTCAGCGCGCAGGCGCGGGAGATTATAAGGACGCAGGAGGGCGTTAAGGAGATCCTCGAGGCGTAGCTTTTTTCCTTGCAATCCCTGTCCAAAACCCCTATAAACCCGGTCAATACTAACTAAATTCACATGCGCGGGCCGAATTCTTCGGTGTTTCCTGAGTTAAGGGAACTTCCATCAGCCCCGCAGAGGACATAACTGAAGAAAGGACTAAATCATGGCATTGCCTGAATTTACAATGAAGCAGCTTTTGGAAGCTGGAGTACACTTTGGACACCACACACGTCGTTGGAACCCTAAGATGCGTCAGCATATTTTCGGTGTTCGTAACGGCGTTCATATCATCGATTTGCAGCAAACTGTGCCGATGTTGAATGACGCATTGAAGGCAATGCGCGACATCGTTGCGAATGGCGGCCGTGTTTTGTTCGTTGGAACGAAGCGTCAGGCGCGTGAGAAAATCGCGGAAAGCGCGAAGCGTTGCGGTCAATATTACGTGAACCACCGTTGGTTGGGCGGGATGATGACCAACTGGCAGACGATTTCGAATTCGATTGCCCGTTATCATGAACTTGAGAAGCTTTTGAATAACCCTGCGGAGACAGCGGTTCGTACGAAGAAAGAGCTTTTGATGATGACTCGTGAGCACGAGAAGCTTCAGATGACAATCGGCGGAATTAAGGACATGGGCGGCAAGCCTGATGCGCTGTTTGTGATCGACGTATCGCAGGAAGACATTGCAATCAAGGAAGCCAACAAGCTTGGTATTCCAGTGTTTGCGGTTGTTGACACAAATTCTGATCCGGTTGGCGTTGATTATGTTATTCCAGGGAATGACGATGCGCTGCGTGCGATTGATCTTTATTGTGACCTGATTGCCGATACTGTTTTGGATGGTTTGAAGGCTGAATTGAATAAAGGCGGCGTGGTTGCGGGCAAGGGTGCGGATGAGGACTCTGACGAGGACGAGCCGCCAGCAAAAGCAGCAAACGCTTAAGTTATAAATCAGAAACGAATAGACAAAAGGAAAGAGACAATGACTCAGATTACAGCTTCTATGGTTAAAGAACTTCGCGAAAAGACAGGCGCGGGTATGATGGATGCCAAGAATGCGTTGACACAAAATGGCGGCGATATGGAGGCCGCGGTTGATTGGCTTCGTAAAAAAGGACTGGCGAAAGCCGAGAAGAAATCTAGCCGTACTGCTGCGGAAGGTCTTGTGGCGATTGCCGTAAACGGAACCAAAGGTGTTGTGGTTGAGATCAATTCCGAGACGGACTTTGTGGCGCGTAACGAAGAGTTTCAGACTTTCGTGAAGAACGTTGCGAATATTGCTTTGGGCGTTGATGATGTTGAGGCTTTGAAGTCTGCGGATTTCGGCGGCAAGTCTGTTGCTGATACGCTGACAGATCTGATTGCTAAAATCGGTGAGAATATGGCGATCCGCCGTATGCAGAAACTCAGCGTTTCCAAAGGGGCGATTGTTTCTTACATGCACGGAGCTTTGGCTGATGGTCTTGGCAAGATTGGTGTTCTTGTTGCATTGGAAGGCAATGGGGATGCGGCGAAGCTTGAAGAAACTGGCAAGCAGGTTGCCATGCACGTTGCGGCGGCGTTTCCACAGGCGTTGGATAGAGACGGTGTTGATGTCTCTGCCATGCAGCGTGAGCGTGAGATCCTGAAGCAGCAAGCGATCGATAGCGGTAAGCCAGCGGACATTGCCGAGAAGATGGTCGAAGGCCGTATGCGTAAATATTACGAAGAAGTTTGCCTTCTTGAGCAAATTTATGTGATTGATGGCGAAAGCAAGGTTTCCGACATCGTGGCCAAGATTGGCGGCGATACGAAGCTGACCGGCTATGCCCGCATGCAGCTTGGTGAAGGCATCGAGAAGGAATCTGAGGACTTTGCTGCGGAAGTGGCGAAGACGGCGGCCAGCGCTTAATTAGGATCTAAATTTTAATTTTTTGATGAGCCGCGTTGCAAAAGACGCGGCTTTTCTTTATGTTGGTGCAGTTTTATTCGCATTTGAAAGAGCCATGTCTATGTCCAAAGCCGTTAAGAATCCTGCCAGTTTGAACGCCTACAAGCGTGTGATGTTGAAAATGTCAGGCGAAGTGCTGATGGGGGAGCAGGAATTTGGCCTTAATCCCGATACGGTGGCCCGTGTTGCGCAGGATATTAAAGACGTTGTGGAATCCGGGACGCAGGTTTGTGTTGTGGTTGGGGCGGGGAATATATTCCGCGGCGTTTCAGGCGCTTCGCAGGGCATGGACCGGACGACGGCTGATTATATGGGGATGTTGGGGATTGTGATTAATGCGCTGGCGTTGCAGAACGCGCTGGAGCATGCGGGTGTTCCGACCCGGGTGCAGTCGGCGATCCGTATGGATTCAATTTGTGAGCCTTACATTCGCCGCCGCGCGATGCGCCATATGGAAAAAGGACGCGTTGTTATTTTTGCGGCGGGGACTGGTAACCCGTACTTTACGACCGATACAGCAGCGGCGTTGCGGGCCTCAGAAATGGATTGTGATGCGCTGTTTAAAGGCACGAAGGTGGACGGTGTTTATTCAGCCGACCCGATGAAGGACAAGAACGCGACGCGTTTTGACCGGATCAGTTTTATTGACGTGTTGACCAAAGATTTAAAGGTTATGGATGCGACGGCGATATCGCTGGCGCGTGAGAATAATATTCCAATTATTGTGTTTTCTATCCGGGAAAAGGGAAACTTTGCCAAGGTTTTGAGAGCTGAAGGCAAGTTTACAATCGTTTCGAACTCTTAGTTTAAGGGAGAATAATTATGTCAGCTTATAGCAAGGCCGATCTTGAGCGCCGTATGAATGGGGCTGTTGATGTGTTGCAGACGGAATTTGCAGGACTGCGGACGGGGCGTGCGACAACCAGTTTGCTGGATCCGATTACTGTTGAGGTTTATGGCTCGAAAATGCCGATTAATCAGGTTGCGAGCATTACTGCGCCTGAGCCGCGTATGTTGACCGTACAGGTTTGGGATGCGGGCAATGCGAAGGCCGTTGAGAAGGCCATTCGGGATGCGGGATTGGGGCTGAACCCGCAAGGCGAAGGTAGCCTTATTCGTATTCCTATTCCAGACCTAAACCAGGAACGCCGTACAGAATTGACGAAGGTTGCCGGTAAGTATGCGGAAGCGGCAAGGATTGCTGTGCGGAATGTGCGTCAGGACGGTATGCAGACTTTGAAGCGTGCGAAGAACGATGGTGATATTTCTGAGGACGAGCAAAAACGAAGTGAGGATGAGGTCCAGAAATTGACCGATAAGGCCATCCAAAAAATTGACACAATGTTGTCTGATAAAGAGAAAGACATTATGACGGTTTGATCTTTATGGATGATTTACCAAGGCACATTGCGATTATTATGGACGGGAATGGCCGCTGGGCGCAGGCCCGTGGTTTGCCGCGCGTGGCCGGGCACAAACAGGGAGCGGAAGCGACACGCCGTGTAGTGGAGGCTGCGGCCGAGCTTGGGATTGAATATCTAACCCTTTTTGGATTTTCTTCGGAGAACTGGAGCAGGCCAGAGAATGAAGTGAGTGAGCTGATGAAGCTGCTGCGGCATTATTTGCGTTCGGAGACGGCCGAGCTGCATAAGAATGGCGTAAAGCTTAGGGTTATCGGAAATCGTTATGAGCTTGACGCGGATATTGTCGAGTTGATTGAAAATGCGGAAAAGCTTACAGCGGAGAATACGAGGATTACGCTTATTATCGCCCTTAATTATGGCGGACGGAGAGATATTCTTGATGCGGCGTTTAAGGCGCGTGGTGATGATTTTGAATCGTTCCAGAAATCGTTTGAAAGCCATATCAGTACGGCGGGGGTTCCTGATCCTGATATTTTGATCCGGACAAGTGGAGAGATGAGAATTTCAAATTTCCTTTTGTGGCAATGTGCGTATGCCGAGTTTGTTTTTACGGGGACGTTGTGGCCTGATTTTGATCGTAAGGGGCTCGAGGACGCGCTTGCCGAGTATGTGGGGCGTGATCGACGTTTTGGTGGGATCAAGCAGGCCAAAGGTTGACGCATGGACAAAGCCGATCAAAAAAATCTTAAAATACGAATTCTTTCTGCTGCAATTATCATTCCTTTTGTTTCCGCCGCTATTTACATGGGCGGCGTTTTTTATGCGGCGTTGATCTGTCTTTTCGCTTTTGCAGCGTTGTATGAATGGAACATGTTGGCGTTTGAAACAAAGAACAGAAATGTTCTTGTTGTCGTTGGCTTTTTGTATATTTCTGTTTGCGGCGTTTTGTTGTGGTACATGCGTGCTTTTGGCTGGGAGTTTGTGCTTGTCTTCTTTGTTTCAATTTGGGCCAGTGATACGGGCGGATATTTGTTCGGCAAGTTCTTAAAGGGGCCTAAACTTTTGCCTTCTGTAAGTCCGAACAAGACATGGTCCGGGTTGATTGGTGCCTGTGTGGGGCCATTGTTAATCAGCACGATTGTTTACGGGTTTTTGGATGGCGGTTTGCAATGGTTTCCATCGGGGGGGTGGATTGTTTTTTATGCGGCGGTTGTTGGTATTTCAGGTCAGGTTGGCGATTTGTTGATTTCAAAATTTAAACGGATGGCGCAGGCCAAGGATGCAGGAACTATTATACCGGGTCATGGTGGGGTGCTGGACCGTATAGATTCTTTGCTGATGGCGACGTTTTTTATCTCTGTTTATCTGTTTTATTTTCTTGCCAATTATTTTGCATCATGAGCATTTCCAAAACCATTAATATCCTTGGTGTGACTGGATCAATCGGTCAGGCCGTTTGTGATGTTATTGCCGCCAATCCCGGGATGTTTGACGTTGATGTGATTACCGCGCATACGGATGAGCATGGGCTGCTTGAGGCTGCGAAACGGCTTGGAGCCAAGCAATCGATTTTGACCTCGCGGGAGGTACTGGTTCTCGAGAGGCCGGTTGATATTACGGTTTGTGCGATTGTGGGCATGGCCGGGTTGCCGAGTATGATGCAGGCGATCGAGACATCGAAAATCGTTGCGATTGCAAACAAGGAGCCCTTGGTGGCGGCGGGGCCTTTGGTTCTTGAGAATGCGAAGCGGCATGGCACAACGTTATTGCCTATCGATAGTGAGCATAATGCGGTTTTTCAGGTTTTTGATGAGAAAAATCGTCAAGGGATTGAAAAGATAGTTTTGACGGCCTCGGGCGGGCCATTCCGGGCATGGACAAAAGAAAAGATGGCCAATGCGACTGTTGAGGAGGCATTAAAGCATCCGACATGGTCGATGGGGGATAAAATCAGCATTGATAGTGCGACGATGGCGAATAAGGCTTTAGAAATCATCGAAGCGCACTATTTATTTGGAGTGAAACCATCGCAAATTGAGGTTGTTGTTCATCCGCAGTCGGTTGTGCATTCATTGGTGCAGTATTCGGATGGGTCGATTTTAACACAAATGGGGGCGAGCGATATGCGTACGCCTATCGCGTACGTCTTGGGGTATCCGGAGCGTATTCAGTCGGGGGGAGAGGTTCTTGATGTTCAATCGCTTTCTCAATTGACCTTTGAAGCGCCGGATCGGGAAAAATTTCCTTTTTTATCTATGGCCTATGAGTGTCTTGAACGCGGACCATACGCTTGTATTGTTTTGAATGCAGCCAATGAGGTGGCGGTTGATGCATTTTTAACCAAACGCATAGGATTTGGTGATATATTCAAAATTGTTCAAGATTGTCTTGATCAAACAGGGGCGCGGGACATACACTGCTTGGACGACGTCATGAAACTTGATCATGAGGTTCGTGCCAAGGTTCGGCAATCCATCGACATCAACACCAGAAAAGCAGCGGTATCTTAAGTTATGAATATTTTTGAATTTTTTCATTTTGTTGGAAGTAATGTTTGGCTCTATGGCGGGGCCTTTTTGGTTGTGCTTAGTATTTTGGTGTTTGTGCATGAGTGGGGGCATTACATCATTGCCCGTTTGTGCGGTATTCGTGTTGAAACATTCTCGATTGGCTTTGGTAAAGAGTTGTTTGGATGGAGCGATACGCATGGAACGCGCTGGAAGTTTTCACTGATCCCGCTGGGCGGGTATGTCAAAATGTTTGGAGATACTGATCCGGCGAGTGCTTCGCATGAAGATGCGATCAAGGATGAGAATGGTAAAGTTCGTGCGATGACGGCGAAGGAAAGAAGCGAAGCCTTCTTTGCCAAATCTGTATGGAAGCGTGCCGCGGTTGTGGTAGCAGGGCCAGCGATTAACTATATTTTTGCGATTATTCTGCTTTGTGGGTTGTTTGTTTTTAGCGGTAAACCGATGACGCCGCCGGTTGCAGGCGCGGTTATTGGTGGATCGAGCGCCGAGAAGGCGGGGTTCCAACCTGGGGATTTGGTGTTGTCTATTGATGGGGATGTGATCGAGGATTTTGATGATATTCGCCGCGATATGATGATCGGGCTTAATGAAGAAAAACACTTCAAGATTAAGCGGGGGGAAGAGGTTCTGGAGCTTATAGCTTCTCCTGAATTGGTGCAGGAAAAGGACCATTTTGGTTTTAGCAACAGCCGGGGTGTTCTTGGGCTGATGAGTCCGCAGAGTGCTATTCCGCTTGACGTCATCCGTAAGATTGATGGGCGTGATTACAACGGTAAAGAGAATCCTGATGCGGTGCGCAAGGCTTTGTTAAGCAAGATGGGGAATAGGGCTGAGATAGAGATTTCCGTAAGCGGAAGCGGTGAGGATGAAGAGCATAGAATTTACATTGTGAACCTCAACGCGGCTTATAACGAGAATTTGGGAACGGAAGAAAATTTGATTGAGAAGGACTTGTTGTTCGTTTTTTCAACAGCAGAGATTTTTTTCGTTAAATACAGTCCGCAGGAAGCCATTGGGAAAGCGTTACAAGAAACATGGTCAATTACAGTTGGGACGCTGGAAGCTATTGGGCAGATTATTACGGGCACGCGCAGCACCAAAGAACTTGGAGGTATTGTGCGTATTGGTGCAATGGCCGGCGACATGGCGCAGCAGGGTTTTGTTGCGTTGGTGATGTTTACGGCATTGCTGTCGATTAACCTAGGGTTAATTAACCTATTCCCGATTCCACTGCTGGATGGCGGGCATTTGGTGTTTTATGCGTTTGAAGCGGCCATAGGCAAGCCAATTCCTGAAAAAGTGCAGGATTATGCCTTTCGGGCGGGGTTTGTGTTCCTGATCGGGGTCATGGTTTTTGCGAATTTGAATGATATTTTGCAATTGGTTTTGTAACGCCTTTTTTCGTTTAATCTCTGGCTATTCTCCGGATTTCCTCATAAACTGGCTTTTGCTGTGTTTAAAGGGCGAAAGATTCTATCTTAAGCCCTTGCAATTCACCTAATTTTTGAATAATCCTTGAGTGTTGAAAATCCACGATCGAGATATCATGAAAAGACTATTTCTTACCCTTGCGGCTGTCCTGCTTTTTACTCAAAGCGCTTTTGCTGAACAAACTATTCGCGAGATTCGCGTGACAGGGGCGCAACGTATCGAACCTGCGACCATCTTGTCTTATCTGGATTTGGATGTCGGTGATGAGATGAGCCGTCCGGCGATGGACAAAGCGCTTAAGGGATTGTTTGCGACTGGGTTGTTCGTAGACGTGACTTTGCGTCAGGATGGTAGTGTTCTTTTTGTTGAGGTTGTCGAAAACCCGGTTATTAATGAGATCGCCTTTGAGGGGAACGACAAGCTGGAGGACGATGAATTGTTGTCCGAGATTCAATTAAGACCCCGTCAGGTTTTTACGCGGACGAAGGTGCAGTCCGATGTTTCGCGTCTTTATCAGGTTTACCGTGCTAGTGGCCGTTTTTCTGTGGTGATTGAGCCTAAGGTTATCAAGCTTGATCAGAACCGCGTTAATCTTGTTTTTGAAATTGATGAAGGCGGAGTGACATCCGTTGAGAAGATCAGTTTTGTTGGTAACCAGAGATTTGATGATGATACTTTGCGTAGTGAGATCAGCACCAAGGAGAGTGCTTGGTACCGCTTTATTGCGACGGACGATCGTTATGATCCGGACAGGCTTTCTTACGACCAGGAGCTGTTGCGCAAGTTTTACTTGAAGAATGGTTATGCTGATTTTCAGATTATTTCGGCCAATGCTGAGTTGTCGAATGATCGTGAGAATTTCTTCCTGACGTTTACGGTTGAGGAAGGTGACCGGTATAAGGTTGGGAATGTCAACGTCAATTCACAAATCCTTAATTTTGATCCATCAGCTCTGGAGGCAGTGGTTGAGATTAAGGGTGGTGATTGGTATGACGCTGAGCGTGTTCAGGAGCACGTGGACAAGATGACGGATGTTCTTGGAGATATGCAGTATGCGTTCGTGAGCGTGACACCGGATATTCAACGTAACCGCGATACGAAGACGGTTGATGTGACCTTTGTTGTGAATGAATCGCCGCGTGTATTCGTTGAGCGCGTGAATGTGAATGGAAACGTCAGAACGCTCGATAAAGTTTTACGCCGTGAGATGTCGCTTGTTGAAGGTGACCCGTTCAATCGTTCGAAATTGGCGCGTTCGGAACAGAAATTGAAAGACCTTGATTTTTTCGAGAAGGTTGATGTTCAGGTTTCTCAGGGATCAGCACCGGACAAAAGCGTTATTGATATTGATGTGATGGAAAAGTCTACAGGCGAGCTTTCTGTTGGCGCTGGTTTTTCTACGAACGACGGGCCTTTGGCTGACTTCCGTATCACTGAACGGAACCTTATGGGTAAGGGCCAGCAATTGTCTTTGGCGGCTGTTGTAGCGGGTAAGCGTACAGAGTTTGATGTTGGCTTTACGGAGCCGTATTTCCTTGATCGTGATTTGTCAGCAGGGGTTGATTTGTTCCATATTACTCGCGACTTCCAGGACGAAAGCTCGTATGACCAGCGCCGGACAGGCGGTGGATTGCGTCTTGGTTATCCTTTGTCTGAGCGTTGGCGCCAGACTTTTGGATATCGTATCGAGAGCAATGATATCCGCAATGTGGACGCTGATGCCTCACGTTTTATTCGTGATCAAGAAGGCCGCCGCGATACATCAGCGATTAATCAGCGCTTGGTATATGATAGCCGCGACAGCAAGTTGTTCCCGACGGACGGATATATGTACTGGCTGGACACGGAGCTTGCCGGCTTAGGTGGTCATGCGAAATATGTTTCCGGGCAAACAGGGGCTTCTGTTTACTATCCTTTGGCGGATCGTTGGACTTTGAACTTGTTGGGCGAGGTTGGTGCTATCGGTGGGTATAGTGATACAGATGTGGAGATTAATGAACGGTTCTTCCTTGGTGGATCGACCTTGCGTGGTTTCTCGAAGTCTGGCGTAGGGCCTCGTGACTCAACGACAGATGATGCTTTGGGCGGTAATTATTTCTATCGCGGGACGGCCGAGATGAGTTTTCCTGTTGGATTGCCCGAAGAGATGGGGGTTTCCGGCCATCTGTTTAATGATGTGGGGAGCTTGTGGGAGCTTGATGAGACTGGTCCGGAAGTACAGGACGAGAGCAGCCTTCGTGCAAGTGCCGGCGTCGGGGTTTCGTGGCGGTCGCCATTTGGCCCCGTTCGTGTTGATTTGGCAAAGCCTTATCTTGATGAAGAATATGATGAAGACGAGGTTTTCCGCTTTAATTTTGGGACACGTTTCTAATTTGAAGCGATTATAATTTTACAAAGAAAGAGAGACCTAAAATGTGGACGAGTAATCTGCTGAGAACATGTATGGCTGTGGGCGTTTGCCTGGGCGCAATGAATAGTTATGCTTTGGCGGAGGACGCAGCGCCGGCCTCTTCGCAAGGGATGTCGATCGCGATTGTCGATGTGAGATTGTTGTTGACGGACTCTAAAGCCGCGCAAAGCATTCAAAAACAAATAAAAAAGATGCGCGATAGTTTTTTGAAGGAGTTGGCAGACGAAGAAAAAGAACTTCGTGATCTTGAGAAAGCACTGGTTGAGAGCAAAGATACGGTTTCTGCAGAAGAGTTTGCAAAGAAGCGTAAGGAGTTTGAAGAAAAGTTGCTGAAGACGCGCCGTGAAGCTGAGGAAAAGCGCCGTAAGCTTGAGCAGGCTGCTGCTGAGGCATCTGACAAGCTTCGTGAGGAAATTACGGGTGTTGTCGAAGGGATTTCAGAGAAAAAGAAATATGACCTCGTATTGTCTTCGCAGGATGTTGTTGTTGGTGCGAACTCTCTGAACATCACGAAGGAAGTCATGAAAAAGCTGAATGATGAGGTCAGCGAGATTTCCGTTAAAATGAAATAGGCGTCTTTGATGGCTGACCCGCGTTTTTTTGATAAGCAAGGCTCTTTAAAATTAAAAGATGTTGTGCGCTTATCCGGGGCGGCTCTGGGCGAGGGCGTTGATCCTGAGATCGTTATAGACGATGTAGGGTCTTTGGAGCAGGCTGATGCGGGTCAGGTCAGTTTTCTTGATAATGTGAAATATAAGCAGGCCTTTGCGCAGACGAGCGCAGGGGCTGTGTTTGTGCGCGATGAGCTGAAAGCGATTGCGCCAAGCGGGACGGCTGTTCTTATCTCGGATAATCCTTACAGGGCCTATGCATTAACGGCGCAGCACTTTTATCCGCAGGCCATTCTGAAGGAAAACATTTCCAAGGATGCTCATATCGCTAAGAGCGCCAAGATTGGCAAGAATTGCGTGATTGAGCCTGGCGCTGTAATTATGGACAACGTTGAGATCGGCGATTATTGCAAGATCGGTGCGAATGCGGTGATTTCGCATGCGATTATCGGGTCGTATGTCAGTATTTATCGCGGGGCTTGCATTGGACAGGACGGGTTTGGCTTTGCCATCGATCCGAAAGGTTTTGTGAAAGTTCCGCAGCTTGGGCGTGTGATTATTGAAGACCATGTCGAGATTGGAGCGAATACGACGATTGATCGCGGGGCCGGACCAGACACTGTTATTGGTGCAGGGACGTGGATCGATAATCTTGTACAGATTGGTCATAATGTTAAGATTGGCAAGGGGTGCGTAATTGTTTCGCAGGTCGGCATATCGGGAAGTACTGTGCTGGAGGATTATGTGATGATTGGCGGGCAGGCAGGGTTGGCGGGTCATTTGCGTGTGGGTAAGGGCGTCAAAATTGCGGCTCAATCAGGCATTATGAGAGACATTCCAGCCGGTAGTGAGGTGATGGGATCGCCGGCAATTCCGATTAGGCAATTTATGCGGCAAACAGCGACATTGAATCGTTTGGTAAAAAAGGATAAATAGGACGACATGGCAAAGAATTCGAAGATTGATATCAATCGTATTATGCAGATGATCCCGCATCGCTATCCCATTTTACTGTTGGATCGTGTGCTTGACGTTCAGCCGGGAGAGTCTGTGCATGCGATCAAGAATGTCACCATTAACGAGCCGCATTTTCAAGGGCATTTCCCTAAATATCCCGTGATGCCGGGGGTTTTGATTATTGAGGCGTTGGCGCAGGCCGGTGCGATTATTGTCGTCGAGGCGATGGGCGCGGATGTTGAAGGAAAAACAGTGCTGTTTATGACGATTGATAATGTGAAGTTTCGCCGTCAGGTTGTTCCAGGCGATGTTTTGCATTTGCATGTGGAAAAGACACAGTCCCGGGGCGCGGTTTGGAAGTTTAAAGGGCGGGCCGAGGTTGATGGACAGGTTTGTGCCGAAGCCAGTTTTGGCGCAATGATTTCGGATGCTTAGTTTCGTAACATCTCGCAACAAACTGTGATTGTTCTCTGGCGTTTAATGCCGCTATATCAAAGATATGAGTAATATACATCCTACAGCCGTCATAGCAGATGGTGCAAAAATTGGTTCGGGTTGTGAGATCGGGCCTTATTGTGTTGTTGGCGCCCATGTTCAATTGGGCGATAAAGTGACATTGAAGAGTCATGTCGTTGTTGACGGGCATACGCGGGTTGGTGAAGGCACGATTGTTTATCCGTTTGCATCTTTGGGTTCGGCGCCACAAGATTTAAAATATGCCAATGAGCCTTCGACCCTTGTGATTGGCAAAAATAATAGTATTCGAGAGCATGTGACGATGAATCCCGGCACCAAGGACGGTGGGATGAAAACCGTTGTGGGCGATAGTTGCCTGTTTATGATGGCGACGCATGTGGCGCATGATTGCCGTATTGGGAACAATGTCATCATGGCGAACAATGCAACGCTTGGGGGACATGTAACGGTTGGGGATTTTGCGATTATTGGCGGATTGGCGGCGGTACATCAATTTATTCGTATTGGAGATCATGCAATTATTGGCGGGATGTCAGGTGTTGAGGCCGACGTTATTCCGTATGGCCGCGTAAAAGGCGAGCGAGCGCATCTTGCGGGGCTCAATTTGATTGGTCTGGAGAGACGCGGATTTGATAAAGATCAGGTGCGGAATTTACAACGTGCGTATAATCAGTTGTTCGGTGATGAGGGGACGCTTGAGCAAAGGCTCGAGCTTGTTGCGAATGACTTTGGCGATGATGAGACGATTATGAAGATCGTTGGCTTTGCCCAAGAGAAAACCAAGTTCCCGTTATGTCAGCCTCAGAAAAAATAAAAACACTTGGCATTATTGCCGGGGGTGGAGATTTGCCACGCCTGGTTTTGAATGCGTGCGTAGGCCATGGAATTGAACCGTTTGTCGTTGCGTTGGAAGGGCAAGCGGAGGCTGGAAGTGTTGAGGGTATGCCTCATATATGGGTCCCGCTCGGCAAGGCAGGACGGATCATTAAAGCTCTTAAATCCAGAAATATTTCAGATCTTGTTTTGATTGGATCACTGGGGAAACCATCTTTTAGTGCGTTGAAACCCGATTTGAAAGCGGCGCTTTTTGTGGCCAAGTATGGGTATAAATCGCTTGGGGATGATCGTTTATTAAAATCTTTACGGGAATTTTTAGAGCGTGAAGGGTTTCATGTTCATGGGGCGCATGATTTTGTGCCAGGGCTTTTGACGCCTGAAGGTGTTTTGGGAACTGTTGGATGTGAGAAATATCAAGATGATATTCGTCTTGGTGTTGAAAGCGCTTTGGAATGGGGGGCGGCGGACAGGGGGCAATCGGTTCTTGTTTGTGACGGTGAAGTGGTTGCAAGAGAAGGCAGGGCTGGCACAGATGCTATGATAAGGGAGTTTGGATGTGAAGGTGGCATCATGGTTAAAATGTGCAAGCCAGGGCAAGACAAAGATTTGGATTTACCAACGATTGGATTGAAGACGATTGAGAATGCTGTGGCTACGAAATTGGCAGGAATTGTTGTTCATGCCGGAGAGAGTTTTTTTCTGCAGCGTGACGAGGCGATTGCGAAGGCGAATGAGGCTGGATTGTTTGTTGTTGGAATAAAGCCATGAGTAAGACAATATTTTTAATTGCTGGGGAGCATTCAGGCGATGCTTTGGGCGGTCGTTTGATGGCGGCGCTTCGGGCGAAAGGAGAAGTACGCTTTTCGGGTGTTGGTGGGCCGATGATGGTGGCGCAGGGGCTGAGCAGTTTAGTGCCGATGGGTGATTTGTGCGTTATGGGGTTGGTTGAGGTTTTCAAGCATTATCCGCGGTTGAAGAAGCTTGGGATGATGATTATTGAGGAGATTGAGAAGGCGCAGCCGGATGTTGTGGTGACGATTGATTTGCCGGACTTCAATTTTCGTGTGGCAAAGCTTTTGAAGCAACGCGGGATTTTTAAGGGAAAGATTGTTCACTACGTGGCGCCGACGGTTTGGGCATGGCGGCCGGGTCGTGCGAAAAAGATTGCGAAGTTTCTGGATGGGTTGATGTGCTTGTTCCCGTTTGAGCCGAAATATTTTACAAAGCATGGATTGCAAGCTGAGTTTGTTGGTCATTCGTTGGTTGAGAGCGGGATTGTTGCGGGCGATGGGTCGCGCTTTAGAGAGCGCTATGAATTGCGGAATGAGAAATGCATAGGGCTGTTTTTTGGTAGTCGGCAACGAGAGATTGAAACGATTGGTCCAGTGTTAAAGGATGTTGCCCAAAAAATAGCGACGGCCTATCCGCAGGCGCATTTGATTGTGCCGACGATGGTGGAATTTGAGCCGGCGCTCTTGGATTTGTTGGTTGATGTCCCGTTATCGGCGACGTTTGTGACGGACGCAAAAGGAAAATGGGATGCGTTTAAGGCCTGTGATGCGGCGGTGGCTGTGTCGGGGACTGTTGGATTGGAGCTGGCTTATGCGGGTGTGCCGCATGTGATTGCTTATAAAATGAATGTGCTGTCATGGGTGCTGGTGCGGTTATTGGTGCGGACGAAGTATGCGCATTTGGTGAATATTTTGCTGGATAAGCCTGTGGTTCCAGAATTTTTGCAGGATCACTGCACGGCGGAGCGAATTGCAGCGGGCGTTGAAGTTGTGCTGAATTATCCTCTGCCGCAAAAGAAGGCGTTTGAGAGCATGCGGGGAATGCTGTTGCCTGATGCGGCTGTCGGGCCGTCTGAGAAAGCGGCGGGGTTTGTGTTGAGTGTTTAACCGCGCTTATCGATAGGAACGTAAGGGCGTTTGGCCGGGCCTGTGTAAAGCTGACGCGGGCGGCCGATACGAAGGCTTGGCTCTTCGATCATTTCTTTCCACTGTGATATCCAGCCAACCGTGCGGGCGACCGCGAAGAGGACTGTGAACATTGATGTTGGGAAGCCCATAGCGCGCAGGATGATTCCGGAATAGAAGTCAACATTCGGGAAGAGCTTGCGGTCGATGAAGTATTGATCTTGTAGCGCGATTTTTTCGAGTTCCATCGCGACTTCGAGCATGGGGTCCTTGACGCCTAAGCTGGCGAGAACGTCGTCGGCAGCTTTTTTGAGGACTTGCGCGCGTGGGTCGAAGTTTTTGTAAACGCGGTGACCGAAGCCCATGAGACGGAATGGGTCGTCTTTGTTTTTGGCTTTTTCAATGTATTCAGGAATGCGGTCTTTGGAGCCGATTTCGGCGAGCATTTCCAAGACTTCCTGGTTGGCGCCGCCGTGGGATTTGCCCCAGAGGGAGGCGATGCCTGCGGCGATACAAGCGAACGGGTTGGCTTGAGATGATCCGGCGAGGCGGACGGTCGAGGTTGAGGCGTTTTGCTCGTGGTCGGCGTGAAGGATGAAGATTTTGTCCATGGCATCAGCAAGAACCGGATTCACTTTGTAAGGCTCAGCAGGAACGCCAAAGCACATATAAAGAAAGTTTTCCGAGAAGTTGAGATCGTTGCGTGGGTACATGAAAGGCTGGCCGATTGAGTATTTCAATGTCATTGCGGCAAGGGTCGGGATTTTTGCGATCAAACGGTGCGCGGAGACTTCGCGCTGATCTGGATCCCAGATATCGAGGGAGTCATGGTAGAACGCCGACAAGCCGCCGACAACGCCGCACATGATGGCCATTGGGTGTGCATCACGGCGGAAGCCGCGATAGAACATGTGGACTTGCTCGTGAACCATGGTGTGGTAGGTGATTTCTTTATCGAACCAAGCGAGTTGATCTTTGGTTGGGAGGTCGCCGTAGAGAAGGATATAAGCGACTTCGAGGAAGGAGCTTTTGGCGGCCAATTCTTCGATTGTATAGCCGCGGTGCATCAGGACGCCTTTGTCGCCGTCGATAAAGGTTAGGCGTGAGGTGCAGGAGCCTGTGGAGGTGAAGGAGGGGTCGAATGTGAAGTGACCGGTTTCTTCGTAAAGTTTGCGGACGTCTATGACGCTTGGGCCTTCGACGCCATCGATGACGGGGAGTTTATAGCTTTCGCCGGTTTGATCATTGGTCAGTGTGAAAGTTTTTTCAGCATGTTGCGGTGCTTTTTCAGCGGCGTTTGACATAGATAATCCCCAGAGTTTTTATTGTTTGAATCGCTTACGTAGTCAGCAATATAGAGTAGCTTTTTTGCGGTGCAATATCAATTCTCTTGTATGTTGTTTTACTTAAGAGAGGGTAGTCTGTAGGCGTGCAAGAGTTTCCTCTTTGCCAAGGATGGCGGCGGCTTCGAAGATGGACGGGGATTGTGTTGTGCCTGTGAGGGCTGCACGCATAGGCATGGCGACCTTACCGAGTTTGCCCTCGGCGATTTCATCGGCAATGTTTTTGCATATTGCTTGAATGGTTTCTGAGGTTAGATCGTTCAACTTTTCAATGGCAGCGTATAATTTTGAAAGAGGTTCCTGGCCTTCTTTGATTAAGGCTTGTGCCTTTTCATCATAGGAAAGTGGCAGTGTGGCATGATAGAAACTTGATTCTTCGGCAAATTGGATCAGGGTTTTTGATCGCGTTTTGAGTTCGTCTATGCCTTTTAAGACGCGTTCGTGGCCGAGGGATGTTGTCGGGATTTTATAAAATGGTTTTGCGAGGTCAATAAGGCGTTTGGGATCGCATTGCTGGATGTAATGGGCGTTTACGCTTTCAAGCTTGGTGAAATCAAAACGGGCGGGCGATTTGCCGATGTGATCGAGATCAAACCACTCGATGGCTTGCTCGGTTGAAATAATTTCATCATCGCCGTGGCTCCAACCAAGACGCAGAAGGTAATTGCGCATGGCTTCAGGCAAATAGCCCATCTCACGGTATTCCTCGACGGAGGCGGCGCCGTGGCGTTTGGACATTTTGGAGCCGTCAGGTCCTAGAATTAACGGGAGGTGAGCGTAGATCGGGGGTTCCCAGTCCATGGCGTAGTGAATTATGTTCTGGCGGAAGGCGTTGTTGAGATGGTCATCGCCGCGAATGATGTGGGTTACGCCCATGTCGTGATCATCCACGACAACGGACAGCATGTAAGTTGGGGTGCCGTCGGAGCGTAGGATGATGAAGTCATCGAGTTGTTCGATGGGCATATGGATTGTACCCTGGACTTTATCCAGGATTGTCATGCTTGTGTCTTTTGGATTTTCGCTTGGTAAAGGAGCTTTGATACGGATGACAGGTTTGACGCCGGGCGGGGGTGTTTGTGTGCTGTCGCGCCAGCGGCGGTCATAAAAAGTCGGCAATCCTTCGGCCTTGGCTTTTTCGCGCATGGCTTCGAGTTCTTCAGGCGTGCAGTAACATTCATAGGCCTTACCGCTTTCAAGCAGTTGTCGTGCAACGTTGGCATGGCGTTCGCGTTGTTCGAATTGAGAGACGATATCACCGTTCCAGTCTAGCTCTAGCCAATGCATGGCGTTGATGAGTGCGGTGACGGCTTCCTCGTTGTGGCGGGCGCGATCTGTGTCTTCGATGCGGAAGAGCATTTTACCGCCGTGATGTTTGGCGTAGAGCCAATTGAACAGCGCTGTGCGGGCGGTTCCAATATGCATGAAGCCTGTGGGTGAAGGTGGGAATCTGGTAACTACGCTCATCTTGCTCTTTCTTAATTCTTCTGGCTTATAGGAATAATGAGAATTGCAGGTGTTTACAAGAGTATTGCGCAATTTGTAAGGGATGAGGTTGCGGCCCAAAAGCCAGAAGCTTTTCTGTGGTGGCCTGTGTTTTTGGGTTTTGGGATTGGGTTTTATTTTTCTCTTCATTTTGAGCCGCCTTCGGTTTTGGGGCTTGGAGTGTTTACTGTTTTGGCCATGCTTTATATCGTTTTGCGGCATCACAGAGCCGGGGTTTTATTGTTTTTGATCTGTTTGAGTGCGCTTGGATTTACAGCAGCGCAGATGCGAACTGGGTTGCAGTATACGCCTATGCTTGAGAAGGAAAGCAAACCCTTGGAGATGGTCGCGGTTATTAGCGAGATTGAAAAGCTTGAGCCGGGAGCAGGCAGCAGGATTGTTTTCAGGGATATTACAATTGAAGGTATGAACCCGTTGCCGGACATGGTGCGGCTGCGGGTGCGGAAAGATGAGGGGTTAAAGGTTGGGCAAAAAGTTAAAGCTTTGGTGAAACTTAGTCCTCCATCGCCACCGATTATGCCCGGAGGTTTTGATTTTCAGAGACATTTGTATTTTAAGAGGATTGGTGCGGTTGGGTTTGCTTTTAATGCGCCTGAGATTTTAGAAGAACCGCAAGGGGCGTGGCAGGATTTTTCTGAGAGTTTTCGTGAGCGTATTGCGGCTCGAATTGATGAGAAGATAAGGCATCCGCAGAGTGCGATTGCGAATGCATTGATTGTGGCTGAGCGGGGGGAGATTACGGAGAGTGATGCGCAGGCGATGCGTGATTCCGGGTTGGCGCATTTGTTGGCGATTTCGGGGCTGCATATTGGTTTGTTTTCCGGTGTTGTGTTTTTTGCGGTTAGGCTTTTTCTGGCTTTAATGCCGGGTATGGCTTTGCGGTATCCGATAAAAAAGTATGCGGCGGTGGCGGCGTTCTTTGCGGCTTGTTTTTATGTGTTTCTTGCAGGAGCTCCGGTTTCGGCGCAGCGCGCGCTGATTATGATCGGGCTTGGGTTTGCGGCCATTTTATTAGACCGGTCTCCATTTTCTTTGCGTTTGGTTTCGTGTGCTGCGTTTGTTGTGCTTTTGATTCAGCCTGAGAGTTTGCTTTCTCCGGGTTTTCAAATGTCGTTCGCGGCGGTGACGGGGCTGATTGCGTTTTATGGTTGGCTCCGGCCCTATTCAGCGAGTTTGTACAGGCAGAGTGGCTTTATGAAGCGGGGGGCTTTGTATTTTTTAAGTGCGGTGATGACAAGTGTGATTGCGAGTGCGGCGACGGCGCCGTTTGTGCTTTTTCATTTTCAAAATATGCCGACATTTAGTGTGCTCGCGAATGTGGTTGCTGTGCCGATGACGGCGTTTGTGATTATGCCGAGTGCTGTGATGGCGTTGTTTTTGATGCCGGCAGGATTGGAGCAATGGCCGTTGAATGTTATGAGCGTGGGGATTGAGCAGGTTTTGATGATTGCACATTGGTTTGCAGAGTTACCTGGGGCGGCGGTGCATGTGGGGGTATATCCGCACGTAAGTTTGATTTTCCTTGTTTTAGGCGTTTTGATTTTGATTGTGTGGCGAGGGTATGGGAAGTGGGTGTCGATTGTGTTTGTTGTTGCGGCTTTGATGACTTCTGTTTTGATGAAGACTTTTGATGTTTTGGTTTCACCGGAATTTGCGCTTGCGATGTTTCAGGATGAGGGCGGTGCTTTGCATGTGTCATCGAAGCGTAAGGAAAAGTTTGTTGCTGAGGGGTGGGAGCAGTCGTATGGCGAGGAGCCTGGGAGTGCGGTGAAGTGGCCGGCGGAGGGCGGAGATGAGGAGTTTTTTTGTGATGCGGGGGCGTGCAGGTTGACGTTAAATGGCGGCAGGCTTTCATTTTTAAAAGATTTGTATGAGTTTGATGCTGAGTGTGAATGGGCGGATGTGGTGATTTCATTTGAGCATTTGGGGCAGCGGGAATGTGGGGATGTGATTGTGAAAGACCCGAGGAATGGGTCGTTCTCCGGAGCGTACGGGTTTTGGATTGATGCGAATGGTGTGCGCTACACGAATGCAAGGCGTCAGCGCGGCGTTAGGCCGTGGACGGTTTATTAGAGCAAACGGTGGCAGCTCTAGTGATAGGTTCTTAGGAGGCTGACGAGTTTGCCCTGGATTTGAACCCGTGAAGGATCAAGAACTTGCGGTTCGTAGGCATCGTTTTCAGGTTCAAGGACAATCTTACCACCCGCTTTGCGCAGACGTTTGAGGGTGGCCTCCATGCCATCAACGAGAGCGACGATAATATCGCCGTTGTTGGCGGTGTTGCATTTTTGGATGATGACGGTGTCGCCATCAAAAATTCCGGCGTTGATCATGGAGTCGCCTTCGACCGTCAGGCCGTAATGTTCGCCGCGACCTGTGAAGCCGGCAGGCAGATGCATGGTTTCTCCGGCGTGTTCGATGGCTTCGATTGGTGTTCCGGCCGCGATTTTTCCGTGCATAGGGATGATGTCGAGCGAGAAGGAGCCAGAGCCAAATCCCTTATTTTGATTGGAGGGTTCGGGGGCCGCGTTCATGCTATCGGGGAGGCGTTTGATTTCGAGGGCGCGGGCGCGGTTGGGCAAACGTTCAAGATAACCGCGTTCGACAAGGCCGGTGATGAGCCGGTGGATTCCGGATTTGGATTTGAGGTCGAGAGCCTCTTTCATTTCTTCGAAAGATGGTGCAATATCACTTTTGGCCATGCGCTCGTGGATAAATAGTAGCAGGTCGCGCTGTTTTTTTGTCAGCATTTAAAGTTCCTCTCCAATTTCAAAACGCAGAATTCGCCAGATTATGCAGTCTCTTTTTGTTCTATTTTAGTTCTTGCTTTGTGTCAACCATGATTTTAGCGTTTTTTCGGTGTTTTTGTCACGCATCAGGCTTTCTCCAATTAAAAATCCTTTGTAACCAATGGCTTGTAAGGTCTGCATGTCAGCGGCTGATTTTATTCCGCTTTCGGAAATTTTGAAGACAGTGTCTGGAATGTTGGTGGCGACAGTGATGCTGGTTTGCAGGTCTACATGCATGGTTTTGAGGTTGCGGTTGTTGACGCCGATGATTTCCGGATTGAGTTTTAGTGCGCGTTCGCATTCTTCTTCATCGTGAATTTCAACCAGTACATCCATGCCAAGATTTTTGGCGAGGGCGTGAAAGTTTGCGGCTTCTGTATCTGTGAGGGAGGCCATGATGAGGAGAATGCAGTCGGCGGCGAGGGCGCGTGATTCATAGATCTGATATTCATCGACGATAAAATCTTTACGCAGAATAGGCAGGGTTGAAGCGATGCGGGCTTGCGTTAAAAATTCGTCATGGCCTTGGAAGTAGGGAATGTCGGTGAGTACGGAGAGGCAAGATGCACCTGCAGTCTGATAGGTTTGTGCGATTGATGCTGGATCGAAGTTTTTGGATATTATGCCGGCACTGGGCGAGGCTTTCTTAATCTCAGCGATGATTGCGTTTGGAGAATTGTTTTTTAGCGCATTGAAAAACCCGCGCGGGGGCGGAGCGTCTTTTATCAATGATTTAAGAGTGTCTAAAGAGACTTTGGATTTTTGAGCGACAACATGGGCGCGTTTTTTGTCGCAAATTTCATCAAGGATTGTCATTTGGTGAACTCGATGTAGCCTTTTAAAGTTTTTTCTGCTGCGCCGGAATCGATTGCGGTAGCGGCAATTTCTACGCCTTGTTTAAGATGATTGGTTGTGTCGTGGATGACGAGAACAGCGGCTGTGTTGGCGAGAACGATGTCGCGGTAGGCGGATTTTTTTCCGGCGAGGAGTTCTGTGATTGCGGCGGCGTTTTGAGCCGCGTCACCGCCGACCAGATCTTGCTTGTTTGCATAGGGGAGGCCAAAGCTGTCGGGGGTTAGGGTTTTTTGCGTGATCTCGCCTTTGTCGAGAATGGCGATCATTGTTTCGTTTGTTGTGGTGATTTCGTCGAGGCCATCAGCACCATGGACGATCCAGGCTTTTTCAGATCCGAGTTCATGGAGGGCTTTGGCGAGGGGCACGAGGTATTTTTTATCATAGACACCGATAAGCTGGCGGCGTGTGCCGGCGGGATTTGCGAGCGGCCCTAAGAGATTGAAAATTGTTTTATGTGGGAGTTTTTTGCGCGCCAAGGCAACGTGCTTCATCACGTTATGGTGACGAGGCGCCATGAGGAAAGCAAAGTTAAATTTTCTTAGGGCTTCTTCAAGCTTTGCTGTTGGTGCGGCAAGGTTGGCGCCAAGCGCTTCAAGGACATCAGCGGCGCCGGATTTGGATGTGCTGGCGCGGTTGCCGTGCTTGGCAATCGGTACTCCGCATGCCGCCGCAACAAGCGCGACGGCGGTTGAGATGTTGTACGTTGAGGCGCTGTCTCCGCCTGTGCCGCAGCAATCAATGGCGTCGAGAGGGGCCTGGAATGGCGTTGCCTTTTCGCGCAGGATTTCAGCGCCGGCCACAATATCTTCAACTGTTTCGCCGTAGCGGTTGATGCTGCTGAGGGTGGACATGATTTCCTCTTCGCTCATTCTGCCTTCCAGCATTTTTTTGATGGTCTCGCGCGTGTTCATAAGATGGCACAGAAATTTTTCAGGATGTCGTGACCGTTTTGAGTGGCGATGGACTCGGGGTGAAATTGCACACCATGAACGGGTTTTGTTTTATGCTGGACGCCCATGATTATGCCGTCATCGGTTTGGGCGGTGACTTCAAGATCGGCTGGGCAGGATTCAATAATGAGAGAGTGATAACGCGTGACTTTGAACGGTGTTGGGATGTTTTTGAAGAGGCCCTTGTTATTGTGCGTTATGGCGGAGGTTTTTCCATGTAGAGGTTTGGTTTGGATAATTTTTCCGCCAAGCGCCTGGCCGATTGCCTGGTGGCCGAGACAGACGCCGAGCAGAGGGAGGTCATGATCGAGGCAGGCCTGAACCATATCGAGGCAGATTCCGGCGTGGTCAGGGTCGCTTGGTCCGGGGGAAATTGCGATGCCTTTTGGTTTTGATTTAAGAATATCTGCGGGGGTTGTTTTGTCGTTGCGAACAACGTCTACGGTCTCGTTGAGATCGCCGAAATACTGGACGAGGTTGTAAGTGAAGCTGTCGTAATTATCAATTAACACAATCATTTCAAGATTTATGGAGGATAATTCGCATTTACGCAACTGCTGTAAATGGTTTATGCTGCGGATTATGAAGCATAGCCCGCCGCAAAGAGACCAAAAAAAGACGATGTTCATCATCTTGGTGGGGTCGTTGTTGATGGTGGCCATGGATTTCACGTTTTTTGGCGGATACGACGCTTTGCAGCGCGCAATTAACGCCAGCCGTAACAAACTTGTTATTGATGAACATTCTTTATACAGCTCCGAAACCAAGGATGCTTTGTTTGCAGCGCTTCATTTGGGGGATCTTCCTGATGTGCCTGAAGTTCCGAGATCTTATCCCTATACGCGAGCACCTGTTCAAGACGGGATGGCGTCTTTGCCGGATGTGTCATTGAAAGACCAGATTAAGCGAAATATGCCGCAGAAGACTGTTCCTTACACGGGGGCAAAAGCGAGGGTTGTGATTATTATTGATGATCTTGGTATGGGGCGTGAGAAGACGTATGAGACGATTGGGTTGCCTGGGCCTTTGACGTTGGCTTTTTTGCCTTATGCACCGCAGCTTCCGAAAGTGACTGGTGATGCGCGGGCGAAGGGGCATGAGCTTTTGATCCATGTGCCGATGGAGCCAGTGCAACGTAATCTTAATCCGGGGCCGGTTGCGTTGATGGAGGGGATGAGTAAAGCGGAATTTGACCAAAATCTTGATGTTATATTCAAGAGTTTTGATGGTTATGTCGGGATTAACAACCACATGGGCAGCAAGCTGACGCAGGATAAAGAGGCGATGGATTGGGTGATGTCGGCCTTGGCAGAGCGAGGATTGTTGTTTGTTGATTCCAAGACGATTTCAACATCTGTGGCTGCGAATGAGGCGGCGGCTTATGGATTGAGGTTTGCTGAGCGGGATGTGTTTTTGGATCATGATGAAAGTTATGAATTTGTGATGCAAAGTCTTGCTCATTTGGAGCAGGTGGCTCGCCGCAAAGGGTATGCGATTGCGATCGGCCATCCGAAGGTCAACACGATTAGAGCTTTGAGTGAGTGGCTGCCGACGTTGAAAGACAAGAATATCCAGCTTGTGCCTGTGTCGCAGGTTGTGAAGCAGTCTAATCCTGTGGCGGTGTCTAAGAATTTGCCTGTTTCAGAGCCAATTCAGCCGCATGAAATAGAGCCATCGACTTATTGATGCATTCTTGATGTTCCGATGTGGGATTGCTGTCTGCGACAATCCCCGCGCCGGCCTGGACGTATAGTTTTCCATCTTTGATGAGGCCCGTGCGGAGGGCTATGCATGTGTCCATGGTGCCGCATGGCGAGAGGTAGCCAATACATCCGGCATAGTAGGAGCGTTTTGAGGTTTCGAGTTCGTCGATAATTTCCATGGCGCGGATTTTTGGTGCGCCGCTGACTGTGCCTGCAGGGAATCCGGAGAAAAGTGCGTCGATAATGTCTTTGTCTTTTCTTAATGTTCCCTCGACGTTGGAGACGATATGCATGACGTGAGAATATTTTTCGATGGTGTTGCGGGCAGTGACTTTTACGGAGCCGAATTCGGAGACGCGGCCAACATCGTTGCGACCGAGATCAAGCAGCATGAGATGTTCAGAGAGTTCTTTTTCATCGGCCAGAAGGTCTTTCTCGTGGGCTTTGTCTTCGATTTCATTTGCGCCGCGGGGACGGGTTCCAGCGATGGGTCTGATGGTGACGGTGTTGTCACGAACCCGCACCAAAACTTCGGGGCTGGAGCCGACGAGGGAAAAGCCGTCGAGGTTTATATGAAAGAGGAAGGGGGATGGATTTAATTGACGCAGACTTCTGTAGAGAGAGAAGGCAGGAAGATCAAAATCGGCGCTGAAGCGTTGGGAGAGCACGACCTGAAATATTTCTCCTTGATGGATGTATTCAACAGCTTTGGAGACAGCGGATTTGTAGGCGTCTTCGGCCATATTGGAAGTGATGGACAAAGGCAGAGTGAGTCCAGTTTGAGAGGAAAGGAGATAGGTCGGGATTTCAGCCTTGAGTTTTATGAGAGCTGTTTCAAGTAAAGTATTGGTTTTCTCATAGATGGATTGTGCATCGCCGGTTGTTTCATAAACAGGTGCGATAAGGAAGATTTGTGATTTCACATTGTCAAAAATGATCAGCAGGCGGGGACGTATCAGGATGGATTCAGGGATGTTGAGATCGTCCGGGTTTGTGTCCGGGATGTCCTCGGCAAAGCGGATTGTGTCATAGCCGAGATATCCAAAGAGGCCGGAGACGGCCATGGGGGGCAGGCCATCAGGAACGACATCGATTTTGCATGATTGTAATGCTTCACGTAGGTCGGCAGTGTTTTTTGGTTGGATGATTAAATCCGGATCACAGCCGAGGATGGAATAGCGCCCCATTCTTTGGCCGCCTTCGACGGATTCAAGCAGGAAAGAATAGGGTTTGTTTTCACAAACTTTAAGATACGCGGTGACCGGGGTGTTAAGATCCGCGGACAGGGTTTTTGTCAGGAGTTGGGTTTTTCCCGCTTTGAAGTTTTGTTCAAAATCGGGGGTCATTCTTCCTTCGCGCCATAGGTTTGTTCAAGCAGGCGGTCATTGACACGGATGCTCATGTCTTTGCGCTTATTTTCGAGGAACAGTATCAGGCCTTCATTGCCGGCAGCCTGGTTGAGTGTTTGGGTGACTTGCGCCGTGACTTCCTTCGATGGTTTTTCTTGAAGTTTTGTATCGGTTACGACTGCGAGAGCCATGCCGCCCTCGATATTGAGAGGGAAGGCTTGATGTGATTCTGCACGGAAGATCAGGTCCAGATTTTGCGGTTCCAAGGGCTTTGGCGCTTCATCGTCACGTTTAAGGTTGTTAAATTTTTGAACGGTTCCGATATCGCTGAGGCGTTTTGTGCCGCCATTGATTTCAGAGATGAGCGTGAGGACTTGCGCTTTATTCTCCATGCGCTTTTGGTCGGCGATCCATCTGGTTTTGATTTTGTCTTTGACGGTATCGAAATCTTCATAGGATTTTGTTGTGATTGTAAGCAGTTCGAGCGCTATGAATTTTCCATCTTTGGTTTCGGTGACCGGAGAAATTTCACCTTCTTGCATTTCGAAGCCCTGTTCGATGAGGGCGCGGTCGAAATTTTCATCATAAAAGCTGATGTCTGCTGTTTCTGAAATTTTTGCGCCAGTTTGATCAGTTATTTCTTGAGCTGAGGCTCCGCCGGCGGCAAGATCGTCAATCATGTCGGAAAGCGCATATTTTTCCTGCATGATTTCGTCTTCGGACATTTCGCCTTCCGGAGTGTAGTCGATTTCGATCATGCGGAATTTACGAGTTTCAGGCTTTGCAAAATCTTCTTTTGATATTTCGTAGAGAGCCATGAGATCGGTTTCTTCAGGTGCTTTTACGCTGACGTCGTTGTCTTTGAGAATAACGAGCTCGACACTCCGTTGTTCGCCTTGGGAAAGGAGTACATCATCGAGTACGACGGGGGAGATGGTTTGATTTTTTTGAAGGGCAGACATGAAGGGTTCGGCAATCATTTCATCTTTAATAGCTTGCAGAAGTTGCTTTTCTGACATGCCGAGGATGCGCAGACGTTGTTGTAAGGCTTGAGCAGGTGTGTTTCCGGCTGCGATGTCGGGAGCGATCAGAGTTTTGATGGTTTTGGCGGCGCGTTGGTCATCGATTTCTATGCCGAGGCTTTTGGCCGATTGCAGAATCAGGCTGTTGTTGACTTCCTGGCGGATGAATTCCTTAAGATAGCCTTTTTGATAGGCTTCTTCAGGCGATAATCCAGCACGTTGGAGGATGGGGGCCATCTTGGTATGAAATTTTTGGATGGAGATGGTTTCAGGGCCGATTTTAATGACGTCTGTGCGGCTGAGGCCGCCGCTGCGGAAAAATCCGCCCACATCCGTGAAGACAAGCCCGCCGACAGCAAGGACCAGCAAGCCGAATAAAATGAATTTCAAAATTCCACCAGATGCGCCTTTGCGCAAAGCTTTCATAACCATTGATTGTTGTCCTTTTTGTCTTTACCCTAACTGCATCTAATTAAAGGGATAACCGGCAAAAAACAATGAAGAAATTAATTGCAGGGAATTGGAAAATGAACGGCACGATTATGGAGGCCGAAAATTTGATTGCTGATTTATCGGCCGCGTTGCAGGAGAATGCCGATCTTTTTGATGTTGCGGATGTTTTGGTGTGTCCGCCTTTTGTGCATATCGCAGCTGTAAGAAATGAGATTGGCGATATTCTTGTGGGGGCGCAGGATTGTTCGGATCATGATAATGGAGCGTATACAGGCCAGGTTTCAGCGAGCATGTTGAAAGACATGGGGTGTACGCATGTTATTTTGGGACATTCGGAGCGGCGGGAATGGTTGCAGGAATGGGATGAGCTCATCGCTATGAAGGCAAGGAAGGCGCATGAGGCAGGGTTGGTGACGATTATTTGTGTGGGTGAATCTGAGGAAATGCGCGAAGAGGGTCATGAGAAAATCGTTGTTAAAAGCCAGATTGCAGGATCGTTGCCCGATACGGCGACGGCTGAAAATACGGTTATTGCCTATGAGCCGGTGTGGGCGATTGGGACTGGAAAAACGGCGCAACCGGCGGATGTTACGGAGATGCACGCCTTTATACGGGAGGTTTTGCAGGAAAAGCTTGCAGATTCCGATGATATGCGTATTTTATACGGCGGTTCGATGAAACCGGACAATGCCAAGGATTTGCTGGCGACCCCGAATGTTGATGGCGGGTTGATTGGCGGGGCGAGTTTGGATGCGGGCCAGTTTTTAGAGATTATTAGGGC
This sequence comes from uncultured Micavibrio sp., assembly GCA_964478225.1. Taxonomy (GTDB): domain Bacteria; phylum Pseudomonadota; class Alphaproteobacteria; order Micavibrionales; family Micavibrionaceae; genus CAYZHM01. Next base: position 80,262 of record CAYZHM010000006.1, read on the forward strand.
AGTGAAGAAGTAGAGATGGAAAACGTAATTCTGGTTATACATTTGATTTTGGCAGTATCGATTATCGGTCTTGTGTTGTTGCAGCGTTCTGAAGGCGGCGGGCTTGGAATTGGCGGCGGTGGGCTTGGTGGTCTTGCGTCGCCTAAGGGCGCAGCGAATGCTTTGACACGGGCGACGGCGATTTGTGCCGCGGCGTTTTTTTGTACAAGCCTTATTCTTGGTGTGATTTCAAGCAACAAACACGGCACTGATATTTTGATGGATACTTTGAACAATGAACCTGCGGCACTTGAGCGGGCGATTGGCGAAGATAAACAAGAACAAGAAACTTCAGGTGAGACACCTGCGGAAGCACCGGTAGCGCCCATAGCACAATGACACGGTTTATATTTATCACAGGCGGCGTTGTTTCCTCATTAGGAAAAGGCCTCGCCTCCGCTGCGCTTGGCGCATTGTTGCAGGCACGCGGCTATCGTGTTCGCCTTTGTAAGCTTGACCCTTATCTGAATGTTGATCCCGGAACGATGAGCCCTTTCCAGCATGGGGAAGTTTATGTCACCGATGATGGGGCGGAGACGGACCTTGATCTTGGGCACTATGAGCGTTTTACGGGCGTGCCGGCGAAGGGGTCGGATAACACAACGACCGGAAAGATCTATATGCAGGTTTTGCAGCGCGAGAGGCGCGGCGATTACCTGGGTGCGACCATTCAGGTTATTCCGCACATTACGAACGAGATTAAAGACTTCATTTTTGAAAAAGACGGGACGGCGGATTTTGTTTTAGTAGAAATTGGAGGGACGGTTGGGGATATTGAATCGCTGCCGTTTTTGGAGGCCATTCGTCAGTTTGGGAATGAGGTTGGACGCGAGCGGGCCTTGTATGTCCATGTGACGTTGTTGCCGTATATCCCAGCGGCGGGAGAGCTGAAGACCAAGCCGACGCAGCACTCGGTGAAAGAATTAATGAGTCACGGTATTCGGCCGCGCATTTTGCTGTGCCGTGCCGACCGTCAAATTGATCCTGATGATATCCGCAAGATAGCGCTGTTTTGTAATATTGATGAGAACAAAGTTATTCCTGCGTTGGATGCGAGTTCGATTTATGAAGTGCCCTTAAAATATCATGAGCAGGGGTTTGATCATCAGGTTATGGATGCGTTCGGGATTAAGGATATTCCGAATTTGGATTTGTCGATCTGGAAAGATATTGTTGAGCGTATTCACAGCCCGGAAGGTAATGTGAAGATTGGGATTGTCGGAAAATATACGGATTTGACGGATAGTTATAAGTCGCTCAACGAGGCGCTTATTCATGGCGGCATTGCCAATCATGTGAAAGTGAAATTGAAGTTTATTGATTCAGAAAGCCTTGAAGGTGGCGATATGACTGCGCTGAATAATGTGCATGGAATTCTTGTGCCGGGTGGGTTTGGTGTGCGTGGTGCGGAGGGCAAGATCGCAGCAATTCAATATGCGCGCGAAAAGAAGATTCCGTATTTCGGGATTTGCTTTGGTATGCAAATGGCAGTTATTGAAGCTGCAAGGAATCTATGTGGGATCAAGGACGCGACGACGACAGAGTTTACCGAAGATGGAACGCATGTGGTTGGGCTTATGACCGAATGGGACGCGGATGGCAAAAAGCAAACGCGTTCGAAGGATGGCGACAAGGGCGGGACGATGCGTCTTGGGGCATATGAGGCGGTTTTGGTGAAAGGGTCCAAGGTTGCGGAGATTTATGGGTCGGAACGTATTAATGAGCGGCACCGTCACCGTTATGAAGTGAATATCAATTATAAGGATACTTTGGAGAAGGCGGGGGTGACGCTTTCAGGGTTGTCGCCTGATGGATCTTTGCCGGAGATTATCGAGCGCGAGGATCATCCATGGTTTATCGGTGTGCAATATCACCCTGAGCTTAAATCAAAGCCGTTTGAACCGCATCCGCTTTTCGTTTCATTCATAGCGGCGGCGGTTGAGCAGAGCCGATTGGTTTAGGCCAGTGAATACTCACTTTTAGGCTCGTGTCTTGTCGCCTTAAAATCATAATTTGATAGACCTACTTTAATAGTCTGCTCGATGGTGCTTTTAAGCACGCTATTGCGGGCGAATGCGCTTAAGTGTCTTGTGGTTATGTTTGTTACCAGAGTGTTTTCGCTCAAAAGATCGAGTTCGGTGCTTTCTTCAGGGGATAGGTGTTCTTTTTTCATTAATACTGCAATTCTTTTATTGGTTTGATCTGCGGCGTTATTAATGGCCTCTTTGAGTTCGTGCATTTTGCCACAGTTAAGAGCGCGATCGACTTCGATTTGTAGAGGGGTTCTTTTATCTTGTGCGACTGCTGTATTGTGATCTGCGCTTAATGATTGGGTCATTTGTGCAAAAGTCACGCGTGCTGCTGATTGTTTGAAGCTTCTTTTACTCTTAGGCATACTTTAGTTCCCCCTGCAAAATTTACAAACGTCCGTTCATATAGAATCGTAACAAAATTTCAAGATACTATTTTATAGCGCAATAAATCTACGGTGTCAAGTTTATGTAAAATACATTTCTGTGGACGGCTTGATTGACGGCGGGAACCGCTTATGTCATGGATAACGCGATGATGCAAAAAACAGTGAAAATACAATCTATTGAAGTGGCGGATAATCAGCCTTTTATGCTGATTGCTGGGCCGTGTGCGATTGAGAGCCTTAGCCATGCGCAGGATATGTGCGGGGCGTTGAAGGAGATTACGAGCGCGCTCGATATTCCGTTTGTTTATAAATCCTCATTCGATAAGGCGAACCGGACATCGCTGAAGTCGGCGCGTGGGATTGGCATGGACAAAGGGCTCGAAATTCTGGGTGCGGTGAAGAAGGAATTTGGTGTGCCGGTTTTGACGGACATTCATTTGCCAGATCAGTGCGCGGAAGTGGCTGAGGTTGTTGATGTGCTGCAGATTCCAGCGTTTTTGTGCCGGCAGACGGATTTGTTGTTGGCGGCGGCGGCGACGGGGCGGGCGATTAATGTGAAGAAGGGGCAATTCCTGGCGCCGTGGGACATGGCGAATGTTGCGGCGAAGCTGTCTGAAGGCGGGAATGAGAATATTATGCTGTGCGAGCGCGGGGCGAGCTTTGGGTATAACACTCTTGTGTCTGATATGCGTTCGATCCCGATTATGCAGAAAACAGGTTATCCGGTGATTTACGACGCGACGCATTCGGTGCAACAGCCAGGCGGGCAAGGCGCGACGTCGGGCGGCGACCGGACGATGGTTCCGGTTCTGGCGCGGGCGGCGATTGCGGTTGGTGTGGCGGGCGTGTTTATGGAGACGCATCAAGACCCGGACAATGCGCCGTCTGATGGGCCGAATATGGTGAAACTGGCGGATATTACAGCGCTTTTAACACACTTGAAGAAGCTAGATACTCTCACGAAGAGTTATTTGTCGTAATTGTTGACTTTTTTTTTGCATCTGTCCTATAGTTTGTGCGGAGAAGAAGTCTATGCTTCATGATATCTACGAAAGACCTTTAGAGGAATCCGGAAGAGTTGCGGCCAATCCGCAACTGGCCAAGGAGATTAATGAAGAAGGCACTAAATACTTTTATGCTGGTCAATTTAAGCTGGCAGAGCATTTTTTTCGTGCCGCGCATGTTGCTGATTCTGTTGATCCTGTTTTCGCTGGAAATGTTGTATCGAGTTTGATTGAGCAAAAGCGGTATAAAGAGGCCGCGGCCTTTGCCAGAGAACATTATGATCGCTATCAGGGGCATCCTTGGTTTCTGTACGCATTTATGGATGCGCTTCACTGGTCTCATGAAGATCCGCAAACAGGCGTTGAGATTTGTAAAAAACTAGAAAGTGATAAGGACTATGGCTCGGTCGCTGCTTTTGAGTTTCGGTATGGCTATCATTTGTTTCGTATCGGTTATTTCACTGAAGCAGAGGAACATTTCAAGAAGGCAATAAAGCTTAATGAATGTACAAATACATTTTCTTGGCTGAGTGGTTGTTTTTTGAAGCAAGGAAATTTTTCCAGCAATGAGGCGTATTTTACTGAAAGATTGCTAACGGAGAGGGAGGGCAATATTTCTCCTGCGCTTCGGCATGCTGAGATGGCCAAATTTTATCAACGATGGTTTGAATATCTGCGGGATTCAGATCCGGCAATGGCTGCGTCTAAAATTGTCAAGGCAAAGGAATTGATTGGAGAGGCAGAGGAGTATGCGCTCTTTGGCGATGTGGACGAAGAAGTTAAAAAGGTGGCAGAATTGGCGGCGATAATTGAAAAGCAATTTCAACGGCTTATAAACGAGTTTGAGCTGCCTTCGGAGTATACGCCGGATTAATTACGATTATGGAGAAAAACGCTATGAAATCTAATCAGAAGTCTCATGTTGATTATTATAATGACCTTGCGGCTGACGAGGGCCCTATAGATGGGGATGTATTTTGGGAAGACAGAGTTGTCGAGAGGAATATAGGGGCTCATTGCCAAACCAAAGATTTTTCGCTTTTTGGAGAGAAAGGAAGAATGCCTAATATGTACGTTTCTCCTGAGGAGTTAAGGGAAATTGTTCAAATAAATCAAATGCATGCGATACAAGAAGGGGCTCGGGATATATATTTGGGTTAGGCATTTGAAAAAATGCAGATGAGTTCATAAAATCCATGGTATAATGGTCTATACGATAACTTAAGTTTACAAAGGATTTGTAAATGGCGACAATTGCAGGAGCATCACAATATCTGAACGCCGCGACCCTTGCGAATACGAAGGGTTTATCGGCGCAATCTCCGTCATTGTTAGGGAATAGCGCATCGCCTACGGGGTTGCTTGATGTTGGGCGCCGGCTTTCTGTGCGCGGCATTGGGTTATCCTCGAGTGCGCGGCAACTTAATCAACAGTTTTTAAATCGTACAGCGGACATTAATGAGTTGCTGTCTTTGACCGTTGGCCCTTCGGCCACAGTGGAAGGCATGCAGCAACAAATTTTGGCTCTGCGTGCAGGTACGCCGACCAGTCAACTGGCGCGGAGTCTTTTACAAGTTGAGACTGATAACGGGAATGTTAATCTGAGTGACGTTGGTCAGACCGTTGATGAAGAGGCTTGATTTTACGTTCTGATCCGATTATCACTTTTTCATGACTGCCATTACCTATATTCACGCCAGACAGATTCTTGATAGCCGTGGAAATCCTACGATAGAAGTTGATGTGCAACTCGAAAGTGGTGCGATGGGGCGTGCGGCTGTACCGTCGGGTGCGTCGACGGGCAAGTTCGAGGCCGTTGAGCTGCGAGACAATATTAAATCATTGTATGGCGGTAAAGGTGTGATGAAGGCGGTGAACTTCGTCAACACGGATATTGCTGAAGATCTTTTGGGTGTGGACGCGGATAGTCAGCTCGAGATTGACAGGATTCTTCTGGATATTGATGGAACGAAGAATAAGGCCCGGGTTGGGGCGAATGCGATCTTGGGTGTGTCGATGGCGGTTGCGAAGGCAGTGGCGGATGAGCTTGAGATGCCTCTTTACCGATATATTGGCGGCTCGTTTGCGCATGTGTTGCCGACGCCGATGATGAATATTTTGAATGGCGGAGCGCATGCGGATAATGCGCTCGATATTCAGGAATTTATGATTATGCCGATATCGGCGCCCACATTTTCTGAAGGGTTGCGTGTCGGGACGGAAGTTTATCATGCGCTGAAGCGCCTTTTGCAAAAGGCGGGTTTAAGCACGAATGTGGGAGATGAAGGTGGTTTTGCGCCTTCGTTGAAGAGTGCGAATGAGGCGCTGGACTTTATTATGAAGGCGATTGAAAAGGCCGGATATAAAACAGGCAAGGACATTGTTATTGCACTGGATTGTGCGGCGAGTGAGTTTTACAAAAATTCGCAGTATGTGTTGAGCGGAACCGGGCAGACGATGTCGACGGATGATATGATCCGGATGTATCAGGTGTTGTGTGACACGTATCCGATTGTTTCGATCGAAGACGGATTGGCGGAAGATGACTGGATGGGCTGGCGGGCTTTGACCTCGGCATTAGGGTCGCGTGTTCAGCTTGTTGGCGATGATTTGTATGTGACGAATCCGGAGCGGCTTAGCAAGGGCATTGAGCACGAGGCAGGGAATGCCGTGTTGGTGAAAGTAAATCAGATTGGAACGATCACGGAGACATTGCAGACTGTAGAGCTTGCGAAGCGGGCAGGATTTGGTGTTGTGCTTTCGCATAGGTCTGGCGAGACGGAAGATGCGACGATTGCAGATTTGGCCGTGGCGACGAACGCCGGGCAGATCAAGACCGGTGCGCCTTGCCGCAGCGACCGTACGGCGAAATATAACCAGCTGCTTCGGATTGAGGAAGAGCTGGGAGAGCAAGGCGTTTACGCTGGAAGCGGCTTTTTAAAAAGATAGTTGACATAATCTTACAATAGAGGCTACGCTTTTTTTGCTCCTGAAGTTGGCTCTAATAGGGTTTTAACGCAAAAATGGAATTTATCCCTTTTTATGTATGCGTAGTCAGGGAATTGATATTGCCGGACTTGATTGGAGCTTCCCTCGCCCATTGCCAAGGATGAAGTCCACGGATTGCTGAGCAATGTCGGCTGCTTCGATTGGCAGGGAGTAATCGTTCCTAATGGCCTTTTGCCAGCCATCCAAATAACGAGAAGTCGGCAGCCCTCGCGAGGTAACAATGTCAAGGCCGGTGGCGGCAGTCAAGAATGCGCTGCCCAGTTCTGCTATAAGGTCCTCTCTGCAAAAGCTTTCAACATCTGGTCGCGGCATGCCTCGGAAAAGACGATGGTCAAAGTCTAGTCGTGTGAAATGCCCGGTTGAACGAACCAGTCCATTAAATAGCGCTGTAAAGTAGAGAGGGGTGCTCTTATACCGCTCCTGCTTCTCAATTCTTACAAGATCGTAGACCGGGATATACTCGACAAATCCGGGTATATGTTGATGCTTAATTCGCGGGCCATTTGTGAAATCCTCAACGATTTTTTGTGCAGCGCAAAGAGACGAGGCTGTATTCCAGTTGGCCTCTGCATCTTCGTTTCGTTTCACGGCCGTGCCGTCGCACTGCTCGATGTTGTAAAGCCATGCGCCTTTCAGCGGGGGTAGTTGACTTGCATCAGCTTGGGAGCCGCATATTTGTTCTGCGTTACGAACTGCAAGAGTGGGGCGTTCTCCGTTACGCGGTGCTCCCCCCATGGCTTTTATCTGCTTCTCTGTACCCCAGGCATTCGTCTTGTACCCATGTTTCCAGGCTGACATTGCGAGCAGAAGGATGTTGATGCCCCGGTAGTGGAGGCCGGATTCATAATTTACAGGAATTCCTCCGAAGTGTCGGAGTCGATCAATCGGCTCGCGCCATGGCGCAATTTGAGTATGCTCAAGTTGTGATAGAATTCGACTTGAAATAGCTAGATTCAAGTTGTTTTTAGATTTAGCTCGTTCACGATATGCCAAGATACTTTACGCGACAGCATATCCGTTCTTTTCGTCTTTTGAATTGGATATCCACCTGCGCCTCCATTTTAGATGTAAGAATTAGTTAGCAGGTCGACTAATTACCATATGCAAAGGGTATTGTCCATAATAGTGTATGTTTTGATGCGCGGGCTTTTTAAAAAGATAATTGACATAATTTAATTTATTGTCTATGGTCAGGTCTTCATAACAAAAAGACTTGGAGTTACCCATGGATATGCAAGAAGCTCTTGTGGAGCTTAATAGTAAGCTTACGCAGCGTTTAGGTGGTGAGAGCGAGTTTGCGGCAATGTTTGGTCTTGTCTCGGCTATGGATCAGAGCTTAGAGCTTACGAACAGACGTTTTGATCCTGAGTTCCTCGAAAATATTGTTGTGAAGACGGTGTCTGAACTTGATGAGGATGATATTGTGTGTGGTCCTTGTGAAGCTGCGGCACTTGAACACGCAGTTAAATACGTTGAGGAAAGAAACTTATTTGAGTGCCGTTATCACAACTGAGTTACTTTGGTTGAGGCGCTTGTTTTCTAAGCCATTCGAATCGAGACGGTTCAAAAGGCGGTGAAATGCCTGCAAAATCTTTTTCTATCTGCTCATTGAGCTTTGTCGCCCGATCACGGCTGGCCTGACTTTCGTTTCCAGTTTCTTTGTGCGCTAAAATACGCGCTGTTTCTACAAGTCCGATATTTGTGTCGCTGGCGAGATGATTAAATAGATGTGATGCCAACTGCGCGTGTCGTGCTTTGCGAGGTGTAGGGATTTCGGGATGATGCGCTAAATATGAGTAGCGGGCGAGGCTTGATAATATTCCTGCCTGGGCAGGGTTGAGAGATAATAGATTTTTGTTTTTGGTTGACGAGGGCATATGCATTTCCTTTGGAGTTATTATAATCTTGAAATTTTTTTTCTTGCAAGAATATTGAGTCGTTAGAATCACTTAGTGTATTTTGTTCTTTAGATGTTCTCATTAAGTTGTTGAATCTTTTGAATTTTTCCCCTTGTGTGGATGAAGCGAATATGATTCACTCACACTTATGAACGGACTTATCCACAGACATATTCTTCTCGGTGGGCCATTGGGGCGGCATAATGTCGTCATGATCATCGGCATGCTTTTGTGTGTGTATTTCTCGTATCATTTGATGAGTGGTAACCGGAGTATTGTGCGTTTGATTGCAACGCATGTAAAAATTGAAGAGCAAACGCGTCTTCATGAAGAACTTGTTTTGGAGCGCGCGCGTTTGGAAGAAAAAGTGAAAATGATGCGTCCGGGTTCGGTTGATCGTGATCTGGCGGAAGAGCGTATTCAGGAAGTTTTGGGATATGCTGCGCCGAACGATCTTATAATTCCTATGCAGTAATTCTTTTTATTGTGCGTTGCACATTGATCTTCTTTCTCTATGCT
>CAYZHM010000007.1:0-85238 GCA_964478225.1 uncultured Micavibrio sp.
CGCTCGACCCCGCAACACATCGTCATCGGCGGCGCCGCCGGGGCCTTCCCCCCCCTGATCGGCTGGGCAATGGTCACAGGTGACCTCTCCCTTTATCCAATCATCCAATTCCTGATCATCTTCCTGTGGACCCCGCCGCACTTCTGGGCCCTCTCTCTTTTCGCCAACGAAGATTACCGGCGCGCGAACATACCGATGCTGACCGTCACCCACGGCGCCAAACGCACCAAACGCGATATGTTAATCTACACGCTCATTCTTCTGCCCCTCACGCTCTGCCCCTGGATCTTCGGCTTCGAATCTGCCGCTTATGCCATCACGGCCGGAATTCTCTCCGGCTTATTTATTCTCTCCGCCATCCGCGTCCGCCAAAGCGAAGATCTGAGCCACGCCAAAGTAATGTTCGGCTATTCCGTCTTTTACCTTTTCGCCCTTTTCCTCGCCATGATGTTACTGTAATCTGCCGCCATGCCGATCGACGACCTCCACAAAAAGAAACTCAAAAAGAACCTGATGGTTCTGGCTCTGATCCTTGGTTTCATGGCTCTCATATGGGCGATCACCATGATCAAAATCGCCGGCGCCTGATTATTTAACATCGGCAGATCAAATTTTTTATGATAAACTTAGCAATATGAAACGTATCGTCCTGATAGCGCTATTCTTACTCATGCCTCTGGAAGCCGCCAAGGCCGAAGGCCGCCTGATCAGCGCCGGCGTCCCGGACAAACCCGTCAGCCCGCGCATCACCGAGCAAAATCAAATCGATCTCTGGACGCGGCAATTACAATACCGCAAAGAACGTTTGAAGTTTCGTCAAATTCTTGCCGACCGCCAACAAAACTTCGCCAGCGCGCGCCGACAAGGCTACAACCGTTATGAACAAAGTCTGGCCGCCATGAACGCCTCCCGCACCGACTGGCAAGGCGAAACTCAGTAATAGTCGTTCTTCGGCGGCCAAGAATATTCAAAATTCAGCTGAGTCCTTAAAGCCAACCGGCGCTCAAGCTCAGCAACACGCTCCTCAAATCCCCGAACATGTTTAAAACCCTCCAGTCTAAACTCCGCAATAGACTGCATATTCTTAGCATCGTCTTCAAAACCATCCCGGTACCATTCGACCGTCTTCTTAACCCTATCGATAGCGCAATCGGCATTCCTAAAGTTATTCATCCAATCATGATTTAAACAACCGTGGTAACGACCGCGCAACAATTCCATCATGTCGGACACTTCTTGCCCTTCAAAACCAACATTTCCTAGATAAGCTTTCAACTTCTCTTTATAGTCCTCGCCAACCTGATGCCTATAATTGCTAATATCTAAACACAGCTGAATCTGATCTTCAGAATCGGAGCCCGGGCAATAAGACCCAACAAGCGTCGGATTATAAAGGGCAGCAAAATCTCCCTCCACCAACGCTACAAAGGAAACCTGATTGTTTGCATGATAATTTTCAAGTCCCAGTCCTACCTGCTTTTGCGATAAAAACCATTTCTTTTGTTCGGCATATCTTGCGTCCGTCGCATCAACCTCCCCTCCATTGAGCGCTATGGCCTCAAAATGTTGATCAATCCGCTTCACAGCTTTCTCGCACAAATCCTGAAAGGCCTCTTGGCTCATCTCGTCACAGCGTTTTAAAACACCCCGCAAAGCCATCGCCTTGTCCGGCACACTCTTCAAAACCGCGTGATAGGAAGAAAAATCGTTCTGAACCTCCGCCACTCTTTGTGCGATCAATTCTGAATAAAACGATTCATCCAACGGCTCCCCGCATGCATAACACGCGCAAATTTCAAACTCAGTCTTATCGTCTTGTCCAAAATATTGCCGGGCATCAACAATCTCTTTCGCACCTTTGGCCGCCGCGACAAAAGCTTGCAACCCCTGCATCACCGACAATCTCTCAGCCGCTGACAAAACAACCGGCACCGGCAGCAATTTCGCCGCCGCGTTAAAAACCCCGCCGGGTGTTAACGCCGTATGGGCCGTTAACGCGGTAATCGCGCCCAAAAACCCTCGCCGATCAATTCCTGATCGCTCTGCATTATTAATGTTTGACATAAGCTATATGTATAAAGCCTCAATAAAATTTGTCAAAACATTATTGTTTTCATATCCTTGAAACATATTATATTAACCCTCAATGACCACCCCGTCCGACCAAGACCTCATCCGCAAAAACGCCAAAACCGGCCTGATCGTCCTGGCCGTCGTGTTTGGCATGATTGCCCTCTCCTTCGCCTCAGTCCCGCTTTATTCGCTGTTTTGCCGCGTCACGGGCTTCGGCGGCACCACGCAAACCGCCGAAACCCTCCCCGCCACAGTCCTGGACCGCGAAATTAAAGTTCAATTCAACGCCGACACGGGTCGCAATATGGGCTGGGAATTCAAGCCAGAACAACGCTCAATCACCGTTAAACTCGGCCAGCAAGGCTTCACGGCCTTCCACGCCCGCAATCCCGCCTCCCACGCCACCTCAGGCACGGCCCTTTACAACGTCACCCCTTTAAAAGCCGGCATCTACTTCCACAAAATCCAGTGCTTCTGCTTCGATAAACAAACACTCCAAGCCGGCCAGGACGTCTCCATGCCCGTTTTGTTCTACGTCGACCCCGCCATGAACGACGATCCCAACATGGACGATGTGCATACAATCACACTCTCTTACACTTTTTACCCCGCAGACTCAGATGAGCTTGAAGAAGCATTAGAGACGTTCTACAATACACCCAACAATTAACCACTCCTTTTAACGGAATTTATGACATGGCAGAGAATATAGAGTACGGAACAACCGGCAAACCACACCCATACCACATCGTGCGCCCCAGCATCTGGCCGCTCGTTGGTTCTCTGGCCGCGGGAACCATGACCATGGGGATGGTACTGTTCATGCATAAAATCCAGTGGGGTTCCTTCACCATAGGCTTAAAAGGCCCCATCATTGGACTCCTTGCCGTTCTCGCCGTCATGTTCTTCTGGTGGAAAGACATCATATTCGAAGCCGTCACCGAAAAAGTTCATAACAAAGTCACAGAAACCGGTCTGCGCTTCGGCATGTCGCTTTTCATCGCCTCCGAAGTCATGTTCTTCGTCGCGTTCTTCTGGGCCTTTTTCAACGGGGCCTTCTTCCCAACCGAAGCCATCGGCTGGACATGGCCCCCTCAAGGCGTTCACGGCGTTGAGGCCTTCGGCCTACCGTTTTTGATGACACTAATCCTTTTGCTTTCCGGCTGCACTGTCACATGGGCACACCATGCCATTCTCGAAGGAAAAAACAAAGAAGCCATCCAGGCTCTCGGCCTAACCGTAGGTCTCGGCGTGGCCTTCCTCGGTTTGCAAGTTTATGAATACTCACACCTTGCCCATATCGGCATGGGCTTTGGGAACTCCATCTACACCTCGGCCTTCTTCATGGCGACCGGTTTCCACGGCTTCCACGTTTTCGTTGGAACAGTCTTCTTGTTCGTCTGCTGGATGCGCGCAACCAAAGGCCACTTCACACCTGAAAAACATTTCGGCTTCGAGGCCGCCGCCTGGTACTGGCATTTCGTTGACGTGGTTTGGCTCTTCCTCTTCATCGCTGTTTACTGGTGGGGCAATACTTACGGCATCGACCATACCGCCCTTCACGGCGCCGTTGCCGCAGGGCACTAAACGGTGATCGACACCGCAACCCTTAAAAGCAGTCTTGCCTGCAAATGCCCAAAATGTCGTGAGGGCAATCTTTTTGCGCCCGGTTTTACATTGGCGCTTAACAAAACATGTCCGCATTGCGGCCTCAATCTTGAAAAAAGCGACAGCGCCGATGGCCCCGCCGTTTTTCTGATTTTCATCCTCGGTTTTCTGCTCGTTCCTCTCGCTTTATGGCTGAATCATATCCATGAAATCCCGCTCTGGGGCCACGCTGTCCTTTGGACAATCATCGCGCTCGGCCTCACGCTGGGCGCTCTCAAACCCCTAAAATCCTACATCATCGCCCTGCAATACAAACATCGTCCATGGACATGACCTTTAAAAAGCCGCCGCCGCTCCCCACTCTCCTCACCATACTTGGCCTCCTAATTCTCTGCAGCCTCGGTACATGGCAATTGCATCGCCTCACATGGAAAAATGATCTCCAATCCGAACTGGACAAAGCCTTCACAAAAAGCATGCGACAACCGCTACTCAGCACGCAAGACCTCTCTCAGGATTTTGTATTCAAACGCGGCCGCATCACAGGCCACTACATACCCAATAAAAATTTTCTCGTTGGCCCGCGGACACATGACGGCACAACCGGCAAACATTTTTACGCCGCTTTCGAACTCAAGGATGGCGGCTTGATCTTTGTAAATCGTGGCTGGGTGCCCGAAGATTTCGCATTCATGGTCGAAGATAACATCTCGCCCACCACAACCCTAACCGGAATCGCCAAACAACCCGTGCACCGCAATATCTTCACACCGCCCAACAATCCTGAGAAAAATGAATGGTTCCATCCGGACATCGAAGAAATGGCCGCAAGCATAACCCCATCCGAAAAACTCATCCCTTATATTTTTATTCTTGAAAAAGATGACTACAAAGCACCGTATCCCCTCAAGGAAGCAATCCAAATCTCTCTCCCCAACAACCACGCACAATACGCGGCGTTCTGGTTTGCCATGGCGGGAATATTAAGTGTGATCTTTGTATTGCGGTTTGTAAAACGCTGAAGGATTACTCAGCCAACTGAGCAAACTTCATGCCCTGGGTCAGCTCAACATACTGCTGATGTACGTCCCCAATATGAGCCTTAAATTTCTTCAGGTCTTTGCCTGCCAGCTGCTCGCCGGTCGGCAAGTCAACACGGTTAGGATTAACCTGCGTACCGTTCAGTAAAACTTCATAATGCAAATGGGCTCCTGTCGAACGGCCTGTCGTCCCAACATAACCAATAACCTCGCCCTGCTTCACGCGCTTGCCGCTGGCCATACCTTTGCCAAAACGATGCATATGCGCATAAGCAGTTTTCAAAGTCGAATTATGGCGAATCTGAACATAGTTGCCATAGCTACCCTTGCGCCCGGCATACGTAATCGTCCCATCACCCGCCGCATAAATCGGTGTGCCCGTCGGCGCCGCAAAATCCATGCCTTTATGCATCTTATTATATCCAAGAACAGGGTGCTTACGCATACCAAAACCTGACGAAATCCGCGCACCATCAATCGGTGTCTTCATCAAAGTTTTCTTGATGCTCTGTCCATTCGGCTCAAAGAAATCAACACCACCACCAGGCAATTCATAGCGGTAAATCGGAATATCTTTACCGCCTACGCTCAAACTCGCATACAAAACATTCCCGTACTTCGCAAAGTCACCATCCTCGGTTTCATAAGCTTCATACAAAACTTCAATCTTATCACCGCTGCGAATGTCACGCTGGAAATCAACATTCCAAGAATAAATCCGGATCAGCTCTGCAATAATACCGGAAGGAATGCCTGCTTTTGCCGCCGAACCATACAAAGACGTCTCAATCTTCGCAAACCGGCCATACGTGTGTTGCTCAAGCTCTTTCTCCTGAACCACAGAAGAAAACTCGGCGTTCTCACCCTCGCCTTCGCGCTTCACAACAACTTCTTTAACAGGGCTCAGCTTCATAGAAAGCTTTGCAAAATCAAGAACCTCTTCTTCAGAATTTTTGCTCGCGACTTCATTGGGCTTAAATTCGATATTAAGAATTTGACCTGCCTTCACATCACGCGGATCATAATGCTTAGACAAAGCCTTCAAAGCTTTATAAGAATCTGCACCAGAAATACCCGCCTCTTGCAAAACACCAGCAATCGTCTCTCCTGAACCAATTTCTATACTTTGAGAACGAGGCTTTTTCGGCTTTTGAATAAGCGAAGAGGCCATCCGCATAGTTTCAGACAACCTGCTACGCATTTGTCCATCAAGTTCCGGATTCGTCGGCAAGCGTGAAGAAGCCAAAACGCTATCCGTGCCAGAATCAGCCTGCGCAACCACCGCGCCTGAACCCGAATGCAAAACGAACGACCGCACATTTTGCGTAAGCGGATATAGACTAAGCGTAAAGGCCGCCGCTACACACGCATAAAAACTAAGGCTATAGCGCAACCGCACCCGCCCTGAAGGAGAAAAAATATAGCGATACCGCAAAGGTAATACGCGATGCAGCTGAAACTTCAAACGCGCCAATTGAATACGCAGTGCCATAAACTCTTTACCCTGTCTGCAACATGCTCCTAAAAGCAACGGCAGCTCCTTTAAATTCATTACAGATGAAAAACGAGAAGAAACCTGCCCGCGCTCAGGCCCTGTTTCCAAAACTTCATCCACATCAAAGTTAAAGCTATCTAGCACAATCCCACAACAATTCCAAGAGATTACATAAAAAAAATTATAGGGTCCCAAACTCTGTTTCCAGAGAGGCCAAAGCCGCAGTCACGGCGCATTTTGGCTCATCAAGCTTCTTATCGATATCATAGAAGGTGAAAATACCGAAGACAATAAAGACCAAAACGTCCATTGCTCCACTATTTTCTGCTCCTGTCTCAATCGAACCTGGAACCAAACCCAAAAGCAGTACAATCAAAAATAAAAACGAATACCAAAGCGTCAGCGACATCGAAGTACCGGACTGCCCATAAACCAAAAAACGCGCCGCATCTTTTGTTTTAATCAACTCAACATGAACTTGTGCCTTTGAATTCTTTATGGGACTATCATGCACACCCGTCTTAATTTCAAGATCAAAACCACGCTCATCCTCAACAAAAGAACCAATTGTAAAAGCACGCTGCAACCGATCCAGCAAAGCCTGCTTCAAAGCCTGCTCGGTCACATCTTTACTCAAGCCAATTTTTTGTGAAACCTCAAAATATCTCATACTTTAAAACCCGCACTTTTTCGTAATCGCATCATGCGCCGCCGTAGACCCACTTAAAGAAAACGTATCCGTTGTCGCCGTCCCGCGCTCAGAAACACCTTTGACCACCATCTTGCTACCCGAACGAATGGCCTCCGCTATCCGCTGGTCCGTCTCCGGATCGGGCGCCCAGGCCGTATCATCCTGCGTAAAAAGCAAAAACTTTTTCCCGTCAATCTCAACGCTCACATCACCGCCAGGCTTATAAGTATAGCCGGTAATATAGCTAAAAACATTCTTTGAGCGCTCTGACGGCCTATGGGTAATCAATGCAAAAATATCTCCGCGCTTGGAATAGTTCCCCTGCGCCTTCAAAGGCTTGCTCACCATATAACAAACAGAGCCCGAACCTTCCGAAAGGACATACGCACTCCATCCCTTGGATTCAATGATAAGTTCAGGATCCGCCGCCAAAGCAGCAGAAAATCCAGACGCTGCTAAAGCAATCCCTGCACAAAACAAAAAAACTGCACGAGTGAAAATCCGCATTATAATTTGATTTTCATAAAAAAGATTATCCCAAGAAATCAGAACTGACGGAGTCATAATACACGGAAAACACCATATGCCAAAACATTTTTAGGATATTTACACGAATTTTTTTTCCTACATGCTATTGAAAAAACTCACTTTTTTCCGCGCAAGCGTCGACGATCGCCAAACGCCTTCTCGTCAAACTCTTGATCAGGCCCACCCGGGCGAACTGGACGCGCTGAAAATCTGCCCCCGCTAAAATGCCCCATCGATATGGCCCGGTCATACATCACAAGCGCGCCCGCCACACCAACATTAATACAAAACTTCGTCGGAATTTTCACAATATGATCACAACGCTTCAACAAAGCCGGAGATACATTGCCCATTTCCGGTCCCAAAATATAAGCCGCTCGCGTTGGATGCCGAAAACTTGGCAAATTAATCGACTCGTCAACAAATTCTACGGCAACCAGCGCACAATTCTTCGGCAACTCAAAAGCCTCAACCGAAGGATACTCATAATAAGGAACATGATCAAAACTGTCCGCCGTGTCCGAAACCTTGAGAACATCCTCTTCAATACAAGGCGCAATCGTAAAGAAAAAGCTCGCCCCAAACGCATGCGCCGACCGCACCAAATTCCCAAGATTTTGTCCCTTGTGAATCCCCTCAACACCAATACCGAAATAACCCCTCATTACGCCGCCTCAGCGTATTTTTTCTGCAAACTCAGCCCAATTGCCTGATATTCCGCCACCAATGCTTCGCCATACAAACTCGCGTTCGGAACCTCTTTACCTGCCAGGATCTTCTTCATAACAACCTCCGCCTTCTTGCCATTCGGCGTCTTGAGAATGCTGGAAACCTGAATAATTTCCGTCGGAATCGCATAAGGTGTGACATTGTCCTTCACCGCCTTCTTAATCGTCCCGCATAATTCATCATTAAAATTCTCACAGACCAAAAACAAAACAGTAATCGCCTGCTTGTTGTCCGGCCGCGTGAAATCCACCGCCGCATAGTCGGCAACGCCCGTTCCAAGCTCCTCAATCTGGTCATAAATCACCGCCGGCCCAATCCGCACACCATTCTGATTAAGCGTTGCATCCGAGCGCCCGATAATCACATACTGCCCCTCCGCCGTTCTCTCAATCGTATCGCCATGCCTCCAAACTTTCTTACCCTGATAAAAATCAAAATACGCATCTTCATATCTTGAACGGTCCGCATCGTTTATGAATCTAAGAGGCATTGATGGAAACGGCTTAACGCACACCAATTCTCCCGCCTGCCCACTCCTCAATTCGTCGCCATCATCATTCCAAATTCGAATATCACACCCCAACATCGGCCCGTTCGTCAGCCCCGGATAAGTCGCCGCCAACGGATTACCTCCAAGGAAACATCCAACCAAATCCGTCCCGCCCGATATCGATGAAATTTTCACATCCGCCTTAATATGCTCATGAATGTAATGATAACTCTGCACCGGCAACACAGCCCCCGTGGACATAACAACACGCAGCTCCGGCATGTCCTTACCCATCAAATCCAATCCTTCTTTCTCCCACCCAAGTATAACCGGCGCGGCATTCCCATGATGCGTGCATCCATGCGCCGCTGTAAAATTCCACTGCGCCGCCGCATCCGGATAAAACGGGTTTCCGTCATACATCAAAATCGTCGCCCCGCTCGCCAACCCACTCGCGAGCCAATTCCACATCATCCAACTCGGCGTCGCGTGATAAAAAACCACATCGCCTTTACGAACATCACAATGAAACTGATATTCGCTAAGATGCTTGAGCAATATCCCGCCGCTTGAATGCTCAAAACATTTCGGCTGTCCGGTCGAACCTGATGAAAACAAAATATAAAGCGGATGATTAAACTCCCGCCGCGTAAACTTTAACGGCTGCGGTTTAAACCGCGACAGCAAACTGTCCGCATCCTCGCCGAGCAAAATCCCTGTCTGAATAGATTCAATTTCATTCCAGACCCTCTTCACAATCTCCATGCGATCGATGGTCTTCGCGCCATGCACATAACCACTTTGTGAAATCATCACCTTGGGTTCAATCTGACGAAAACGGTTAATAAGGTCGCTCGCCCCCATCTCCATTCCCGCCGACGCAAAGACGGCCCCAATATTCGAAACGGCCAGCAGCAAAATCACCGTCTCCGGCACATTCGGCAAATACACGGCAACCTTATCACCCTCACCAACCCCCAGACTTTCCAGCGCCTGCTGCCACAAACTCACCTGCGCGGCCAAATCCTTCCAACTGAGCACACAATCGTCCCCATCCTGACACCGCGCAACAATCGCAGGCTTGTCCGGATGCAGGACCCCATAAGCCAACATATTTTCTGCGTAGCTAATTTTAGAATCCGGAAAAAAACGCGCGTAGGGAACATGACCAATCTCCCGAACGACCGCCTGACCCTTATCACCAACAATCCCGAAAAAATCCCATGCCGCACCCCAAAACGCTGCCATATCCTCAACAGACCACGCATGCAACGCTTCAAAATCCTTCAGCCCATGCTGATTCATGAACTGCATAATCAAACTTTTTTGAAGATATTCAGGCTGGGGTGTCCACAAGGGCTTCATATTGATGTAACCTTCTTAGATAACAAGCGAATGAGCTTGTACATACGCTTTATACTGCCTTAAATTAACACGTGATGACACAGATTTTAAGACATCTTTTATTCGCCCTGGTTCTCATATGGCCCTTCGCACACGCTGGGGCTGCCGAAGACAATCATGTAAAAATCCGTATATTGGCCGAACGCGGTGAAATCAAACCCGGCGAAGATCTCTGGATAGGGATCGAACAATCCATCGATCCCCACTGGCATACCTATTGGCAAAACCCCGGCGATTCCGGAGCCGCCCCTACAATCAAATGGAACCTGCCGGAAGGTTTCAGCATGTCTGAAATCCACTGGCCCACCCCGCAAAAAATCGCTTATCCCCCGTTGATGAATTATGGCTATGAAAATAACGTCATCTTGTTGCAAAAATTGTCCGCGCCCAAAACACTTCCCGAAGGCGAGATTAATCTTTCCGCAAATATAGAAATTCTTGTCTGCCAGGATGTCTGCATTCCCGAATATGGAAGTTATAATCTCACACTAAACGGACCAGAGCTTGGCGCGGCCGAAGCCAACACAATATACCTCAATGCCGCACGCACAAAATTGCCGCAAAAAGTAAATTGGACTTCTAATTTCAAAGAAACCCCAGCGGGTTTCAGCCTGCTCATCACACCCTCAAACCCCACATTCTTCGATAACCTCACCCCCGACATGGTGGAACTCTTCCCTCTTGATTGGGGTCTGGTCGACAATGCTGCCCCGGCAACGGTGTCGTTCCAGGACAATCAAATCGTCATCACCCAAAAACGCGGCACCCGCGGCCTCGAAGATATCAAAACGGCAACACTCGTCATCACGCGCGGCAAAGGTGTTAACCGCCTCTCCTATGAAATCCAGTCTCAACATAATTATATTCCGGCCGCTGAAACACCGACCACCCCGCAAGACTCTCCCGCTCCGTCAACCAATATAAGCCTGCTCAGCGCGCTAACGCTGGCTCTTCTTGGCGGTCTCATTTTAAATCTCATGCCATGCGTGTTCCCCGTCCTCGCTTTAAAAGCCCTCAGCCTGGTTAAAATTGCGGAAAAACATCCCAACCAAGCCAAAATTCACGGCCTATCTTACACCGCAGGAATCATCTTAAGCTTCCTCGTCATCGCCGGCATCCTTATCGGTTTACAATCAACCGGCGCCGGCCTCGGCTGGGGCTTTCACCTGCAAAACCCCCTCATCGTCGGAACACTCGCCTACCTTTTGTTTTTCATCGGCCTCAACCTTTTCGGGTTTTTTGAATTTGGCAATTCGTTCATGAATGTTGGCGGAACATTGACACAAGGCCACGGCTACAAAAGCTCATTCTTCACGGGCGTCCTGGCCACTCTTGTCGCTACACCCTGCACGGCCCCGTTCATGGCCGCTGCCATTGGTTATGCTTTAACGCAACCTCCGCATATCAATTTAAGCATATTCGCCGCTCTCGGTCTTGGCCTGGCGCTGCCATACCTGATTTTGTCTTTCTCACCAAAACTCGAACGCGCCCTCCCCAAACCCGGCCCATGGATGAACACATTCAAACAATTCATGGCCTTCCCGATGTTCCTCTCCGCCGCCTGGCTCATCTGGGTGCTAAGCCAACAAAGCGGTTCAACTGCGGTCCTACACATCTTAATCGGTATGGTTCTGATCACTTTCGCACTCTGGATCATCCATCATTTGAAACACCACCAAAAACTCTGGCTGCGCATTCTTGCTATTTTTGCCGTTATCGGAGCCTTCCTTTTGCTCGACGTCGCACCACTTCAAAAAGCCGAAACCGAGCAACCCACTGAAACCAGCTGGATCCAGACTTATTCCGCCGAAACACTCGAAACCGCCCTAAAAACAACCAATCCCGTCTTTGTTGAAATGACCGCCGCCTGGTGCATCACTTGCAAAGTCAATCACGCCACGTCCATCAACATCGACGCCACCAAAAAACTTTTCGCCGAACAAAACGTTCAATATCTGCTCGGCGACTGGACCAACCAGGACGCAGAAATCACAAAATATCTCAATAACTATGGACGCAACGGCGTTCCGATCTATGTCTTTTATGGACAACCGAATGAAACAGGCCAGAGACCTGAGCCAATGGTTTTACCACAAGTTTTAACACCAGGGATCATCAAAAACGCTATCAAAGGAGAATGATATGAAAAAACTACTCGCCACAGCTCTCGCCGTCCTCGGCCTGGCATTACCAATCGCCGCCAACGCTGTTGAAGTTGGCAAACCTGCTCCGGAAATCACAGCCACTGACATTCATGGCCAACCATTCAAACTCAGCGACCACAAAGGCAAAATGGTTGTTCTCGAGTGGACCAACCATCTTTGCCCGTATGTCATAAAACATTATGACTCCGGCAACATGCAAAAAACCCAAACCGAAGCAAAAGCTTTAGGCGATGTGGAATGGATTTCAATCGTCTCCTCCGCTCCGGGCAAACAAGGCCATGTCAGCGCTGACGAAGCCAAAAAAATAGTGGAAGCCTCAGGAGCCACGATCACAACCAAAATCCTCGATGAAACCGGAGAAATCGGCAAGGCATACGGCGCCCAAACCACGCCGCATATGTTCGTCATCGATGCATCAGGGAATGTGGCCTATGCCGGCGCCATCGACAGCGATTCTTCACCACGCCCCGAAAGCATAGAAGGTGCAACGAACTATGTCCTCGCTGCCCTCACCAGCCTTAAAACTGGCAAACCTGTGGAGACAACGACAAGCCAACCTTATGGCTGCGCTGTTAAATACTAATTTGATAACATTAACTTTTCAAAAACGCTCCGCATACAAGCGGGGCGTTTTTATATAAAAACCCTTGTAAACCGTAGAGAATTGAGCGATTCTAAAGTTTGCATGTTCCGCATTTTCTCTCTATAAACCCGCACAAATGCTCTCATTCGCCAAATTATTGACCCAAATTGCCCAAAAACCGGTCGCCCCGCTGCAACCGCTGGCACGCTTTGCCGTCTCTGATTTGGGCATGATCATCTACGCCAGCCCCGAATTCCTAAGCATGGCTTCCATGGCCGAAAAAGACCTTGGCTGTCGCCATATCTCTTCTGTCTTCGGCTTTGCCGATCCGGCCCTGACCCTGCAAAACATTGACCCTGGTGTTCATGAATTGCGCTTCCACGGTGAAAACCTCACACGCCGCTTCCATTTCGACTGGCTCACCACACGCAATAATGAAATCTTCCTGATCGCCTCCGAAGTCCAGGACATGGAAGCCAAAGAAGTCGGCCTTGGCAAATTCGCCCGGCGTTTCGAAAGCCAGATCCTCACCAAAATCAAACGCGATAGCGAAGCCCCCAAGCGCCGCAAAAGCGATTTCATCCCCGATCTGCAACCTTTCTTCAACCTCTCCGGCGACATCATGATCGTGGCCGACGAGCAAGGCTCCATCATCCGCACCAACCGCCAGTTCAACGACATGTTCGGCGAAGCCGAAAGCCATAAACATTTCACAGACATCTTCCACATCGAAGACAAACCCTTCGCCCGCCGCGCCATCCAAACACTAAACTTCGAAGAACGAACACCAAACGCCCTGGGTGTGGCCTATTCAAGCGTTATAGATTTCGAGGCCCGCGTTATTTCATCCGATTTCAAGTCCACACCCACTCATTGGCGCGCGCAACTCATCGACAATTACCTCTATTGCATGGGTCAAGACCTCACACCGCTCGTCAATCAACGCGAAGCGCTCATCAGACGTGAAAAACAACTCGTCCAAGCTGAGTCCATCGGTCGCATGGGTCACTGGCGTTGGCCAATCGGAACGGAGCGTATTGAGTGGTCAGATCAGCTTTATAAAATTTTTGGCGTTGATTCCACTACATTTAATCCAACATTCGAGACTATGCGCGCCATGATCGACCGCTCCGACATGGGCCGGGTCAATCAGGCCTTCCAACGCGCCGTCATCGAACAAAACGACTACGACATGGAGTTCTCAATTCGTCGTCCGGACGGAGAAACACGTTATATTCGTTGCGAAGGTCGGTGCGCGCTCGACGATGAAAACGAAGTCATCGCCCTTTACGGAATCATGCAGGACATGACCGAACGCGTCCTCTATGAAAAGCAACTAAAAGAAGCCAAAGACGCCTCCGAAAGGGCCTATGCCGCGAAATCGCAATTCCTTGCCAATATGAGCCACGAACTTCGGACACCGTTGAATGCCATCATCGGCTTCTCCGAGATGATCCAACGCCAACTCCTCGGCCCCGTCGGTAACCCAACCTATATCGAATATGTCAGCGGCATCCGCGAAAGCGGCGAACACCTCCTCGACCTCATCAGCGACATTCTCGATATGTCAAAAATCGAGGCCGGAAAATACGAGCTCGACCTCGAAGAACTCAAAATCAGCAAAACCATCGAAACCTGCCTCCACATGATGGAAGGCCGCGCCTACGAAGCCCAGGTGAAAATCGCCTATGATGGCTCAGGAATTGAAAACCTGCACATCGTGGCGGACAGACGGGGCGTCATGCAAATCCTGCTCAATATCCTCTCCAACGCCGTAAAATTCACAGATGAAGGCGGCCACGTCAGCGTCAAATGCGAGGAAGGCGAAAGCACAATCGCGCTGATCGTCTCTGACAATGGCATCGGCATCCCCGCCAACAAGCTCGCCAACATCACCAAACCCTTTGAACAGGCCTCTTCCCACTATGCGCGGGAACATCATGGCTCCGGCCTCGGCCTCGCCATCACCAAAGAATTGGCCGAGCTTCATGGCGGCAGTCTAAAAATCGAATCCGAAGTCGGTGTCGGCACCACCGTCACGGTCACCCTGCCCAAAGACGCCTTTAAAGCGACGCAGAATAAGGCTGCTTAATTATACTCTTTGATCAAGCCAGTCTCAATCATACGCACCAATTGATGATTACGCTTATGAACCTTAAAGCCACCCTTGCGCTCCACAGTCTTTTGATCAGGGTCATGACCTAAATATTCAACAACACGGCGCTCCACATATTTGCGGTCCCTACTGAGCAAACCAAATTTTTTCTCGGCTTTTCGATCTGCCAATTGCGCAAAAACCAAACGCAAATAAAAATTGTCATCCGCCATTGAAAGTAAACGTGGCCTAATCATAAATTTCTCAGCGACATCCGGTATAATCAGCCCACGCACATTAAAAAGCCGCATCAAACGCGCGTGGTTTCCAATCGTTTCCGGCAATTGGCTAAAAAGCGGGGGGTGTTGCAACGCAGCCTCTATATACCGTGTGCGGCTAACTCCCACCGCCTGTGCACCGGCCTCAATATTATAATAAATCCTCTCAGGCAACTGACAAAAAATTTGCGGCTGCATTAATGCCGCTCCTATATACCGGGCCTTCGAAATTTTTAGCAAACGCGCTGCGCCCCGGACATTCTTGTTAATCGCTTGCGGCGAGCGGTAAAACAATTCCGGTAACACCAACGCGGCTTCAACATATTGCGCTGTATCGATGTTCAATAAACGCGCCGCTTCTTTAACTCTACTGTGCACACTGGAAGGCCGCTGATAAAACAGAACAGGGTATTTTAAAGCTGCACCAAGATACTGCGATTTACGAATACCCAGTAATTGAGCTGTCTCCTCAATACTGCGATTAATTTTTTCAGGTAAACGAAAAAAAAGCACGGGCTCCTGGATCGCCGCCTCCATATAACGACTTTCAGATATCCCTAAAAGCTTTGCTGTCTTTGTAAGTTTCGAATGGAAATTCCAAAACGCGGACTGCTCTGAAAGACGCCCTTTAAAAAATAATGTAGACGCAATAATTCTCGGCAAAACCTTTTCTACTTGGATTTCGCTCAAACCACATTCTAAAAGCGCTTGCCGCGCTCGCACAGCATACTGCGCCTTTTTCTCTTCATACAATTCGGTCATAAAAGCAACTTAAGCAGAGCCATGAATTATGTCAACAAAAAAGCAATTGACATTATAGGAATAATATCCTAATATACAATCAGACAGTCTGTGCGATCTGGTGACTGAAGTCGATGGGTGTTGCTTGCATCCTACAAAACGGCGAAGAGTCAGACCGCGCCTCGCGAACCTTACAGCACGCCTGAGATATGGGCGCCCATATTTTTTTGAAATGAGAAATAGAAACAACAAAAAGAAAAATCGGTCTCTCAAACAAAAATTCAAAGAGAAATGAGTCGAAAATAGTGTTTTTCGAGAACCAAAGCGCAGCGTACATTTGAGTACGTGAGCATTTGGCTCGCAGAAAAACGCTATTTGCAGACCATTTATCGAAGAATTAATTCTGGATACGTAAGTTTTTGAAGAGCGAAACCGCATAATCCTCAGCCTCAAGACACCCTTTCAGCCCCGCACGGAAATTTGGATATTTCAAAACAACACCCAATTCCTTTTTAATCTTGGCGTTCTGTGTGCGGCGGTTTTCCATGTAAAAACTGCGCGTAATCGGCGCAAGATTCGCGTCCTCGAAATCCACCATCGGCGGCGGCGGCCGATTCAAAAGCTCACACGCATATTCAATAACCTCGTGGCTTGGCGCGGGCTCATCATCCACCACATTATAAATCTCGCCAGGCTGCGATTTGTGAAACGAGGCCAGCACGGTATTCACAATATCCTCAACATGAATGCGCCCAAACGCATGCCCGGGCTTATTAATCCGCCGCGCCACACCGGCCCGCACAGAATCCAGAGCGCTACGCCCCGGCCCATAAATCCCCGCCAACCGGAAAATATGCACGGGCAATTTATACGATTGAAACAATGACAACCATTGCTCCTCCGCTAGAACGCGGCGCGAACCGCGCCTCGAGGTCGGATGGATCTCATCATTCTCATCAACCGCTCCGCCTCCCCGGTCGCCATACACACCGGTTGTTGAAAAATATCCAATCCATTCGAGCGTCGGAATTTTAACAACATCCTGCATATGCATAAGATACGCCGGATCGCCTTCTTCCCCGGGCGGGGTCGAAATAAGCAAATGCGTCGTGCCTTCAAGAATTTGTGCCGGATCCGGCAAAGGAATTTCATAATCGAAAATATGCGCATCAACATTCTGCGCCAGAAGATTCTCGCGCTTGTCCTCATCCCGCGTCGTCCCAGCAAGCTGCCAGCTCGGGTCTGCCTTTAACGCATGGCCCAAATAATCCGCGGTATAGCCATAGCCAAAACAAAAAAGTTTTTTCATAGATCCCTGCAATTATTATTTTTATACGTTTGCCACTTCGCTGCCGCTATAGACTTCCGCCACAGCAAAATCCGGGACGTCATCTTTTAAAAGCGGCGCAAAACTTGGCCGGGTTCTTACTTTTTCATACCATGCCTGGGCTGCTTGATGCTCTTCCCAGGGAACATCCCCAATATAATCGATGCATGACAGCTGCGATGCGGCCGCAATATCAGCCAAGGAGAAATGCTCCCCCGCCAACCACGTCCGCTTTTCTGTCAAAAACCCGATATAATCGAGATGATAGTGAATATTTGCATGTCCGGCGCGTACCGAAGGCCCGTGCGGCTCTCCGGCTTTCAAAAAGCGCTTCATCAGCTTCTCGCCAACAAGGTTATCGCTCACTTCGGAATTAAATTTCGTGTCAAACCAACTTGTCAAACGCCGCGTTTCGGATCGCTGCACAGGATCATGCCCGAGCAAATTCACCTCAGGATAAACCTCTTCCAGATATTCGCAAATCACCTGCGAATTCGCCAAAGTCGTCCCGTCCTGCTCAATCAGTACAGGCACATCACCCGCCGGGTTCAAGGCCAAAAATTCCGTACGGCGCTCCCAGACCTTTTCAATTTGCAGCTCAAAATCCAGCCCCTTCTCCGCCAAGGCAATTCTGACCTTGCGAGAAAAAGGATGCAGCCACAAATGAAACAATGTCCTCATGGTGCACCACTTTAGAGCAAGATTCTGATTATGAACAGCTTTTTTATAATCACGCGCAAAATTTAACGTCGCGCCGCAACAGCAATATCAAGTTTTACAACTTCACCAATCGCCGCGCCATCGCTCCATTGCCCTTGCCCCACACCGAAATCCGTACGCTTCAGCGATAACTGCGCCTGCATATGGGCAACCCCCTCATTGATTTCCAATGAAAACGGCAAAACAACAGGCTGAATCTGATTCCTGATAGTTAGCGTTCCAGTGGCCACATACTGATTCGCCTCAACATGCTCAAACTGCGTCGATTCAAACACAGCAACAGGATAAGAAGACACATCAAACCAATCGCCTCCCAGCGCTTGAGAATCACGATCCGCACTGCCTGTGCTAATCGAGCCAGTGTGAATTTCAATCCGCACATGACCCCCTGCCAAATTGTCCGGGTCAAACACAATAAAGCCATCAAACCTTGAAAATTCACCGGCAAAATCCTGCCCATACTGTGTTGCCGTAAACTGAATATGGCTTTCCTCGGGAATAATCAACCAACCCCCCGGTTCCTGCGGTACCTCGGCACTTACAGCAGCTTCACCAGCCTGCACATCTGTATGTCCCTGTTCCTCAGGCGAAACCACAGCCAATAAAAACGCGAGCCCCAGCATCCCGCCAAAAAACAGCGTGGTCAGCGCCCCGCCAATAAAACCCACCGCGGAACAAGTCATCCGCTGCAACGTTGCATCTTTGTCTATGAAATGGTGCTTAAGCGCCCCGGCCATATGCAAACCCACCGCCCCAAAAATCGCATAAGCAATAAGTGTATGAAGACCGCGTGTAAGCTTGAATAAATCCTCATCTTTCGAGGCAATATCCGGCACTTCAAACAAACCAAAAAAATGAACCGGAAAATCACCCGCGGAAGACATCACCCAACCCGACAACGGCATAACAAAAATAATGCCGTACAATAAAAAATGAATGAGATGAGACAAGGCCTTTTCCCAAGGCTGATGCGTCTCCAGGCTTGGCGGCGGCGGATGAATAAACCGCCATGCAAGCCTCACAATCCCAAGCGCCAAAACAACAAGCCCAAAGGATTTATGCATTCCATAAATCTGTAACTTAAGGGGACTAAAATCCATAGAGGCCATAAAAAACCCCACACTAAGCAGGCCTAAAATAAGAACGGCCACCGCCCAGTGCAGGGTTTTCGATAGAATATGAAAAGAATTAGTTTCCGGCATCAGCGCCCGCAGGCTCTTCTTTAATCGCTTCAACCTCGAGGCGAATTTCTACGTCGTCACCGACATTCGGGATACCGTAGCTCATACCGAAATCAGAGCGCTTCAGTGACGCCGTTGCTGAAAATCCAATCTCACTCTTACCGGTCATTGGATTTGGGCCCGTCTTGTTATGCGTCACCTTCAAAACCACAGGCTTCGTCACGCCGTGCAGCGTCAGATCGCCCGTCACATCCGCGGTTTTCTCTCCAGTCACAGCCACGGACGTGCTTTTAAACGTCATGGTCGGAAACTGCGCAGCATCAAACAAATCCGCGCTTTTGACATGCTCATTCCACTTCTCATCATCCATTTCAAGAGAATCGATCGGAATACTGACATCAATCGTGGATTTGCTGAGATCGGCTTCATCAACCGTAAACGAGCCATCAATCTTCAAAAACTCGCCTTCGGATTTCGCAAATCCCATATGATCGACAAAAAACAAAACCTGGCTGTGCAACTGGTCGAACGTGTATTTATCCGCCGCTTGCGCTGAACTCAGTGAACCGAACGCCATCGCCCCGGCCAATAATAAATGTGAAAATTTCATAAGTAAGTCTCCTCTTCTGTGAACCAATTCTATACAGTTGGGTTGCAAAGATCATAAATCAAGTTGGCCTTAATTTCATGTTGTTTCTTCATCTTATAATTTTGGCAATTGTCCAAGGGATTACGGAATTCCTCCCGATCAGCTCCAGCGGCCACCTGATCCTCGTCCACAGGCTCTTCGGCAATGAAGGCCAAAGTATGTGGGAAACCAATTTGATGCTCGATGTCGCGGTTCATATCGGAACGCTTTTGGCTGTGCTGGTTTATTTCCGTAAAGATATTTTCTCCATGCTCGCCGCCATCCCGCAAACCTTGCGACTCGACATGACACACGAAGCAGCACGTCTAAACATCTACATCATCGCCGCTTCCATCCCGATTTTCATTTTCGGATTCGTTTTATATTCTCTGCAACCCGGCTGGGCCCGCAGCATCGAAGTCGTCGCCTTTACCACAATTGTTTTTGGTATATTGATGGGTCTGATTGACCGCATTAAACCCGCCACGCGTGACACATCGAATATGACCCTGCGCGACGCAGTGCTGATCGGCTGCGCGCAGGCTCTTGCCCTTATCCCCGGCACTAGCCGCTCCGGCATCACCATGACCGCCGCAAGATTCATGGGTTTCGATCGCACCGGGGCTGCAAAATTTTCTTTCCTACTCTCGATCGCCGCCACATCCGCCGCGGGGCTTGTGGGCATTATCGGCATCATAAAATCAGGGGATGCGTCGTTGGGACTAGACGCAATCATCGCAGGATTTTTCTCATTCCTCACCGCGCTTGCGGTCATTGCCTTCCTGATGAAATGGCTGAAGAACCACAGCTTCATGTCCTTTGCGATTTACCGTGTGATTTTGGGAATAGTCTTAATCGGCCTGATCTATGCTGGTATATTCTAAAAACAAAACCTTCGTATCGCCGTAAATTTTCTCATCCAGAATTTCGTATTGCTCCGGCACGGTCGCAGAAAAATTTTTCTCGGCCTCAACAACTACAACTGCACCATCCATCAACAAACCAGCTTCATGCAAATTGACAAGCGTCGGCAAAACCAAATCTTTATTGTACGGCGGATCAATAAACACCAGATCAACAGATACAGAAAGTTTTTTCACCGTCTGCGCGTTTTGCAAAAGAAAAGCACATCCTTGAGCATCAAGAGAAGCCGCGTTTCGTTTCGTTAGATCCAGCGAAACCTTCGCGCTATCGACAAACACACAATCCACCGCCCCGCGCGACAAAGCCTCCAGCCCCAATCCGCCGCCACCGCAAAACAGATCCATCACCTGCGCCCCTTCAATCACGCCCCGGCTCTGCAGCGCATTAAAAATCGCCCCGCGCACCTTGTCCGTCGTCGGCCGCACCGCATAATCCTTCGGACTTTCTAACCGCCGCCCGCCATATTTCCCCGCCACAATTCTCATTTAAAAAATCCGCCGATCTGCTGCTTTAGAACCTGCGGCTTCACTTCCTCGATTTCGCCTTTCGGCAATTTACCGAGAACGAACGGCCCATAACCCACACGGATCAGACGATTGACCTTCAACCCTACATGCTCCATCACTTTGCGGATTTCCCGGTTTTTCCCTTCGCGCAACCCAACCGCCAACCATGAATTCACGCCCTCTTTTTCAATCACCACCTCAATCGATTTGTATTGCACACCCTCGACGGTCACGCCCTTCTTCAAACTTTCCAGCGCGTCTTTATTAATTTTGCCATGCACGCGCACACGGTAATTACGCTTCCATCCTGTCGCCGGCAGCTCCAGATACCGCGACAACTCCCCGTCATTGGTCAGCAGCAGCAACCCTTCCGTATTCAAATCGAGTCGCCCGACACTCACCACACGCGGCAAGCCTTCCGGCAAATGATCAAAGACCGTGTCCCGGCCCTGCTCGTCCCTATGCGTCGTCACAAGCCCTTCCGGCTTATGATACAAGAACAGCCGTGTAGACTCCGCAGACGGCAAGGGCTTGCCATCCACCACAATCCTGTCCTTATCGGTCACAACACAGGCCGCACTTTCAAGAATTTTGCCGTTCACACTGACACGCCGATCTTCAATCCAGCGCTCTGCATCCCGCCGGGAACAAAGCCCCGCCCGCGCTATTCTCTTTGCAATCCGCTCGCCTTTATGGTTTTCTTCGCTCATGGATCAAGACATTACATATATGTCGCTTGCTTTGGAAGAGGCAAAGACCGCCGCGCTGCGGGACGAAGTCCCCATCGGCGCAGTCATCGTGCATAACGGCCAGATTATCGCACAAGCAGGAAACCGCACACGCGAGCTGAATGACCCTTCCGCCCACGCTGAAATGCTGGTCATCCGCGAAGCCTGCCGCCTCGCAGGCGCCCAGCGCATCCCGGATCACGATCTCTATGTCACATTGGAGCCCTGCACCATGTGCGCCGCGGCAATCTCTTTCGCCCGCATCAATCGCCTCATCATAGGCGCGCCAGACGAAAAAGGCGGAGGCATTTTTCACGGCGCCAAATTCTACGACCAACCCACCTGCCACCACCGCCCAGCCCTCACAAACGGGCTCCTGGCTGATGAAGGCGGCCAAATCCTTAGGACATTTTTCCAAAACAAAAGAAATATTGACGCCAACGCCTAAATTATGGCAATAAGGCGCATGGATAAAGACATAATCGAAGAATTTGTTGCCAAACAAAGGGCTGAGCTAAGCACTTATCTAAAATCTTTGGGCCTCAATTACAAAGCCATCAAAATCGTTTGTGATGTCATGCAAGACTACACTTTCGAAGATCCAAACGATCCTGACGCTGAAGGATACGACTGGGAAGAGGTTTTAGAAAAACATGACCTCATCCAGCCTTCGATAAAAGCAGACACTCTTGTCATGCATATCATGCAATACCTCGACTTCCACGAACTTGGAGCAGCGTCTCTGGAAAAACATCAGGAATTTATGCGAGAAGCCGCACCGGATTTCTTCTCCGAAACAGGCCACACCATCCGCAACGAATTTTTTGGAGCGACACAAGATCAAGCTTTCATTGGCGCCAACATCGCCGAAGCTGTTCTCAGATTCAACTTTGGAACGATAAGCGACGAACCGGAAACAGACGCGCCTTATTCCCCGCCACAACCGCGCTAAACTTACGCAGCCTTTCCTTTTTCAGCCGCCAACGCGCGCCAGGCAATATCTTTCCGGCAAAATCCTTCCGGCCAATCAATAAATCCGATCGAGCGATAAGCTTTGCCATTCGCCTCATAAATACTCGGCCCCGTCGCGCACACACCCAAGACGCGCCCACCGATACTCACAATCTCACCGCGATCATTGCGCGCTGTGCCCGCATGAAAAATCGTCACGTCCTGCACTTGCATCGCCGCATCATTCAAACCTTCAATCACTGTATTTTTCTTATAGGATCCCGGATAACCCTCCGCCGCCATCACAACACAAATCGCCCGGTCTTTAGACCACGACACTTTATCTTTCACCTGATCCAGCCGCCCGTCCGCACACGCATCGAGAATTTCGAGCAAATCTCCTTCCAGGCGTAACATTAAGGTCTGACATTCAGGATCGCCAAACCGCACATTATGCTCGAGCAATTTCGGCACGCCGTCCACCACCATAATCCCGGCAAACAGCACCCCAGCAAACGGACATCCTTCCGCCGCCATGCCTTTGATTGTCGGCTCGATCAGGGTCTTGATAATGGTCTGTTCCATCTCCGGCGTCATCAGATGCGCGGGGCTGTAAGCCCCCATCCCGCCGGTGTTCGGCCCGGTATCGCCATCACCAACTCTTTTATGGTCCTGTGCCGACGTCAACGGCAAAACCGTCTTCCCATCCGAGAGCGCAAAATAACTCAGCTCCTCACCATCCAGAAATTCTTCAACCACAACTTCCGCACCCGCCGCACCAAAAGATTCACCCGACAGCATATCGCGCACCGCCGCGATGGCTTCGTCCTCGCTTTCGCAAATGATCACACCTTTGCCAGCAGCCAACCCATCTGCTTTCACAACAATCGGCGCGCCGGTCTTGCGGATAAATTCTTCCGCCGCACTCAAATCTGTGAACCGTCCGTACGCCGCCGTGGGAATATTATATTTCGCGCACAAATCTTTCATAAATCCTTTGGAGCCTTCGAGCTGTGCCGCCGCCGCGCTTGGGCCAAACACTTTAATATTTTTTGCACGAAGTCTGTCCGCCAAACCCGCAACCAACGGCCCCTCCGGCCCCACCACCACAAGATCAATAGAGTTTTCAATCGCAAACTTTACAATGCCCTCAATATCCTCGGCGCCAAGATCGACATTTTGCGCCAGTGCCTCCGTCCCCGCATTCCCCGGAGCACAATAAAGTTCATCACACAAAGAAGACTGCGCCATCGCCCACGCCAGCGCATGTTCCCGTCCACCAGATCCAATAAGTAAAATCTTCATGAGGTCTTTTTAGCGTTAATCGATAGACGATACAAGCGCTGCGTTTCCGCCAGCCGCAGTCGTATCAATGGACACAACCTTCTCCGTCGCAAATCTTTGCAAGTAATGCGGGCCACCGGCCTTTGGCCCCGTACCCGACAGCCCCATACCGCCAAACGGCTGCGACCCCACAATCGCGCCAATCATCGAGCGATTCACATAGATATTGCCCGCTTGAATCCGCTCGGCAAGCATATCTTGAAACGCATGAATTCGGCTATGCACGCCAAACGTCAATCCATAACCCTTGCCATTAATGTCTTCAATCAACTGATCAAGGTCTTTGCGCTTATACCGCACCACATGCAAAATTGGGCCAAACACTTCGCGGTCCACTACATCCAGATTGTCCAACTCGAACGCACACGGTGCAAAATACGTCCCGGACAATTTATTCATCGGTACGTCTGCAATCAATCGTGCGCTTTTCTCTAATGTCGCACGATGCGCGCATAACATCTCTTGCGCATTCGCATCAATCACCGGTCCAACATCTGTGGAAAGAAGTGATGGATCACCAACAAGCAACTCCGCCATCGCACCTTTCAGCATCCCTAAAATTTTATCGGCGATCTCGTCTTGCAAACACAAAATCCGCAGCGCAGAACAACGTTGTCCCGCCGAACCAAAAGCACTCAATACAACATCGTCAACAACCTGCTCCGGCAACGCGGAGCTATCAACGATCATCACATTCATTCCGCCCGTCTCAGCAATCAACGGAACAATCGGCCCATCTTTCGCCGCAAGATCGCGATTGATTCCGCGCGCCACTTCCGTTGAACCCGTAAACGCCACACCCGCGCAATCCTTGTGCTGCACCATCGCCGCACCCATACGGCCCGGACCAATCATTAAGTGTAAAATTTCTTTCGGCACACCGGCCTTGTGCATAAGCTCCACCGCCTGACGAGCAATCAACGGCGTCTGCGACGCGGGTTTCGCAAGAACCGCATTCCCCGCCATCAACGCCGCCACAACCTGGCCGGTGAAAATTGCCAGCGGAAAATTCCACGGACTAATGCACACAAACACGCCACGCCCTTGCAATAAAAGTCTGTTATCCTCACCTGTCGGGCCCGGCAAAATCTGAGGCTCGAAAGCCGCCCGCCCTTGGCCGGCGTAATAACGGCAAAAATCAACGGCCTCCCTGACTTCAGACAGCGCATCAGGAATCGTCTTTTTGCCTTCCTCAATCAAAACGGCCATCAACTCTGCACAATTCTTTTCAAAAAGATCAGCCGTTCTTTCTAAAATCTCCGCTCTTTTTTCACCTGCCAAGCTATTCCACTCTGCTTGCTTTTCTTTGGCAATTTTGAACGCTTTTTGAACATCACCATCCGTTGCCAAAACCACTGTCCTCTTAATCGAAGTTTTTGCCATGCTCTTCAATAAGTTTTTAACGCTAATCTTGTCACTCAAATCAATGCCCGTAGAATTGCGCCGCGGCAATGGAATTTCATCCGCATAGAGATCTTCCGGATAGGGAATCTTGGGATGCTTCTTCACTTTATTCGTCTGCACCTTGAACATCGGATCACGCACCAACACCCCCACAGCCACGTCCTTATCCATCACCTTATTAACAAACGAAGCGTTCGCCCCGTTCTCAAGCAAGCGCCGCACGAGATACGCCAGCAAATCTTGATGCGGCCCCACAGGCGCATAAATACTCGACTTTACATCAAACTCTTGCATAACCATGTCATGCAACGCCTCGCCCATACCATGCAATCTTTGCAATCCAAACTTGGCTTTATTGCCGCGCACAATCTCCATCAACGCCGCAACAGTATGCGCATTATGCGTCCCGAAATACGGTTTAAACCGCGCAGGCTTTTGCAAAAGTTTTTGGGCGCAGAGCAAATAAGATAAGTCCGTATTTTCTTTACGCGTATAAACGGGATAATCTCTAAGGCCCATCAGTTGCGCGCGTTTGACTTCACTATCCCAATACGCGCCTTTCACCAACCGCACCGACAAAAGCCAATTATAATTGCTGCTGCGCTCTTCAAGATAATCAATCAACAAAGGCGCCCGCTTTTGATACGCCTGCACGGCCAAACCAAATTTCTCCCACCCTCGCAAATCTTTGCACTTAAAAACCTCTTCAATAATTTCCATCGACAGCACCAATCGCTCTGCCTCTTCCGCATCAACCATCAGTGCGATATCTCGTTTTGCCGCCGCCCGGCAAAGCTCAATCAATTTGGCCGTCATCGCGGGCATACAAACATCGGCCTGCGCAAATTCATAACGCGGATGCAACGCCGACAATTTCACCGATATGCCTGAAGGAGGCTCAATAACGGCAATCGCATCCAAATAAGATTGAAAATATCGCTCCGCATCTTCGGCCGTGCGCGCCCCTTCGCCGAGCATGTCATACGACATGCGATAGCCCTTATCCGCATATGGTTTTGAATTTTTGATGGCTTCTTGAATATTCTGCCCCAGCACAAATTGCGAACCCATGACACGCATCGCCGCCTCGATCGCCTCACGAATAAAAGGCGCACCAACACGCTCCAGCGCACTTTCCAAAGTCCCGCGCGTCACCAACAATCCAAATCCAGCCGCTTTAACAATCCAGTCCGCAGCCTGTTTCTTTTCCCTCCAATTCGCGGCAGTCACCTTATCTTTAATCAGCGCATTCGCCGTCGCATTGTCCGGTATCCTGAGCAAAGCCTCCGCCAAACACATCAAGGCAATCCCCTCATCGGTCGCCAAGGAATAATGCTGTAAAAACGCCTCCAACTCACCAGCCGGCCGTTTTTGCGCCCGTAGTTTTTCAACAAAACCTTTGGCCTGATTGTAGACCGTCGTGCTCCGCGACGCATCCCAATTCAGGTCAGCCAACATCTCCGCCACACAGACCGCTTCGTCCATGGCCAAATAATCCGCAAGAAACGCGATTTGATTTTCCATGTGAGAAGTTTATCATGGATTTTCTATGACTGAAGCTGTGAAAGACAACTTATCCAACGTGCCGGAATTTTCCGTTTCCGAACTCTCCGGTTCTCTGAAAAGAACGGTGGAAACCACTTATGCCCGCATCCGCGTCCGCGGCGAGCTTGGCCGTGTCACAATGCCCGCATCCGGCCATCTCTATACAAACCTGAAAGATGATGGCGCCACAATCGATGCTGTCTGCTGGAAAGGCAGCGTTTACAAGCTCTCCGTCAAACCTGAAGAAGGGCTGGAAGTCATTTGCACAGGCCGCCTGACGACCTACGAAAAAAGCTCAAAATACCAGATGATCATCGAATCTATGGAACTTGCAGGCGAAGGCGCGCTCCTCAAAATGCTGGAAGAGCGCCGCAAAAAGCTGGCCGGCGAAGGCTTATTTGATGAATCGCGCAAACGCAATCTTCCCTATATTCCGGGAACCATCGGCGTGATCACCTCACCCACCGGCGCCGTCATTCGCGATATTCTTCATCGCCTCTCCGACCGTTTCCCGCGCCATGTTCTGGTTTGGCCCGTCTTAGTCCAAGGCTCCGGCGCAGCGCAGCAGATCGTCGCCGCCATCGAGGGCTTTAACCTCATGCCAAACCGCCCTGATCTTCTGATCGTCGCACGCGGAGGCGGATCACTTGAAGACCTTATGCCGTTTAACGAGGAAATTGTTGTCCGCGCAGCTGCCGCCTCGCAAATCCCGCTCATCTCTGCTGTCGGTCATGAAACCGATACCACATTAATAGACTTCGCCGCCGATCGCCGTGCCCCGACCCCGACCGCCGCCGCCGAAATGGCCGTGCCCGTACGCGCGGAAATCTTGGGCTGGGTTCTGGAACAACAAAAACGTCTTTTAGGTGGTATAACGCGTATCACTTCTGAATATACGCACCGCCTTGAAGCACAGGCACGAGGTCTTGGCGATCCTTACAAATTGCTTGAAGTCAAAACCCAAACACTCGATCACATCAGCGACAAAATCGCCCGCGTCTTCACACAATATCTCAACCATAAAATTTCTGATCTACGTGAAAGCGCTGCCCGCATTCGCCATCCACGCGAACGCCTCAAAACAGAAAGCGATCGTTTGGCAAGATGGAGCGAACAACTTCAATCATCCGGAAAGAAAATCCTACTTGATCCCGAAAAACGCCTAACCCATGCCGGAAAAATGCTCGAGGCCTATTCGTTCAAGAACGTTCTCCAGCGCGGATTTGCCGTTATCAGAGACAAACACGGAAACATCCTGAGCGATGCACAAAAAGCATCAGAAGCAAACGACATTCAAATCGAATTCAAAGACAACCAAAAGCTCGACGCAACCATTTTGAAAAAAGCCTAGGAAATTTATTCCTCAGTTTGTTCAAAATTACCGTCTTCAATTTCCTTGATCAAAAATTCCGCCAAATTATTAAGCCTCCGGCCTTGCTCCAGCGCTTCTTCAACAATACGGACAACCTGGCTGACCTCCATGTCCGGCTCAACATTCTCGTAATCCGGATTGGTCTTAATCCGCGCATAAAAATGGATCAATTCACTCGACAATTTTTTGCCCAAAATATGCAACTTGTCTGAATTTTTATCAAAGATCCCGCGGCTGAGCGCAGGCTGCTTTTGTATAATATCACCGAGTTTCTGATAACGCGGCGTTCTCTGCGTATTTTTCAGTTCACTCAAAGTTTCTTCATAAACAACGATATACGCATCGATTTTTGACTTGTTGGCTTTGAGCTCGGAATCAATCATTGCCGCAATGACTTCACGTTCCTTTTCCTGCATCTTTTGCTCACGGAACAACATGTCCATATGCACCGATTGCGTCTTCATGATTTTATGAAACCCCTGAAGAACAATCCCGGCCAAGGCAAAAAACGAAAGCAACACAGCCACAAGAATAAAAATATTTATATATATAAGCATGGGAGAATCCTGTTGTGATGAACTATTATTCCGCGTTGATTTCTCAGTTTCCCAAACACCCATACCCCACTCTTTCGCACGATCCTGCGCGCTTTGGTATGGTTGTTCGAAAATTGTTCCGCCCACCGCCGCGCGGTCGACTAGCGCATAGCCTTCCTGGAGCATATACATCCCAAGATCCTGACGGTTATTATTATCACACTGCGCTAAAATTTCGGAAGGTTTGGAACCTTGACCTCTATATTCGCAAGACAAAGGCGCTGATCCGATCGCATTCTGCAAAACCTGTAAGCTTTTCTGAGAAAAATTGTCTGAACCACTTCCCGCATCCTGTAACCCCCACAAATGAACAAGGACTTTCTTCCCAGAGATAGTACCGCTAACACTTACGCCATTGACGGCAACAGAATTGTCCAATGAAAACACAACCGGGCTTTTAGGTGCATTAGGCGCAATTTCCTGGGCCAAAACCTGTTCAACCCCACACCACACCATAAGGGAAATCAGTATAAATCCGCAGGAAAATACATATTTCATGCCCTTTATTAAACACCAAACCCTTGTGTCTTTAAAGCATTTTGATGCTACAATGAACAAATGCGCGTCTCTTTAAAGGAATTGCTTGAAAAACTTGCCGTACGTCACATTCTGACGCCCTACGAAAGCGCCCCTTGGGTCTATTATGATGAAGACAAGGGTATAACATGCAGCGCAGAAGTTCGCATGGGCCCGGACGGTGATGAGATCGAGTGTGAAGTTCAATTCCTGCATGATGAAGAAAACGACGAAAATCTAATCGGCCCGCAACAAAAAATGTACCTGCGCGCCACCCCGTGCAAGCACGGCGCAGATATATGGTCGCCTGTAACATTCACCGTCAAAGGCAAAAGCTACGTCAATGAAATAGCCGAGTGGGAAGACAAAGCCTGCGCATTCTTTCAAGGCTGCATTCAAGCTCTCAACATGAATACTTTACCGGACATCGAAGATCTCATTGAAAAACATCTGGACGATGATGGTTTCGGTGGCCGCAGCGGCCGCGGTAAAATCGGCCGTAAATCCCCCAAAATCAAACCCAATCAGCTCCTCGGCATGAAGGGCGGGATGTAAAAAAGCCTTTCGTTCGCAGCCCATTTATTGAAGAATTTACCCAGCCTGTGCAACGATGATGCCGTATCGCGTCGCAATCTCCGCCAATCCGCCATCATAAAATTCCGCATGCGGCACAAAATGCCATTTTGGACCTTCGCGGTTTAGAAACGCCGCAATCATCGAAACTTCCTCACGCTCATGAATATGCTGATCAAGCTCATACCGCAGCAATTCAATATTCGTGTCCGCATTCACCAACCGGATATAAGCATTATGCACCATGCTCACATTTTGGCTTTTTTCATGGCCTTTATAAATTGAAAGCACAAAAACCAGCCGCACCACATCAAACGGTATGCCGCTCAAATCAAGAACAATACTCTCATCATCGCCTTCACCGGCCCCCGTACGGCTATCGCCATGATGCTTCACCGCACCGCCAAGCGTTTCCGTATTGTTGTAAAAAAGAAAATCGCTGTCCTCGCGTGTCTGGTCATCCTTGTTAAGCAAAAACACACTCACATCAAGATCAACCGCATCGGTATTAAAACTGGTCAAATCCCAACCAAATCCAACGTGAATACGCCGTAAAGTTGGCTCTCGTTCTATAAGATTGATGTCATCACCAAGATGAACGCGGTGATCATCAACCACCACAGGCTTATCAGAGTAATCTTCATCAAATATATCAGCCATCTTTATCCGCTTCCGCTAAGGCTCGTCATATAGATATAGCCATTATAGAACAAATATCCTGCAATGAACACCGCTGCGCTTTTGCGGCCTACCCCTTTGAACAAAAACAGCAGCGCACTAAACACCACAGCCACAAAAAGCATGACCCACACATCAAAATCTTCAAGCCGCTTGTCATAGGTCTCGCCCAGAATCGGACGTATCGTTGAGGTCAGTCCAATAATCATCAAAATATTGAAAACATTAGACCCTATAATATTACCAAAAACGATATCGCTTTGCCCTTTGCGCGCGGCAACCAAACTGGTCGTAAGTTCGGGCAAAGACGTACCCAACGCAATAATACTAAGCCCTATGATCGCTTCCGGCACGCCCAGCGTCTCCGCCATAGTTTTCGCCCCGCGCACCAATAATTCCGCCCCAATCGCAAGCCCGATCAAGCCGACAACCAAAAACAAATATGCATACAACGCGCTCTTAAACTGAACGTGCTCTTCTTCCTCCAAAGGGTTATCCAGCTCTCCTGATTTTGCCATCCGGTATTGCATGTACGTATACGCCACCAGCAACAAAATCATGCCGATCCCCATGCCGCGTGTGATGTTTTCGTGCGCTAGCAAATACACCATCAACGCACTCACCCCCACCATCATCAACAAATCACGGCGCATAGCATGAAAGGAAACAACGCGCAAAGGAACAACCAAAGCCACAATCGCAAGGATACAAGCGATATTGGCGATATTGGACCCCACAACATTTCCTATAGAAATCCCGCCAAGCCCTTCAAAATTTGCCAATACCGAAACCACCAGCTCAGGTAAGGACGTTCCAAAAGCAACAATTGTAAATCCAACCATCAACGGCGGCAGTCCAAATTGACGAGCCACATAAATCGCGGAGTCGATCGTCCAGTTTCCACCACGAATAAGCAGAAAAAAACCAACACCCATAAAAACAAGAGGAATAATCAGAGTTTGAATCATACTACCGCTTTCGACCATCCGCCCAGTTCAACCCAAATCCAAAGGCACGGTCCATTTCCTCATGACCGGGGAAATATTCAGTATAATTGGTCAGCTTAATACCGCCGCGCACTTGCTCAAGCCCGCCAACCGCACACAAATCCAGCTCATTATTATGCGCCCCAAGCGTTACCACCAAATCTTGTTCGCCGGGCACATCCAGAATAATTTGCGGATTAATGACAGCCCAATTGGGCACACCCGAATAAATATACACATAGACCAAAATCCTTTTAATCTCGGACCAATGCGCGCCGTTCACACGGATAATCTCATCGTTCCCATCGGAATCTCCAGTCTTTTCATCGCCGGAAAGCTGCATATAAGGCGGCTTATCATACGCCCCAAATTTATTGCCAAAAGCCTGAATGCAGCCACGCGTCCCATCCTCGAGCTCATACAAACAGCCAATATCAAGATCGACACCTTGATGGGTTGCCTTCTTCAAAAGCTTGTTAAAAAAATTAGTCTGCGTAACTTTAATATTGTCCCAAGCAACACCGATATCAATATAATCAAAACCGTTTTCACCGGGCGTAACCGCAATCGATTGTCCGGGTGCATTCAAATAAGAGCAATTTGCCTGATTATTGGCGCGCTGCCGCAAGCCCGCTGCGCCTTTTGCATTGCCATGCCCAGAAAATTTCGCACGGCTTCTTGTTGCTTCACGGAGGGACTTTTGTGATGGGTTTTCATTCATACGGACCAGTGTAAACGTATTTCACATGGACTCAAAGACCCTTTTATCCATTCAAAAGATCAATACTTTGCGTGACAATATTCTCCGTTGCAGAATTCACAGCAGCTCCAAATCCTCCATGCGCATGGGCCATGACCGCAGCAGGGAGCCCAAAAAACTGCCGCACGTCATTGGATACCGCAAACAAAGCCTGCTCATAACCCGGCCAAACCGCAAACAACCCCAAATGCACCGCCACACAAGACGCAACCGCCCCAAACGCTGCCACCAATAATCCCTTTGTATCCATGAAAAAACTCTTGCACCAAAAATTGTTATAAGATAACAACTGTTACAATATAACATTTAAGGAGTCAACTCTAAATGACAATTAAGCCTCGGCGCCCCAACCATCTGATCGCTCTAACGTCGCTGGCCGCTATGGCCTTTGGCCGCATGGCCAGCGCGCAAAAGCCTGAGCCACAGCCTGATTTCTGGTACCGCCCACCCGTCGCCCGCAGCACAGAAAAGCTTCCCATTCATGCTGAAAAACTAAATGAAAAACACAAACCCACTCTGGATTTTCTGGCGCAGTTTGACCCGGATTTTTATGTCTTCAGCGATATCAAAATTGAGAAAGATACACCGCCTTACCCCCCGGTAAGGGCGCATCTCGCCCGCGTCTTTCAAAACAAAGATGATGTTGATACCATTGCCAAAGCCATTGGCGCTCTCGTCATAAGCAAGAAAATTGATGGCCATCTCTTTACAAATTTGCTCGCACAGGACGTTAACGATTATAACGGCGAAGCCACTACAATTCTGGGACTAATTATTCTGCATGGAGATTCGGCCGATCCCGACCTGCAAAAGCAATTCCTCCTGCATCTCGCCACACATTATGATGAAAAGGAATTCCAGGTGGTGATGGCCGAAGTCTTAAGGATCAAAAAACAATGTGAAGAAATCAAAAAGTCCAGACTAGCGGCAAGCGCTGCACCGGCCATGGACCTCAAGGTTCCAGAATGAAATATCAAACTTTTCGGCCTTGGCCGCCGCTCCAATCGGATCAGGCATATGACACATATGAATTTCAAACGCCTTGCCGCACTCATCGCAGATCATAAATTGCGATCCGCGATGCTGATGCCCCTCACCACACGTCACAAACGCATTCAAACTCTCAATTTTATGGACAAAACCATGGCTTTGCCAAAAATCCGTCGCACGGTAGACAATAGGCGGCTTCGGGTTTTTAACTTTTCCCTCAAGCGCATCCAGAATTTCATACGCTGTAATCGGCTTCTTCGCCTTTGCAATGATCTCAAGCACCAATTGCCGTGTCTCGGTAAACCGCTGCCCGTTCTCCTCACAAAATTGCTGAGCTGTTTTGACGATAGCCTGACTCATGACTTCATTTTACCCTGCATATGGCAGCCATCCAAATGATCATTGACCAACCCCATCGCCTGCATGAACGCATAACATGTCGTCGGCCCGACAAAACTCCATCCACGCTTTTTGAGATCTTTCGACAAAGCGAGTGATTGATCTGTTTTTGGATTTGTAATCAAGGCCTGATAGGTCATCACCTTGGGACGCGATTTCGGATCCGGCTTCCAGCTCCAAAAATACTCGGCCAAAGTGCCGTACTCCTTTTGAAGTTCAATCGCCCGCTGCGCATTATTGATCGTACTCTCGATCTTTCCACGATGACGAATAATGCCCACATCCTGCACCAAACGCTCAACATCTTTTTGGCTATATTTGGCTATCTTGTTGAAATTGAATCCATCAAACGCGGCACGAAAATTCTCTCGCTTGCGTAAAATCGTGATCCAGCTCAGGCCAGATTGAAATCCCTCAAGACAAATCTTTTCAAAAAGGCGTACATCATCGCGTACAGGATGACCCCACTCATGATCGTGGTATTTCTGATAAAACTCGTCATCACCGCACCAAAAGCACCGCGATTTTCCATCGCGTCCGATGACCAAGCCATCTTTTGCCATTGTCATGCAGCAGACTTAAGATGAACGATGCACGCTTCCGCAGAAGAAAACTCAACATCGCTCGGCTTTTCATCAACGCTGAGCGATTCCACAACGCCATCATCCACAATCATGGAATAACGCTTTGAACGCAGGCCAAGCCCCGCTCCGGAGCCATCAAAGTCCATACCAATCGCCTTGGTGAATGTGCAATTCCCATCCGGCATCATCGTCACATGCGGCGTCACGGCCAGAGCCTCGCCCCAAGCCTGCATAACAAACGGATCATTGACAGAAAGACAGATGATCTCATCAATGCCTTGTTCTTTCAAAGCTTTAGCATTCTTCACATAGCCTGGCAGGTGCTTCTCATGACAGCTCGGCGTATAGGCCCCCGGCAGTGCAAAAAGAATAACTTTTCGACCTTTGATGTAATCAGCAATATGAATGTCTTCCATGCCTGTCGCACCCAGCTTCTTCAGCGTGATTGCAGGAATCTTATCTCCAACTTTAATGCTCATCGTTATTCTCCTTGTTTCAAATAATCTTAAGCGAGATCAAACAACATAAGTTGGCTATCCGCAAGCGCTTTCACATGAATCGCCGAAACATTGCTGATCTCAAGCCCGTCACCTTGCTTCAAGATTTCGCCGTCAATTTCGGCTGAACCGCTGACAATTTGCAAAAACCCATAGCGCCCGGCATCAAACTCATAAGAAACTTCAGTCCCCTCCATCGGCGCAGCCATCAACAATTGAACATCCTGATAAATGCTAATCACGTTCTTGCCGCCCTCTGAACTGCCCACGACCACGAACTCATTTTCTGCCTGAGTTGGATCAAATTTAATTTGCTCATACGCGGGCTTGATACCGCGCTCGCTTGGTCTGATCCAGATTTGCAAAAGATGCCCGGAATTATCATTCGAGGCATTAAACTCGGAATGCGTTACACCCGTCCCTGCGCTCATTTTTTGAATTTCGCCGGGCCTGATCACAGAACCATTGCCCATGGAATCCTTATGTTCCAGCGCCCCATCAATCATGTAAGTAATAATCTCCATGTCCTGATGCGGATGCGTTGGAAACCCGGAGCCAGGAACAATATAATCCTCATTAATCACCCGTAAACTGCGAAACCCCATACGTTCAGGGTCACGAAAATCCCCGAATGAAAATGTATGATAGCTATCAAGCCAACCTGTTTTGGTTTTGCCGCGCAAATCGCGCTCATGAAGTTTATAAGCCATAAAAGCCTTCCTTTCTCATCATGGAAAGGAATCTAGGAGAATGTGTTAAAAAGTAAAGGGTTTGGGTTAGTCCCTGACCGTCCGCTCGATCATCTCCGCCAAGGCCTGAAAATCGCGGCTGGCGCGCGCGGGGTTCTTGTGGACTTTCGTCGTCATCAAAATACCCTGATACATGGCA
This sequence comes from uncultured Micavibrio sp., assembly GCA_964478225.1. GTDB lineage: Bacteria > Pseudomonadota > Alphaproteobacteria > Micavibrionales > Micavibrionaceae > CAYZHM01. The sequence continues at coordinate 36,018 of CAYZHM010000007.1, forward strand.
ATGATCATACGGGCAAACTGCCGTGGCTCCATCAAAAGCTTGCCCTGCTCGGCCGCCGGCCGCAAATGCGTCACCAGCAAATTCTCCCACGCCAAAAACATCTGCGCCATGCGCTCGCGCAAAACCTCATCTTTGTCCGACATCTCCAACGCAAAATTCCCAAGCAAACACCCGCCCTTGAATTTCCATTGCGCGTACGCACCGTACGCCTCCTCCAGCCAGTTAAATAATCCTGTTTTAACATTATGAGCGGAGCTCAAATGTTTATCCAAAGGCCCCTCAATTTGATCCGCGAAATAGGTATCAAGAACTTCGAGCGTAATCGCCTGCTTATTCGGGTAATAGTGGAAGAACGCGCCCTTACTCACGCCCGCCTTGCCGACAACATCATTCAGTGACGCCCCGTCATATCCTTGCTCCCAAAGCAATTTCTCGGCAGTTTTCGCTAGTTTCTTACGCGTGGCTTGTGACATGAGAACTCCTCTTCCCCCATATCATACCAACTGGCCGGGCGGGGTCAATACCATTCTATGTCATAAGTTGGAGGAACGTAGTCAATAATATCGTCCGAGGAAATTGTATAGCGCAGACCTGTGTATTTGAACGCCGCCGCCACATCATAATTTGGGTCATTCGCAAAGTAATGAGCCATGGCCGCGCTGCGCTCAAAAATTCCTTCGGCTCTCGCCACCATGGCGTCATAATCATCGACATACTCCGCAGGAATGGCGACGCCCTCGTCTATATCCAAAACGCTGAGAAAAGATTTGCGAAAGGCCTGTTCTATACTTTCCCTTGTAATCGCACCGGTTTCTTTTTCAATCAGAGTATAAGAAGCAATTCCTAAAATTCTGTTCTCTCGCTCTAATTTCGCAAGCCTTGCTTTGCCCTGAGGAGCATCTTCCCTAGAGAGCTTGGTTACAGCATTTGCCAAAGACACAAGTCTGTCAGTCTCCGCGCGCAGAAATTCACGGTTTAATCTATTACTGAAGACTTTCGCCGCCGCACCCCTAAGTGTTAACGCCATATCCCGTACTCCCAATAAACTGTTTATAATTATAGAAAACAAATGAAACAGAAACTGTCAAATAAAAACCTTTATTTTCTGAACGTTGCCTGCTAAAACGCCTCCCATGGCTTCTTATCAATACGTCTATGTGATGAACGGGCTGTCGAAATCATACGACGGCAAAAAGATTCTGGAGAACGTTACGCTCTCCTTCCTTCCCGGCGCGAAAATCGGCGTTCTCGGCCCCAACGGCGCGGGTAAATCAACCCTTCTCCGCATTATGGGTGGCGTTGATAAAGAATTTAACGGCGAAGCCTGGGCCGCGGAGAAAGCCAAGGTGGGCTATCTCCAGCAAGAACCCAAGCTCGATCCCTCAAAAACGGTACAGGAAAACGTTCTCGAAGGTCTCGCCGATGTGAAGGCCAAAGTTGACAGATACAACGAGGTCGCCGCCGCCATGGCCGATCCTGATGCTGATTTCGACAAGCTGACCGATGAAATGGGCACATTGCAGGAAGAAATCGACGCCGTTGACGGCTGGGAACTCGACCGCACCATCGAAATGGCGATGGATGCCCTGAGATGCCCTCCTGCTGATGCCAAAATTGATAATCTCTCCGGCGGCGAAAAGCGTCGTGTGGCCCTTTGCAAATTACTTCTGGAAAAACCAGATCTCCTGCTGCTCGACGAGCCTACCAACCACCTCGACGCCGAATCCGTGGCCTGGCTGCAACGCCACCTGAGCGATTACAAAGGCACAGTCATCATGGTCACCCACGACCGTTACTTCCTTGACAATGTCACGGGCTGGATCCTTGAAATCGACCGCGGACAAGCCATTCCTTACGAAGGCAACTACTCGGTTTACCTCGACGCCAAACGCAAGCGCCTTGAGCAGGAAGCGCGTGAAGAAGACGGCCGTCAGAAGACCCTCACCCGTGAGAAAGAATGGATGGGCATGTCACCATCCGCCCGCCGCTCCAAATCCAAAGCCCGTATCGCCGCTTACGAAGACCTTTTGCGCGCTGCTCAAGACAACACCCAGCGCGGCGCCCAGATCATGATCGCCCCGCCACCCCGTCTTGGCGAGCTCGTCATCGAAGCCAAAAACATCAAAAAAGGCTTCGGCGATCATCAGCTGATCGACGGCCTGTCCTTCAAACTGCCGCCCGGCGGTATTGTTGGGGTTATCGGGCCTAACGGTGCGGGTAAAACCACGCTCTTCAAAATGATCACCGGCGTCGAAAAGCCTGACGAAGGCGAGTTCCGCGTCGGCGACACCGTCAAACTCGGTTATATCGATCAAAACCGCGACAGCCTCAACGGCAAGAAAAATGTCTGGGAGGAAATCTCCGGCGGCGTCGATATCATCAAACTTGGCAAAGTGGAAATGAACTCCAGGGCCTATGTTTCGGCCTTTAACTTCCGCAAAGGCGACCAGCAACAATTGGTCGAAAACCTCTCCGGCGGCCAGCGCAACCGCGTCCACCTCGCCAAAATGCTGAAAGAAGAAGCCAACGTCCTGTTGCTCGACGAACCAACCAACGATTTGGACACGGAAACCCTCGCCGCGCTTGAAGAAGCCATCGAAAACTTCCCCGGCTGCGCCGTGATTATCTCCCACGACCGCTGGTTCCTCGACCGTCTCTGCACGCACATCCTGGCGTTTGAAGGCGACAGCCATGTGGAATGGTTTGAAGGCAATTATCAGGATTACGAAGCGGACTACAAACGCCGCAAAGGCATCGACGCCGACACCCCTCACCGCATCAAATACAAGCCCCTCCGAAAAGCCGGCTGACGCCTACCAAACGTCTTGAAAGTTCAGAGGCATAGCAAGCTTTTGAAAAGGCATGAAATTCGCATTTAATCCCCAAAAAATGGTAAAATTTCTATAAAGGGCGAATTTGTCTCAAATTGAGACGAAAATAGCGGTAATATAATAAAATCAAGAGATTAATCTTGATCTGAGCGGTGACGTTTTGGCGATAAACAACAGAATCACGACGGGAAAAGTGCTCGGCTATTTCTTTATGCCGCGCATTCTGCCACGCGTCAAAAATCTCTTCGTCTCAGGATTCGGCTACATTCCGTTCCTCATGGCACAGGTTTATGCAATGGTTCGCCTGCTGCCGCCCGCGCACCCTTATCTTGATCCGCGCAATATTGGCCGTTTCGGAATTCGTCATGTCATCGGCGAAGCCGCAAACAGATTGGTGTTGAAAAAAGAAAATTTTGATCAGATTACAATTTTCATTGCCCTCCTCGCAGGCGTCATTTTGCTGGCCTTACAGATCGCAGCAATCGTCTATTCCTTCATCGTCCAGCCCGTCTTCGCCCAAGCAGGAGGACTTCCAACCTCGATCTTCAACACGCCTAATCCAAAAAAGGATATCGCCCTCACGTTGATGGACCGCGTTTTCGGAATTCCAAAACTAACTTGCAACACGGAAAATATTTGTCCCGAAATCAACGCAAGTTTGCCCTTCCCCTTTCATGTCGGCCTGCACGCGATGTTGGAGTTTTATTCTCTCGGCATTCTGCTCGTCGGGGTTTTGATTTTTCTCTACTATGTCGTTATCGTTGTCGGCGAGACCGCGTCATCCGGTTCACCGTTCGGCCAGCGCTTCGCCAACATCTGGGTTCCCATCCGTCTTGTCACCGCAATCGGATTATTGCTTCCGCTCAATTACGGCCTCAACAGCGCCCAATACATCACACTTTACGCCGCAAAGTTCGGATCAGGACTCGCCACCAACGGATGGATTCAGTTCAACCGCGCACTCGCCGATCCAACCAACAGCTTCAATGGTGACGGGTATGATGATAAACGTGACTCCGTATTCCCCGGCCAGAACATCAATGAAAATGAAGTATCGGATGACAAGTTCACGCCCCTCGGCGAAAAAGAAACCTTGATTGCAAAACCTGAAGCCCCCGATGTTTCTCCCATGGTCCAATTGATGGGCTTAGTTCATGCCTGCACTTACGCGCATTGGAAACAAGACAAAGATTACGGCGACAAAAACAACCGCCCCCCGCAAGACAATAATTTCTACATCAAGCCTTACTTCATCAAGCAGCCTTACGAGTGGATGAAAAACAAAGAAGCGTTCATGGAAGTTACTCAGGGCACAACATATCAACAAGGTTTGGATTTCTACAACAATGGCGACATCATTATCCGTTTTGGCGAACACAAAGACAAATACAAGAATGAACGCGGGAATGTTTATCCGACTTGCGGCGAGATTCAAATAAAAGTTTCCGCACTCAAAGGCGAAGGCCAGGGTCAAGACCAGGGCGGCCCTGTGAAAATGCAGGAATTCTATTACAAAACCGTTCAGCGCATGTGGTTTGACGATCAAACATTACGCGATCTTTCCCACCGCTATATTGAATTCAATTCCGCTATCAATCCTGAGCCTTGCAAGGTTGGAAATCTTCCTGGCGAATGTGAGAACGCCGCACCGCCGGGCGAAATAAAGCAGCAACTTGTTTCAAAATATCAAACACAGCTTGGCGAACAACTTCAAACGATCTGGGATGAATACCGCAAGGAAGGCGCCCACATCGGTCTGGAGCAAAAAATCTTTGAACGCGGATGGGGAGGCGCAGGCATCTGGTACAACACCGTCGCACGAGTCAACGGCGGATTTATTGACGGCGTTACCAACATCCCCACCACCGGGCAAGATGGCATGCCGGCCATCATGCGCGAAGTTCGTGACCGCAAATCAGAACAGGATACCAGCGTCACCGGACCTGATATCTACTGCCCCACTTTATCCAACGGTGTCGTGGTTCCGGGGCTTGTCGATGACAATCGCAAAATCGCCCAAGGACTTTGCGACTATCTAAAATACTGGAACAAGGATGACGCCAACCAGGCCAGCAATGAACGCGTCCCCACCGGCAACGCCTTCACCGATGCGATGATGTTTGTCTTCGGTCAGGAAGGATTATTCAAGATGCGTGAAGAAAACGCATCCATCCACCCCCTCGCCCAGCTCGCCGCTCTTGGCAAAGGGTTGGTCGACAGCGCCGTATTCAACATCGGCGGCTCCACATTATTCGCCTTTGGCGGCGGTATTGCGGGCGCCCTCGGACATCAAAAAACCGCCAGCGGCCTTGAGATCGCCAGCAGTGCCTTAAACTCTGTGGCCTTCCTCGGCCTCACTGCGGGCTTCGTATTATTTTACGTCTTGCCCTTCATGCCGTTTATTTACTTCTTCTCGGCCGTGGCAACATGGATCAAAAGTATTTTCGAAGCGATGGTCGGCGTACCACTTTGGGCCCTCGCACACTTACGCCTTGATGGCGAAGGCTTACCAGGAGACTCGGCAGCAAACGGTTACTTCCTCATTTTTGAAATATTTGTCCGTCCAATTCTCTCTGTTTTCGGCTTGATCGCAGCCATGGTTATTTTTACCGCACAAGTCCGCGTCCTTCATTTCATCTGGGTTCTTGTTCTCGACAACCTTTCCGGCTTCCAGGGAGAGGCAACAAGTGATTACGGCGGACAACTTCTGGATCGCGGCGTGATCGATAAATTTTTCTTCACAATCATTTACGCAGTTATTGTTTACATGTTGGCCACAGCATCTTTCAAACTGATTGATAAAATCCCGGATGGCATTTTGCGCTGGATGGGATCACCAGTTTCCGCCTTCAGTGATACCGACAAAGACAACTTCGATCAGGTCAGCCGTTATGCCGCATTCGGCGGTATCTCCGTTGGTCGCGAAGCTATTGAAGGGGTGCGCGGAGGATCAAGAACATTCGGCGAAGGCGTCGGCGGCATGTTAAATGCTGTTAAAAATATAGGAAAATCAGGGGGAGGCGCATAGATCTATAAATGATGTTCACGCGCAAACAAGTTCTGGCCTATACGATACTGCCGCAATTTATGCCGCGGTTAAGGGACTTATTTGCAACCGGGTTCCATTACATCCCTTATTTCATTGCCATCGTCTATCAAGCCGTGCGCTTGCTACCACCAGGCCATCCTTATCTTGATGCCCGTAATATCGGCCGCTTTGGCATACGCCATGTCGTGGCCGAAGCCGCCAATAACCTTGTCCTTAGCCGCAAAAACATAGATCAGATCATTTTATTCACCACAATCATGGTCGGGATTGTGATCATCCTTTTGCAATTCGCCTTGCTTGGGTTCTCACTTTTTGTGCAGCCTGTTCTTGCGCAAGCTATGCCTCAAAACTTCTCGGAGTTCTTTATCTCTCCCAATCCCGAACAAGACCTTGCCAATATCATGATGGACATGGTTTTCGGCGTACCGGAAATTTTTGAATCCTGCGTCAGCACAGGCGGCCCCTGCCAGGACGTCCGTGGACACGACATTGTTGATGAGAACGGAGAATGGATTTTAAAAGACCTTGGATTTCCTTTCCCTATCCATTTCGGTTTTCACGCAATGCTGCGTCTCTACAGCATTGCTCTTCTTGTTGTTGCCGCTATGATCACCGCCTATTTCATATTCACAATCGCTGCTGAAACCGCGCAAACAGGAACCGCTTTCGGCAAACGCTTTAACAAAGTGTGGGCACCCATACGCCTCGTCGTTGCTTTTGGTCTTTTGGTCCCGATTGGCCCCGGCCTCAACAGCGCACAATATATTGTTCTTTACGCCGCCAAATTTGGCTCCGGATTCGCCAGCAATGGGTGGCGCATTTTCAATGAAGGTCTCAATGGCGAAACACTTCTCCAAAAAGAGCAGCTTATTTCTCAACCCAACATTCCTGAAATCAATGCCTTGTTACAATTCCTGTTTAGCGCCTCAACATGTTACGAACTTGAAGGTCTCTACGACAAAGATGCCCCCAAGGTCAGCGCCTATCTTGTCCGCAGCACCATCACCAACGGCAGCGCCGTCGAAATGGACGGAGATTACGACACACTCATCAACTTTGCTGATGGCGATAACCAGGTCATCATCCGTTTCGGTATACGCGACAAAGAAGCCTATCCTACCTATAAAGGCTACGTGAAGCCAATTTGCGGCGAACTTATATTTCCGCTAACAGACCCCAGAGATCCTAACGGAGAAAATCCCCCTGAACGCGGCACAGAAATCATGCAGCGTTACTATTATTTCCTGATCGATGAATTGTGGAATGACGTCTTCGCCGGCGGCGGTGGCTTCATTGGAGGCGATAACAATATATACCCACTCAATTACGCTCGCCGCTTCACACAATGGGAACAAGAAACCGGCTCGACCGCTGAACTCCCGAAAGCCAAATATCGCAGTGATCTTCAAGAGTTTTACCGTAAGGATTTGCTGAAAGCACTGACCGGAGGTGATGGTGGAACAGGCGATGGTGGTATCGGCACCTCAGGAGCTCTAAACGAACAACGGGAATCTGCCGAATGGGAAATCGGCAATTTGAAAGATAAAGGATGGGCTGGCGCTGGAATTTGGTACAACCGCATCGCGCAACTCAACGGAGAAATGACCACAGCCGTCCTCGCTTTACCGATGCCATCAATGTATCCCGAAGTCATGGAGCATGTTGCGCTTCGCAAATCACAACAAGATGCAGGCATGTCCGCAGAAAAACGCTTTGAGCCCGTCCTCGCGGACGGCCAGGATGTATGGCCCAAACGCCCGCAAGATCAACAAATGGCTGAAGCGCTCTGGCAAGCCTATCTCTTCTGGCAAGCGGACGGTCAGGCCACAACAACGCACAGCTCTAAAACCGGTAACGCGTTTAATGATTTCATTAAATTTATGACCGGTACTGAAGGCCTCTTCAACATGCGCAAAAATAAAGACGTCCACCCGCTTGCACAAATCGTAGGAATTGGAAGATCGCTTGTGGAATCGACAATTCGCAATGTGGGCTTCTCAACAATTTTTGCTGGCCTCGGCGGCGCAAGCGGCGATGAAATCGCCCGCAAGGGAACGTCTGGCGCAATTGGTATATTAATGACGCTCGCCGTCCTTACAATGACCGCAGGATTCATCATGTACTACGTCGTACCTTTCCTCCCCTTCATTTATTTCTTCTTCGCTGTCGGCGGTTGGGTCAAAGGGATATTCGAAGCCATGGTCGGTGCGCCGCTTTGGGCACTCGCCCACATCCGTATCGATGGAAATGGCTTGCCCGGCCAGGCCGCAGTCAACGGCTATTTCCTCATTTTCGAAATTTTCTTGCGCCCCATCCTTATCGTCTTTGGATTGCTGGCCAGCATATCCATCTTTGGCGCGATGGCGGCATTATTAAATGAAACATGGGACCTTGTGACACAAAACCTTACAGGATTTGATGCCCGGGCTGCTGCTGAGGGGGGCAACGAAAGTGAATCACTTATTGAGTTTTTCCGCTCTCCCATTGATCAATTTTTCTTCACAGTTTTATACGCCATCGTGATCTATCTCATGGGAATGTCCTCGTTCAAATTGATAGACCTTATTCCCAATCACATCTTGAGATGGATGGGACAAGGCGTATCGACATTCAACGATCAAAACGAAGACCCTGCTGCTGGATTGGTTGGCTCGGCCTCGATCGGCGCACAACAAGCCATATCTGCTGTAGGCGGCGGACTAAGACAAAGCTTGATGGGAATCAACAAAGGTTTTTAAAGAATTTTTTTTAAAGGAAAACTAAAACGCCGTTATGCAATTATCAAGATCAGCAATTCTTCGCTACGCACTTCTGCCGGAATTCCTGCCACGAATTTTTGCATTCTTTAAGTCCGGTTTCAGCAACATTGCTTACTTGATTGCAGTCATCTTCGAAGGCACAGGCCTCCTTCCCAAAAACCACCCTTACCTCAATCCTGCGAACTTTGGTAAATTCGGCATCCGTCACGTTCTTATGCAAGGCGCAGACCGCCTTGTGTTTTCAAAGAAGCATCTGGATCAAATCATAATCTATTTCACGATCTTGACTGGCCTTGTTCTTATTGCCACACAATTTGTTCTGCTTATTGTCGCATTTGCCGCTGAAAAGCCCGCCTATGCTCAAATTGACATGATGAAAGATATTCTCAGCGTCAATTCCAAATACAATCCCGGCCCTGAACAGGATATTGCTTTCATCATTATGGACCGTGTCTTCGGCGCCGAAGGAATTTTTGAATCTTGCATCTCTGAACAAACGCAATGTCTGGATCATCGCGGAAATCCAACAACAGAATCCACACCGCAATTTCCATTCCCGACCCACAAGGCATTGCACCTTATGCTGCAATTTTATTCGTATGGCATATTTATAATTTCAGTTTTGGTCATTTTATATTTTGTCGCAAGACTAGCCGCCGAAACCGCAGAAACAGGAGTTCCTTTCGGTGAAAAAGCCAACAAAACATGGGTTCCCGTCCGTTTGATTGTCTTTCTTGGTCTTTTAATCCCGCTCAATTTGGGGGGAACAAACGCCGGTTTGAATGCTGCGCAACTTATAACGCTGTGGTCAGCCAAGCTCGGCTCGAACTTCGCAACAAATGGCTGGGGGAAATTCATTGATGAATCTGAATCAGAATTTCTTGGCAAACCTGAAGATCTAATCGCGCAACCCAACATCCCCGAACTTGGCGAGCTTGTTAAGTTTATGTTCGTTGCAAAAACCTGCAAGATTGCCGAAGAAATGGCATACCGCCATGACATTCAACCTTATATCATTCGTGAAAAGCAACCCAAGCCACTTGTGCCTGGCGAAGACGCGCGCTTGATGTCTTCAACAAATTATACTGAAGCCTTAAAGTTCGCAAACTACGGCAACATTGCCATCCGTTTTGGAGTCAAAGGTCCCGAAAACTCAGGTCAAGCCGATGAATATAATGATTACAAAGGCCGCACAGATCCGCTTTGCGGCGAGCTAAAACTCACAACAACCGGCGGCGGAAACAAAGAATCAGGCACGCAGGAAACGCAGATCCTCTACTACAACATGATTAACGATATGTGGCGCGATTCCAAAATGACCAAGCGCGCCGAATGTGTTGTGCGAAGAAAATTCCAAATGGCCAACGGCAAAGAATGCAACGAGGAACTCGATAAGGATTTCGCAATCGAGCGCATTACAAAATATCAAAACGACCTCAAGGAAAAACTCCCGGAACTCATCAACAAACAAGTACAAAGTGGTGATTGGGATATCTCGGAACAACTTAAAAAGAAAGGGTGGGGTGGTGCAGCAATTTGGTATAACCGCGTTGCTGAATTAAATGGCGAAGTAACCACGGCGATTTTCAGCATGCCGCAACCCTCGCAATATCCAAAAGTATTGGAAGCCACGGCCTATCAGCATATTATGATGAGCGACGAAGCCAACCCCGCGGATGTTTTTAATCCGCTTCTTCCGAACGGTCAGCAAGTCAAATACGATCGCCACAAAGACAAAGATATCGCCAAAGCCATGTACACCGCATACTCCTTTTGGAACAAGGACACGATGTATAAAAGTGACACAAGAAAGCCGACTGGTAATTTCATCATCGATGCCATCAATTTTATTTTCGGCACCAGCGGAATTTTTGACATTCGAAAAAACGATAAAATCCATCCACTAGCTCAACTTTCCACTGTGGGGCGCGGCATGATGGAGGCGTCCATACGCAACCTGGGCCTCGGAATATTGGGCGAAGGCGGCGGGATGCTTCTCAGCGGAACCTCAGGAAAAATAAGTGATGCCGGCGGTAAATTTTTGCACGCCATGGGCATGGCCACCATCGCTATAAGCTTTGTATTATTCTACGTTCTGCCCTTTCTCCCTTTCATTTACTTCATCTTCGCTCTGGGCGGCTGGGTTAAAAGCATATTTGAAGCAATTGTCGCCATGCCATTATGGGCCATGGCCCACATCATTCGTATAGACGGCGAAGGCATTCCCGGACAAGCTGCTTCAAACGGCTACTTCCTCATCCTTGAAATCTTCCTGCGCCCCATCCTTACTCTGATAGGCTTGCTAGGCAGCATCGTCGTATTCTCATCACTGGTTGTTGTGCTGAACGATATTTTTAATACAGTTGTCGAAAACGTTAGCGGCTTTAACCTCGAAGAAGGCCAGCAAGGAAACGGCAATACCAATCTCACTGAATTTATGCGGGGACCCGTTGATGAGTTTTTCTTCACCGCCATGTACACAGTGATGGTTTACATACTGGCCCTTGGCTCCTTCAAGCTAATTGATCAAGTTCCCAACTACATTCTCAGATTCATAGGATCATCCACCACCACGCTCCAGGAAACCGATAAAGATCCTGCAGGCGGCCTCATCGAACAAACCTATCGCGGCACAAACATTGTCAAAGGCAATCTATCAGGCGGCGCTTTGGCCGCCCTCGTGGGATAACGACATACGGGAAAATATTATCTCTTGCGCAAGTGATCGAGCAGAACTTCGATGTTCCCGCCGCCACGCTGAATAACAGAGGAGAAATCATTACGCTGCGTCACGGCCATGCTAACGCCTTCAACCACAACATCAACGACCTTATAAACACCGCCTTTGTTGCGAACGCGCCAATCAACTTGAATCTTCTCGCCAGACGGCGGAACGATTTTCGAAGTGACCAAAACATCATACTTGCCTTCAGGACGAGAGGTCTCAACAACCAAGGCTTCGCCTTTATAATCGCCAAAACGCTTGGAATAAACGGCAATGACCATCTCTTTAAAGAGCTTTTGATATTCGCTTTGCTGTGCTGGCGTTGCGCTCTTCCAGTAATTACCCAATGCAAACTTACCGATCGTTTGCATGTCATAGCTACGCTCTAACAAGGCACGAAACTTTTGCTCACGCTGCTCTGCGCTTAGGGCTGGATCACCAAGAAAATTAATGCCTTCGCGTGCCATGCCATCAACAAAGGCCTCAGCACCAGCATTCTCAGTAACAACGACAATATGGGGATTCTGCCCGGCCACACCAACAAGCAAACCTTCCAAAGTTACGGCCTGTGCATTTTGACCACTCAAAAAGACAACAGCCGCCGCACTCAGAAATAAACCAAGCTTTTTCAAAACCAATACTCTCTATTAATAAATATCATCAAAGTCCGAAGTATCTGAAGCCAGACCTTCACCAATATCACTAACCATGGCTTCACGGCGCTGATAGTAAGTGCTGCGCACTGAAGCGTAGTAGTCGATAGAATTCCCTTCGAGATCCTCAAGAACATCATACAAAGAATCTCTCAGTTCAAGATAAGTGAAACCTGCGCGGTAATAAACCAGGGCCTCTTTATCAACATTCATAAGATATATATTGAGTGGGTCGCCCACAATATCAACCACCGTACCCGCATAATCACGCGTTGAGGAAACACCAAAGAACGGCAGAGCCAGGAAAGGCCCGTGATCAACGCCCCAAACGGCCAAAGTTTGACCGAAATCTTCAGGTTCATACTCAATGCCTTCAGCACCGGCCACGTCAAACAAACCAAAACCGCCGACCAAAGTGTTGATTGTTGTTCTTAGCAAAACATTCTTCGCGCCCTCAGCATCCCCCTGCAGAACTTGGTTCGCAAAAGTCACAGGGCTCTTCAAGTTACGCAAGAAATTGCGCAAACCTGTTCTTGCTGGTGCTGGCGTAATCGCGCGGTAACCCAAAACCAAAGGATGAATAAATGCATTATCTACGGCCGTGTTAAAAGCAAAGACAGCGCGGTTTGTTTCCTCAAAAGGATCATACACACCTGGACCATCCATCCCAACCTCGGCATTATCGGTTGTTGAACACCCGCCAACACCCATTGCCATAACCAATACAGCCAAAAACCCTAGACGCGATTTCTTATTCATTGTTGTAACCTTCTTAAAATGACTTTGTTATATCAGCAAATTTGGTTGGGAAGTCAACCAGGACATCCGCATAGTATACTGAATTAAATGAAGAAGTAGTTAATCATGTGACAAAAATGTGACAAATCCAAAACACTTTTATGTCATCCCCGTTAGCCATCCTCCAACCGCATCAAAACACTGACACCTATAAGCGTACTAATCAACGCCGGAGACCACGCCGCAAGCACCACCGGAATTTGTCCCGAAACACCCATAGCCTGTAAAAAGCTTGAAAGAAAGAAAATCACAAAGCCCATAAAAATTCCAAGAGCGAATAAATAAGCACCGCCCTTCATGCGCGATGACCGCATCGACACTGTCGCCGCCAGTAAAATCATCGCCGCCAGCATCAACGGCTGCGCAAGCAAGGTATTATAATGAACCCGCAATCGCGCGGCGCTAAAACCGGCATTTTCTAAGATCTTGATATGTGCCGGCAACCGCCAGAAAGACATACTGTCCGGTGATGAAAAACTGTCCTCCACGTCCTGAATGGTCAAACTTGTCTGCAAAACATAATGCGGAATCTCTTCAACCTGATTGTTGCCGTTATTAATCTGCACATCCTCAAACAACCAGCGCCCTGGGCCCAATGACGCCTTACGTGCATCCAACCGCTTAAAAAACGTGTCATCAAAATCAAAAAACAAAACCGTCGGATTTTGCAAAACCCATCCGGTTTGATCAACCCGAGGCGCATGTAAAATCACATACCCTTTCTCCTCGCCATTTTTGTAGGCCTGCCGCAGCCACAGCCCTTCTTTAAAAACGGCAATCTCACTGCCGCCGCGCTTAAGATATTTTTGTTCCATATGATCAAACTTGCTTAAAAATACGGATCCCACAGGATTAATAACCATCATTTGCAAGATGCCGATCGCCACGGCGACAAATAAAATAGGCGTCAAAAACTGCCACACAGAAAACCCGGCCGACCGTACAACCACCAATTCAGAACGCCTTGTCAGCTGCCAAAACGTATACATACCGCTGAACAAGACAACAAAGGGAAACAAAACTTGCCCGACCTCGGGCAACTTGAGCAAACCCATTTGCAACACCATCATAAAAGTAACGTCTTCATATTTGCTGGCGCGTCTCAAAAGCTCGACCGTATCGAACAAATATATGATCGCCAGCAACGCCAACAACAAATAGACCAGATTCAGCAAATACGTCCGAACCAAATAACGCGCCAATGTGAAAGTCATTTTCATGTGGCCTTCCTTTCAACAGCTTGCGGTTTATGCCCGGCAAACTGATAAAAAACACGCCGGCGAAAACCTTCGCTATAAGAACTCAAAAGAAATAGCCCCGGTATCAACGGACCAATCGTAACGACATACATCAAAATCACCCCTGACGGATGATTGCGAGCCATATTCGACGCTGATAAAAATAAACTCTCAAGCACCAAAGCAATCCCTACGCCCAGTATAATCCTTCGCGCATGGCCTCGCCGATCAACCGGCCCCACCAGCAACACCACGCAAGATACAAGCGCCAGATTGATGGCAAGAAACGGACTGCAAATTCGCTTTTGAATCTCGATATGAAACTCCTTCAAACTTGCCGCATCGCGCTCATTCTCCATGTCCGGTTGCAGCAATTCAAAGATCGTTCGCTCATCCGGCTCTTTCCAACGTTGACTGACCGGCGCGCTATCGGGAAGATCAACCACATACCGCTCAAAATTAAGTTGCTGCAAAATCTTTTTCTGAGGATCATAGGTTTGTCTTGATCCGTTATAAACAACAACTTCAAAACCGTCATTATCTCCAACAACAACACCTTGCTTAGCAATAACAGTCGACGGAACGGCAACTTCATCTCGGCTATCGTGAATCAAAATCCCCTGCAACGCGTCATTGCCTGATCGCTCTCGCACATAAACCGTTAAACCGTCACCAAGTTTATTAAAGACGCCCTCCCGCAAAAACAGAGCAGAAAATTGCGCTTTGATGACCTGCCGCATATGTTGCATTTGTGAAAGCGACTTCGGCGCCGCCCACAAAGTCATGCTCCATAAAAATATACTGACGATGACCGCAAGCAACAACGCCGGCCTCGCCAACGCCATTGGCGAATAGCCAAGCGAGCGAACGACTGACAATTCTGAATCGGTCGACATGCGGTTGTAAACGAATAGAATGCCCGCCATCAAAGCTAGCGGCAAAATAACCTCAAAAAACCTCGGCAATGCAAGCAAGGTCAAAATCCAGAACGAAACACTGGATGCGCCGGAATCCATGACCAACTCTAAAAATTTGAGCGACTGAGTTAAAAACACGACGACAACAAGCGTCAGGCCAATAAAAACCGTCGCCAGCGAAAGATTCTTAAAAACATACCAGTCAAAAATGTTCATAGATAAGTTTTACCTCTTTAGGAAAACCATGGGAATGCCTATTATTAAAGAATATAACCAAGAGTGAAACCATGACACTAGACTTCAAATTTATCAAAACCCCCGTTAAAACCTCAGACACCGCCGTCGTCCTTGTCTTCTCAGATTTAAAACTAGACAGCGCAGCAACAGAAATCGACCGCAAAGCGAGCGGCCTTGTCTCAGATGTCCTGAAGGATGCAAAAGACTTCAAAGCCAAGCTCGGTTCCGTTTTAAACATTTCCCTGCCCAAAAAGACAGGCCTTTCACGCATAATCATCCTGGGCATGGGCGAGGCTGGTAAATTGACCGCCCTTCAAGCAGAAGAAGCTGGAGGAAAACTCTACAAAGCCCTCAACCAAAATGGCACAATTCACGCCTCTGTCTTTATTGCAGGCAAGATTGCAGGCTTACCTATTTCTCTAGACACTCTCGGTGCCCACCTCGCAGGAGGCGCCCGCCTTTGCTCTTATAATTTCATCAAATATAAGTCCAAAACAGCAGAAAACAAATCGGCGGCGCCCAAAATCAAGCGCATCGATATCATCAGCGACATTCACGCCAACACCGAAAAAACCTATGAACCTTTGGCAAAGCTCATCGACGGCATTTATCTCGCCCGCGATTTGGTCAACGAGCCACCCAACGTGCTTTATCCCGAAAGCTATGCCCAGATCATCAAAAATGAACTCAAACCCCTTGGCGTTGATGTCGAAATTCTTGATGAAAAGAAAATGCAAAAACTCGGCATGGGCGCAATTCTCGCCGTCGGCATGGGTTCAGCCAGGCCGCCCCGCATGGTGATCATGCATTGGAACGGCCTGAAAGGCAAAAAAGCCGAGGCCGAAAAGCCGTTTGCTCTCGTTGGCAAAGGCGTCACCTTCGACACAGGCGGGATTTCAATCAAGCCTGGCGCGGGCATGGAAGAAATGAAAATGGACATGGGCGGCAGCGCCGCCGTCGTCGGCACCATCAAAGCTCTTGCTGCGCGCAAAGCCAAAGTCAACGTCATCGGCGCTGTCGGTTTGGCCGAAAATATGCCGTCCGATCGTGCCTATCGTCCGGGCGATATCATAACTTCTCACGCTGGCAAAACCATCGAAGTTCTAAACACGGACGCTGAAGGACGCCTCGTTTTATGCGATGTCCTTTCATACGTACAGGACACATACAAGCCGCATACTATCATCGATCTCGCGACCCTGACCGGCGCGATGATGGTGGCCCTTGGCCATGAATATTGCGGCACATTCGTCAATGATGACAAATTATGGGCCGGCCTCGAAAAAGCCAGCGCCGCCAGCGGTGAAAAACTTTGGCGTATGCCGCTCGATGAGGTTTGGAAAAAGGAAATGGAAAGCCGCCAGGCTGATCTTCAAAACCTTGGCAGCGTCGGCCGTTTTGCTGGCGCTTGCACGGCCGCAGGATTCCTTGAACATTTCATCCATAAAGGCGTAAAATGGGCACATATGGACATAGCCGGCACCGCCTGGACAAAGACCGATAAGCCCACCGTGCCCAAATTCGGCACAGGCTTTGGAGTCCGTGTCTTGCATGAATGGATTGCATCCACTCAAGAAAAGTGAAATGGTGCACTACCCTTAAGGCTTGAAATCACTATTCATTAAGGGTTTGGATCAAACAATATGAATGTAAAAAGCAAACCAGCCACCCTGCCTGTTGTGGAGACGCCGGACATCCGTATGGTCACACAAAAATATGCCGTCTCGATTACAAACCATATCGAAAAAAATCTCCATAAATCTTCTATTGCCGCTCAATATTTACCGACAGTAAACGAGCTTGTGATAACGCCCGATGAAATGGCAGATCCCATCGGCGACGACGCACATTCCCCCGTGACAGGCATCGTCCACCGCTATCCCGACCGCGTGCTCTTAAAACCCGTCAACGTCTGCGCCGTTTATTGCCGTTATTGTTTCCGCCGTGAAAAAATTGGACCCGGCAAGTCCGTACTCAAGCCGGACGAACTACAAACCGCGCTGAATTACATCCGTGAAAACGAAAACATCTGGGAAGTCATTTTAACCGGCGGCGATCCCCTCGTGCTTTCTCCTGCAAAATTACAGAGCCTTCTAGATCAAATTGAAGCCATCGATCATGTCAAAATCATCCGCATCCACACACGCGTGCCGATCGCTGATCCTGAACGCATCACAGACGATATGCTCCGCGCCCTGACGCGCACCAAAGCGCTTTACATCGCCGTTCATGTTAATCACGTCGATGAGCTCACACCCGAAGTCAAAACGACTCTCACCGCTCTCCGCAAAGCCGATTGTATACTCCTCTCTCAATCCGTGTTACTCAAAGGAATCAATGACAACGCAAAAACGCTCGAAGATCTTTTTCGCGCCTTGGTCGAAATCCGCGTCAAACCCTATTACCTTCACCACATGGACAAAGCCCCCGGCACATCGCATTTCCGCACCACAATTTCTCATGGCAAAAAAATTATGAAGCAACTGCGCGGCAAAATTTCAGGCCTCTGCCAACCACATTATATGCTTGATATTCCGGGCGGCCACGGCAAGGTCCCCATTACCGACAACCGCCTTGAACAATCGGCCACACACACCTACAATGTCGAAGACATTCAGAGTAAAATTCACGCGTACAATGACTGAAATCCGTTTCTACCATCTTGAAAACCAGCGCGCCGAAAACGCCTTGCCTGCGCTCCTGACCAAGGCGCTTGAAAACGGACATCGCATCATTGTGAAAACGCAAGACAAAGAAAGCGCCAAACAACTCAGCGAATATCTTTGGGTTTTTGACCCCGCAACGTTCATCCCGCACGGAACAAAATCAGAAGGCTTTGAGGCTGATCAACCTGTCTACCTCACTCACGAAGACGACAATCCAAACAACGCCGATACACTCATCACATTGGATAGCGCTGAATCAGCGTCTTACGAGAATTTCAAACTCTGCTGCAAAATTTTTGATGGCCGCAATGAGAACGTTCTCAAAAAAATGCGTGATGATTGGAAAGCGTTAAAGAGCAGCACACACACCCTGACCTACTGGCAACAAGGCGCCAAAGGCTGGGAGAAAAAAGCTTCAGAAAACTAGTGGGCCGCTTCAGCTGGCTTTTCTTCTGCTGCAGGAACTGTGGGTGCTTCTCCCTCTGCAGCAGGTGTTTCTGCAGGTGCCTCAGCTGGCGGCGGCGCAAGCTCTGCCTTTTCCGCCGCAATCTGTGCATCGCTCGGCAAAGCAACTGAAGAACCCAAAGTCCGCATCCAGGCAATCATCGCCGCGCGGTCCTCAGGCTTTTTAAGTCCGATATAATTCATCTTCGTGCCGTCAATAAAGGCCTTAGGCTTCCACAAGAAATGGTTTAGATCTTCATAAGTCCAGGTACCACCCTTTGTCTTAAGACCATCCGAATAAGCAAACCCGCCCATATGCGCCTTCGGTCCACCGACAACGCCCCACAAATTCGGCCCAACCTTGGCCGCTTCCCCGCTCCCGAAAGAGTGGCAAGCCGCACAAGCCTTTGACAATTTCTCGCCCTTGGCAATGTCCGCTGTCGCAATCAAATCCAAAATCGGCTCCGGCATGGCCGCCGCACCGCCTGCGCCACTTGCAACCGCACCGCCATCAATCGCCACAGCATCCTCTTCAAGATCATGGGGATGAACCAAAAGCCCGGCCACAAACCCGGACACCATGACAACAATCCCCGCCACGAGCACCGCAGCAAAAATTTTATTCGATTCAAGACTAGACATTTATGAAATTAAAACCTCTATTAGGGTGGCATTGACAGCGATTAGCTCTATGCATTTTTACTAAACGTATGGAAAAGTGCAACCATGAAATCAAAACCGCAAACCATATCTTTTCAAGGCGAGCACGGAGCCTATTCCGATCTTGCCTGCCGGACTGTATTCCCAGGCATAAAAACCGTTCCTTGCGCCTCATTTGAAGCGGCATTCGAGGCAGTCCATGAAGGAAAGGCTGATTTGGCTATGATCCCGATCGATAATACCATCGCAGGACGCGTAGCCGACGTTCACCATCTTATGCCTAAAGGCAAGTTATTCGTCATTGCAGAGCACTTTCAGCCTGTTGAACATTGCCTGCTTGCCGTCAAAAGCGCAAAGCCTGAGGATCTTAAGATCGTGCATTCGCATGTCCACGCGATCCCGCAATGTAAAAAGCTGATTAAACGCCTCGGCCTTCAGGCCCGCGTCCACGCAGACACAGCCGGCTCAGCAAAGGAAATCGCAGAGAAAGGGGATCCCGCTCATTGCGCCATAGCATCAAAACTAGCGGCAGAAATATACGGCCTGCAAATTATCGAGGAAAATGTTCAAGACGAGCATCACAACACCACCAGGTTCCTGATTTTAAGCCCGGAACCCGAAACCCCGACCCCTGACACCCCGAGCATATGCTCCTTAATCTTCGAGGTTCGCAACATACCGGCCGCCCTGTATAAAGCGCTCGGCGGCTTTGCCACCAACAAGTTGAGCATGTCTAAACTTGAGTCCTACGTCGATGAAAACTTCCAAGCCGCGCGTTTTTACTGCGAAGTCGAAGGCCACCCAGACACCGATGCATTCAAGTTTGCAATTGAAGAGCTAGCCTTCTATGCTAAAGACGTGAAGCTCCTTGGTTCGTATCCCGCACACCCTTACCGAAAGAAATAACGATGCCGACACACGCTGAAATTAGTGCAAAACTCTTACAAGAAGCCGCAGCCTTTTTCCGCAATCTTGGTGAGCAAAACAAGGAAATCCTAACTCAAATGACCGAAAACGCACGCGTTTTTGATCAAATGGCTGAATTGCTGAGCAAAGACCCGGGGGGCCGCATCGATGATAAAACGCATGGTGAACTGGCAGGACGGCTCCTTTCCGACGCCGGGATTTTTTTTCGGACACTGGCTCAGGAAAACGAACCCATCCGCGAGCTTATGAACCAAAACGCAGATGTCTATGAGGCCATAGCCGAACGCGTCAGCCAAAACCCCCTCGGCATTATGGATTAAAACAACGCATGCTCCACAGCATGTAACCCAATAAAAACTACGCCAAGCACAGACAAAACAATCAACGGAACAACCAGGTTTTCTGGCAAAGAAAATTTTCTTTTGTCCTTGTTAAAAGTCCGCAAAACAACGCCCCGATCGCAGCCTTTCTTCACGTCAAAGAACTTCCGCTTAACAACAATGCGTTCATATTGCTTTGAATCGTAAAGACGTTTGGCCTTTTGCAAAGCAAGCAGCTTATAACGTGTTGATCGCGCCCTCTCCCAGGAGTTTGGCTGTTTTTCAAGTTTTTTATTGTCCTGATTAAAAAATACATAGACGGAATACTCGTCATTCCGCAGAGAAGAACGCAGTTCTTTTCGCTTCAGCATGGTTTATGTCCTCTTTGTGCAATATCATGTACAAGAAAGCGCCAAAATCCTTAAAGAAATATTAAGATTCCGACCAATCATCAAAAAATACTCAATTACACAGCTTCTCTTGTTTTTATGACCATAAATTTGTATGCTAAAGACTGTCCAATGCTGGGGTTGCGACCAAAACCCTGCACGCCCCCAACCAGAAAATTCCCTCATCCGGAGGGAGGCATTAAATAATATAGTGAGAGTATACTGATGGCCCGTTCCCGCTCCCGTTCCCGCAAAAAAAAGAAAAGCAGCAATCCATTCCTCCCTGAGTCGTTTCAGGCTTTTATGGCGCGGCGCTTTTTCGACATGCTCTCGGGGTTTTTTGTTCTTTTGGGCTTATTTGTGTTCTTTGCCCTTGTCAGCTATGACAACACAGATCCTTCTTTCAATGCCGCCGCAAATTCTCCTGCACACAACTGGATGGGTACACCCGGCGCAATCACGGCCGACCTTTTGGTTCAAACAATCGGAGCCGCCAGCTTCCTGACCGCTTTTACCTTCTTAATGTGGGGCGTTCGCCTTTTTGCACGCCAATCCGTACGTCCCGTTTTTTTAAGATTAACCGCACTGTGCATCGGTTCGGTCTTTACATGCATCGCCCTCGCACAAAGCCCTGCAGGCGAATGGCTCGCACACCCCTATCTTGGGGGCAGTGCTGGAACATTAATTTTTCAAAAACTCATCAATATAAAATTTACTTACAACAACTTAGCCATTATTGGCCTTAGCACCACCCTTGCAACTTTTTGCATTCTGTACGCTGCTGCCTTCACACGGGAAGAGATTGGTTCAGCGCTCAACTTCGTAAAGGATTTAGTGATCGTCGCCATCAGCATCGTCTGGGCCGGCTTCGGGCGTTTCAAGGACTGGGTTGTACATTACAACGATACAGATTACGAACCTCGCCCGATTTTCCCCTCTTTCAATTTCGATAGAGATGAAATTCTTGCCAAACTCCGCCGCCCACCCGTAATCGAATACGCGGAAGAGGAAGGGGAAGAGGAGGAAGAGGAAGAGGAAGAGGAAGGGGAAGAGGAGGAAGAGGAAGAGGAGGAAGAGGAGGAAGAAGAGGAAGAAGAAGAGGAAGAAGAGGAAGAAGAGGAAGAAGAAGAAGAAGAGGAAGAAGAGGAAGAAGAGGAAGAAGAGGAAGAAGAAGAGCTTTCCTTCGCTCAAAAGCGCGCCATTTTCAAAGGCTCAAGCAAAATCCCCGTCATCAAACCAAACATGGCGGAAGGAAAAAGAAAATCACTGAACAACCAGCAACGCTTCGCTCTGTCTGATACTGGTGAGTGGGAATTGCCCCCCCTAAGTCTTCTGCAAACCCCGCCAAGCACAAAAAGCAAGGGCCAGCTTGACGAAAAAGCGCTCCAGCGCAATGCCGAACTTCTTCAAAATGTCCTCGCGGATTATGGCATCGAAGGCGATATTGTCTCCATTCATCCCGGCCCGGTTGTCACGCTCTACGAACTTGAACCCGCCCCCGGCACCAAATCCGCCAAAGTCATTTCCCTCAGCGACGATATCGCCCGCTCAATGGCCGCCGTTTCCGTACGCTGCGCTGTCATTCCAGGCCGCAACGTCATCGGCATTGAATTGCCAAACAAAAACCGTCAAATCGTTTACATGCAGGAACTGCTTGAATCTCAGGAAATCGAGAAAAACAAAGCATCATTACCTCTTGCTCTCGGCAAAGATATCAGCGGCAAACCAATCGTTGCCGACCTCGCCAAAATGCCTCACCTGCTCGTCGCGGGAACCACCGGATCCGGTAAATCAGTCGCCGTCAACACCATGATTCTTTCGCTGCTGTTCCGCCTGCCGCCGGAAAAATGCCGTTTCATCATGATCGACCCCAAAATGCTGGAACTCTCAGTATACGACGACATCCCGCATCTCCTCTCGCCCGTCGTCACCGAACCAGGCAAAGCAGTCGTCGCCCTTAAATGGACAGTCAACGAAATGGAAGAACGTTACCGTGCCATGTCCAAACTCGGCGTCCGCAACATTGATGGCTACAACACGCGTATACGCGAAGCCATTAAAAACAAAGAAACCATTATCCAGAAAATTCAAACCGGATTTGATCCTGATAACGGTAAGCCCGAATACGAAGATGTTGAAATGGAACTTGTTGAGCTGCCTTACATCGTCGTCATCGTCGATGAATTCGCCGACCTTATGCTGGTCGCGGGCAAAGATGTCGAAAACGCCATCCAGCGCCTCGCGCAAATGGCCCGTGCCGCAGGAATCCACCTCATCATGGCCACCCAGCGCCCATCGGTCGACGTTATCACCGGCGTCATCAAGGCCAACTTCCCAACCCGTATTTCTTTCCAGGTCACATCCAAAATCGACTCACGCACGATCCTCGGCGAAGGCGGAGCTGAACAATTGCTCGGCATGGGTGACATGCTGCATATGGCGCCAGGCGGACGCATCACACGCGTCCACGGCCCGTTTGTTTCGGACAAAGAAGTCGAATCCATTGTCGACTTCCTCAAGGCACAAGGCGAACCAAGCTATATCACGGACGTCACCGAAGGCGGCGATTACGACAGCGAAGTCATGAACGCCATGTTCGGCGATGGCGGAGAAAAAGTTGATGAGCTTTATGACGAAGCCGTCGCCGTCGTCGCCAGAGAAGGCAAAGCCTCGACCAGCTTCATCCAGCGTCACCTGCAAATCGGCTATAACCGCGCCGCCCGTATTATCGAAGAAATGGAACGCCAGGGCGTCATCTCCAAGGCCAACGCGACAGGAAAACGCGAAGTCCTCATCTCCGATTACTCCGGCGCCGCATAAGGTCCGGGTTCTTCAATTTTAGAACTATTTTGAATTTGAACAGGATCAGAACCCTCATCCCCCGAAGCCAAAGGCACGATATTATCCTCCGTATTCGGATCCTTGATACGCCTGATCATACCACTGACAAAGCAAAGAGTGAGAGCCCCAATAAAAACAGAAACAGAGCCAACAGCAACATTTCCCAGAATCTCAAGATGAGACATCTGGACGGCTTGTTCTGCGACTTCCTTCTTACCTATTACCGCCTCTTTAAATACCTCACCTAATTTTGCAATAACCGCAGTACCTACACCGACCGCCACAACAACTGTTACCATTGTCGGCAGACCTGTTCCTCCAGAACGGTCTTCAGGCTTGATCTGCCTAAATTCACTTAAGCTACTCATAAAACCCCACAAATTTTCTATTAATTTCCACAAGATAAAGAAAAAGGTGGCACATTAGCAACTATAAAATCATTAAAGCACGTAGAAAATAGCACAAAGTTACTGTAAAACTCTCCAAAGCCAACGCCACCGGCAAACGCGAAGTCCTGATTTCGGATTATTCAGGAGCCGCATAAAAGAAGGGTTTGAAACTCTCTCCCGTATTCTCTATATGTATGGAATGCGCATATTTATCTTATCTTTACTGGCCCTGATCTTCGCCGCCCCCGCCTTCGCCGCAGATTGGGACGCTGACGTCAAAAAGGCCGAAGACTACCTGAACAATCTCAAATCCGCTCAGGCCCGCTTCGTGCAAACCACCCATGACGGAACCCAGCTCGTCGGCACGTTTTATCTCGACCGCCCCGGAAAGCTCCGCTTCGAATATGATGAACCAATCGAGGATTTCGTCGTCGCCGACGGCGTATTCATTTATTTTTATGACGCTGAACTTAAAGAACAAAGCAACGCCCCTATCGGTCAGACCCTTGCGGATTTCATTCTGCGCCCCAATTTAAGCCTTTCCGGCGACCTCACCGTAAAGAATGTCCGTCGCGCCGGCGATTACTTACAAATTGAAACCGTGCAAACCGTTGATCCTTCCGCCGGAACTTTAACATTGGGCTTTTCCGAAGATCCCTTCGAACTCAAAAAATGGCGCATCGTCGACGGCCAGGGCCTGATTACCGAAGTTGAGCTCTTTTACTTGAAAACCGGGGTCCAACATCCTTCCGGCCTGTTCGCTTATCATGATCCAACACCCAAAAAGAAAACCTATAACCAGTAACTGCGTATGAACGATAATGGCCCGCTCGAACAATTGATCAAAGCACTGGCCGCATTACCCGGCCTTGGCAATCGCTCTGCCCGCCGCATAGCGTTGCATCTCCTCTCCAAACGCCACACCACAATGTATCACCTCACCCGCACACTCAAAACCGCCGCTGAAGAGGTTCGCGAATGTGAAACATGTTTCAATCTCGACACCGTTCAGCCCTGCCGTATCTGCCAAAGTGTAAAGCGTGATCGCTCCCAACTTTGTGTCGTCGCCAGCGTTAGCGACCTATGGGCCATCGAACGCACAAGCTCTTACAAAGGCCTGTATCATATCCTGGGCGGCGTTCTTTCTGCGCTGGATGGTATCGGGCCGGATGATCTTAACATTCGCTCGCTGATTGCGCGTTCCGAAAACGAAGAGATCAAAGAAATCATCTTGGCCTTAAGCGCCACAGTCGACGGTCAATCAACGGCACATTACATCGCTGATCACCTCGATGCCGCGGCCATCACCATCACGCGTCTCGCCCACGGTGTTCCCGTCGGCGGAGAGCTGGATTATCTCGACGATGGCACCATCACCACCGCTTTAAAATCCCGCTCCCGCGCATAATTATTCTTTCTCAGAGATATAAACAGGGCCATTCGTATCAACAGCACGAGCCGCAAGATGCGTCTTATGTGCCGCATCATCGCCCCCGATCGCAAAATCATAATACACACCAGCAGGAAAGAAATGATCGCTCGCAGCTGCCGTTACGCTTGAATCTCCGAACTTAATATAAAGATCAGAATTCGAATACACACTCACAACGCGGGTTGTCGCACTGAAGCCTGTCGAGTTACGCGCCGATCCCGATGTTGTGGCGCTAATTGTATGCGCACCACTGTCTTTCAATCGCATAACCGGAATGGAATTGTCGTTGGAATCCTTGGGCAAAAATGTAGACATGAAAATTTCTCCTTATAAACACAAAATTCAATGTTTATACTGATAGGATATTTTTCCTATAATGTCAAGGAATTTTTTCCTACTCTAGGCAGCGTAGTATTCTTTGTATCTACCATAATAGTAGATGGAATCGCCATAGCCATACTGAGCATGCCTCTTGATATCGACATTCGTCAAAACCAACGCCATGCGATCATACCCCGCATCCACGAACTGTTTAACCCCGCTCAAAACAACTTCGCGCGGCGTCTCATCCCACGATACTGTATACAAAGTCGCATCAGACAATGTCGCCAAGATCACAGAATCCGAAACCGCCAGACATGCCGGCGAGTCAATAATAATCAAACCATAAACCTGACGCAGCGAGGTCAAAAACTTCCGCATTTTTTCACTATTGATCAAATCCAGAGCACTATTCGGCACACTTGCCGCACGAATAACATGCATCCCGCTCGCATCATCCTTTTGTATAACTTCATCAAGCTCCTTCAAGCCCGTCAAATAATCCACCAACGTCGCATCATTTTTTAAATTCACCAACCGGTGCACATTCGGCCTACGCAAATCCGCATCAATAAGCAAAACTTTTTCGCCCGATTTCGCAGCCAACCGTGCAAGCCAAACCGACAACGTTGTTTTACCTTCGCCCGGAAACGATGATGTCATGGTTATGATTTGAGTCTTGCCATTAAGATTAAGATTGCGTAACCCAAGCGTTGTTCTCAAACTTCGTACAGATTCCGCAAGCGTTGACGATGGCTTGGTCATGACATACCGCGCCATCTCTTTCGGATCAGCTTCTTTAAGCGCGGGAATCATGCCATAGCAAGAAACGCCTGTGGCCTGCTCCAACTGCGCAGCGCTCCGAAAAGTGTTGTCCAGTTTTTCCAGTATAATTGCCAACGCCAAACCAGCAAAAAGTGAAGCCACAGCCCCAAGACTCATGATCAATCTTTTATTCGGATAAGATGAGGAAGTCGGCGGCGACGCGTAGGATAAAATCCGTGCATCTGGATCCTGCAACTCTTCCTGCTCGTCCCCTTTTTTGTAAGTTTCCAAAAATGAATCATAAATCATGCGCGATGCTTCAGCCTCGCGTTCCAATTCCCGCAGCCGGATCATCGCCGCCCCTTCATCAAGTTGAGTACCAGAGCGTTCACGCATATTCCGCTCTAAAGTTTCCACTTGAATTTGTGCCAAAGACAATTCGTTTTTTATACTCTCCACCGTCCGCATGACTTCCGCTTTCAAAATCGAGCGCACAGCTTCCAATTCAGAACGAGCTTCAATAATTTGCGGGTGTTTCGGCCCATAACGCGCCTTTAACTCTTCAAGTTTGCTTTGCTGTATGGCTGCGTCCAACTTCAATTTCTGAACAAGATCGGAACGAAAAACATCGGGAGCATTTTCAATTTTTTCAGTATTTTTAGCAAAACCTGAAATTTGTTCATACTTCGCTTCAGCATCAGCCCGTCGCACCCTCGCCTCAACAAGTTGTTGATTAAGCTGACTTAATTCTTCCTGAGAAACTCCGGAACGCGTTCCCTCCATAATGTTGTAACGCGCTTTATAATCAATCACCTGCGCCTCAGCCATCCGCACTTGTTCACGCAACTGCACCAAACGTTTATCAAGCCAACCACGAACTTTTTTTGCTGATTCAAATTTATTATCAAGCCGCTGTTCGATATAACTGTCCGCCACAGCATTCGCTATCATTGCTGCTTGCTGCGGTGTGTTCGCCAGATATTCAATCTGCACAGCATTCGATCCCGGCACAGAGCGCACAGACAAACGTGAGAGAAAACGCGAGACAACATTGGCAACATTTTTATCCATCACATCATCTGGCAAATCCGGCATCTCAGTCGTATAAACCGAGAGAGCTTTAAAATCCCCGCCTGGCCGGCCGCTATTCAACGGTGCAACACCATGCGTTTGCGGATTAAAAGCGGGGTCATTCATCAACTCGTATTTCATCACAATTTTGCGCGCCAAATTGCGAGAGCGAATAACCTCAATCTCACTCAGAGCCACTGAATTGTTGCGCTTTAAACTCGCAGCCAAGGCCTCAATTTCTTTGGAATAACCACTGCCCGCATTCGCCTCAATCAACAACAATGTCCGGCCGGTATACAAAGGCTTGATCAACGCCACGGCCAAACCTGCCAAAATAATGCCAACAACCATGGCAGCAATAACAACAAACTTTTGGCGCCACAACATCATGACAAGTCCACGCAAATCGACGTCGTCACCCGCAGCATTATAAATTTGCGGCGCTACAAAAACCTGTCTTTTCTCGCTATCAAACGAACTTGCCAATCAAAAAAACCTTTCCTTGATCAGAATAATATCGCCCGGATTTACTTTCGCATCGACCAACATATCTTCATAATTTGATGGCTTATCTTCCTTATCGGCACGCAAAATTTTGACTCGCTCCCGGTTCGCACGATAGGTAAAGCCGCCAGCCAAAGCCACCGCATTCATAACATTAATATCCGCAACATAACCGTAACTTCCGGGTGCACGCACCTCTCCCAAGATATAAAACGGACGATGCGACGCGATGCTGACTGTAATATTCGGATCCACGAGATACCCTTGCGTCAATTGATCATGCAGCACCTTTGCAACCCCGTTCGCGGTCATGCTCTGAACCTTGACTGTTCCTATCAAGGGAAAAACAATATCGCCCTCACCGCTCACCTGATATTTATTGCTCAGACTGTCCTCTCCATAAACCACAACAGACAAAACATCCCCCGCCATAATTTGATAGCGATCATCGGGTGCTGCGATAAATTCGATCGTCTCTTGGGGCGCCTCTTCGGAAACCTCATCAGCAGAAAGCGCATGACCCGGAGTTAAAAACAACACCGCAAAGCCACATAAAAAAATCCTATAAAAAATCAGCAATCTGGAATATGTCATGGAACCAAGATCAACGTTGTGAACACAGGAGTTACGCCCACACCCCCGTATTCTAGAGAGCACGGCAAAACCACACAACAGATAACAGGGAAAACATCAACAAAGCCTAGGGATAAACTAGAGCCCGCGGGCAATACTTACACGGTGCTCAACAAACTTGGCGCCGGCCGGAATATCAATCAACTTGATCTGAATATCAACCGGACCAAGTTCCTGGCCTCCGGAAAATTCCGATTGCGAGACCATCTGTGCAATACGGTTCGCCGCGTCCGCCGGCTCATTCTCATCCAAAGGCCGCAGCAGTAATAATGAAAATTCGCCCTTGCCGGTTTGACCGATAATATCGCTTTGACGGCGGTTCAAAACCAAATGTTGTGAAAGCTTGGCAACCACATAATCCGCACCGTAGGACCCATCCAACTCATAAACCTCTTTATAGTTCGAAATGGTAATTTTTATAATATAACTGCGCTCCGCATACCGATCAGCCCGGTCCAGGCCAGACAAGAACAACTGGGCAAACGCCGATTTTGAAATCACACCACCGGCACTTGGAAAATCTTCTGACTCATCGCGAATATGCTCTATAAATTTACATAATCTAAAAGCATTGGCTATCTTTTCTTCTAAAACGCCCATTTGCAGAGGTTTCGGGAAAAGATCATTAACCCCCTCGCTCAACACCGCCCGGGGATCCATACTCTCCCCCATCAAGAAAATATACGGATACCCCCCGGCATGGCGCTTGATATCCAAAACCAGAGGCCGTGCGCTTTTCATAGGCGATGGATCAATAAAAACAACGTCATAACGCGCCTTCGATAACCGGGCTATGGCCTCATTTTTTGCGCCTTCACAAGCCACATCATGCCCCAACGCCGTCAACTTTCCTTGCAAAAGCTGAGCAGACATCTCATCCCGGTCAATAATTAAAATCTTCATGCCCTTATGATCGTCAAAAACACTTGAAATGAAAAGACTTAATTTAAATCTGACCACATCCGGCATTTGACAACTTTTCGCCAGTCATATAGTGATAGCGGGTTATTAAAGCACAGCCAAACGGGTTTTCTTTCTGACGAGGCGCGAGGAGCGCCGCATATGAATAATACGCAAGTGACGAGTAACAATGTCAGAAAGAAAAGACGGCAGGCTGCCCAGGTGGCGGAATTGGTAGACGCGCTACGTTCAGGTCGTAGTTCTCGCAAGGGAGTGGGGGTTCAAATCCCTTCCTGGGCACCAACACACATATAAAGAAAAGATACAATGACCATAACATTACATAAAAATGATATTCCCGCTGACATCAACTTTGGCAACAGCATCGCCGTTGATACTGAAACTCTTGGTCTTAATCCTGCCCGCGACCCTTTGTGCCTCGTACAGATTTCCTCCGGCGATGGAAATGCCCACATCGTGCAGCTTAACCGCGAGACATATGACTGCCCTAATCTTAAAGCGCTGCTCAGCAGCCAGAAAATAAACAAAATTTTCCATTTCGCACGCTTTGACATCGCTGTACTCAAGGTCTGCCTCGGCATTAGCTGCACGCCACTATACTGCACACGTACAGCCTCCAAACTGGCACGTACATATACCGACAAGCATGGCCTGCGCGATGTCTGCAAGGAATTGCTTGGCATTGAACTCAACAAACAAATGCAAACATCCGACTGGGGCGCCCAGGTTTTAAGTGAAGAACAGTTGAATTACGCAGCAAATGACGTACTTTATCTGCACCAGATAGCCGAAAAGCTTGAAGTAATGTTAAAACGTGAAAACAGAAAACAACTGGCGGATGATTGCTTTGCCTTTCTTCCCGTACGTGCCGAGCTTGATCTCGCCGGCTGGGCCGACCAGGATATCTTTGCCCATTGACGCATGACAAAAATTCTTAAAACAGACCCGTCTACACAAAATAATGACCTTCAAAACGCACTGCGCGTTCTCGAAGCTGAAATCATTGGCCTTCAACAATTAAAATCAGCCATCGACGAGAATTTTGCCAAGGCCATCCAAGCTATTCAGGACATGAAAACCGGACCCGCACGCGGCCGCCTCATCATCGCCGGGATCGGAAAGTCCGGCCACGTCGCCCGTAAAATTGCCGCCACCATGGCCTCAACCGGCACACCGGCTTATTACGTACATCCCGGCGAAGCCTCCCATGGCGATCTAGGTATGATCACCGATATGGACATTGTCCTGATGCTCTCCAATTCCGGCGAAAACGCTGAACTGTCCGACCTCATTCACTACACCCGCCGCTACAGCATCAAGCTGATCGCCATGACAAGCAATCCGCAAAGCACCCTGGCACAACACAGCGACATCACGCTTTTAATTCCCAAAGCTCCAGAAGCGTGCCCCAACGGCCTTGCCCCAACAACTTCAACAACAATGATGCTGGCACTTGGCGACGCCCTCGCCGTTGCTTTGCTTGAGCGCATGGGCCTCACCAGCGAACAATTCAAGGCGTTCCACCCCGGTGGCAAACTCGGCCAGAAATTACTCAAGGTCACAGACCTCATGGTTCCACTATCAAACATGCCGCTCATCCATTCCTCAGCAACCATGGACAAAGCCATTGTTCTTCTAACTGAGAAAAATTTGGGCGCCGTTATCGTTACAGATGACAACACAACACTCAAAGGCATCATTACTGACGGCGACCTCAAACGGCACATGGCGCCGGATCTTCTGCAAAAATCTGTGACGTCCATCATGTCCAGCAACCCCAAAACGATAAGCAATTCCGCCCTGGCAGCAGAAGCTCTCGCGATGATGACAAAAACTCCCGGGCAATACCTGACAAGCTTGATCGTTGTCGACAGCACAGAAAAACTCACCGGATTAATTAGATTACAAGATTGTCTGCAAGCCGGAGTCGAGTGACATGGCAAAAATGCAAGGGCAAAACCGGCTTGATAATATTGCGAAACGCGGAGCCGAAACTGCCATCCATAACCCGCGCTATTCAAAGTTCATCCGCTGGGCCAGGCTCATTCTGCCAATCATCGCCGCTATCATTCTCACGGTTGTCTTCACCTGGAGCAACCTGACAAACGACATGATCGTTCCTGTTGCTGGCGGCGAGTTAAGCATAGAATCCATTGGCAAGAATGAGCTGATCAATCCACGTTTTGAAAGTCGTGATGCTGAAGGCAAGCCTTACACGATCACTGCCAAACGTGCGCTCCAAGCCGAAGGGACCAATGACATGATCGTCCTTGAAGACCCGTTTGGTGAAATGACAATCAATCAAGAACAAAAAATTGCAATCCACGCCGATAATGGCGCCTATCAACAAGACATTCAGCGCCTCTTGCTCAAAGACAATGTCAAAATCGCCCACAGCCAAGGAACCACATTAGACACCGCCGAACTCCACATCGACCTCAAACAAAATCAGGCCTGGACAGATCAGGATGTCACAGCACAAAATCAAGACGGCACCATCACAGCCAAAGGCCTGCGCGCCAATCAAATCGATGAAACCTTAAAATTCATCGGCCCCGCCAAGTTAGTCCTAACAAATGGAAAAATTGATACTGTATTCTCCGCCCCCAGTAAAAATACGGAGCAACCATGAACACCTTCAAAGCATTAATCATCGGCTTGGCCCTTTCATTCATCACAGCTTCAGCCTTCGCCCAAACTCCAACAAACCAACCGGTCGAAATCACAGCCGACAATCATTTTGAATGGCGCCGCGCTGAAAAGCTTTTCATCGCTGAAGGCAACGCCAAAGCAATGCAGGGCGATTCCTCAATCGAGGCCCAGGTTTTGCGCGCAAACTATATTGAAGGCAAAAACGGAAAGGGCATGGAAATCAATGAACTCGGCGCCAACGGCTCGGTAATCCTGCGCTCAAAAGACAACACGGCCTATGGCGACTATGCAACCTTTGACCTCATAAAAGGCTATGCTGAACTCACCGGACAGGATTTACGCATGGTTTCTCCGGAACAAACCCTCACTGCCAAAGATCGTTTTGAATACTGGGTTAATGAAGGCCGGCTTATCGCAACGGGCAATGCCAAAGTCGTTCGTCCCAAAGCAAACGCCGAAGGAAACGACACCCTTGAAAGCGACACAATCATCGCAACACTACGCGATAATGCAAACGGCCAACGCGAAATTGAAACTCTCGAGGCCAAAGGCAACGTCGTCATCACAACCCGTCAGGAAGTTGCCACCGGAAGCTACGCCATATACCGCGCCTCCACAAACAAGGTCGAGCTGCAAGGTGACGTTAAAATCACACGCGGCCCCAACATCCTGACGGGCACCAAAGCCGAGGTGGATCTGAACACCAACATCAGTAAAATATTTGGCTCACCAAATTCAAACGGGCGCGTTCGCGGCGTATTCTATCCCGGCAGCGAAAAAGCCCCGTCGTCCGGAACAACCCCATGAACGAATTTCTTCTCCCCTGGCTGATGCTGTGCGTGGTGAATCTTGTCGCCACAATGTCCCCCGGCCCAGCCTTCGCCATGACCGTAAAAAATTCTATAGCCTATGATCGTAAAGCAGGCATCCTCACAGCCATCGGCCTTGGCCTTGCTGTCGGAGTTCACGTCGCCCTGCTCGCCGCGGGAATCTCCATTCTGCTCGTTCACATGCCTATGCTTTTTCTTGCCATCAAATACTCTGGCGCTCTCTACCTAATTTTCATCGGCATCAAAGCTCTGCGCGCGAAACCCCATAACCCGGAATCAAAAACCACAACCAAAAATAAAAAAGACGCGATCCCCGGTTCAATGTCTTTCCTCACTCAAGGCTTCATCACAAACTTGCTAAATCCAAAGGGATTTGTCTTCTTTGTAACAGTGTACGTACAGTTCATTGACCTTCACACCCCCGCCATCATCCTTATTCTCTACGGCATCACAACAATGATCATCGAAACAGCTTGGTTTTCCGGCCTTGCCATGGTCCTGACACACACCGCCATCAAGGCACGTTTCCTCAATATTTCTCACTGGATCGAGCGCATCTGCGGTGGACTGCTCATCACGCTTGGGGTAAAATTGCTCTTGGACAAGGGTTTAAAGGCTGCATCATGATCAACAAAAGCACGCGCATCAAAGAAGTGCCAAAAGGGCTGCATGCCCAGCATCTATCCAGAAGCTACAAAAAGCGCCCTGTCTTGCGCGACGTTTCGTTAAACGTACAACGCGGCGAAGCCGTGGCTCTTCTCGGCCCAAACGGTGCCGGAAAAACAACCTCCTTCTACATCATCACTGGCCTCATAGCCCCCGATGGCGGCTATGTTCTTCTCGACGGTCAGGACATTACAGGCCTGCCCATGTATCGACGCTCGCGTCTGGGTATTGGTTACCTGCCGCAAGAATCCTCAATTTTCCGTGGCCTCAATGTTGAGGAAAATATCCGCGCAGTTCTTGAATCACAGGATCTTGGCACTGACGAAAAAGAACAATTGCTTGAAGACCTCATGGCTGAATTCGGAATTGAACATTTGCGCCGTACGCCAGCCCTCGCATTATCAGGCGGTGAAAGACGCCGCGTTGAAATTGCGCGTGCATTGGCTGCGCGTCCAAACTTTATCTTGCTCGATGAACCTCTCGCTGGAATTGATCCCATAGCCGTCGGCGACATCCGTACTTTAATTTCCCACCTCAAAGATCGCGGCATCGGCGTTCTCATCACCGACCACAATGTTCGCGACTGTCTCGACATCGTCGATCGCGCCTACATCCTTCACGACGGCCAGGTTCTCATGGAAGGAACCCCCGAAGACATCGTCAACAACGAGGACGTCCGCCGCGTCTATCTTGGCGAAGGATTCAAGCTTTAGGCCTACATTTTTCAGCACTTCATGATACAATAGGCTCATGAGTAAGCCATCTCAAATTCTCGACCTCCGTCAGGCCCAACAACTCGTTATGACCCCGCAGCTGCAGCAGGCCATCAAGATGCTGCAGATGAATAATATTGAGCTTTCGGAATTCATCGAGGAAGAACTTGAAAAAAACCCTTTGCTGGAAAAAGTGGAGAACGAAAGCGAAGCGCCCGAACCTGGCCCCGAACCTGAACCTCAAGATTCCATGCAGGAACAATTCGATGCGGGGTTTGACGCTGGAACCGCGCAAATAGGCTCCGGTGGTGATGTTAAGTTTGAAGGTTCTGATACACCATTCGAAGACCGCCTGACCGAAGAAAAATCTTTTCGTGAACATCTGATGGAACAACTCACCGTTGCCTTCAACGACTCCCGCGACCTCATGATCGGCAGCCTTCTCATCGACCAACTCGACGAATGCGGATACCTCCGCATCGATGAAAAAAAATTGTCCGAGCAACTCGGCGCATCGGAAGAGCGCATCCATAAACTTCTCGAAATCATGAAAGGATTTGACCCTACAGGCGTATTCGCCTCCGGCTTGCAAGAATGTCTCGCGCTCCAACTTGAAGAAAAAAAGGCGCTCGATGAGCCAATGAAAAAATTATTGGACAACCTCGATTACATCGCACGGCACGAACATAAAAAACTGGCCGAGATTTGCGGTGTCAATGAAACATACCTCAAAGACATGATCGGGGAAATCCGCGAACTTAATCCAAAGCCCGCATCTTCTTTTGATCATCTCATTGTCCAAACCGCAATCCCCGACGTCCTCATGAAGCGCAAACCAAAAACGCAAGGCGGCGGCTGGCGCGTCGAACTCAACAACGAAACACTTCCCAAAGTTCTTATCAATCAGGAATACGCCACGGAAGTTTCTTCACTGCCCATGCAAAAGAAAGACAAGGAATATCTCACCAATCAAATCAATTCCGCCAACTGGCTCATCCGCGCCATGGACCAGCGCGCGCAAACAATTCTCAAAACCGCTGCAACAATTATCGAAGAACAGGACGCATTCTTTAACTACGGCATCGAATTCATGCGTCCACTCACACTCAAAGACATCGCCGAAAAAATTGAAATGCATGAAAGCACCGTCTCCCGCGTCACCAACGGAAAATATATCGGCACGCCACGCGGCTTGTTCGAGCTGAAATTCTTTTTCTCAACCGCGCTTGAAAGCTCAGATGGAACCCTGCATTCCTCCGAAGCCATCAAGGCACGAATTAAATCGCTGATTGAAGCCGAAAATCCAAAAAAGATCCTCTCGGATGATAAAATTGTCGAAATGTTAAAAAACGAGGGAATCGATCTCGCCCGCCGCACTGTCGCCAAATATCGCGAAGGGCTGAATATCGGCTCTTCTGTGCAAAGAAGGCGCGAAAAAAATCAATAAAATCAAGGAAACTTACCCTCTTGAAAAAACGTATGCTATACTGGTAGGTATAAGCGTAAAATCAATGAAATAAGGATAATAATCAATGGAACTCACCGTTCATGGAAAACAAATTGATGTTGGCGATGCTCTACGGACGCACGTCACAAAAAAGCTGGAAGACATCTCAGAAAAATATTTTAACCACACAACTTACGCCACAGTAACTTTCTCAAAAGAAGGTCACGGCCATCAATTAACCCGCACGAACATCGCAATCAAGCTTGGCAAAAACATCATGGTCATTGCCGAAGGAACAGAATCCGACCCGTACGTGGCATTCGATGTCGCAGCAGAAAAAGCAGCCAAACAACTTCGTCGTTACAAGCGCAAACTACGCGACCATCATGAACGTCTGGAACAAACACCAGAAACCGAAATCATCAAAGCCAGAGATTATGTTCTCGCCGCGATGCCTGAAACAGCAAACGATAGCGAACATATTGAAGATGATCCCTCCGAAGGCGGAGATCCGGTTGTTATTGCCGAAATGACAACCAATATCGAAACGATGAGCGTCTCTGATGCCGTTATGCGTATGGACCTCTCTTCAGCACCCGTCCTCTTGTTCCGCAACGCCAGCAATGACGTTTTAAACATTGTTTATCGCCGTCCTGACGGAAATGTCGGCTGGATAGATCCACAAAATCAGGTCCGCGCAAACAATTGATAGTGATTCGCAAACAACAAAAAGCCCCCTCACATGGGGGCTTTTTTTAACGCCACACAACCGCACTCCAAACTCAATGTGACTAAAAAATTACATCAAAAGCACAAAAAAACGCAAAGCGTTTTACGAATCACAATATTTCGCACCGCATCATAATTTTTACTGGCTTTATCATTTTTGAAAGCTTAAACCTCTCTGTACAAACACTGCGTAAGAACAGAAAAAACAAAAAAAAATTACAAGTGGGAGCGTCAAAAATGACTGGGATTTATAATGACATTGCATTAAACGTCGTCGCGACATCAAACAAAGCCAACAGCCGCAAAAAGGCGATGCAAGAGCTGTCCGCCATGGTCGCGAGCGAGATAAATTATCCATCACAAAATCTTTTCGATCTCCTAATGGACAAAGAATATCACGCCTGCTCAGGCATAGGCGGTGGTGTTGCCATCCCACAATTCAAACTTAAAAATCTTGATAAACCCGTCACCGCCATGATCGTGCTGGAAAAACCAGTCCCCTTCGGAGCAAACGACGGAAAACCTGTCGACATCATTTGCGCCCTGTTCTCGCCTGAGAACGATGGACCATTGCACTTACGCCGTCTTGCACGCCTCACACGCACACTCAAAGACCGCGAACTGTGTGAAAAAATCCGTGATGCAGGAGACGAGGACATCATCCGCTCACTTCTGATCTCACCAGAAGGTTGGCTGCTCGCCGCTTAAAAAATTCTGCAATATTGCTCTGAACATTCAAAGAGAAATGCGGCGAGAATAAAGCGTTTCAAGAACCGGAAGCGTAAGCGTATATCTGATACGTGCGAACCGGAAGCGCAGAAACGCTTCGTTCGCAGCCCATTTATCGAAGAATGCTAATGGAGAGTGACAGCTGTCAGATCGTTCTGCCTCACAGCAAAAACAGCATCTTGCATATTTTCCATGACCGACAACGGAGTGCCATCGGCAGCATGAATAGCATAAGCTTGCCTATCATCAAGAAAAACCGGCCGAATATACGCCAAATCCCGAATGCCCAGATTTAAAAAATCTTGCAAAGAAATATTCTTCAAACTGACTGGCTGCTTAGAATTGATTTCGAACATTATTCCCTCAACTTTCATTATACCCTTTTGACCGCACAAACGCACACTATTTCGAAAAAGATCCCTTATTCTTTCCCCTCTGCCAAAGATCCCTCTATATCAATAGGTTGCATTGCACCATCCTTAAGGTTAGAAGCGTTTTTAATCTTGATTTTTTGCGCTGTGCTTTCTGGCAAAATCCTTTGCATATCAATATGCAAAAGTCCGTTATCCAAGGCCGCTCCCAAAATCTCAATGCCGTCCGCCAAAACAAAACTGCGCTGAAACTGCCGCGCCGCAATACCCCTGTGCAAATAGATACGCTCACCATCATCAAACTGTTTGCCGCGGATCGTCAGCTGATTGTTCTCGATCTCAACATCCAGATCATCCATGGTAAACCCGGCCACAGCCAATGTAATCCGCAAACCATCATCACCAATTTGTTCAATATTATAAGGGGGATATCCTTCGCCGGCCGATTTTCGAACGCGGTCCAAGGTTCTTTCAAACTGATCAAAACCCAAAAACAGCGGGCTATCAAATAAAGTCAGGCGACCTGAGCTCATATACTCCTCCTCTTGAGCGAGTTATCTATAAAAGGCCCAAAACCGGCGCCTTTCCTCCATTATATAATCTGAACAGACCCTATATCAAGCTTTCTTGACAAAAACCCGGTCACAATAGCCACACTCAACCCGGTCTTGCCCATCAAATGAATACCAAACCATCGGATGCCCCAGCGGCCCGCCACCGCCATCACATGACACCTCGTCCGTATCGACCGGAAATTCTATGGTTTCCGGCTCTTTATAACTGGGATTTATTGACATATTGATTTTACCTTTTCTTTGCACCTTTCCTTTTATACTGAAAAAAGTTGCGTTCTCCAATATCAATCCATCAAAGGCCTATCCAAATGAATTCATTACAATTTACCGATAACCCTCTTGCATGCAAAATGCCGGACACATATATCGAGATCCAGGTCGACACAGCAAAAGTCCTCGAAAGCTGGCAAATGTCATTGCTCAGTTTTGAATGGCTGGCCAAGAACGGACGCATCAAACCAACCAAAGACCTTAAAGAGCCTGACCGTGCCAAACGCACTTCCATCGAAACAGCCATTAAAAACGGACAGCCCATAACAAAATCCGTCCTGGGAATAGGACTCTACGAAAACATTGAGATTGGCTCCGGCAAAGCAGAATTTTTAACACTGGCCGCTTCCGGATTTCAGGCTCTTCCCGTACACATCCATAAATCCCACGAACAGGATTTCAAACCGTTCCTCGCTGATGTAAAATAAAAAACATGAAATCCAATTCTCAAAGCGGCAATGTTCTTTTTATCATACTCATCGCCGTAGGTTTACTTGCCTCACTCTCATACGCGGTCACATCCAGCAGCCGTAACGGCGGCAAAAGCCTTTCAGATGAAAAATCTCAACTCTACGCTACTGAAATTCTTGAATACGCGCAAAACATGGCCAACGCTGTAACACAATTAAGACTTCGCGGCTGCGATGAAGATGAAATCAGTTTTTTCAATGACGATGTCGGCGGATATACAAACAACAACGCTCCGCCTGATTTCACATGTCATGTCTTCCGGCCTGAAGGCGGGGGATTAAGCTGGAACACACCCCAGACAGGGGTAACTGTTTCCGCGCCCGTTGCAAGTGATTGGCTAATAACAACTGGCAACTCCGTACAAAATATCGGAACCACGGGCACAAGCGACGACAACGCAGATCTTGTCCTATTGCTCAATGATGTAACCTCGAACCTTTGCCTAAAAATCAATAATTTGCTTGGCGTCACAAACCCCAGCGATGCCCCGCCGGAAGACACTGAAGTCGACATTGGAAAATTTATCGGGGTCTATGACTATGAGGTCTTACTGGGCGATGAGGATACAGCACTGTCAGGAAAAAAAGCGGCTTGCTTCTACAACGACGATCAAACCGAATATGTTTTCTACAAAGTTCTTATCGCACGTTAAATCTTGCGCGCGATAGGCCCCTGCGCCGTATCTTCAATTTCATATCCGGCTGCCGTAATCTCATCACGTATTTTATCAGCCGCTGAAAAATCTTTATTCGCCCGCGCTTCTTGTCTTTGCTGCACCAAGTTCAAGACATGTTGAGGAACATCTTCAACAACCTTCTCTGTTACAACAATTCCCAAAACATCAAGCACATCTTGCAATTCTTCTCTCGACCGCACAGAGTTTAAAAATTCATTCATCTTTGCAAATGCAAGTGGCGTATTGAGATCATCCAGCAACGCAGCAAAAACCTCTTGCACACCATTGGCCTTCCCGCCGGACTGCAACTCCTCCATCTTGCGACAAATTTTTTCATACAAAATTTTTGCCTGATGCATCACCTGATCATTCCAATCCAGCGGCTGCCGATAATGCGCCGACAACAACGCCAAACGAATAACCATCCCATCAATATCTTGCGAAATCAGATCATGCACCAGCGTCACATTCCCAACCGACTTCGCCATCTTCTCGCCGTTCACCGTAACAAATCCATTATGCGCCCAGACATTCGCAAACGCCGTCAAATCAGTCTGCCCATGCGCGCAGCACGACTGCGCAATCTCATTCTCATGATGCGGAAATTTTAAATCGGCACCGCCACCATGAATATCAAACGGCAACCCCAAATGTTTTTCCGCCATTGCGGAACATTCAATATGCCATCCTGGGCGTCCACGACCCCACGGTGAATTCCACCCCGGTTCATCCTCTGACGACGGCTTCCACAAAACAAAATCCGCGGCATCACGTTTGTATGGCGCCACTTCAACACGTGCGCCTGCAATCTGTTCATCTCGGCTGCGCCCAGACAATCCCCCATACGCAGCAAAAGACGGCACACTAAACAACACATGCCCATCTGCTTCGTACGCATGCGCGCCGACGATAAGCTTTTGTATAAGCGCAATCATCTCATCAATATGCTCCGTCGCGCGCGGCTGCACATCGGGTTTGCTGCACCCGAGCGCCGCCATGTCCTCATTATAAATTTTCTCGTATTTCTGAGTAATCGCTGAAATCTCTTCGCCGCTTTCCTTTGCTGCATTCATGATCTTGTCATCAACATCCGTAATGTTGGACACGTATGTGACTTTTGGATAAAGGCATTTCAACACCCGGCTCAACACGTCAAACACCACTGCCATCCGGGCATTGCCAATATGCGCGTAAGAATAGACCGTCGGCCCACAGGCATACATCCGCACATGCCCCGGATTAAGAGGCTCAAAATCCTCTTTTTTTCGCGTCAAACTATTGTAAAGCTTCAATTTCGTCATATTTCACTGGAAAATATAGAATTTTGAAGATAAAGTCACCCCCGCAATGGACAACAAAGTGGTAAAAATCAACGATAGCCGCCCCAGCCGCAAAGAAGCTGAGAAGGCAGTCGAGACACTCTTGCGCTGGATCGGCGAAGATCCGTCACGCCCAGGCCTTATCGAAACCCCCAAACGCGTGGTCAAAGCCTACGAAGAATTTTTCGCAGGATACGCCCTCAACGCGGAAGACGACCTCAGCAAAACTTTCGATGACATCAAAGATTTCGACGACATCGTTTTGGTCAAGGATATTGATTTTGTTTCTCACTGCGAACACCACATGGTGCCCATCATCGGCAAAGCCCATGTCGCATACTGGCCCGATCAAAAAGTTGTCGGCATCAGCAAACTTGCGCGCGTCGTCGACATCTTTGCCAAGCGTCTCGTCTCTCAGGAAAACATGACGCGCATGATCATGGAAGCAATCAACAACGCACTCCAACCCAAAGGCGTGGCCGTTATGATTGATGCGGATCATCAATGCATGTCAATCCGCGGTGTCGGCAAACCGGGATCATCAACCGTCACCACAAAATTTTCTGGAATTTTCCAAGAAGACAAAAGCGCACGCGAACGCCTCTTCGCGATGATCCAATCCAAATTGTAATTAATGAATACTGGTTGGGTTTACTGGAAACCCTTTAACATACGGCGAGCTCTTCACTGTATTCAATAAGCGTTCTTTCGAAAACGG
This sequence comes from uncultured Micavibrio sp., assembly GCA_964478225.1. GTDB lineage: Bacteria > Pseudomonadota > Alphaproteobacteria > Micavibrionales > Micavibrionaceae > CAYZHM01. The sequence continues at coordinate 77,674 of CAYZHM010000007.1, forward strand.
CTTCTTCAAAAAGTTCTGAGCGCCCGTCTTCGATGCAAGAACAATACTGTTTTTGGACGTATCAACGCTCAGCATAACCACAAATGCTTTCTCGTCTACGGCCTTAATGGCCTCCAGCGTTTCGTGCCCGCTCATGCCCGGCAAATGAATATCAAGAAAAACAATATCCGGCGCCTTTTCAATATACGCCTTCACCGCGTCCTCGCCGGTCGCACAGATATACAGATCATACTCTTTGCTCAAAATATTCGACGCATAAGACGCTGTGAAACGATCATCCTCCACCACCATCACACACGGATGCTCACGGCGGTTACGGCGTACAGGTATGCTCGAAATTTTATGCAGATCACACATCGCGTGATAACCCTCAAAACGTTTCGAAGACAATAACTTCTGATCAGCCATTTTCTGAATAACATGAAACTCTTTGCCGAGATAACCAAAGTACGAAGTCGTAATGCCGCAGACAACAACCATCTCATCAAAAATTTTCTTAAGCTCCGCACGCAAATTATCGTCAACCACATAAGCCAGCACAATAACATCGCTGTCGGAAAATCTATAAATATAGCCTTTTTCTATGCGCGCGGTTTTTTGCTCAAGCTGCGTCACGAAATCAGTACTCGTTGAATTCATCTTGTCCAATTTCACGGCAAGCTTCTTCAAATCTTTGACAAGGTTTTCGTGAGGAAACTTTTTCGACAAAGGAAAGGACATGATCATCCATGGCCCAACATTTTCCTTTGCTGTTTCTAACGTCGTCAGAAAGTGATGTTCCGCGCTGCTTAAAAGCGTCTTCATTGTTAACCCCAAAGCCCTATATTTTTAGCCCAATTCTAAGCCATTATCCTCTCAACTCCTTAATATTCCGTGGAAAATTGCTGGCAATTATCTAAAATACCTTCCAATATAAGCGCATGCCCTGGCGAGCCCTCCTCACCCCCGAAATCCAAACCTTTGTAAAGGCGAATGAAAATCAAGATGTCAAAACGCTGGGGTTGCAGCCAATGCCAAAAGATTGGCCCCGTATCCTCATCCTCGACCAAATAAAAGCCCGGCAAAAAGCAGCCATTAAAATTCCGCAATGGCTCTCTACTCCAAATCTTATTTTTCCCTCTGCTGACATCATGGAACAAGCATCATCCACGCCAACCGCGCTTTATAAATCCACGCTTGTTCAGGGACAAAATTTTGCAGACCTAACCGGCGGAGCCGGCATAGACACATGGGCATTTTGCAAAAAATTTTCAAAAGGAATAGCCATCGAAGCTGATTTACAAACTTCTCAGCTCCTTGCGCACAATCTTAATCTCATCACCCCTGGCAGTGTTGAAGTACAAAATACTCTTGCCGAAACCATCATAGACAAACTCAATCCCACAGACCTGATTTTCATCGATCCCGAACGACGCAATAAAAATCAAAAGGGCCTGCGCAGTTTCAAAGACTGCAAACCCGACATTCTTCCCCTGCTCCCCAAACTTCGCACAACAAGCAAAACCATTATGATCAAGGCTTCTCCGATGCTTGATATCCATCACGCTATGACGGAACTCCCCGGCTTAAGCGAAGTCCACATCGTGGAATGGCAAGATGAATGCAAGGAAGTCCTCTATATCCTAAAGAACAACCAAGAACACACTGACATCGAGAAAATCCCGCTGCACGCCGTTCAAATCGACGATCAAGGACTCCCGCTACGCTCCCTAATTTTTACACGCGAGCAAGAACGCGAAGCACAATCTCAATTATCCATGCCACAAAAATACATCTACGAACCCGGACCTGCGATCCTCAAATCAGGAGCATTCAAAACCATCGGCACGCATTTCGGCCTGAGCAAACTTCATCAGCACACGCATCTGTATACCTCGAATAAGGCAATCGAAAATTTCCCCGGCAAAATTTTTGAAACAGTAGAAATTTACGAGACAAACGCCAAAACCCTGCCCATAAAGAGAGCCGACCTCAAGACTCGAAATTTTCCCGAAAAAACCGAAATCTTGCAAAAAAAGCTGAAACTGCAGGGAGACAACACCAACACCATTATCGCATGCACCCTCGCAAACGATAAAAAAGCCTTCATCCATTGCACAAAATTTAAATCAAGTTTTAGCTAAAACTAAACTGCTTTTAATCTTTCTCGCTTAGCATAAAGAATGCGGACAGGTGGCCGTAACAAAAGGGGGAATTATTAAAACCCCTCGGCAAACAGAGCAAACATGTATATAATGGGAAAGCTTTAAGCACGATCCAACATGAACATTCTTTTCAAATCAGCAAATTATTCAGAGAATATGGCAACACCAACCGTGGTCAGAAAAACGAAACCAAAAGCCACATTCTCAGCCGCGCCAGCTCAAATCTGGAAAAGCAGATTAAGCTGGAAAATCGCGGCCAACGTCTTCCTGACAATCCTAATCGTCCAGGGAGCTATTCTCTATGTCGGGATCAGGGAATTCGAATCCTCAAAACTCGAACAATTAAGAACGATAGCCGAATCGACAGTCGCGCCACTTCTAAAAACGGACAACGTCAACTCTGCCACTCTTTCTGTGACATCGCCCTTCGAAAGAAGCGAGATAATTAGCCTTATCAATAAAACCAAAATCAACGGCATCGCTGTCTACGGACCGGATCTCTTGGCAAAGGGCGGATCAAATCGCCTCGTCTTGGTTGATACATACGGCGCGTACGTCCGCGCAAACCTCAGAACCACAGAGGAGATGTATAACATACCAAACGCATACAACGGCACGTCCTATGAAATAGCTTTCAATACCTCACGCATGGGCACAAGCTTGCCTTACATTGTCGTTGTCAATATTGACTCATCACACATCCCAGACCAACTGGTCGCTTTTTTCTGGGACAATGTCAAAATTATCGCACTTCTCTCCGCCTTCGTAACCTCCGTACTGATGCTCACACTTTGGCGACTGTTGCTCGAACCAATGCTTTTTATGCGCCGCAGCCTCGTCGAAGCTTCAAAAAACCCTGAAAATCCGGCCGTGGATGAATCACCTTTCAAGGCTGACGATGAAATCGGCAATGCCATACAGTTGTCGCAAAACCTCATCCGGCAAAACGCACAAAACCTGAAACAGATCAAAAGTGCGGCCGAAGATCAGATCCACAAACTGGCTTATTACGACACATTGACCGGCCTTCCCAACCGTACGCTTTTCTTACAATCTCTCAAGGAAAAGATGGAACCAACAAACGATGGAGACACCGCCCCCCCATTAGCCGTCATCACAATCGACCTCGATCACTTTAAGGACATCAACGATTCCATGGGCCATAATGTTGGCGATGCGATTCTCCGCGGAGTCGGCAAACGCCTTCGTTCCGCCCTTCCGGAAAGCGCCATCGTCTCCCGCAGCGGAGAGGACGAATTTGCAATCGCCATGCCCCTGACAAGCAATACCAAAGCACGCGAAGTCGGCGAACGCGTCATCGGCGTCATCCGCGCAAAGCCTTTTGAGGTCTTCAGCGAGCAATTCCAGGTACGAGCTTCCCTCGGCGTGGCAACCTTCCCGCAAGACGGCCATGAACCCGATCAGGTCCTGAAAAATGCCGACATTGCTCTGAACCGCTCAAAAGAGGAAGGCCGGGACACAATCAAAGAATATTCCGAAGATTTCGACCGCGCCGTCCAGGCAAGATTTCAGCTCCTGCGTGATCTCAGAGATGCCCTGGAACACAATCAGCTCAAAGCATATTACCAACCGCAATTCGACCTCAATACAGGAAAAATCATCGGCGCCGAAGCGCTTCTGCGCTGGTGGAAGCCCGATAATTCCAGAGAGGGCGGAAGCTATATTTCCCCTGCAGAATTCATTCCGGTCGCCGAGCAATCCGGGCTTATTGTCCCGATTGGCGAGCAAGTGATGCGCAATTCATGCTTCTTGGTCAAACAATGGAACGATAAATATAACGCGAATATGCGCATCGCCGTAAACGTCTCCGGCGTCCAGTTCAGCCAGGGCAACTTGGTTGAGTTTGTCGCGAAAACCCTCAAAGAAACCGGCCTTGAAGCAAAATTTCTTGAGCTTGAAGTCACAGAAAGCATATTCATGGATGACATCCACCACACCATCCAGACCCTAAAAAACCTGCACGCATTAGGCATCGAGCTTGCGATTGACGACTTCGGTACAGGCTATTCTTCGCTGTCATACTTGCGCCAATTCCCGATCGACCGCCTTAAAATCGACCAATCGTTCATCCGCAACGCGTTAAACGATCCTGACGACGCCTCCATTGCCCGCACAATCATCGCCTTGGGCCGCGCGCTTAGCCTCAAAGTCATCGCCGAAGGCGTCGAAACGCGCGAACATGAAGATTTCCTGAAAGATTTCGGCTGCGACGAAGTTCAGGGCTATCGTTATTCCAAAGCTCTTCCTGCCGATGAATTTGAGGCCTTCCTCACCAAATATAATGGTGACCTTAACAGCTTCAATTCCTAAACCCTCTTTTCAAATCCGCCAAAATCTTATACTCCTCCTACCTATGACAAACCACAAGCTCACCTCTCATAAATCCGGCCCCCTGAAAGGCCACGCCCGTGTCCCCGGCGATAAATCCATTTCCCACCGTGCCGTTATGCTGGGCAGCATCACAATTGGCGAAACAATCGTCTCCGGCCTTCTCGAAGGCGAAGATGTCATGAGCACGGCCGCCGCGATGCGCGCCATGGGCGCCAAAATCCACAAATCAGGCGACGGCCTCTGGCACATCTATGGAACGGGCCTTGGCGGGCTCCACGAGCCCTCAGAACCTCTCGATATGGGCAATTCCGGCACATCCGCCCGCCTGCTTATGGGTTTAGTCGGCGGCCATAACATCACCGCCACCTTTACAGGCGACGCATCCCTTTCAAAACGCCCGATGAAACGCGTCATAACCCCTTTGGAAATGATGGGCGTTACTTTTGCGGCCCGTGAAGGCGGCCTCCTGCCCATAACCTTAAAGGGCACTGAAAAAACCCTGTCGATTGAATATGAACTCCCCGTCGCCTCGGCCCAGGTCAAGTCCTCAATCATCCTCGCCGGCTTAAGCGCGTACGGCACCACCACGGTTATTGAACGCATCCCGACCCGCGACCACAGCGAAAACATGCTGCGTCATTTCGGCATCGAAGTGGGCATTGAAGAATTGGCTAATAATGGCCAAGCCATTCATATCAATGGCCATCAAGAGCTAAAACCATGTGCCGTAGACGTCCCTTCAGACCCCAGTTCCGCGGCATTTCCAACAGTCGCTGCTCTCCTCACCGAAGGCTCGGACATCACACTCCCCAACATAGGAATAAACGACCGCCGCATCGGCCTTTACAAAACACTCATCGAAATGGGCGCCGACATCACGTTTGAAAATCAGCGCATACAGGCCGGCGAAAAAGTCGCCGACCTTAGAATTAAATCAACTGGCAAACTTAAGGGTATCAAAGTACCGCCCGACCGCGTCCCGTCCATGATTGATGAATTTCCGGTTCTCGCTGTGGCCGCGTCCTGCGCCGAAGGCACAACGTATATGACGAACCTTGCGGAATTAAGGGTCAAAGAAAGCGACCGCCTCAAAGTTATGGCCGATGGCCTGGCCGCGTGCGGAGTTAAACTCGAAATGGGCGAAGAATCCCTAACAATTCACGGAATCGGCAAACCACCGGCAGGCGGCGCCAAAATCGCCACCCATCTCGATCACCGCATTGCTATGAGTTTCTTGGTTTTGGGCACAGCTACCGACCAGCCGGTATCCATCGACGACGCCAGCCCTATTTTAACCAGCTTCCCGAATTTCATTGAATTGATGAACGACCTCGGCACCCAAATCCTCGATCCGGAAGCTGAAAGCCGCGAAGCCCTCGACCTCAGCAACGAAATCGTCACGAGACTAATATGAGCGACGAATCTTTCATCGTCGCCATCGACGGCCCCGCCGCCAGCGGCAAAGGCACTCTCGCCCGTAACATCGCGGAAAGCCTTAATTTCGCTCATCTCGACACCGGCGCCCTTTACCGCGCCGTTGCTTACGAAGTTATTGTTTCAGCCGGCGACCCTATGAACAAAGACGACGCCCTCAAGGCCGCCCAAAACCTGACAAATAAACTCTCATCCGGCACCCCCGATATTCTCTCCCATGCAGGTCTGCGCGAAGACACCGTTGCCAACGCTGCCTCCAAAGTCGCAACCATCCCAGCCGTCCGCGAAGCCCTCATACAATTGCAACGCGGCTTCGCCTCTAACCCTCCCGACGGCAAAAAAGGCGCTGTTTTGGATGGCCGCGACATCGGCACAGTGATATGCCCGGATGCCACTATTAAGCTTTTCATTACCGCCGACACCGAAACCCGCGCAAAAAGACGTTTAAAAGAGTTGCAATCCCGCGGAATACCCGCTACATATGAGGCCGTTTTAACGGATATGCGAGAGCGTGATGCCCGCGATCAAGGCCGCAAGACGGCCCCTTTGGTGCCTGCCGATGATGCTTTAATCATCGATACCAGCCACCTTACAGCTGAAGAAGCCTTGAATGAGGCTCTTGGCTTGATTCGCGCACGCCTTCCATAAATTTAAATCCTTTAAAACGAAATTTAAAAATCGAAAGGATTAATATCATGGCAAGAGCAGCCGCAAGAATACAAGACAACACCGACTCCAAGGAGTTCGCAGCACTGCTGCAGGAATCATTAAAAGACACCGCAAACTTTTCCGGTCAGGTCGTCAACGGAACGATCGTCAGCGTCAGCAAGGAATTTGTCCTCGTTGATGTTGGTTTGAAGTCCGAAGGACGCATCCCTGTCCAGGAATTCACAAAACCAGGCGAAGATCCGGAAATCAAAATCGGCGACAGCGTCGAAGTTTTCGTAGAGAACATCGAAGACCGTAATGGCGAAACTTCACTCTCCCGTGAAAAAGCCCGCCGCGAAGAAGTTTGGCTTGAACTTGAACTTTCACACAAAAAAGAAGAGCGCGTCACAGGCGTTATCTTCGGCCGTGTCAAAGGCGGTTTCACTGTGGATCTGGGCGGAGCAATCGCATTCCTTCCAGGCTCACAAGTCGACATCCGTCCAATCAAGGACATTTCTCCATTGATGAACACACCACAGCCCTTCATGATTTTGAAAATGGACCGCGCGCGCGGCAACATCGTTGTTTCCCGCCGTGCGATCCTCGAAGAAAGCCGTGCAGAAGCCCGTTCTGAAATCATGGACGACCTTAAAGAAGGTTCAGTCCTTAAAGGTATGGTCAAGAACATCACTGATTACGGTGCGTTCATTGATCTCGGCGGCGTTGATGGATTGCTGCACGTCACAGACATCTCCTGGAAGCGCGTCAACCACCCATCCGAAGCGCTTTCTGTCGGTCAAACCGTGGAAGTCCAGGTCATTCGTTTCAACGAAGAAAATGGCCGCATCTCCCTTGGTATGAAGCAATTGGAAGATGATCCTTGGAAAAATATCGAAGCCAACATCGCTGTCGGCTCCAAAATGCAAGGCCGCATCACCAACATCACCGATTACGGCGCATTCGTCGAGCTGGAAGCCGGTGTCGAAG
>CAYZHM010000008.1:0-78365 GCA_964478225.1 uncultured Micavibrio sp.
GACCAACACCCTGTACCCCCCACGCTCGACTTTGCCCTATCGACCCCGGGCCCCCACTTATTCGACCCGCGGCGGTTCCCTTGCAAACATTAACCAGAGCAAGAAGAAGAGACAACGATAACAACGGTACGGATATGGGGCAAAGATACGAATATGCCCAAGCTCTGGATGGATGGGGCAACCAGTTCACATATGTTGTAACCCTCAAAATGGCAGACATTAATCAAGCTGGTGTTTCTTTCGGTGAGATAAGAGTTTTAGATGCTCTTAATACAAACACTGGGGGTTTCGATGGAGATGCCGAGTATGGCATTATTTCTCATGGCCGCAATGCTGTAGGAGCGTTTGCTGCACAAGGAGGGGGAATTCCTTGTGTGGGAACAGCAGCCCCGCCAAACCGGCGCAATGAATTGGATAACTGCGATAATACGGATAATATTTTCGTTCAGTCTTTAGAGCGCAATGACACGTCTGGGGCAGGGGCCTACGACGATTTTACCTATTTTACAAAGACATCAGACACCAAACTATGGACAGAGATTTCTACCCCTGGTGCTGATAGAATGGGCATTATGAATCTCAATCGCGGGAAAATTGTGCTGAACAAGGACAATGGTTCGCCGCTGCCACCAAGCCCTCGAGCAATGCTGGACGTTAGAGGTTTAAATGCAGGAGATCCAGGGACAGTACGCGTCGATAATGGAATTCAAGTCCAGACCATTTGTGACACCAATGGCGATAATTGTTTTGCACCCAGCAACTTTATTGAGCCAACCACTTCATGCGGAGAAGGAGAAGTTCTGCAAGGCTATAGTGTGCAGGATGCTGATAAAGGGATTCTTAGTCCTATTTGCCGGCCGTTTCAGGTGAATTTTGTAGAAACCAGAGCATGCCCGCTTGGCAGTTGGATGATAGGTATTCGTATTGATGGTTTGGGTATGGGAGAAATTTTATGCACGGGAGAATGACTAAAATGACGAAACAACGGGGTTTTACATTGGTCGAAATTGCCATTTCGCTCATAATTTTGGGCGTATTCATTACGCCGCTTTTAGTGCTTTATGATCAATATAATAAAAAGCAACAAGTTGAAACGACCCATAAGAACGTACAAAGCGCTTATGCTCGGATTGAAGAATTTTATCATTTAAACAAACGCTATCCGATGCCGGCACCGCTGGATGTTGCAAGTGGCGCCGCAGGAAATGGTCAAGAGGTTGCGCCTTCATCTGTGCCTGCAGGTCCGAGCAGCTGTGCCAATGGTGTTTGTGTAGAGACGAATACAAACACAAGCCCGGCTTTTATCGCCCGCGGTTTGGGGACGGCCACTCGGGTGGTCATTGGAGCGATTCCTTTTAAAGATCTGCAAATTGAAGAAAAAGACGCGCTTGATGCCTATGGCAGCCGTTTGGTATATGCCGTAACGGAGAGTATGGCAGATCCTGATCCCTCAAAATCTCCACCCGGGATGCGTTTTGATTTGAAGGGGGCGATTTCCCTCGTTGATGAGACGGGAGCGGAAAGAACTTCTCCTCCGGGTAAGGTGGCTTTTGTTGTTTTGAGCAATGGCCCGAATAAAACAGGCTCAATTAATTTGAATGGCTTGACCATTCAATCCTGTGCGGGGGCGTCTCTTGATACTGAGAACTGCAACCCTGGATTTGAAGGCGGAGCTCCCTCCAACGGGGCGAAATTCCGCTCGATGTTACACCAAGCAAATACGGCCAATGAGTTTGATGATGTCCTTATCTCTTACGGGGCGACGTATGATGAGACATGGGAGCTTTTGGACCCAACTCAGCCTGTCGGAGATATGGAAGATGTATCCGCCCAACGTATAGGCGTTGGGGCAGATAGTCCTGCAGCGGAACTGGATATTGTTTCTGGGGCGGATACGAAATTTAACTCAATGATTATTTCTCAAAGTGCCGCCGCTGACGATGGCAAACTTTTGACAGATGACATTTGTGATAGTTCTGGTAACAACTGTTTTAAGACAGAAGATTTATTGAGCCTAGATTGTGATAGCACCGAGTTTTTTACCGGGATCAAAGATAAAGAGCCGATTTGTGCAGATCATATCGAAGTTCGTTGCCCCCCGGGACAGCTTTTTCTTGGTCTAAACACGGACGGTAGCGCAAAATGTGACATACCTCAGAAAGTAAGCTGCGAGCCGGAAGTACGGACGGATGGGAAGTGCGAAAACGGCGATTCTATGCAATATAGCTTGCCCGCCGCGCCTCATGGAACATCATACGTGGCCTCTATTGCGCCACCGGCGAGCGCTCTACAAGATTATGATTTGGTCATACCATATAAATCATATCCGGTGGGCTTACCTACTCAGCCAGCAGGGAGAGTGGAACATTTAAAAGAAGAATCCTGCCGCGCCGCTATTTTTACCTGTAATGATGGGAAATGGGAGCCCCCAGCCGGTGCGGCCAATTGGCAGGGAGAATGCTTTTTTAGGCAGGAAATAAAGCAAGCCAGTTATCATACGTGCAAGACCGCAGAATATTGGGTTTATGAACGAACAAAATGTAATGCGCCAAGCGAGTTTAACAGTCACACAGATTGGGTTAATTGGAGTGATTATAATCATATAGACTGCCATTGTAAGGCGGTAGTCGACGCTGAATGGATTGAATGCAAAGACTCTCCCAAATATGCGGGGACAAATTCAAGTGTTCAAGGTAAGGCATTTCGGCAACGAATATACGGCCGTCCAGTAAAGACAGTACCGTGCGCAGTCGTTGCAGAAGAATGGAATTACAGCGAATGCGGATGCGTTCATCCGCCGGAGGTTGATATTAATAATCCTGCGACCTTGACCAAAACAGAATATCTCGATTGTCCGAACGCCGGCGAAGAGACCGATTCCAATAATCCTTATAGGGTTGTTCGTACCTATAATCCGGCCAGCTGTACATGGACGGAGAAAAATGAGGGAACGTGTGCATGTAATGCGCAGCCTGGGACCTATGAAAAATTGCCGGATTGCGACAGTTGTAAGGTTCCCAAGACGAAGGCTGTTTACGATCGTTTGAAATTGGCAACAGAGTGCAGAATTGAGACCAATGCTGAGGTTGAGACAGCAATTGCCGCAGGACGGCAGCCACAATCAGGGCATGAAGGTTCTTGTATCGCGGCCGCTCCGTTATTGACAGATATGCAAGTCGTGAACACTTCTAATGTTGGCACAGACTTTGATGACAATGCGTTTGCCCAACATACGCCTCGGGAATATTCTTCTTGCGACTGTCCTCAAATGCAAGATGATGCTCGTCCGGGGGCCAAGCCGAGCCGGGATTGTTTCCGTTACAGCTCAGGGACATTGTATACTGGAAAGTGCCGTTGTAAGGACACCACAAGAGCAAATTAATGCTAGCTCTTGAAGAATAGAGTAAAGGGAGATTTTCCCTCCCTTTACATTCCAAAAAGCCTTGATTAGAGTTTTTCCGAGCCAACAAGTACGGAAAAAAGTTGAACTTATGCCTTTGAAAAAGAAAATAATTTTTCTGCTGCCTGAGCTTTCGGCAGGCGGGGCAGAGCGCGTGATGGCAACGCTTGCCAGCACTATAAACAAAAGCAAATTTGATGTTCACCTGATCGCCATGCGTGATGGGCCTGTGCGGGGATGGCTTGCGCCGCATGTTCAGGTGCATATTCTTCATGCGCCGTCCGTGGCGAAGGGATTGCCAAAACTCTATCAAAAGCTGAAGGAATTGCAGCCTGATGTTGCGATAAGCTCGATTATTCATCTGAATTTTGCGTTGCTGCTCCTGAAGCCTTTTTTGAAAGGCGTGAAGGTGATTGTGCGCGAGTCTTCAATGCCGGGGATGTTGATACGGCACTATGGCTGGAAGGGGCGGTTATCGCGTTATTTGTATCAATTTTTGTATCCGCATGCGGACGTTGTGATTGACTCGATTGAAGCGATTAAAGAGGAGTTTCAAAATGACCTAGGATTACCGGTCCATAATCATGTGCGGATTTTAAACCCTGTCGATACAGCCCATATTTTAAGCCATGTTCCGTCCGAATTGCCTCAAGGATCACAATTTATCAGTGTCGGCCGTTTAACCTTTGAAAAGGGGTTTGATCGGTTAATCGAGGCACTGGCCAAGGCGGATTTGGATTATAGTCTAAAAATCATCGGTGAGGGACCGGAGCGTGCCAAGCTTGAAGCGTTGATCGCCAAGCATAATCTTGTAGGCAAAATGGAACTCTGCGGGCATAAGGACAATCCGTGGGCGGATGTTGCTGCTGCGGATTGTTTTCTGTTGTCGTCCTATTGGGAAGGAACGCCGAATGCGGCGCTTGAATCTTTAGTGTGCGGCACGCCGGTGATCACGACGAGCGATGTTGCTGCCGCGCGCGAGATTAAGTCACTGTGCAAAGGGCAGGGGATTGAGATTGCCGCGGATATAGAAGGGCTTATCGGTTTGATGAGCGGCGTGAAACCGCAGAACAAAAAAACCGCGGCACCATCGCTTTTGCCGGAAGAGTTTACGCTCGGCCGTGTTATAGAGAAATTTGAAGCGCTCCTGACCTGAAAAGCTTGAAAAAATGTGCGGAATTGCCGGTTTTATAAATCCTCAAAAGAACGCGTCGCCCGAAGCGCTTGAGCAGACGGGTGCAAAGATGGCGCAGGCGCTTTCGCACCGCGGGCCGGATCACCAGGGCGTTTGGGTCGATGCGGGGCAGGGAATTGCACTTGCCCATCGCCGCCTTTCGATTATTGATCTCTCCGAAGACGCGCATCAGCCCATGATCTCGGCCGATGGACGCTATGTAATGGTGTTCAACGGCGAGATTTATAATTTTAAAGACTTACGCAAGACGTTAGAGCAGGGCGGGAAGACCTTTAAAACCGACTCCGATACTGAAGTTTTGCTGGAGGCGCTCGCGAGCCTCGGCGTGCAAAAAACTTTAAGTGAGATATCGGGTATGTTCGCGTTTGCGCTGTGGGATCGCAGCGAGAAAACGCTGACGATGGCCGTTGATCCCGTCGGTAAGAAGCCGATTTACTATGGTTTTGTTGGCAAGAATTTTGTTTTTGGTTCGGAATTAAAAGCGCTTCTCACGCTGCCGGAATTCAAGCGCGATATAAACCCGGATATCATCAGCACTTACACACGCTTTGGTTATATCCCCGCGCCGCATAGTATTTTTAAAAGCATTCATAAGATGTCACCTGGATCGTATCTGACGCTCGATGAGTCTGCGCTGACCTCAAAAAAACTTGCGGCGCCGGTAGCATATTTCTCAGCTGAAAGGCTCGTAAATGCGCCGAAGAGCGGGTTTGCAAATGATGCGGACGCTATCGAATTCATGCGCGGTAAATTACAAACGGCCATCAAAAACCGCCTGATTTCTGACGTCCCCCTCGGCGCATTTTTGTCGGGCGGGATTGATTCAAGTTTGATCGTCGCCATGATGCAAGAACACTCATCAAAGCCAGTGCAGACGTTTTCAGTGGGGTTTGCGGAGAGCGGATTTGATGAATCCGAATATGCCGCCAAAATTGCCGCGCAGCTTGGAACGCAGCACACAGCGTTTCATGTCACGCCGCAGGAAGCGCGCGAAATCATTCCGCAGCTTCCTGATATTTATGACGAGCCGTTTGCCGATATGTCGCAAATTCCGACATGGCACATCTGTCGTCTCGCCCGCAAGCATGTGACTGTTGCTTTGTCCGGCGATGGCGGTGATGAATTTTTCGGCGGTTATTCGCGCTATTTCCTGACGATGAAGGCCGACTCTGTGCCTTATCCGCTGCGTTCCTTGCTGGGTAAGGTTTTGGGCTTTACCCCCCCTGCGCGCCTCAAGGCGATTGGAACAGCGTTACAGGAAAAGAATTTCGCAAAACTGTACGCACATACGCTCGCGGCCACCGCGCAGCCGCAAACCTATCTTTCTGAGGACTATCAGCATAGCGCAGATTTGAAGGTTATTGAGGCAGCTTCCAAATGGGAGGCTATGATGCTGAGCGATATTGAAACCTATTTGCCGGGCGATATTTTGACCAAAGTTGACCGCGCCAGTATGTCGCATGGGCTGGAGGTGCGTTGTCCGCTGCTGGATAAAGACGTCATCAGTGCGGCGCTGTCGTTGCCTCTCGATTACAAAATCCGCGAAGGGAAGGGCAAATGGCTGCTGCGTGAAATTCTTGCGGGCTATATTGACCGCGCAATGTTTGAGCGTCCGAAAATGGGCTTTGGCGTGCCGATGGCGGCTTGGCTCCGTGGGCCGCTCAAGGAGTGGGCGGGAGATGTGCTTGCCACATCTGAGCTACAAAAATACGGGATTTTCGATGCCAAGGCCGTTGAAACCGCCTGGCATGATCATCTCTCGGGCCGCGCAGACAACCATTATTTGCTTTACCACATCATCACTATGCAAGCCTGGGCGCAGCGTTATCTTTAGGCGACAAGCGAGCGGAAATGCTCGACGAACAGGGCAGAGGCGTCTTTGCCAGACGTGTATTGAATAAAGCGGTTTTGCGCCGTTTGTGCGATATTTATCCGTTTTTTATCATCGGCCAGTAAGTTTTCTATGATGCTTTCGACATCATCCAGATCCCAACCATGCGCAGCGTAGGTGACATCTTTCTCGTAAAAATTCGGCCAAGTGCTCATGTGGTCCATATCGGGCTTCAAGAGGCAGGAGCCGGTCAGAAACACTTCAAAATCTTTCAACGTGATTTCACCAAAGCCAAAGGGAGAGAGACAGATTTTGCTGTTTTGCAATTCTTTGAAATATTGCCGACGCGAAATTTTGTTGGTTAGGACATGGTTTTTTAAAATCTCCCGCAGCCTTTCGCGTTGATAGCGTACAGTAGCGCGGTTGTAGCTGATCCCCATGCGACAGGCGACATTCAGAAAGCGGGGGCTTTGTGCAGTGCTGATTTTTGCAGGATATTGCGCCAAAAAGGGCAGAGGTAATGTGTGGAGGAGGCGGTTCAAATGCGGCCCCATGAATCCGTGATGCATCAACCCGGAGTTCCAGGAGAGGCCGATTTTTGAGAGATCTTGGGGGTTTTGCACGAGCGGTTCACTAAAGGGCTCCTCGTCTGTGATGCCGTTTTTGAGATGATAATGCTCCGTGTAAGGCCGCGCGCTGTGATGCGGCTTTGTGTACCAGTCGGTGTCTTTCAGAACTTGCGCTTTGAGATAGCGGTGAACGAAAGGAATAACATCACCGAGCAAGGTTCCGGAACTATCACTTTGATCGCACCAGATGAGCTTGGTTTTTTGTGAGAGAGTTTCGATTTTCTCGAGAACCTTTGGGCGGTCTTTTACCCATAGATCGCCGAAAAATTTGCTTTCTAAAAATAAGAATTCACAGTCAGGAAGATTGTCTTGGAGATCATAATATATACGAATGACAGAGCCTGCATCTCGAAGTTCATTTTTAAAAGCAAACAAAGGAAATAAGAAGGCCGAACTGTTCGGGTTGGTCCATCCACGGCTTAAAATGTGAATGCGTTTCATGCTCTCGCCCTAAACCCACGCACCGCCGCGCATGAGGATGCGCTTGTCTTCCGGACTTTCTTTGACTTCTTCCGGGCTATTGGTCTTGAAGTTTAATATATTTTGCACCGTATTTTGTTTTGTAGGTATGTTCAAAGGGTCTCTCAAAGCCCAGTTTTTTCCTGTTTTCTGCCACGCGCGCGGATCTCTGTGAGCGTCAATATGAGCCCAGAATGTGTCTTTTCCTAAGCCGATCCAGTCGAAAAACCATTTGAAATCAGGCAAAGGCTTTTGTTGATAGGCTGCGATTAAATCCAGTCCTTCTTGTGGCGTGATGCGGTTAAAGCGGATTTCGCGGGCGACGTGGTCGTTGATTTTACTGTAGCCAAGTTTTCGGAATTTGATTTCATCATGCAACGAACTGTAAATCCGGCAATCGATATCGTTGTAGGTATCGAAAGTACGAAGCTGGGGACCCGTATAATAGCTATATTTTTCAAACATTTTTTCATGTTGAGCTTTGGTGTCCCAACGCATGAAATTATTGAGATATATCCCGCGAACACCTGTGCTGTAGAGATCGGTGTCTTCGGGATAAAAGAGCGGGCTGAGGTCTGAGTAATTAAGGTTATGCTTTTTACAGCCTTCAGCGTCTTCTAAAATGTCCTCGGCTTCTATGCCGAGAAGATCATGCTCTCGTCTGTACCGCCGCGTCATTTCGACGCGGTCGTCGTGAGAAAACATGCCAACCTGATCGACGCCTTGATGCGCACCCCAGATAATAAGCGGGATATTTTTTGTGACGGCCATTTGTACAGGGAACACGGTGCTGCCCGCCAAAAAAGGCCAATGAATGCTCCCGAGTTTGTCAAGACTATAGTGAATGAGTTTGGCTAAAACCCGCGGATTGGGTGTCATTGTGACAATATCGCAGCCGATTTCGGTGCGAATGCGTTCGAGATTATAAACCCCCGCACGTGTGTTGTAGAAACGATTATATGCGACAAGCAGCGGATTAAGGCCGAATTCGTTTTTGATAAGATCGACGATGAAAAAACTGTCTTTTCCGCCTGAAACGGGAATGATGCAGTCATGACGCGCCGTGCTACTGTCGTTTTTATAATCTTCTAAAATTGCCCGAAGCTCTGTTTTGCGTGCGTCCCAATCAATCTGGTCCTTTTCTTCATGGATGATACAGCCAGAACAAAGCCCCTCAGCATTAAAAGTGATGCCGAGAGCGTGGTTGGAGGGGTAATGACATTTTTTACAATAGTGCATTAGGCGATTTTCTTCATTTGTATGTCGTTGCGTAGTTTGGATTTTGCGACAGAAATCGTATCGATTTTTTTGAGCAGGGCATCTGTATCAATCTTGCTTAGCTCATTCTGGTCGTAATCAGCATAGACGGGATAAAGATGTTTCCAGTGCTGCCCATCAAGCTCCCACATTTTACCGCGATATCCGTTTGCTACGTCCCAAAATGTGTTCTTATCGATATCGATCCACTTGCAGAAATCATCTATAAATTGCGGCTTGGCTTTGCCATCTAGACGTTTGGCCAGAGCAGCACCCTCAAGGCGTGAAATCATGCCGCTGCGGATTTCATAACAAAGTTGCTCACTGGCCTCCCCAAAACCAAATTTGAAGTATTTCAGCATGTAATTCAGTGTGCCGCTGCTGTTGGTATCAAGGGCGTTGTGGAGGTAGGCGCCGCCAATATCATCATAAGACGCTGTGTGATGGCTCATGCCATGCGCCATGGAAAATACGGCATGGTCCCATCCTGACCAGTTAAGAAAATAGCCCATAAAGACCCCGCGTCCCGCCCAATCTTTTAATTCTTCGACTGAGGGGAATGTGTAAGGGATGAGCTCTTTTTCTGTGATGTCTTGCGCCGGATCGAGCCAGAGATCAAGGGCCGCACCGGAAAGTGTATTGTTAAAGCGAATGCCGCTTGCATCCCATCCTGCACTTGTCACATTCACATCGCCTGTTTCCAAAGCGGGGTTCTCGCCAAAAAACACCAGGGGAATTTTGTACTCTATGGCCGTTCTAAAAGGCGTTGTGAAAAGCGCCAATTCGGAAAACTTTGCAATGTTGCCATGCTCAACAAATGACTTTTTTGCCAGCTTTGCTGCGATTTGCGGGTTGGGTTGGACGCTGAGGACAGTAAACCCGCATTCCACCATGTTTTCAGCATTCATGCGGCCTAAATCCGTGACGTCTGAGCCCACGAACATAACAAGCAGGGGATTTAATCCAAAACGATCGCGCAGTTGATGCGCCTGCCAGAGACTGTCTTTTCCGCCACTGACACCTAAAACACAATCCCATTGCGAACGGCTGCGGGATTTGGCCCAATCTGCTATTTTCTGAAGCTGCGACGCTCTTAAATCCCAATCAATTTTTTTCTTTTTCTCATACCACTGGCATGCGGTGCATACACCGTCATCATTAACCTGCATGCCTGGACGGCTGCTGGGGGTAAGGCAAGTTTTACAATAAAATAAGTCTTTACCATTTGGAAGTTTCACGGGGTTTTGATGCATTTTACTACTCCATGAATCCCGTTTTGGCGAGCTCTTGCCAGATTTCTTCGTTTTCAACATGGAATTGCGAAACAGAGGCGTCCTTTGATTTTTCCGCGCGGTAGTTTGTGCCTAACGTCCCGGGTCTGATTTTAAGACCATCAGAGAGAACGATGTCCTTTGATTGTCTGTAGCTCAATTCCACGAAATTATAGATATTTGCTGCCGCGGCCGCTTTTGCGCCCTTTTCCAGGGCTTGTGACATATGAGCCCAACTGCCACAGCCCCCGCAAATAATGACAGGGATTTGCACCGCAGAGATAACTTGTTGCAAGGCCTCTAAATCATAATTGTTGGCTTTGCCATCTTTATCGATGGATTGTATGAACAATTCACCGGCGCCGCGATTTTGACATTCCAGAGCCCAGTCAAAAAGAGTTACATTTGTTGTTTCTTTGCCGCCGCAAATTTTCACGCTATAGTTTCCGGGCGTTTGTTCAAAAAAATCGATGCCTGCGACGATGGCCTGAGCGCCGAAAGCTTGTGCGGCCTGCGTTATCAAATCAGGGTTTTTAAATGCTGCAGAATTGATCAGTGCCCTGTCGGCGCCGCTATGAATTAGCGCTCTTACTTGTTCGATGGTCTGAATGCCGCCGCCCGCAGTAATCGGCACAAAACAGTTTTGAGCAATCATTTCGAGGGTTTCAAGAAAACTCATTCGTGGTTCGGCGTCACCATCATCTTCTGAATCCCAGTGAGGCGAAATATCGACAATAATCAATTCATCCAAATCCCAGCTTTTCAACCGGTCGGTTATAATAAACGGGTTTCCAACATCTTGATGGAGCGCAAAACCACGGCTGAGAACCAGTCGGCTATGTTTGTACAACAATACAGGGATCAATCGTTGAACGCTCATTTTATGATTTTTCTATCTGTTCTACGAATTTGGCCAAAAATCTTAGTCCTGCCGTGTGACTTTTTTCAGGATGACATTGTATGCCGGTTATATTGTTTTTATGAACAATTACCGGCCACGGCTTTTCATTTCCCGCAATAGCGCTGATATACGTATCGTTTGCAACATCGCAAACATATGTATGGTTAAAATAGAAAAACTCTTTTTCGTTGTCTTCCACCTTATAAGGACTGTTTTCTTTGTATTCGATTTCCGACCAGCCGATGTGAGGCTTTTTGGCTTTTTCGTGATAATAATCAGATAACGCCACGACATCTCCTGCAAAAAGGCCTAAGCCCTTTCTGTGCTCGTATTCGCTTCCCTGGTCCATCATGATCTGCATTCCCACGCAAATCCCCAGAAAATGCAGACCTGTTGCAACGTGGTCTTTTATGGTGGTATCCCAGCCTTGAGCGGTTAGTTTGTCCATGGCATTTGCAAATGTACCAACGCCAGGAAGAACCAGGGCCTGAATATTTTTAGTATTTTCAGGACGCTCGAGCAGAACGGGTTTTGCCCCGATATACGCAAAGGCCTCATATATAGAGCGTATATTTCCATATCCACAATCCAGAATGCCTATATTCGCAGGCGCCACCATCAAAAAAACTCCTGATAAATCGCTTGTAACTTTGTGCCCATGTTTCTAATAATAGGGCAAGTTTAACTTACGATACGGTATAACAAGTAAATGGCCACCTACGCTATACAAAAAACAACTTTTGATAATATAGACAAACCTTTGCAGGAGCTGCATGGCGAAATTTATGAATTGCTGGAAAAAGAGCGGCAATCCAACCCCGGAAGCTATACCCAGTTTGATAATGCCAAAGGGCGGCCTTATCAGGCTTATGAACGCATTCAGTTTGATGGTTTGCGATGGTCGGTTGAAAAGCGCATAAAGGAATATGGTTTGGAGAGATATCTGCAGCCCGCAGCCTCTGTACTTGATATCGGCAGCAATTATGGATTCTTTGTGACGGAATTTGCCCTAAGCACAGCGCAGGCTCACGGCATTGAGCCGATAGAAGAGCTTAATGATATTGGGCGTATTACGGCGGAGCATTTGGGTGTTGCAGATAAAACCAAGTTTTTTACCGATACATTCGAAGAGTTTGAAGCGCCGTGTGCCTACGATACAATCTTTTCTCTTGCGTCTTTTTATACCTCGGACAAAAACCAAAGAGGCTCTGCGGAGACGTTTTTTGCAAAGGTACGCGATATGCTAAAAGAAGACGGTGAGTTCTTTTATGAATCCACGAGTTTCCAGAGAGAAGAGGGAAGCGAAACATACGATCATTATCTGAAAGCACAGGAAGCGCTTGAGGTATTAAAAGAGCTTTTTGACGTATATAAAGATTATGAGGCTCCCTCAGGAAGCACAAGTCATCGCATTTACGCCCGTTGCCGAAAGAAATAGCTGATCATGAGTCAACAACTTCCGTCGCAAGCACAATCGCCTTATTTTAAAGAACTAACAAAAGCAGCGGTTCTTGAAGACCTGGCTAAAAAAAAGATCAAGAAAGCAAAAATTTTGCCACAATTTTGTTTTTCTTATAAGGAATGGTCACAAAGTCCTGAAAAGATACTCGCTGCATTTGAAGAAGAAGATTTTTCAAAAGAGCCCGTTATTGTACGTTCTTCTGCTTTTGCTGAGGATCGTGATGGGCAATCAATGGCCGGGGCGTATACGAGCATTGTTAATGTATCAGGCCAGAAGGAACTGAAAGCAGCTGTAGAAGACGTTTTTTGCTCTTTTGGGTCAAATGTATCACTCAAAGACGAAGTGTTTATCCAGCCCATGGCAAAAAATATTGCCAGCAGTGGGGTTGCCTTTACCATCGATCCCAGTAACGGTGCGCCTTATTACGTTATTGATCATGCGGTTGGCGAAGATACCACTGCAGTCACTTCAGGAAAGAGCATAGAGGGGAAGACCCTCTATATTCACTACACCAGAAAGGACTTAACACCGCCCGGTTTAACGCAGGTTGTAGATCTGGCCGATGAATTGATTGACTATACGGGCCATTCCTATCTGGATATAGAGTTCGGCATTGATAAAAACGGGCAGCTTTATCTTTTTCAGTTAAGGCCGTTGCACGCTTATGTGCAAAACTCATTGCCCATCGACAAGCAGACTGAAGCTCTGCGCAACGCAAGCAGCCTTCTCGAGCGCATAAATCTAAGAAATCCCTATACAACTGGGTCGAAAACCATCCTTGGGAATATGCCGGATTGGAATCCGGCCGAAATGATTGGTGTGCGTCCAAGGCCTTTGGCGCTTTCCATGTATAAGGAAATGATTACGGACCGCATTTGGGCCTATCAACGCGATAAATATGGATATAAGAATTTACGCAGCTCGCCCTTAATGTATTCGTTGGCGGGTTGCCCCTTTATCGATGTACGCACCAGTTTCTTATCGTTCGTTCCTAAGATGGTCTCGGCGGAATTATCGGCAAAGCTAGTTGATTACTATATTCAAACGCTCGAGACCTCACCGGAATTACACGATAAAATCGAGTTTGATATTGTTTTTTCCTGCTATACGCCCTCACTTCCAAACGATATTCAAAAGCTTAAGAATTATGGGTTTAGTGAAGCTGAGCTAACTGAAATCACAGTGGCACTCAAACATCTAACCAACCGTATGACCCATACTGAAACGGGTGAATGGCGCGTTGATCTGGGTAAAATCGATATTTTAAAACAGCGCCAGCTTGTTGTGCAAAATTCTGACTTACCGCCTTACGAGAAACTATTTTGGCTAACAGAAGATTGTAAACGTTATGGCACTCTCGCGTTTGCTGGACTGGCGCGCGCTGCATTTGTGGCAACGCAGTTTTTGAAGTCGTTGTCGCAAGAGGGAATTTTATCACAGCAGCGAATAGAAGGTTTTTGGCAATCGCTTGAAACTATCAGCACATCGATGGCAAGAGACTTTGCAAATCTGGATCGTGTGAGCTTTTTGGATAAGTACGGGCATTTAAGACCGGGCACATATGATATTTTATCGGAAAGTTATGAGGAGGCGCCGGAAAAATACTTTGATTGGTTTAATAAAGATCCTGAAAATTCACGTCATATTTGTGATTTTCAGCTCAGTCATGAAGAAGAAAAATCAATCCAAACCATGCTCGATACCCATGGCATCCAACATACACCGAGCAGTCTCTTCCGTTTCTTTAAAACTGCCATAGAAGGCAGAGAATACGGGAAATATGTTTTTAGTTGGTCTGTAAATAACATACTTAAACAGATGGAAAAGCTGGGTACGCTACATGGATTCTCAAGAGAGGATTGTTCATACATTAACTTCCAATCTTTATTAACCGATTATGCGTATTCAGGATGCATCAAGACGATTTTGGCAGAAAATATCGTTCGCGGAAAACAAAGCTATGAGGTCGCTAAGCAAATAACATTGCCGGGCGTGATAACCAAAGAGGAAGATTTATGGTGTTTTTCAATTGAAAATGGCACGCCCAATTTTGTGACTATGGGCAATATTTCCGGCGAGACTTTGATCGTTGACCAAGACACAGCTCATGAGGGCTTGGGCAATAAAATAGTTTTTATCGAAAGTGCCGATCCCGGGTATGATTGGATTTTAAATGCCGGGATAAAAGGTTTTGTAACATGCTATGGCGGTGCAAATTCTCATATGGCCGTAAGGGCGATGGAGCTGGGACTTCCCGCAGTTATAGGCGTTGGAGAGCGCTCTTTTAAAAAATGGGTGCGTGCAAGAAAACTTCAGATCGATTGTGCAGCTAAACAGGTGACTGTTCTTTCATGACTTTTGTTGGCATAACACAGCGTGTTGCAGAGATGCAGCCACATCAAGAGCGGCGGGATTGCCTCGATCAAAGATGGATTGCATTTTTGCAAGAGTGCGAATTTACGCTTGTACCGCTGCCGAATGATCTGAAAACAGCGCAATCGATCGTTACCGAAATAAACATGGCAGGGTTCATTTTGTCTGGGGGCGATAATATCCAGCAGCCGGAAACCGAACGGGAAAAGGTTGAACGCTATCTGTTGGATTATTCCATTTCAGAGAAAATTCCGGTAATCGGCGTTTGTCGGGGAATGCAGTTTATGCACGTTTATGCCGGTGGTGCTTTGGAGCATGTCGAGAAGCATGTCCGCGAAAACCACGTTCTAGATCTGAATGGAACAAAACAGCAAGTAAACAGCTATCATGAATATGGCTTCAGAGAACCGGCAGCCGGTTTTGAAGTTCTGGCTCGCGCTGAAGACGGCGTGATAGAGGCGTTCACGAATAAGAAGAATTTATGGTTCGGACAGATGTGGCATCCAGAGCGTGAAAACCCTTTTTATGCACATGATATAGAGACTTTTAAGAGGGCTTTTTCATGAAAGCTCTTATTTTGGCAGCTGGACGCGGCTCTCGAATGGGTGACATGACCGTAGACTGCCCAAAGGGAATGGTGGAGCTTTGCGGCGTCCCTTTGGTTACACGCATGATCAATACGATGAAAAACGCCGACGTTACAGATATAGCCTTTGCAACCGGATATAGTGATGAAGCTCTGAAAACGTATGGGCTCCCATGTTTTCATAATCAAAACTGGGACAAAACAAATATGGTGCAATCACTGGCTTATGCTCAGGAATGGTTTAAAGACGAGTCGGTTATTGTTTCCTACAGTGATATTTTTGTGCATCCTCAAACTATTCTCGATTTGAAGCACTCGAGCGCGGATTTTGCCGTGGCTTACGACCCCCATTGGCAGGAGTTGTGGGAGGCGAGGTTTGAGAATGTCCTAGAGGATGCCGAAAGCTTTAAAATGGATGGTGATAGAATTGTTGATATTGGCCGGCGCGCACAAGACGTTGCGGAGATACAAGGCCAATATATGGGCATATTTAAACTGACGCCATCGGCATGGCGAGATATCGTAGAATTGCTTGGGTCGCTTCCTTTAGACCAAAGTGCAAAGCTGAGTGTAACGGAGATGTTGCAAATGCTTATATCGCGCGGTGTTGTAATAACAGGTGTTGCAAACAATTATCCTTGGGGCGAGGTTGATAACGTTCAAGATCTTGCATTTTATGAGAGCAATTACAAAGATGGCCAATATGGTGAATGGTTTGAAATTTGAGCCATGAATGCGCAATACAAAACATTTGGAAAACAATACAAAGAACTTTTGGATCAGGTGAATATTGTACTCACGCTCGATCACGGGGGCCGCGGCGGGAGTAACTATTTTCAGTGTCTTTTCGACAAACACCAGGTTTTGATCATGTGCCCCCTTGTTCACTATGTTTATTCTTATTGGCTATCTGCGTTTCAAGCGCGCAGCTCAGTTAGCGCCATAGAAGCACATCATTTCATCAGTCAAAACTCTTATTTCAGATTGCTTTACAATAATCCGGAAGGCGAGCATGAAACCCTGATTTATCGCATTGGCGGTGACCCGCAAGCGCCGTTTGATCGGGCTTTATACCGGTCTTTAATTGATGAAGGTTTTCAGGAAAAAGAAAGCTATACACGTAAAGAGATTATAATATTGGCCATGGCAGCCTATGCGTTTTGCAGGGGAATACCTCTGAAGGGCATAAAATACTTTGGGCTTAATGACTCAGCCTCCACGCGTACAGAAAATGTTTATCAAAGGTATGAGTTGCAAATTTGTGATCTGGCGTTCGAAGACTTTCCCGGCCTTAAGATTTTATCTTTATGGCGAGACCCAAGAGCACAATTTGCTTCAACACGTCAACAACTGGTCAATCAGTATGGCGGGAATTATAATTTGAGCGATTTTCCGAGATCTTTGATGAATATCCTTTCAAACAACGAAGGTTTTGAAACCGGGCCAGCATCATATTTTGCCATCCTGTATCAACGTTCTGCTTTTTATTCGCTCCTAAACAAGCTGAAAAGCTATAAAAGCCATAGTTTGTTTATCCGCAATGAGGATTTTAACCTGAATTTCGTTCCGACGATGACGACTTTTTGTAAGGCTTTGGATATTCCAGTTGATGCGGAGTGGCTTGAAAAAGGGGATTCTTACACAGTAACCATGATGGGAAGGCCCTGGGGCGGGACGGGCTCTTATAACCCAAGGTATCAGACGGCAAAAAATCTAGTTTTGTCTATGGAGGATGCAGAAAAGGTCAAGAAAACCTTAGGGCCGAACAAACACGTCACGCAAAGATGGAAAACGAAGGTACCAAAGGCTGAGCAAAGGGTTTTGAAGTATTTGTTTCAGGAAGAATTGCAGCTGGGTGGTTATGAAGACTTAAGCACAGAGCGAAATTGGCGATTGTTGTTAGATATTTGGTATCCAACGCTCAATGAGTTTTATTCGTTTAGTGATAAAGACCGCGGAGCATTTGAGACGCTTTCAAAAAACATTGCGGCCCTGATTTTTTATTTTTTAAACCGTGCAAAAATACTGTTCTTATATTATGCAACGCAATTTTTTATAACAGATCAGAAACCCAAACTCGTCGAGTTTATTCGCCCATGATCCAGCATCATAAAAAGACGTTGGTTTGCGATGTTTTTGGTCTCCACACTATTTTATGGGCTGCTTTTGCTGCCTTAAAGCGCAAACCCTATGAAGAGATTGTCCTCATAGACGCCAACCCAAATTGCAAATTACATCGTCTATTTGGGAAACTAATAAAAATCACGGAATGCCCTTATGATCTAGGAGATTTTGAAACGCAAGAGGGCCATGTTCTCTTTTGGGAGAGAGAGAAATTACTTAAAGAAAAATTTTTATATCTGAAGCAAGCTTTGAATGGTCTGGTTTTTCAGACCCCACTCACGCAGGAAGATAAAGAGAAGTTTGAGGTTTTTTTAACGCGTTATGTGTTGTCGCGTTATGCAGATCCTGCTGCGCGCTTTTTGCTTTTTTCCGGTTACTTTAAAAAATATGGGGCTGCAGAAACACATGGATTGTGTGCCAAACACAGTTGGGTCAAGGGAAATCAGCAGGACAATGTATTTTATTACTGGGATTGGACAAATTTAAGGGCAGATATAAAGACCATTTTAAGGCCCTTGATTGGTTTTTTAAAAAAAGTACTCACTCAGAAAAACACAAACACCTTATCCAAAACAACATCACCAAAAATTGGATTACAAGCCAGTGCTTTTGAAACTCAAGAGTATGAGGTGAGTGAATGGGATTTTTTAAAGCACGCGCAATCTCTGGATTACAAAGATTTAGTGTACGTTTACAGCTCCAAAAATTTTGAACAGAAAGGGCGAACACAAGACCTTCAAAGCTTTGCAAAAAAACAGGATTTATCTCTCGCCGACACAGATAGATTTGTTCCTCAGAATCTTGCCGAGACGTACAAAAAGATTATTTGTGCTGCACGTATTTTATTAAAGGCACAGTTGGATTGGGTTAGCCGGTGGCGTGTGTTGAATGCCGTGTTCTTCTATTTCTGGCTTGAAAATTACTGGTTTGAATTTTTTATGACTCACGGGATCCGCGGATACATCAACATCAGCGACAGCAATGAAGATTGTGTGCCTATGGTTCATGCATTAGAAAGAGCGGGGGGCGTTGATCTCTCCTATCAATTCAGTGGAACCGGCTTCCATTCTTATTTTGATTCAAGACCACTGGGCAAACACCAGTATCTGGCCTGGGGGCCAATCACAGAGAAAATGATAGAAAAAACGCAGAAGCTTGCGCCCTATAAGATGGGCGCAGCGTTGTACGCGTACAGCGGAAACCAT
The DNA here is from genome assembly GCA_964478225.1 of uncultured Micavibrio sp. GTDB lineage: Bacteria > Pseudomonadota > Alphaproteobacteria > Micavibrionales > Micavibrionaceae > CAYZHM01. The sequence continues at coordinate 18,694 of CAYZHM010000008.1, forward strand.
AATTTTTCAAAAAAAGACAAGCCCTCATCCGCCAATCAAAAAATAATTGAAAAAGCACTATCGTCCGGAAAATCAAAGATTGTTTTGATTGCTGATTCCAAGCCCACACATCTCAAATTGCTTTCAGAGAGCAAAAGAAGGGAGTTCTTGGAGATTGCTTTTGAATACGCGCAGAAGAGGCCTGAAAACTTTTATATCTTTAAACCTCAAGACGGAATTATAGATTTACCGCCTGAAAAGAAAGCGATTTACGATGATCTGGAAAAGCAGGGTGGTCTGATTATTTGCAACCCTCCAGAAACCTTTTATGCTCTGTTGCCGCATATAGATCTCTTTATAGGGAGCCCTATATATGCATCCTCGGTCATGGAAGGCCTAGGGTACGGTGTTCCAACAGTTTGTTATGAAGCAATTAAGTGGCCGCATATTATGGAGGACGTATTGCCTTCTTGGCTCCGAGCGGTAAATCAGGCTGAATTGAATGAGAAATGTGATAATTTGCTCGATGAGGGTTATTTGCGTTCTAAGGCCAAGGAATTGCAAGAAATTCAAAAGATCTTCAATCCATACCAGGATCACCAAGGTATAGAGCGTTTTGCGGATTATATTGATATCTGGTTTGAGGCCCTAAAGGATGGAAAAACTGCGGATCAAGTGTTTGAACAGGTCATAGATGTGTATAATCAGAAACATCCTGTGCAGATTATTCAACGGAAAAGGGGAATAGCTTAATTATGGTTATATGGTTAATTGGGCTTTCAGGGGCAGGAAAAAGCGTTACCTCTAAAATCATCTACGAAAAGATAAAGGCTCGGCATAAAAATACTGTGTTGCTGGATGGTGATATTTTGAGAGTGGTCTGGGGCGATGATTTGGGTCATGATCTCAAAGGACGAGAGAAAAACGCAGAGCGTTTATCACATTTGTCTCGCTTTTTAGATCAACAGGGCATCCACGTTGTGGCAGCTGTTTTGTCTATTTTTCCTAAATGGCGCCTATGGAACCGCGACAATTTTTCGGAGTACCATGAGACCTTCTTGGACGTGGATTTTGACGAGCTTGTCAGAAGGGATTCAAAGGGCCTGTACGCTTTAGCACGAGAGGGAAACACACAGAATGTTGTTGGCGTTGATCTTGATTTTCCACGAGAAAATACGTGGGATCTTCAAATAGACAGCCCTGAAAAATTAGGAGCGCCGGAACAAGTCGCTTCTGAAATTATAAAAGACATTCAAAAAAAATTCCCTCAAAGCGATCTTTTTAAATAATGAGCCAGTATCTTTTTCAAAATCCCAAACCGTTTATAGAACCCCTGCGCTATGACTACGCCGATGTAGATTCTACAGACTTTATAAAGTCCTGGAGGTTTTCAAGACAGCAGTTTCTGAACCAGTTACAATTTTGTGAAGGAGTTCAGAATATTGAGGAAGACGCTTCGGGAAATTTTTTATCACTTTTAAGCGACATAGCCGAAAGAAAGGACTATGCGCTTTTACTGAGATTTGTAAAAAAATTTGAAGTCTTTGGGAGGTTGTATGCATCTTATGATGGGTTTTATAAGAAAACTAACAAAGCTGGTGCAGCAACGCTTGAGCATTATATAATGTTTGCAAATCTTCTTATTCAAGCTGCACAAGATAATAATAATCTTCAATATTTGTCCTCGCTTCTAAAGCTTTGCGATAATTTTTGTTCGTTAAAAACTGAAAGCTTAACAGCAAGCCAAACCTTAAAGATCATGCAAATTCTTGAGCAAGAAAATATATTAATACAAACGCTACAGGAGCGGCTTTAATGGGCTTCAGTGTAGGATTTATTGCAGCGCCAACAATTCGTTCACTTGTATACATTCAAGTGCTTGACGCAATGGGCATTACTACCAATCTCTGTATTCTTTTACCGGGTCAAGATGCGCAAAAAGCGCCTATCAAGCGAGCCACTGTGCCATTATTTACAAACCCAGAAAAAACCATAGATTTGAGATTTGATGTATCCTGCTCTGAGTATCTGGAAGAAAAGGGCTCAGAATATCTGGTCGCGCCTTATGATGACATTAACAGTGACGTTTTTATAGATTTTCTCTCTCAGGCGCCTGGGGACATTTTTGTTTATTCAGGAGTGCCGGGATGCATTTTAAGATCGGATTTGCTGGAAAAATCTGGAAAACGATTTTTGCACGCTCATGGGGGTGACGCGCCCCGCTATTCCGGCAGTACGGCCTTTTACTACAGCTTGCTGGAGGAAGGAACGATTGCGGCCACAGCGTTTTGGATGAATGCGGGTCTTGATACGGGTGATGTTTTAACAAAGATAATTGCGCCTCCACTTCAAAATATCGATCTCGATTATATTCAAGACCCTCTCATCCGCGCAGAGGCGCTTGTCAGTGCTTTAAAGGACATTTCATCAGGTCACACCAAAGTTCAGCCACAAAACGAGGAGAACCGGATGACATATCATGTGATCCACCCGGTTTTGAAAAGCCTGGCTCTACAAAAAATATCTAAGAGTTAGATGTTTGGCTTTCCAGCCACAGATTCATGACAATAAACGCAAATATACTGTGTCCGTTGATGCGCTTGGTGCTGTTTACCATGGAAAGGGCGTAATTTTCGGCCTCTGCAGACAGATAACCGGCGCGATTGAGGGCAGAGGAGGGTGCAAAGGTCTGTTTAACCAAGTCAGACCACTCGCCTTTAAGCCACGCATCGATGGGAACGCGAAAACCGTGCTTGGGGCGATCAATGATGCTTGCAGGCAGCAAATCTCTGAAAGCTTCTCTCAGCAATGGTTTTAGAACACCGTCCTTAACCATGTGGGGGTAAGAGAGGCCTTTCACAAAGTTTAAAATAGCCGGAGCAACAAATGGCGGGCGACCTTCAATTGAATGAGCCATGGTCATACGGTCGACTTTCGTCATCATTTCATTCGGAAGATAACATTCCCGGTCTTGGGCTATATAATCCATTGCATTCCATGGTTCTGATGTGTTTTTAAATGCCCCGAATATTCGCAAAGAACTATCAATTTCAGGAATGAGATTATCATTAAAGAGCCGGGATTTTTTAGTCTCGGAAGCATAGTAATGCCACGCCCAAGCGCGTTTGGGATAGGGATGTTCGGCAATATTGGACAATAACTCAGACTTAGAAAGCGCATTATCATGTAAAGAAATATCGGGAGTTTCAGTATCCTGCGGCGCACGATCCAGAATGTCACTGCCAAGTAGTGTATACCACCCATATCCGCCAAAAAGCTCGTCCGCTCCGTCCCCAGAAAGTAAAACTTTAAGACCTATTTCTCTTGCTTGTTTTGCAATCTGCATAACACCCAGACCCGAAGAAACCGCATTAGGCTGACCGTTATGGGCTACAAAATCTGGTAACGCATCTTTGAAGTCTTTCTGTGTAACGCGAACGATATGATGCTTTGTTCCGATTTTTTTGGCATAGTCAGCGGCTTCTTGAGATTCATCGGCATAGCCGTCATAAGGATCCTCCTCGTGACGATCAAAGCCGATCGAGAATGTTTGAAGGTTTCCCAGTTCTTTTTGAGCAAGGGTCGTGACAATCGAACTATCGAGGCCGCTGCTCAGGAAAGCGCCGAGCGGGACATCTGAAAGCAGTCTGGAATGCACGGCATCCATGACTACGGCTTTTGTCTTATGAACCAGGTCTTCCCAGCTATCTGAATGCTCGGCTTTGACCTTGTCAAAACAGTTTGAGTAAGGCGTTATTGCTAAATTTTGGCCGTCAAATACAAGATAATGTGAGCGGGGGAGAACAAAAACATCGTTGTAAATTGTTTGTGGTTCTGGAACCCATAAAAAGGTTGGAATGTCCCAAAGGGCCTGCAAACTGATGTCTTTCGAAATGCTAGGATGTCTGAGCAAGCTTCGTAAATCGGAAGAAAAAATGAAATTTCCAGAGGAACAAATCGAGTAATAAAGCGGTTTTTCACCGGCAATGTCCCGCGCCAGTATGAGTTTTTTCTCATTTCTCAGCCATATAGCGGCGGCAAACATTCCATCGAGCTTTTCAAAAGCTTTGGGTCCTAAAACATCATACAAATGAGCAATAACCTCGCCGTCACAGTCCGTTTGACACTGGATTCCGTGTTCTTTTTGCAGAAATTTTCGGAGAGCCGGTGCGTTATAGATTTCTCCGTTGTAAAAGAGAACCGAATTACCACTTACGCCATAAAAAGGCTGCGATCCGTTTTTGAGGCCGTTAATGCTAAGACGACGCATACCCCCGCAAAAAGGCTGATCTTCATAAAATCCGTCTTCATCAGGTCCTCTGTGATACAGCGCCTGGACCATAGACTTAATGACTTTAGGGGGGAAATCTTGTTTTGATATATATCCTGCGATACCGCACATTTTGACCAGATCACACTATGATTTGCACAAGGCAGCATGCACCTTATGAAAGGCATCAATCATTTGATTGATTTGCTGTTCGTCCGGATCCCAGGACATAGGCTGGTACTGTAGGATTTCTTGCTCATGCAGCCTTTCTGTCACCGGGCAAAGACCGTCCTCATAGGACACATGGGGGGCAAGATTGAACGGAAATCCCTCACGGCCAATGCCTATTTTCTTCTTAAACATAGGCAAACGATATAATGGGGGAACATAACCCTCCGCGATTGGAACACCTTCCGCCCGTAAAGCTTCGGCAAACTCGGTGCGTGTGCAACCAACTTCATTAGCCTTAAAGCGCAAAGACCACATGTAATAGACGTGCGAGCAGCCTGTTCTGGTTTTTGGAGCATAAAGGCCTTGAAGTCCTTTAATTCCCTCAGTTAGTTTCTGCGAAACGCTTTGGCAGCGTTGCACATAACGATCCAATTTATCCATTTGGACTTGTGCTATAACAGCACCGATTTCTGTTTGACGAAAATTAAATCCGATTGTATTGGTCAGGTCCTGCACATTGAGCCAATCTATAACGTTTTCGCCGTGATTGCGGATCAAACAAAGTCGCTCGGCAAGATCATCGTCATCCGTAGTGCAAACACCGCCTTCACCGCTTTGGATATGTTTGTGAATATTCATCGAAAAAAGACCAATGTGGCCAACCGTGCCGCAATATTGGCCGTTTTCTTCAGAAAGTATCGCTTGCGCGTTATCCTCAATCAGATAAATACCATGCTGATTAGCCAACTCTCTCAAGGCCTTTAATTCAGCAGGATGTCCCCATAAATTGACGGCGATAATTGCTTTCGTTTTTGGGTTAATAGCAGCTTTGACTTTTTCAACATCAAGACAGAAATACTGATCCTCAACATCAACAAAAACCGGTATACCACCATAAAATAGCGGTGCGATGGCCGTTGCCGACATGGTGTAAGACGGGACTATGACCTCATCTCCTGGCGATATCCCAATCGCGCCCATCGCAGCTATTAGGCAAGAGGTGGCCGAATTCATTGAAATAGCATGCTTGCATTTAAACAGTTTCCGCCATTTTTTCTCAAAAGACTGAACCTCATCTCCACCATAAAAAGAAGGTCGCGCGCTGCCATGAAAACCAGAAAGGGGCTTTTGTGTATCAAAAAAGCGGCCAACGGCTTCTTTTTCCTCGTTCTGGATGCCGTGAAAGGCACCTATAGGTTTTGAAACGCAAGGACTACCTCCTGAGAGAGCAAGATCCGATTTGAGCTGAGTAACGTTCTTCATGATCAACCTTTATGCGGCCTTTTTTAATTTACCTAAATCAATTACCACATGCGCTATCCCAGATATAGCCTTTTGATGCGATATGGCAAGAATAGTTGTTTTGGTCGAAAGACTTACGATTGTTTCACAGATTTCTTGTTCGGTCTTGGGATCAAGGGCCGTCGTTGCCTCGTCCAAAATAAGCAAGGCGGGTTTTCTGACCAAGGCCCTGGCAATCATGATCCGTTGCCTTTGTCCCCCCGATAGCCTTGATCCGCGCTCTCCTAAAACAGTGTCTAATTTTTCAGGCAAGGCGTTCACAAAATCCTTGGCGCCACTTTCCTCAAGGGCCTTCCAAATATCGTTGTCGCTAATATTTTGATCAAGCAGCCCAATATTGTTTCTTAAAGTGTCATGAAACAGAAAGACTTCCTGAGGCACATAGCCGATTTGTGAGCGCCAGTTTTGCGTGTTTATGTCTGTTAATGGAACATCATCGAGTAAGATTTGACCAGAACCAGGCTGCAGCAAGCCCGTTACAAGATCAATTGTCGTGGTCTTTCCGCTCCCGGAAGCGCCGGTGAGAAGCGTGATTTTGTTTTTGGGTATATCCAGATTTAGATCTTGATGGACAAGATTGATGTCGTAGGAAAAGCAGACATTTTTGAAGGATATTTTTTTCTGAAAGGACGGAACATTATCCGTTGGCGGCGGCATAATTTCCTGATTGTCTCTGGCGTTTTGGATGAGTCCCTTAAGAGACCAATATGCGCTCTGGGAATGGCCGAGCATTTGATAATATTTTTGTAGCTGGCTGACGCGGCCCATCATACGCGTAAAAAACAATGCCATGACGCCAAAAACGGCAAAATCAATTTCCAGAGATGTGAGAGCAAAATACGCCACGATTGCCAAAACCGCAATTACCAAAGGCTCAGAGAGATTGCCCTGCGCTGCTGTAGCAATACTGTGGCGAACCTGTATGGCATTCAGTGTTTTAGCATCAGCTTGCAGAAGCTGATGGACATTACCTTCGAGACCCATGGCTTTTAGGGGTTTGATGCCGGAAACACTGTCATTCAAAACGCTTGTCAGGCTATTCATAAGTTCCGTTTCCTTGGCCCCTGCGCGTCTGGACAATTTAACGGCCCAACCGAGAAAAACAGCAATCAACCCACCAACAACAAAGCCAGCAACAAGAATTTCACGGGAAATGCTACCTGAGGCTATAAGAAAGATTAAAAGTTGTATGCCTGCGGAAATCATGCTCCAGGCGGCAAGATACGAGCTCGAAGACCGCGAGGCTTCTTGTGTCATCGCATTGGTCAACCGTCCTGTCGGTTGTTTTGAAAAGAATTGCCACGAGGCCTTAAAGAGAGATTCAATGAGGGAAAGTCGTAGATCAGTGGCAATTCTCGCCGTCATGTATCCGACATAACTGTTAGAGAGCATCGCTGTCAGACTTTTGATTGTTATCATCAGAACAATGATAATCAGCAAAATATGCAGCGCTGGCTCAACGTGAATAAAACCAAACACCTTTTGAATTATATCATTGATTTTCTGCGCCGAAATGTCGTTTTGGTCTGGGTTTAAGGCATAATTCAGGATTGGCAAGACCGTTAACAGCCCCAAAGCTTCAGAAAAACCCGAAATAATAACCAGACAAACAACAGAAAAACTTTGCCAGGGATACAGACGGAAAGAGTCCCTGAAAATACGGAGAAGCCCGCGAAAGTGCGATGGTACTACTTCTTTTTCCATGTGTCCTTATCGCAATAATAGTGGAGGCTGTCGATCTTTTTCCCATCATCAAGAAAATATTCTTTGCGGGTGTAATAGGGCTGCATACCACTATTTTCCATGACCTTGATCATGCCTGTGTTTGTGGCCATAGTCCCGCCCGTAATCATGCGTATTTTACCCTGATCAAAAACATAAAAAATCAAGGCTTGCCAGATTTCCCGCGCATATCCTTGTCCCCATAAGGATTTTTCTCCAATCATGATTTGCAAGTCGCAAACGCCGTTAATCATATCGGCGCACGTTGTGACATTGCCTATGTGTTGGTTGTTTTCGCGTAATGCAATCGCAAGAAATTTATTATCCGTGCTTGTAAAACTGTCTAAAAATCTTTTACAGCTTTCGGCATCATGCGTTTGAAATCGTTGCCTTGAATATTGGATGACGTCTTTATCATTCAGCCAGGCAATGTAGTCTGAAGATATAAATTCTTCGCTGAACTCAACCAGGCGTGTTCTTGGTGTTATAATTTCAAAATTATTGCGCATTTTAAATTTTATTAAACCAGTCTTTTATGCGTTGTTCAGGTGTAAAATCTTTGGGGTTTTTGAAGACATTAAGCACTTGTTTTTCATTCCAAGCCAAAAACCCGTTTTTACCAATTTTACCCTCAATCGGGTTTGCATTCTCGGCCAGCCTCTTTTGAAGACGCGGAGGCCAAGAACGTATATTATGCCATCCATCCTGAAGATAAAAAATATGCATTCCGCTCCCCAAGGCTTCGGCGAGGGTGGACGTCGCAGAAAAATGAAAGAAAGCAGCATCGTAATTGTCTATAACCTGAGAAAAGGGCGCCCATTCTACATTAACGCGTGGGTCAAAAATCTGATCAAAATGTGTCCAATTCGCTTCTGGATGTGCCTTAAATGAAACTTCGTAGCCATGAGCAAGAAGAAGGTCACTTAGTCTTTTCTCAAGATCGAAATAGAAGGCCATATCACAGGCATTAAAGGCGCTTACTCTTGAGATAATTGAGCGCCCCATGATGGCCACATGCTTGATTATGCTGCGTGGTTTTGTGTCACGCAGATAATGTTTATAATAATCATCTTGTTTTAGATTTAGGGTTTCGAATTGAGCAAGCTCTATAGGGAGGCGTTGCTTCAGATCCTCCGCATCTTTTGCAAACGCGTCGTTAATCGCGCAAAAAACATCGGAATTGGCAAGCGAAGCAAGGTCTGGTTCGTCTGCCGAGAGAGCACTGCCATGGAACGAAGAATAGGATTTACCGCCACTTTGTTGAGATATGGTGGAAAATATGGACTGCACATACGTTGTTAGACTTTGAGCACACAGATCAAATTTGAATTTCCCGCAAAATAGCCTGATTTTTTGATAATCGACGTACCGTTCTATAATTTCTTGTTCTAAAAACACGCGTATTTCCTCGAGCGAGGAGGCATCCACGATTAAGCCACGTTTGTTTAGAACAGAGATAATTTCCTCATGTAAAAAGCCAGCCAAGCGAAGAATATCTTTTTCGTCTTTATTAGAGAGGGTGACTTTGATAGACCGGAATATGCCCACTGGATTTCTTATAAGCCATAGAAAACACAGTTTCCCATGATACAGGAGACTTTTTTGCAGTGTTAGTTTTGGAGATATTCGAAAACTATAAAAAATTCGAAAAATAATTCTTTGAAGAAGGGTTGTTATCTGGTCCTTTAGCAACGGGGGGGCAGAGAATTTTTTCAAGGCTGATTGTGGTGCAAAAACAATCGGTTGTTCGAGGTTAAGATGGAACGCATTGACAGGATTGGCTGAGAGTTTTTTGATCAAAGCGTAGTTGTATATCATATGTGAAATTACGCCGACCATGTCGAAACAGGAGCGCAAAATCTGATTATGTGGTGCCAAATCAGGCTTCAGAATGGCCTTAAAGAAAATATGCTGTATGTCGGCGTTGAGGCCTGCCAGAAGTGTTGTATCAATGGGCCAGTCAAAATTTCCAATTTCCTTCGGATCGAGCAAAATTGACCCGTTGAAATTGAGGTCTAAAAAATATGGTTTTTCTTTCTCTGCCATCGTTGCCTAGGATTTAACAGCAATAATATGCCTTGAATCAGAAAAAAACGCCCTGTCCAGGCATTCTTGAACAGGATCAATCATTTCAGACAGTTTTCCCATGCAGTTTCTCAGGAAACTTTCGGGGTATTGATTTTTCAGGTGCGTGCCAAAAAAGCGATAAACATCCATCATATCCTGACCAAAAACCCATTCCGATACAATGTTGTATCCAGATCTTTTGAGAAAATAATTTAAAGAATTGTTTGTGAACATTTGCACATGATACATGCCATCCATTTGACGCGGGCAATGTCGTCTTGTGAGAGCCTCAAACATGCTGACAAATCCGAAAACCGGCACAGAAAAAATGAAGATAGTGCCTTTTTTGTTTGCCTTAAGCGCTTCGATTACGGCAAACAAATTTTCAACATGCTCTAAAACGAAAAATGAAACAATTATATTAGCATTAGATTGACGTATTGTTTGATCAAAAGACAGAGAATTGGCCTGAATTTTTTCTGGATCGTTCATCTTTTGTGCAAGTTCAAGATTATGTTGATCGATCTCGAGCCCCTGAAAATTGTTAATACCTTTCAACCCCAACGCTTTAAGGAAATAACCGGCACCACAGCCAATCTCTAGCCAGGATAGATCCTCGTTATAAAGCTCTAGCTTTTGAAGGCTCTCAATCGCCCATTCCGCTTTGGGCGTATAGATGCGCTCACACCGAGAGAGATACTGTTTTTCTTCGATCGTTGTATAAGTTGAGGAATAGCCGAACTTTTCACTATAGGCTTTTTCAAAAGAATCATCAGGATGGTGCTTGGTTTGTAAATGCCCGCAATTTGAGCATAAGCACCATTCCGTATCTCTGTGGTTAAGGTTTTCCGCGGATTTCAATGACACATTGCAAAGCAAGCAATGTTCCCTTTGGGGATACCCTTTAAGACGTTGGTTAAAATCGTTCACGATCTCGACCAACTCTTGTTCGACATTCATAAGATAGTCGAACTCGGTAGCAATGTCTGAAGCGGGTTTAGAGAATTTGACGTTCATCAGGCCGCTAATGCCTTCTTTTTTTCCAACATGTGTGATGCAATCAACTGTGCCACTTTATGTCTGTAATCATCAGAAATAAAGAAGCCCTCAACGCCCGTAATTGTATAGGGAACGAGCCTCGGGCCTCTGATATTGCCTTTTTTGATGTTGATATTTTTGACGGCCGTACAAACATTTGTATCACGATAAATTTTTCCGCCATCAATATACTGGAAACGATGGAAATCTAAGCGTTGAAGGCCATAAGCATTGCGAATAAAGAAGTTTTCATCATCATAGGCCTCAACTGCTAAGGACGCATCTGCATCGTTTAAAAGCAACGTATGAATAGCCTCTTCCAAAGACGCCAAAGTGAGAAAGGGCGCTTGCACATAATTGATAACCGTGATGCCTTTAAACTTAGGATCATAAGGCTCAATCGCAACCCTAAGCATCTCTGAAAGAGGCGCCGTTCTGAATGTTGACTCAAAAGTCCGGCTAACATATTCGATCCGCGGGTCATTTATCTGGTTCAAATGCTGTTTAACATCTGGTGTGTCTGAAACAACCAATATTTTATCAAACGTGTCGCTTTCTGCCATGCGCTGCATTGCGTAATGCAAAAGTGTTTTATTATTGAGCTCCGCCGACCAGCAATTTTCGGTAAAATCAAAATATTGTCGTACAGGAATCACGCCAATAATCGGACGGCTTTGCTCAAGATTTTTAGCTGTAATATCTTTTTTGATTTTTTGCCGTGCAAATTTGATAGTTGGGCTTTCATTATCAGCGCCTGTAAGGTTTTTGAAATGCCGACGGTAATAGAACAGAGGCAAATTTATATTTCCGCATTTGTATTTCTCGCGAATGCGTACCCAAAGATCAAAACCATCTTGGGCCCCGAGGTCTTCGCGATATCCGCCTAGTTCTCTTAAAATTTCAGTTTTTGCCAAAATACAGGCCCCGTTAGGCGGTAGATCAAGAATATGATCTTCCTCATAGAGCTTACGTCGCCGCTCGTGCGAGAAGATATTGCCCAATTGATCCATCAGGTAATAATCCGGGAAGACCATGATTGTATCAGGGTTTCGTTCAAGATAGTGGTAAAGATTGAGCAGGATATTTTCATCAAAAACATCGTCACCATCTAGCCGTATTATATATTTACCCTTTGCTTCGCGTATGGCGAGGTTGCAAACTGCCGGAAGTTTAATGCCTTCTGTCCTGAACGTACGAATGTTCGGAACGTTCTTATAAAGCTGGATGATATCTGGGGTATTATCTGATGATCCATCATCGATAATTAACAATTCCCAATCTTCAAACGTTTGCTTGAAGACACTTTCCAAGGCCTCTTGCAAAAACTGCCCGTAATTATGGCAAGGGACATAGACTGTAATTGCCGGATTTTCTCTCTGAACCATTTTGATCCTGTAAGTTTCTGAAAAGAAATGCAGTCTAGTGGAATTAGTATGAATCCTCAAGTCTCGTGACTAAGTAAGGCTGAAGATGTGGATTGCAATGTTTCAGACCCTCAGGCGTGGCATTGGGCATCAAGGACTTAATGGGCTTACCCAAGCGTAAGGCGGCTATCAACAGGAGTGAACTTATACCCCACACCTCAGAGCATATTTGCAGAAACGGCGCAGGGTTTTGCTCTTCGACCAAAACCATATTCTTATCACTAAATTTATTATGTATAAATCTTTGGGCGGCGGCCTTATCTTGCCGAGGATGAGATTTAACAAGGATCTTGTTATCAGGATAGTCTTTGCTCTGAATGGTATACGCCATTTCCAGCACAAGCTGCCAATCATAGCCATAAAGATTTTTTGTTTCCGGCTCAAACGGATCAAGCGGCAGAAAAATAGCGTTTGATCCGCAATCATATTTTTGGACGAGATCGGAACCCGTTTCGACTTTTTGTGCCTGCTCAATTAAGTCTTCTAGACCCGGATGTAAGAATACCTGCAAAAACTGCCTTATTTGATCCTCATCCAGACCTTTGTGCTTGAAACCAGAAAATTGGAGGTCATAGGCATATTGGTCTGGTACCAGCAATTTATGAGGAAGTGCGTTGGTCTGGAAACTATCTTGTGAAAAAAAGCTGTCCGTAATATCTTTCCAGTGATCAGACACAAATATAATCTCAAAACTCGCTGCAAACGCCGACTGAAGGGCAGAAAAACAGGCAGAAAAATCTGTCTGTTGCCCCATGAAGAATGCATGACGAGGGGATGTTTTGGACTTAGGGGCGTCTATTTCATTCAGTTCATGACGCGGATATTCCAGATTCTGAGACGCCCAACCATCTGCATACCATTTTGTTTGCTTATTCTGTGATGCGGCAAGCTTATAAATAGGATCCAAAACTCTGGCGGTACCGGGATCCACTGCATAAAAACTGCAGCTTTCATAAGGCTCTACTAACGCGCTGATTTTCTTTTGTGCTTCCAGATTCATAGTCCGTTCTTTAGCCTATCGACAATTTCAGCAACATCGCAGGCATCATCAGCTGTGCAAGCGGGCTGTTCCTTTCCCTCCAGAACGCCATATAGATTATCGAGCATATTCATCATGCAAGTAGGATAATCTGTTTTCACGGTCTCTTGATAAACCAGACGCCTTCCAGGCGGAATGCCGACGTTTTCCTTTACGCCCCAAACATCCATATCACGATGATCGTTATAAATTACGAAACGTCGATCAGATAGGGTTATATCAACCTCAAATCCAGTGAAGCTGGTTTCAGCGAGAGCATGAATGAAAACATGATCACAGAGCTCGGTTTTGAAATGTGCAGAAAGGCTGGGATCGTCTGGGTTAAAATCGTTGCAGGAAGCTAGCGGTGTTGAGCCGGTAATTTTGTCTGCCAGAAGGAAAATCAGGTCTACGGCGTGAGAACCATTGTTTTTAAGGCCTTTTGCGTAACGGATTGTAACATTAAGAAGTTCGCTCTCACGGGATCTAATCAGTTTCGCGATATTGGCATATGTCTGCGAATAGCGACGCGAATAATTGACAAGCAGCGGAAAATTACTTCTTTCATAGAGTTCACAAATTTTTATGGATTCTTCTAAATTCATGCCCATAGGCTTTTCAACGACTATAGCTTTAAGTCCACGGTTTAATAATTTTTCTAATATACGCGCATGTTGGTTTGTCGCTGCCGCAACGCACGCCACGTCATAATGTTCGCTATTAAGGGCCTCATCAAGGTCTCTATGTGTTATTATGCTCTCGTTGCTCAGCGGATCACAAACAGCACTTAAGACAAATCCTTCATGCGCTGAAAGTGCATCCGCATAATTTTGCGGCAGGGGAGAAGAGGGATCTTTGATCTGGCTGCCGATCGACCCTGCACCGATTAATAGTGTTTTGTAGACATTCCCCATCAGCCATCACCCGGTCGTTTTTGTTTTACGGATGAATTTATATCTTTCCACTCAGGATTTTCATCAATCAAAGCAAGAATGTCGGAAGAACCAAACGCAGGCTTGGTTTCGTTGAGTGTTTCGAAAACCCTTCTGACAAGCTCATAATCATTAGGCTCATCAACCGTGAGGCGGATGTCATCTCTCAACAAGCAAGGATCAACCGGATTTCCACCGATTTTAAATGTATTGGGATTAATTTGGATGTAATAACCGCCATGAACCCTGATCTTAGGATCATCGCAGAGCTCATCGGATTTTAATAGCGCACTGCGCTTAAAGCATCGCACGTTGAGCCCAATCAAGATGTTTTGGCCTAAAGAGTTGGAAACCAGATCCAGATCATTCTCTATGAGATAATTCACACAATCATCAATCAGAACAGGATCTATAAGAGGATTATCGCCGGTAAGCTGTACGATAATATCAGGATTTTCTTCTGTGGTCCCTTCAACAATACGCTCAGTAACGTCCTCCTCTGAGCCGCGATATATTGGAACGCCAATTCTCAGGCATAAATCTTCAATAATTTTGTTCATAGGCTCGCGTGTTGATAAAACCTTTACACCCTGAACGGTTTTTGCACGTGCAACACGCTCTATTTTCCTTTGCAACAGAGGAAGGCCGCCCAAAGGAAGCATAACTTTGCCCGGTAGACGGGTTGCACCCATGCGGGCTTCTATAGTGGCCAAAATCTTCATATTTTCCAAAATATATAGTGTTTCAGGAATTGTCTACATCAAGCCGCTTTTAAGGCTTTGAGCATCAGATCCCGTAAAGCAATCTTTTGCAGATCAGGCGATAAATCAGCGCTTTCATAATTTTGGCCTAAAACGGATACGATTTCGAATTGATTAAAGTAGCGTTGCACTGGAAAGACAAATCCTTGCTTTGCTTGGTTAAGGAGCGAAAGGGGCATGTAGCGTGCCAACAATCGTTTCAGCACTGATTTTTGACCGAAATGAATGAGCGCGCGTTGATCAAGACCAAAACAATAATTGGTCAGATCGCGATTAAGAAAAGGCGTTCTGATTTCAATGGATGCACGCATGCTTCCGCGATCAACCGAAGGAATCAAATTCGCGGGCATAGTAGTTTGCAGATCGAACTGTCTTGCACCATGAACCAGGCCAAGATTTTTAGGAAATCCAAAATCCTGAATTTCGGGCAAAAGATTTTGCGACTGTCCGTTTTTTATTCTTAAAAATTGATCCTCCTTATTTTTTTTCAAGATTTCAGGAAGTAGTTTTGCTTTTTTGAAAGGGAGTTGAGCCAAAATTGGTAATAAAGGGGCAAAATACTCCGCGAAATTATACAAATGCCGTAGCCTGTAGAACATGGAGTATTTGTTGTAGCCGTAGAAAAGCTCGTCTCCGCCTAAACCGCTGAGTACTACTTTCATGTATGGCCGGACGGCTTCGGACATCTGATAGATAGAAAAAACAGTCGTGTTATCGATCGGGCAGCCATAGAAATTTGCAAGATTTTCAGGCAATTTCTGCCACAAATTACTCTCAAGACTATTGATGATCGTATGATTGATAGAAAAATGCCGGCTGATTCTTGCGGCTTGTTCTGCCTCGTCTTTGCCATCAGGAAAGGCCACCGTATAGCTATTCAAATCGACGCCCAGTTCGCATTTCGCCAAGGCGGCAACAAGCGTGCTGTCTACACCGCTCGATAAAAATAGACCAAGTGGCACGTCAGAGCGCAGCCGCTTTTCGAGTGAAGCACACAATAAATCCCTGATTTGATCAATAACATCTTCTCCAAGCTCTGAAACCTTGCCTTTACCGATATATGGCAGGGGCGCTTTCCAATAGTGATGCTGGACAAGACGGTCATTTTTGATGATGAAATGCGCACCGGGCGGTAAGACTAATAAACCCTTGAATCCGGTTTTAGGAGGGCATAAAAACCCGAGATTTAAAAATTCCTTCTCCTCACCAATTTCAGAAGAAAACGCAAGACCAAAAGCCTGAATAAGGGCAGGGGCTTCAGATGCAAAATAGAACCCATTAGGTGTTTTATAAACATATAAAGGCTTTTCCCCAAAAGGATCAGTAACAAGATGAACGCTGTCCCCATCTCTCATAGCGAAAGCAAACATTCCATCAAGTTTTTCGAGGGAACGATCACCCCATTTTTTCCAGGCGCCTAATAAAACTTCTGTATCGCTGCTGGTTGAAAAACTATCGTTTTTTTCAAGCTCTTTGCGCAGTTCGAGGTAATTATAAATTTCGCCGTTATAACTTATGACCAGCCCGTTTTTTTGCATGGGTTGATTGCTACGTTTGTCGATGTCAAGGATGGAAAGCCGCGTGTGGCCCAAATAAAACCCATTTTCAGGATCTATAAATTCTCCGGTATCGTCCGGTCCTCGATGAGATAAGGAGTTTTTTATGGCACGCAATTTCTCGATATCATCATCACTGAGGGGTCTTTTAAGTTTACATCCAACAATTCCGCACATGTCTTAAAATTCCTAGTTGTAAACCGCTTTAAAAAATTTGTAATAAGAGAGGAGAGTAACCAGAAAAGATCCGCCGTGCTTTTCCTGCAAAATCTGTTTGTAGTTGTTCTTGATGCTTTTCCAGTCCAGAAAAGAGATGAGTGTATGGAAGTCATGATCATTGATATATTTTTCGATTTCATCTTCAAAACCCCCATGAAAATAATTTTCACGGCCAGGCCAAGTGCGGTCTTTGCCCTCAGGCGTGCGATAGGTTTTTTGGTTTGAAATTGAGCGCATAAGTTTCCGGTATATGACGTAAGCACTTTTTTTGTAAGGCCCCCAACCGGCCGGCATACCGTGATTGGCAGTACGCATATTGGCAATAATCGGATTTTTTAAATACATTGCACCTCTGATAATATCACCGTGTAATCTGTATTGGTGCGGAAGGGATAAATAAAAATCATACAAATCATTATCAAAGCTGGGAGTACGAAGCTCTCCGCATGTCCGCTTGCTGAGGGCGTTTGAGAACGTATAATGTTTGGATATTTGATGCAAAATCAGATATTCCCAATGATCGTAAGGATTGTCGGACAGAGTTTTTGCTTTGTTATATTTCTCGCGAACTGTATTTGTAAGACTTTCCTGCAAGGCAGATTTTTGAGAGTCATCGATAAAATATTGGCAAAAATCATATTTCAGCCGGAAAGAGATTTTCTTGGTAAAATACTGCAAAATGTTACCAGGAAACGGTAAGAGCTGCCTTAAATATGTATGTCGACCAAACAGGTGGTAATACTGTGCGTGCAGATACATACCCTGATACATGTAATCCAATCCGTGACCGTGTAAAAAAACGTCTGCTGTGGGTTTAGGGTTTATGAAGGATTTAAGAAAAATAGCATGATCATAGGAGTAAAGGCCGCCGCTAAGCGCCGTTGATTCATCTAGGATTTTCTCAAAAAAGGCCTCATCTAACTTACAAAATACATGATCGTGACCGCTAGCTTCAGCAATCGCCTGTGCGGCCTTCACCTCTAAGTTATCGGAAAAGGATAGCGTATAACATGTAGCACCGGGGTCAGTGTACATACTCACTAGGCGGCTATCATGCCCACCGCTTAAAAAAATACCCGTTGTTTTTCCTGCACCCGCTGCTCTTGTTTGTACAGCATGAGAAAAAAGGTTGGAAAAGATATTGATAAGCTCTCTCTTTGATGCAGACAGGTTTTTTTCGTAGTTCGGGGTCCAATAAGATCGAATGTTGTTGGATTTGCCCGCAATTGTAAGAATAGAAGCTGGAGCAAGACTTTGCGAGCAATTGTCGTGGGTATGGTTTCCAACTAAACGGTTAAGTACAAAAAACTCATACGCCCTTTCAGGAAGGAGTCTAAAGCCGCTCCAGTTTTTACAGTGCTTAGCCAAACTCAAATAAGAGTAACTTAGAACAAACTCTTCTTCATTCATGGCCCAAAAAGCCGGATAGGATGTGAAACGATCATTGCATATTTGTAAAACTTGTTTCTGAAAATCGAATAGAACGATAAGAAATTCGCCGTTTAGTGACTTGCAAACCTTATCAAGGTTTTCAGAATTTAGAATTGTCTGCGCCGTAAGAGCACGATCAACCCTGGATTCAATTATAGGGCTGCCAATCACCACAACTGCTTTGTCTGGGCTTCGCACGAAATGAAAAATATTATCGCAGTTTTTTTTGCTTATAACCAAAGGAGCAACGCTTTCGGCAAAAACACCGTCAACGATATCGATCTGGTTTGGCTTCAGCTTTAGTTTCCAGCATAGCGTTATATCTTGGAGAGCTGCTGACATATTATCAATTATGAAGGCGTTAGAAGAACCGTTCTGGCTCCGCCTGTTTGTGTAAGGATCTTAACTGTATCGGCTGCAGATATGTTTTCAAATATGGCTTTTTTCTCTCCGTCTGAATCTACATAAGTTGATGGGGAATAGCCGAGGGATTGAATGCGCTCTGTGCCGCTCTGCGCATTTGAAGACAACTGTTTTGTAATATAGCCTGCAGCAAACAATCTTTCCAAAACTGGAGCAAAATCATGGTCTTTGTTGTAACATGATATATGGGGTTCAAAGCATATTGCGGGCTTGTAAGCGCCCGCCTCAATATCTTCCAACATACCTATAATAATCTCAAGCTCATGACCCTCAACATCCATCCGAATAAGGTCTGGAGGCCCATATTTTTGAACAAGGTCAGGAATACTGTATGTTTCTACGTCTATAACCGTTCCACTGAGATGAGCTGCAGCGGAGCCTTTAGGATGAAAGGTGTGAAGATTGGACTGATGTGCAAGATGAAAGGAGGCGATGCCGGTTTTATCCGATATCCCGGCGTTGATAACTGTTACCAGATCTGAGGATACTGCGTTGAGTTCCAGGTTTCTTTTCAAAAGCTCTACATTCTGGGGGGAAGGTTCAATCGCAATGATTTTTCCGTTTCGCTTGATAGCTGCAGTCTCCATAAGAACATAGTAGCCAATATTGGCGCCGATGTCGTATATGGTCATGCCAGGCTTTAGAAAATCCTCGAGTATGATTTTATGATCGACTTCCCTGGTCCCAAATAATATCAAAGAACGTGAAATTCCTGTATCAGCCGTATCCAAATACATTCGGTAAGAGTTATTCACCAAACGTTTAAAATATCTTAGCCCAAGGCATGATTTTTGAAATTTGCATAATACGTCATGAAAGATGGCAACGCTCGTGACGATCGGGCCTCGATTTTGTAATGTTTGAAGCGCGCCTTGCATACTGGACATCTAATTTAACTCCTTTGAGGATTGCTCAAGTTTTTTTGGCTCCAGCACATACTCATCCAAACGAATATCTGTGGCCAGAGTGCCGTCCGGGTTTTTTATCTCGTACCCCATATCTTTGATCAACTCAAGTAAATCACTGAGTTTAGATCCAAGTTTTTCGATGTGAGAGGGGTGTATGCTTAAAAATATGAGAGGTTTGTACCCTTTGAGGGTTTTTGCTGCACCTTTTAAAACCATGATTTCTGCACCCTCGACATCAATTTTTACAAGATCTGGTGCAATATTATTTTTATCGCAAAAGCTATCGAGAGTTATCTGGTGCCGCTGAGTCGTGACAAAATTGCCTTTGTCCTTCAGCATGAGCAAGGAATTCATGCCATTATCTTTTGTGTCCTCAAAGAAGGTGACGCTCTCTTTTTCTTCATTTCCTACAAGACAGTCTGATACAAAAATATTATCGATATTGTTGTTTCGAATGTGAAAGTTCAAATATTCACGGTTTATTTGTGCCGGCTCAAAGGCATAAACCGATCCGCCCGATTTTATAGCTTGTGACGCGGGCAAAGACACCAAACCTATGTGTGCGCCCACATCAATGACACATGATTTATCTCTGCAGGCTTCAACAAAAGCTACAAATCCGGAGTTATGCCCTTGTCCCCAATTTTCAAAATTGCTGAACATAAAATTCGGATGCATGAGAAAAGGCCCATAAGGCCCGATAAACTGCTTAACCGGGTTCTTGTAAGCTGTTTTTTTTATCGCAACTCTCAAAATGCTTCCGCCCATTCTCCATAGCGGCTCAAGCTTTTTAAGCTGTCCGTGGCGCAATTTTCTAAGTTCAGCAAGCATGTCTTATACAGCTATTCAAAAGTTCGATTTCTTGGGAAATTCTATTGTCCCACGAAGAAATATGGGTTTGAGAAAATTCCCGCGCGGCCTTCGCATATTTTTCGCGCAGTTCGCGTGAGTTTATGAGCTTCTCCAGGCTTTTGGCAAGAGCCTCGTCATCAGCTTGAGGTCCATACCGCAAGGCCGCTTTCTCAGATAAAAAAGCATCAGTTTCAACATCAACGCCGCTTATTTTGTTGGGCTCTGGAACAACTGTACATAGCCCATCGCTTAAGGCTTCAATTGTCGTGTTTGTCATGTTGCCATGCGTGCCGCAAGAAACGTAGATATTGCTTTGCAGCCTCACATATTTCATTTGTTCTGCGGTTAGGCCGCCCAGAAACACAAAAAGATCATTTAAACCGTAATCCTCAACCTTTTGACGCATCCATGGGTACTGGCTGCCGTAACCTGCAACCAAGACCCTGAATTCTGTATTACCTGTTTCCTTTAGGTTTTTGATAGCATTGAGAAAAACATCGAGACCCTTTAATTTTTCAAGACGCCCGGCAAAAAGAATAGAAACCTTTTCCGAAACGGGCAGGGGAATTGTTGCAGGTTCCAGATCATGGTCATAACCATTCACTAGCATATGTTTATTTACAGAAGGGTGCAGCGACTTTTCCATCCATAGCTGCCCACCGCTGCCATCAAGACTACAAATGACGGCCGCGAAAGGGCTTCGAACAAGAAACCTGTAAAAGTGCGAACGGAGCCTTTTGCTTTTTAGAGCACCGTGCATTTCTTCCAAAACACCCATGACGCGCCAAATGACAGGAATCTTGGTTGTTCTGGTCAGAACGGCCGCCGGGAAAATATTCACGCGATCACAGTAAATCAAGTCAGGTTTAAATTTTTGAACTTGGGCACAAATAATCAGACATTGCCTAAGGTCACGAAATTTATCTCTAAACTTCCAAAACCACGCGGGAAAATAGTTGCTGCCTGCCAGAACCTGAATTGGTGTCTTGAGGCCATCTATTTTTATAATTTGGTCTGTTTTTTTGTCCCAGGTTGAATTGTAATCTTTCGCGGTCATAATAATCCGCAGTTCATGGGTTTCTGATTGATCTAAGTATGAGAGCATTTTTGCAACTGTGGGCGCGCCTTTAGGATTCCATATACCTGTTTTGAGGCTTTCCTCAAATCCAGAAAATAATCGGCAGATATATAAAATTTTCATCCTAAGCCGCGGCTTTATACATTTTCACCAGATCGTCCCGGAACGACACGATTGTTTTGAGCTCTTCAGGCGTCATGCTGCCCTGATGATCCGGCCCGTATAGGCTCTTGTCGATCGTAAAGTGCTTTTCAAGGATTTTTGCACCTTTGGTCATGGCAAAGATAGGGGCGGTAATTCCAATTGTATGGTCTGAAAAGCCACATATGGGGCCTTTTACAAAATCCACGTTCTCAAAATCCAGGTCTTCCAGGCTTGTTGGGTATTTTGATACGCAATAAAGGAAGCTGACATCATGAGCATTGATATGCGGTAAACCGGCTTCGTTCCACATCCCAAGAGAAGCAACGACAGGTTTTTTGGTTTTCTCGATAGCTTTGATCATCGCATCGTCACGAATGGAGCGTGAAGCGATTTTATATCTTTTGGCGCCGACTTCTTCGAGCCAAGACACGCGCTCGACATCAAAAGGTGAAGCCATAAACTCAATTCCCTCTTTATCGCAAATCTCGGCCAGGGAATTGAGGTCATCACGCGATAGCTCAGTTTCACAATTGTAATCAAACCACTCATTGCCGTCTTCTTTACTCGGAAAAAGGGTTTTGGCGTCGAAAAGCTGAAATTTGGCAACATCGGCGCCGCATTCCTTGGCGGCTTGTATGAGGTCTTTGGCAAGCACCATATCCCCATTATGATTTTGCCCAATCTCCGCAATAATTTCGCAGCGCATACGAAAACCCTTTCTTCAAATAAGATAGCCGATTATGTTCAGTTGTTTACTAGCATTAATTGAAAGGGTATTCAAAGCCAATCATGCAACGCAAAACGCTCGCCATGCCGACTTCTTCGTTTTTGCCCAACCTTGGCGGGATGGAGGTTGGACTACATAATATAGCAAAGAGGGTTGCTGATCATGGCTGGGACCCTGTAGTTATTGCACCTTATTCTCATGTGAAGGCCCTGCGTGAATTGAAATGGGATTTGCCCTATAAGGTTATATCATTCCCTCCTAAAATATTTTCTTTGCTTAATTTCTCTCCTGCTTTGGGGTTTAAAGCCTTGGACCTGTATTTTTCATGGTTACAGCAAAAACATCATTTTTCATTTTGGCATGTCACAATGGGCTATCCGACGGGTTGCGCGGTGGTTCATTTTGCTGAAGCACAGGAAAAGGGAGGGAAAAGAATAAATTATCTTGTTCGTTGTGCAGGCGAGGATATTCAGAAGCAAGCAGACATCGGATACGGTATGCGGCTTGATCCGCGTTTGGATCAGATCATATCCTCAATTTTGCCCCGTGCGCGGATTTTGGCAGCGATTACGCAAAGCGTTCGAGACGAGTACAGAGCCTTGGGCGTCCCGGACGATCGCATTGCAGATATCCCAAACGGCGTTGATGTGCAGAGATTTCAGCAAAATACCATGCGTCATGAACTAAGGAAATCATTAGGGATTGAGAGTGATGAGTTGCTCATTTTGAGCGTTGGCCGTCATCACCCAAAAAAGAACTTTAAGATGCTCTTGGTCGCCGGAGAATATCTCCTTGCTCAGGGCGTTGATAACTTCAAAATTGTAATCGCAGGCCGCAATGTAAGCAGGCTTGTAGAAGAGGCGGCGGGCAAAAAAATTGCGGCTCATCTCATTTTCAAGGAAGAACTCGGAAAACAAAACAGTGCTAAAGAAGATACTCTTAATCTCCCATCTGAAGAACTGGTGGGACTTTACAAGGCAGCAGATATTTTTGCTTTTCCCTCGCTAATCGAAACGTTTGGGATCGTCTTGGTGGAGGCTATGGCAGCTGAACTGCCTGTTCTTGCTATGGATGTTCCAGGCTGCAGAGACATTTTGGAGGATGGAAAGTGGGGGTTGTTGGCTAACCCGGAAGATCCTGAGAGCTTTCAAACCAAACTTAAGGTTCTGGTAAACGATAAAGCTTTAAGAAAATCTCTCACGGAAAAATCTGGAGAGCGCGTCATCGATTTTAGTTGGAATGGCATCGTAGAAAAATATGTCAAAATTTATGATGCGGAAACATCAAAAGGCCAAACCTAATGGTCTTCAATTCTTTAGCTTATTTTTTACTGGTTCTGTTTGCGTTGGCGGGTGCTCGCTTATTCGGCAGGTCGGCTTTCTTTTTTCTACTCGGCAGCGGCATTTTTTACTTTTTTGCTGGCCCTTTGGATTGTGCGGTTTTTGGAGGAGCGCTTATTGCAAATTGGGCAATTGTCAGACTTGTTAGCGATAAAAATACGCGTCTTTGGGCGGCCATTTTGGTCAATATCGGCCTGCTGTTTTTCTTTAAATATGTTGGGTTTTTCTTTGAGGAGGTTTTCGGCGAGGAAAGCCAACGCAGTTATCTCAATGTCGCGCTTCCACTAGGCATTTCCTTTTATACTTTTCAAATTCTGTCTTACCATATTGATGTTGCTCGAGGTTATACGAACGAAGCGAGAGGCTTTGGTCGTTTTGCGCTGTTCATATCTTTCTTTCCGCAATTGGTTGCGGGCCCGATTGTGCGCGCCGATCAGCTTTTGCCGCAAATCAACAGGTTGTTCCAAAATAGGCGTCGACGGCCTTATTTGGTTTCGTTTGGTCTTGGGCTTTGTGCGTTGGGGCTGTTCAAGAAGGTTTTTCTTGCAGACAGCATTGCGCCGCATGTGGACGAAATTTTTGCTTTGGGGCCTGAAAACGCTGTTTGGGCTTGGCTTGGGGCGACTTTATTTGGGTTTCAAATTTATAACGATTTCTCAGGTTATTCCGACATAGCGATCGGTTCTGCCTATCTGCTTGGAATACGGCTGCCCTGGAACTTCAGGACGCCTTATCTGAGCAAGGGACCACAGGAATTTTGGCAGCGTTGGCACATCACCCTCTCAACCTGGATCAGAGATTATTTGTATATTCCTTTGGGAGGCAGCCGAGGCTCACCCTTAAAAAACGCATTGGTGATTGTAGGGGTCATGGCGCTTGCGGGCATGTGGCACGGCGCATCGCTTAACTTTGTGTTATGGGGGTTTTTATGGGGTGTATATATTTACGTTGACCGGATTATCAATCCTTCAGAATCACGGATATTTCGAATTGCGTGTCAATTTTTGGTCACCACCTCTTTATGGGTTTTATTTCGTGCCGAAGATTTAGGCCATGCCATTTCCTACTATGCTGTGATGATGGGATTCAGCGAAGGTGAGGTTTCGCCCTCCACTTTTTATGATGAAAGACAGATGCTTAGTGCTCTTTCTTTGTGTGCTTTGTCGTTGTTTTGTCTTCATATGGTTGAAGCTCAGATGCAAACGAAAGCGATTTTCTATAAATTAAAACATCTGCAAGGGCCGTTTTTATACGGTGTTTTGGTGGCCTGCATGATCGTCATTTTGTTGATGCAACAAGAAACATTAAACCCCTTCATTTATTTCAGGTTTTGAGATGAAGACGTATAATTTTGCAAGATCACTGTTATTTTTTCTTGTTGGAGCAGCGACCTTATATGTTGCATTTGAGATCTTTTTAGCGATCGCAGAACGCACGCCGCTTGGAAAAATTATACCTCTCATCGAACCACAGTTGGGGAAACCCGATGCCTATGCAGGCTTCGCATTTATTCCTGGTGCACAAGGCATGTGGACACGCGAAAACAGGGCTCACATTAAAATCAATGCTATGGGCCTTCGCGATGACGAAACCACCCTTAAGAAACCAGAAGGCGCATTCCGGGTGGCTTTAATGGGGGATTCCATAACCGAGGCCTTGCAGGTCGAAAATGAGCACACTTATGAAAATCTTGCTGAAGAATCGCTCAAAGAACAGGGAAGGTTTGTCGAAATCATTAACCTCGCTATGTCTGGAAACGGGCCTTTACGTCAACTTGTAAGGTTTGAATCTAAAGGATTACAATTTTCGCCGGATCTCGTGATTTTTCAATTTGCCGCAGCAGATTTTTTATCAGGGGAGATGTTTGATGACTCTCAGAATCCTGGCTACAAAATGAATGACCAAGGAGATATTATCCGTTCCTACGCTTATAAAAACCGCTTTTCCCAAAGACATATCGACAGTTTGTTTTTCAAAGTCTTTTTCAAGGCGCTTCAGCATTCTCATATTCTAAGAGCAATCAACAATAAGCGCCGCGCTTTTCTAAGCCAAGAAGGGGCATTTCTGAAAATCCTTAATTTGAATGTCCCAACATGGTCTTTTAGTGAACAACCAATGGTTTTCTCAGACAAAAATACTTGCGATTATCCAGATCTTAAAGCTCAGTACGACTTATGGGTTAGGCACAAGCCGTCTCAAACATGGCTAGGCGTACAAAAATTTATGGAGGAGGTATCTTCACTATCCGTACAGCATAAATTTAAAGCTTTGATAGCTGCCCGTAACGCTCTTCCTGCTGTGCAATGTAATGAAGCATTAAATATGCGAAGCAAAGTCGTTAGATCGATGGAAAGTGCATTCAAAAGGCGTGCATTACGTTTTGTAGATTGGGATGTTGTTTTAATGAATTCCGCGAATGCAAAATCAGACAATTTCTTAAGCTATGAAACGCTATATGGTTTTGGTTCATCCTTAGGCGATGGGCATTTGAACTATGAGGGCCATAAAGCATTTGCCAAGACTCTAGAAAAAATCGTCTTTCCTTTCGTTAAGGACTCTCATCAGTAACCAGGGTATACGGTCAAGCTTATCCTTCAAACGCTGATTTTAGTCAATAACGCAAAACTCATGGTTTTGAAGAGCCTTACAGTAAAATTTTAAGCGCGCATTATTTTTCATAAGTAATATTATCACAGTATAGCCGCCGCAATTGCCTCGGTAGCGGGCGCAGTGGAGGCTGGTGAGTTCGGGAACCGGACTGGCGCACCGCGGCGCCAGCGGCAACTCCACGAAGATTGGCGGCTTGGTCCACGAGAATGTCGCCGCGAAGGGCGTTTCTGGTTGCGCAGATAGGGGATCCTATAGTAAAAAGAACTATGATCCTGCTCACTCGCCTAGGGCGATGCGCCCAGGACCCGACGGCGCGACGCGTCGGACTTCTGGCACTCCTGCTTGCTACTTTCTCTGCTTCGGTTTTCGCCGCTGATCCTATTCCAGGGGACGCTTGCTCGACCGCCGATAGCTATCAGTGGTCAGGTGGACCGGAAGCCGCCGGCAAGGCTTACCTCATGACATGTCAGGGGAGCGTCTGGGTCCGCATCCTCGAAACATCCGCGACGGGCTTCGTGGGAGTGAAGCAAGCCGCGCCGAAAACGCCGCTCGACGTGGCAGGCGAGGTGAAGCTCGGCGTCAGCACGGGCTTGGCCTGCAACTCCAATACGGCAGGGGGGATGCGGTACAACAGTACGAGCAAGTTGATTGAGTTTTGTAACCAGACGGCCTGGGGTCCGCTTCTTACGACTGTTGCCTGCGATTCCACCCCGGCGGCTTTCACGTTCGCCGATCAGACCTCGCAGGTCGTGAGCACACTCATTCCCTCGAATATCATCGCCATCAGCGACACGGCGCCCGCCTGCACCTCGATCGTCAGCGTTAGCGGCGATGGCGGCCCTCAGTATCGCACTTGTTCTGATTCCATCTGCTCCAGCGTCCTGCAGGACTGGACGGCGGACAACAAGTCGCTTGTTATGAACGGGCCGCGTTATTTGCAAGTGCGGACGACTACCTCGGCCTCGTCGGCGACGACCCACCACGTGTCGATCACTGTCGGCGCCGTCAGCGATAACTGGTCGCTGACCACGAGCAACCCTGGACCTTGCGGCGATGTCGGACCGGGCGATGTCGGCACAGTATGCAGCGACGGATCGGTGTATGCAGGCATCACGCCGGACGGAAATCGTCATATGTATGTTCCACGGTGCGATCTAGGGATGAGTTGGGATGGCGCCGCATGCTCTGGAGCGCGCGACAGCTTGGCGTGGAATAATGGAAATAGCTCCGACACTGTGCAGACGTTTGCCAATAGCGGCGTCAGCGGTTCGTTGCATACGGCGGAGCTTCTCACTATTGATTCCGATAGCGCCACGGGCGGAATTCAACCGCATCTCGCAGCGAAAGCGTGCGCCGATCTTAGCGATCATGGCAAAGGCGATTGGTATCTGCCGGCGATCAGTGAGCTGAGTGTCATTTATTCGAATCTCCAAGACGGCACGCCGCAGGACAATAGCCCCGACCCAATCATCAGCGGATTGACTACCTCGTCTTATTGGTCATCAACAGAACTGGGCAATAGCTCCGGGCACGCGCAAGCCAGAAGCTTCACCTCTGGAGGGGTTAGCAATCTGCTCAAGCAGAACACGTACGCTGTGCGTTGTGCTCGGAAAGAATAGGACCCCAATGATCGAGATACTCACAGGAGCCATTACGCGATGCTGAGTGCTAGAAACATTGCGGTCACCGCCTTCGCCATCGTGGCGTTGTCTGTTATCGCGCCGACAGCATTCGCTGTTGATCCCGCGCCAGGGGATGCCTGCTCTACTAATACTCAAGTGCAATGGTCCGGAGGTCCGGAAGCGAGCGGCAAGGCCTACTGGATGGTTTGCCAGGGCGGTGCGTGGACTCGCATGCTCGAAACCGCCACAAGCGGTTATGTCGGTATTCGCAGTGCCGCTCCAAAAACTCCTCTCGATGTGGGCGGAGAGATGAAGATTGGCGATTCCAGTTTGCCCTGCGGAGCGGATGCGGAAGGCGCGATCCGGTATGACGCGACCAGCAAGCTCATCGAATACTGCAACCTTTCGGATTGGACGCCCGTGTTAGTCAATGCGCAATGCGACGTCACTCCCGCCCCCTTTGCCTTTGTCGACCAGAAGTCGTTGGGCACGTCCGTCTTGGTCGAGTCCGACATTATTCCCATCAACGGCACCGACCCCGGCTGCACGTCCTTGGTCAGCATCAGTGGCAGCGGTAGTCCTGAGTTTAGGACTTGTAGTGATGCCAGTTGCGCCAGCGTCTTGCAGGCGTGGACTAGCACCAACAAGACCCTGGCCATGAACGGCCCGCAATACTTACAACTGAGGACGACCTCTCCGGGGACGGCAAGCTCCACGCATACCGTCACGATTACCGTAGGGGGCGTGAGCGACCAGTGGGATGTGTCGACAACCTCGGCCGGATCGTGCGGCGATGTTGCTCTTGCTGAGATCGGAACGGTATGCTCTGATGGTTCTGTCTACGCGGGGATTTCGCCCGACGGGAACGTCAATATGTACATTACCCGCTGCGACGCGGGGATGGCTTGGGACGGAGCCAACTGTACTGGAACGGCGGCGAATAAACCATGGAACAACGGAAATGGATCCAATAATGTGGTGACATCGGCCACCAGTTCGGTGAGCGGCGCTTCGAACACGCCGATGATCATTGCGATCGATTCTGACAGCGGCACGGGCGGAACCCAACCCCACGTTGCGGCACAGGCCTGCGCCGACCTGACCGATCATGGCAACACCGATTGGTATTTGCCGGCGTCAAGCGAAATGCAGGTCATCTACGCAAATCTACAGGATGGTCTTCCTGCGGACGGCAATCCCGACCCCGTCATCAGCGGGTTTATGACTTCGCCTTACTCGTCGTCCACAGAAATGAGCAGTACGCATATGCGAGCCATTAGTTTCAGTTCTGGCAGCGGCAGTACGCAGCTCAAACGCTACACATACCCGGTTCGTTGCGCGAGAAAGGATTGACCTCCCGCACGGCCCAAGGATCGGCCGGTTATTGCTCTTCGCCAACAAACGCATCGAGTAGGCACGCGGCCCCCTCGTCGAGCAGCCAAGCGATCATTGACTGCTGCTCGACTTCAGGAAGCGCCAGCAACTCGGCGACGACTGCCAGCTCCGCCGCCCGCGCCGTCAGCCGGTACGAAGCGGCGTCGCCGCGACTTGTCCATTCATTTCGGCCGCGCAGAATCGCCGCGGAAAGCGCACGCAAACGGCCCGACGGCTGAACGCCGCCGCAAGAGGCGTCAGATTTACTGACGGCGCGCTAGTTGGACACCCCAGTGAAATAGGCAAGCACAAGTCTCTCCCTGTTCGCTGCGCGCCATGCAAGAGAATCTGCTTCCATTGCCCGAAGAAGATTCTCTGCCCAAGCCGTTCCCGTGATCGCGACGGCAGTTCCGGCGGCAAGGCAACAGCTCGGGGTAATTGCTAGGCCCTGGAGCCACCTCGAACTATCCGATAATTCCGGACAGTTGCGGAGCCCGGCCCCAACTCTTCGAAATTTTCGAAAGGTTCTCTTGGCGATTGAATCATTTGACATTGTACGGCAGTTTGCCGTATAGTAGAGATAGAGAGAAGGAGTTGCGACATGCTCGATGAAAAGAAAACTGCTCGCCTGGAAGCCCGTCTTCCTGCCGAGATCCACTCGCTATTGAAGAAAGCGGCAGACCTGCAGGGCCGGTCGCTGAGCGATTTTGTGATTGCATCAGCGCGAGAAGCCGCCGAGCAGGCCATCGCCCGCAGCAACGAAATCCGGCTGACCTTGACCGAGCAAAAGCGGTTCGCCCAAGCCATTCTGAATCCTCCACCTGTCGCACAGCCGCTGCGCAAGGCGATGAAGAACCGCGAGCGATTGCTGGACCACTCATGAACCAGGGACTGTTTCGCCTTGAGTTGCTGGCGAAGCACGATCGCACTCGGTTCGACTGCGGCGTGCCGGAGTTAAATTCCTACTTCCACACGCAGGTCAGTCAGGATGTGAGGCGACACTACGCCACCTGCTTCGTCGCCGTCGATAAACAGGAAGGTCGCGTTGCGGGCTACTATACGCTCTCCATGGGCAGCATTGCCCTGAGCGATCTGCCCGAGAGCCTAGCAAAACAGCTTCCGCGATACTCTCAGGCGCCGATTGCCCGCTTAGGGCGTCTTGCCATCAACTTGGAGCACCAGGGACAGAAGCTTGGCAGCGCGTTATTGGCAGATGCGATTTACCGGGTCGCCCAATCGGAGATTGCTGCGTATGCCATTGTCGTGGATGCCAAGGACCGCAACGCAGCTAGCTTCTACGAGCACTTTGGCTTTCTAAAGCTGTCGCGGGATCCCCAGACACTCTTCCTACCGATCAGCACAGCGATAAAGTCGCTCGGCAAGAAGTAGCATTCTTACTGCCGCCGGCTGCTTCAATTCAAGCTTCTGCGTTGCATTCTGCTTCTGGTCTTAATTTCCGTAACATACATTATCACGCAAAAAATGGGTCGTGCACCCATCAAGTCAATTTTTCAAGCTAAATACCAGCCAGGGTAACATTATGTTAATACTTTAGGGGTAGAATTTAAGTATGTATCTCTCTTTATCAAAGGCGAGATGCATTTGTTAGTGGGAAAAACTATTAAAAACAAAGGGTTGCAGGGTAGAGATTATGTACAAGGGTTATGAGAGTGTGACTGCCAAATCAACGTCTCATTCGGAGATTTCTATTGAAATTCATGGCGATAGTGTCCAGGTGGCAGATGCTTCCTTCATCCGCGATGCGGATTTTACACGTGACGGCATGGATCTCGTGCTTCACGGGCCAGAGGGGAGCGCCCGTATTGAGGGATATTTCGCCGAAGCGGAACCCCCTGTTATCTCAGCACCAGACGGTACAACTCTTAGCCCCGCCCTTGTGGATTCCTTCCTGAAATCAGGGTCTGAATACGCGTCATTGGACGGCGCAACGGATGAGAGCCCTGTTGGGGCTGTCAGCGAGGTAAGCGGTGAGGTCACAGTGACCCACCTTGATGGCACAAGCGAAATCGCAACGCTCGGCGCACCAATTTACGAAGGCGACATTATCGAGACAGCTGGAGCTGGCGCGGTGAACATTACGTTTGTCGATGAAACGCAGTTTGCTGTGTCAGAAAATGCCCGTTTGGCGATTGATGAATATGTTTTTGATCCGCAAACCAACGAAGGTTCTACGGATTTCTCTGTTCTGAAGGGGCTTTTCGTATTTACGTCCGGTCTTATTGGTCGCGAAGATCCGGATGACGTGACCATTGATACACCCATGGGGTCAATCGGTATCCGCGGGACAATTATCGCAGGGAATGTGAATAGCGGCGAAATCACAGTCGTAGAAGGTGCCATTGTTTTGCGCGACTTTGAAGGCCACCAGGTTGAATTGGCCAGCCAGTTTGAAACAGCTAAATTTAACCCCGTAGGCGGCGGAATTGACCATATTGGAGTTCTGGACGCAACAGTTGTGAGTGAGAATTTCTCAAGCGTTGCCAAAGTTTCGGGGGGATTGTTCTCTTCCGTGAATGATGCGGCCAAAGATGCGCCGGCAGACGTTCAGAACGCCCCAGAAACACAGCCTGAGCAGCAAAACCAAACAGACGGCAGCGAGCAGCACGGAGAGGTTCTTCAGACTCCTCAGCAGCCCCTGCCCCCATTAGGATTGCGTCCTGTGATGCAGAGTACCAATCAGGCTGCTCTGAAAACCGTACAAGATTTTAGCCAGGGCTTGCATAATCAACTCGCAGGGGTAAATTTTGAATTTCGCGGCGATCCAATTTCGCAAGCTCAGGTTGATATAGGAACAACCCTTATCGAGCGGGATGCAAGATGGGCTGAGACCACGCAAGATCCAAACTTGGCTCCACCGCCTGTCTTAGCGCCAACCGGAGCAGCAGCTATCCCTACCAGTATTAACGCGGCGCCAGACAGCTTCTTTACCGGGACGTCAAATTTAACCTGGTCGTATGATTTTTCAGCGCAATTCCCTAATCTTCCGGCAAACTACAAATACAGCTTGGTGGGCTATACCGGTTCGACGGCTGCGAATGGTGCAGCCAGCCAGGGAACACCTTTGGCAATCAGTCTGACGAGCGAAACAGACGGGTTTGATATCATCTTGCGCCATGCGAATGGGGAAGTTTTTGATACCATCCATTTCAATATTGTAAATGGGAACACCGTATCCACGAGCGGGTCACATACCATTGGCACTGCTGGAAATATAACGTTGTACACTGGTGTAACCACTCCAACGATAGCAGGAAGTTCCAATACGATATTTTTCGACGGCTCAACAAATCTGACACTTGCTGGCAATGGCAACTTTGTCTATTTAAGTGATGATGCCACCGGGAACGCCACAGTTAGCGCAACAGCATCTGGCAATAACCTTTTCGGAGGAGCTGTAGCAAATACTATCACATTTGCTGTAAGTAGCCTTTCGGCTGACGGCAACAAAATTTATGGATTGGCGGGCGATGATACGTTTAAAATTAATGGTTCCACCGCCTTGCTCATGCAAAAACAAAGTGGAACCGATACTGATGCCAATAAAATTACGAACACACTGATCAGTGGGGGAACAGACCGCGATGTGTTGCAATTCAATGTTGGCCCTATGCAACACACTGAACTTGATTTCTCAAAGATGGAAGCCTTGGGCAACCAAATTCGTGGAATTGAGGAGATTTACACGGTTGGGGGTTCGGGCAATGCCACTGTGGTTTTAACGTTGGAGAATATATTTAAAATCACCGATCAAGACCATAAACTCTATTTGAACATGGACGGAACAGACATCGTCAAATTCGACGACAGCAAGGGAACAATGACGCAGACCGGCACCACAGGCGGCTACGATGTCTATGAAGGCGATTACAATGGACAACATGTAACCCTTTACGTGGACTCTGACGCTGCCGCAAACGTTGCGAGCGTTCTGCCATAAGCCTCAACTAACAAACAATACATTACGCAAACCCCGCTCACTTCGGCGGGGTTTTTACTTGTGGTTGCAAAAAAGTTTGCATTTTTCCCATAAATTCTGTACTCTCCGGCCAGATACTGACCGATAATTAATTTTTCATAATTATTTCAGTAGTTTAGCAAATTCAAGCGTAAGAGTATAAGGATTTAAGACTATGACTGTACCCGCTCAACTTTGGTATTGGGACGAAAATAACCAGGCTCTGCAAGAGTTGGATTTCTCTATGATTAACCCTTATACGGGCGAGGAAGTAGGAATCGACGGAGCCTACTATTATCTTCCTAAAGCATTTCAGGGAAGTGAGGATCCTTCTGACGAGCTGCAAGCTTTTTTAGGCGATGCTATATTTTTGACAGGATTGCCGCTAACTTTGGCTTTAACCGTTCCTAATACAGGGCCTCTCGCTTTGTTTTCGGATATTGAGACCTTCACTCTTTTCGGTGAAAGAAACATTTTTAATTTTGCACATTCTATAGTTTCTTACGGAGATATTAGAGTGTCCTCTTCTGATGGAGACGACATTATCTGGACAAACATCGGCAATGATACAATTTTCGCTGCAGGCGGCAACGACATTATCAACTCCGGCCCAGGCAATGATTATATTTTTGCAGGCGCGGGAGGCGATGAAATCCGCGGTGGAACAGGCATAGACCTGATTTACGGGGAAGGCAACAACGATACAATCTATTTCAGCGCGGACAACACATGGTCAGCGTTTGGCGCCGGTCAAAACATGACTTTCGCAGCCCAGAACGCATGGAGCGGCGATATTGTCATGGTCAGCACATCCAACCAGAGCCACGACTATTTTGATGGCGGCTCAGGGCTTGATACGCTTGTTTTGACGGATGACAACGATGCGGTGTTCCTGCATGACCCTTATAGCCCGTTCTCCGGCAACCCGAATTCTGCGCGTATCTCTGGGATTGAGAAAATTTTGGCTGGTGACGGCAACGACATTATCGACCTGACCTCTACCCTGCTCACATACGAAGACGTCATGCTGTATGGCGAAGATGGAAATGATGTTTTGTGGTCCGGTGCGGGCGCAGACGATCTTTATGGCGGAAACGGCAATGACTACCTTGATGGCGGCGCAGGCAGCGATCTTTTGGTTGGCGGGGCCGGTGACGATATTATGTATGGTCGTGATGGCAATGACTTTTTCTTTGTTGGTGAAGGCGCAGACCATATTCATGGAGGCCCCGGCAAAGATACGATCGTTTATGATGTTTTGGACAACAACGTTGATCATATCTATGGTTTTGAGACCGGCGTTGGCAAAGATGTTCTCAGCATTTACGATATTCTTGAGGGCTACAACCCTGCGACCAAGATCCTCGGCGACTTTGTGAAGCTTGTTGGTGGTACGGATCTTCAGATCAATGCTGATGGCGATAAGGGCGGAGCATTTACGACCGTTGCAATCTTCGATGCGCCAGTCAACGACACACTGCAAACATTGATCAATAACGGCAATCTTATCGTATAGATTAGAACCTGATTTCAGCCATTAGGGGACTTTTGAAGTCCCCTAATGTTTTTCTAATTCTAGTTTGTCGTCGGTTTGCAATAGCATGAATATATCTGGTTGCCACCGCGCTGGAAGCAGTTCTTTTTAAGCAAGTCGCTTTTATTCTTTCGCTCGCCGCACGAACATCCAGCTTTATTTCTGTCTCCAACAAAGATCGCTCCTGGTCCAGGGAATTTAGATCCTCCTAGAGAGTTCGTACCAAGCTGCTCCCAGACATAGTCAACATCATCACACCGGCCAATCACTTTGTCAGGGTGATTCTCGTCAATATTAGGCTCAATTGTACATGTCGCCTTATTGGCGCGGTAGTAATCAACATTTTCCGTATATGTCATACATTCCTGCTCTTTTGCGCTGGCGTCTGTCCAACATTTGGGTGGCGTACGTTGGGGAACATCTTTCAAACCGCACTCGCAAGCGCCGCCCTTACCAATATCAACCCAGCCGCAGGTTGCAGAGTTCCATTCTTGCAGTGCATAGGGTTTGTTGCCTTCTACAGGATTGTATCCGGGCTTGTTGTTCGGCGCGCCTAAGTAATCACAAGTTTTGGTTTGTTTTCTACACGTGCCGGAATATTGGCTTGTGCCTGCCGCGCAAGCAAAGGTATCAGCTGTAGCCGGCGGCGCACACTTACACTGTGTTGATAAGTCACTTGGGATCTCGTTCCTCGGTGTCGTGCTCAATGTCGGTGTCGTGGAGGGTAATCCTGTGTCCGGATCAATTTTATAGACACACTCATAGATCTCGTTATAGGTGAACGTCCCATCAAAATATTTGCCAACATCGGTGCCAAAAATGGCTTGGGCATCAACGCAATTTGCGTTTTTCTGGACCACTCGTGGGTCACATCCGCAGGCCAGTGGTGTATCAGGAATGTCGATAACTTCAGTCTTGATATCTTGCCCTCCTCCACACAAAGTCGTTGTGGTCGTTTTGGTTTGTTTACCCGGGGCGCAAGCGACATCAATGTCTATAAAAGGCGTGAAACTGCACAAGGAGGCCGTTTGTTCGGGTGTAAGAGGGTTTATAGCTCTCCATGTTCCCCCGGTACATTCCCATGTTTCTTTATAACAGCCCTGCCCGCCTGGCGTGCCAACGGTGGGGCTTGACCAGGACAAGTTGTTTCCTAAGCCAGGACGATCAAAATCGGAACCGCCGCAAGGGTTTGGTATGGGGCCGCCGGGGCAACTGCCCGTCGGTATGTCTATACATTTAATATTACCGTTTTGTTCAAACCCTATGAAAACTTGGCCTACGCCGCATTTAACTTCCAGCTGCGCAAGAGAGATACATTTAGGACCTGTAGCTTCAATCCCAACCATGAATTCGTCATCCGGGCATTTCATGCCCCCTCTATCTTCTGGGTCAATAATGGATGTATCTAAAGGATCTCCTGCAAGCACTTTTACATCAAAACAATTGGCTCCGTTTTCATCACAAATTTCGTCAACAAAAACTGTCCCATCGTCAGGCTCTGGTCCCTCAGCCCGGATAGCATCCTCTCCGGCGGTCCACACATTTGCGGCATCAGTTGCTGAAGGTCTTGCAGTCACCTCAAGCTCTACCTTTGGATTTTTTGTTCCAACACCGGCCGGGCCTGCGGCCAGATCAATAATATCCTCTGTATTCGGAATCTTGGCCCACGTGGGAACTTCATTGCCTGCAAAATACATAATGACGTCATCAAAGTAATTCGGATCGTCTACATCGCTTTTGAACGCAGAAACAAACACTGCATTCTGATTAACTGGCGGAAAATCGCAATTTTCAGTTTCAGCATTGGCCTTGCAAGGCTCAACGACAATACCGTTTTGGTTGATGGCGCCCGCTTCATCTTCACCCAAGCTAAGAACAAGGAAAGCAACAGAGTCATTTGGTGTAACCAAGGATG
Source organism: uncultured Micavibrio sp. (assembly GCA_964478225.1). Classification (GTDB taxonomy): domain Bacteria; phylum Pseudomonadota; class Alphaproteobacteria; order Micavibrionales; family Micavibrionaceae; genus CAYZHM01. Next base: position 55,087 of record CAYZHM010000008.1, read on the forward strand.
TCGGCGGCGTCGTTGTCGGATCTTCTACAGAAATGCTGCCTTTTTGAATATTCATGGTGCGTTCATCTGTCATTGTTTTGGTGACGGCGTATAGCAAGCGGTTGCCATATCCATCAATCGCTTGTTTTTCCTGCATTTGCAGTTCTCTAAAGGGCAGTGCCCCAACAATGACGCGTCTTTGGTCTCCGGTCACACCGGTCGTGGGGTCATTACTTCTTTTGGATTGCAGCACACATATTCCATCAGTGCAGTTTCCAAAATCATATTCAGGAATGGTGGTGCCTAAAGGAACAGTTGAACCACTTGGCGGATCGGTGATAGTGCACGCGATTGGGTGAGGCCGGCCGTAAAGAGTTTTTGCAGTAGAGCCTGCGGGTCTCGCAACGGTATCATTCTCCCCAACGGTTCTGCTGTAGGTTATAGGCGCCGGACAAGGAAGATCGCCATTGGCTTGCAAGTAAAGCTGCAAGCGGTTCATGGCATCGTTCACATTGACGTAGGTTGTTTCAATTCTTTTTTCCTTCTCGTATTGATTATACAGGACAAAAAGCGGCGCTATGAAAACGCCGAGTATGATCAACGAGATCGCGATTTCTACTAAGGTGAACCCCTTACAACTTCCTCTGAAGTTTAGTGGTGTCTGATGCTTCATAAGAGTTCTCCTATATATCCTTAATTACATTCATTCCCATTTGAACAAAGAATAGTACCATCACCCTTCATTCCATTGATAAATTCTCCGGCAGGACAACTGCAATTGAGAGGTGCGGGCGGGAATTGAAACGTCTTACATATGGCTTCTGTTTTGAAAGAAGGAGGATTTCCTGCCTGTTTTATTGTTTTAAAGCCAACCATTACTTCTCCCGGTATACATTTCATAGCAGGGAGATTGCCGGTGAAAGCAGATATTTCAAAGCACCATGTGGGGTCGTCCAATGTCCCGTTGGCAACATTTGTTTTTGCCTCGCAAATTCTCTTGGCGCGGAGATTTGTATTTCCACGCAGAACAGCTGTTTCACCTGGGGGAGACACAATATGCAGCTTCTCGTCCGGGAGCTTCCCAGATTCCGGTGTTCCTACAAAAATATTACCTAAGGTGCTGTTTTTAATGCTTCCAGGCTTTGCTAACCAGTCGGAAGGATCGGACGGATTCCGATAAGTTAAATCTACCCAAATAGAATTATCAATGTTGCGGGTAAAAAGGACATAATCATCATAATAATCTCCATTCGCTGCTACAGAATATCCCAACGCTTGGACAAAAGACCCGTCAGCATCGCAGTTATCACTATCCATTGCCGTTCCGCAGGGTGATATGAGTTTTCCTGCCGAAGAAAACGCTCCGTTGGCGTCTGAGCCGTGTGAAATAATCACATGATGTCCATTGTTATTAATTCCCGCCGTCGGTTTTCCTGTTTCATCAAGGGCGGTTATTACACCGTTACTAAGTTCTTCTTTTTTCCCTAAAACCCCGCCGCCTGTTAGCGAGGCACTTACCGCATATGTAAGCTTATTACCCCACCCATCTAAGGTCTTCTCATAAGCCAAATCATCGACCCGAACCTCCACTTCAGCTCCTTGCGCATCCACTTCATCGCGGATAGTTTTGATAGGAATGCCTCCAATGAGAATAAGATCGTCAGAGCTATCGCCTGCGCTTACGTTCCCAGAAGAATCAAAGTCGTTCTTACTGTTTGTATCTCGATTTCCTCTGACAACACAAAACCCAATAGTTTGATCACAAGTTCCAACTGGCACAGCAGCCACAATCGCTTGAACGTTACAACCAAGGAATTCAAGTCCAAAATTGGCATCCGATATACTAACTCCCAATGGAGCCGGACAAGGATATCTGTCTTTAATCAAACTGATATTTTCTCCAGAGAGCTCTATGTTCGAGAGTGTTTTAGCGATGATTACTTTTCTGCGGTATTGGTCATAAATAGTAATGATGGCCACCAGCATTAATGAGCTGATGATAAAAACAAAAACCATCTCCAAAAGAGTGAACCCCTTTTGATCTTTATTTTTATGGGAGTGAGCAAACAATGTGACCTCCGCTAATCCCCGAGGGATATTTTCCGGTTACCGATGTATTACAAGCTGTCGACATGCCATTGAACATACTTTGCGTATTTGAATCTTCGCTGTTGATTTGATCTGAGCAGTCCTCGTCAGCGTTAACTATACCTAGCATAGGTTTGGTGCCGCAAGAAACTCCGCCTCCCGGTTTGTCTGCATCTTCGGATAAGGGTGTGTCTGTTATCACAGCGGGAGATAATACGCCTGGGCCAAACTGATGGGATTTTTTAGATTGATCCAGATCATAGCCATTGGGATTACCGGGTTCTACACAATCATCTAAAGAACACAGTCTATGAATTTCTAGTCTCTCAGCAAGAATATTGCCAACAACAGTCAATTTTGCGAGAGGAAGAGTTCCATCTTCTTCATCGCTCATCAACACAAAGTTGCCTTCTCCAAGCCCACTGAAAATATCGCGTCCATCAACGCTTCTTCGCCATCTGTTTCCTTCAACATTGTCGCTATAGACAATCCGATCGTCAAAATAGCGCGGACCTGAAGCCATAGAAATTTGTTCTAGCCAAACATCATCCTTCTCTTCGGGAGTTCCTTTATCATCTTCGTGATAGTTATTGCTGAAAATGGCGTCACTGTTATCGCAGTTCACAGTCTCATCAAGCCCTGTCTGACACGGAGAGATCAATTTTCCATCAATTGAAAAGGCGCCAGCATTATTCTCCCCATGGCTAAGGATGACATAGTGCACATTCTTGTCTATATCTTCATCCAGGGTTCCAGCCTCTTTATTGACCTGAATAACTCCATATCGATCATCAAATGACGGCTTGGTCATACTTTCACTGATCGCATAAGTAAACTTACCACCGTAAGGACTGATAATGAAGAAAGTGGGAAGGCCAAGATCGGCAAAAGGAATATCGCCGATAAAGACGCGGGCGTTTGTTGAAGGATTAAGGGATCCGCTGCCGTCGGGATCACGCGCGCCGTTAACAATACAAGGGCCGGGATCACCACTGCTGTCTCCAGTGCAATTCAAGGTAGGTAATTTTTCGTGTCCAAACTCCGGATCTCCAAATGTGATATCACGCTTCGCCGGATAGGGATAACGCCCATTTCTTTCAACAAACCTTAAAAGAGCATTTTCAATGATTTGTTGGTTTCCCTGAACTTTGTGATAATCCATTCTTTTTTTATGAAGGTCGATGATGTGGAGAAGTGGAATCAGTAATAATCCAATAATGAGAAACAATATCGTTACCTCTATCAAAGTCAGCCCGCGCTGATTTATTTTGGAATTATCTAAAATTTTACACATATTATATATTAATACGTAAAATGATAAGGAAACGTTAATTTGTGAAGGGATACTGGGAGTTACGGCAGCATGAATTTGAGCAGAGCTTCGATCTTCCAGTCTATCAAACTTATGGGGTTCTCGCTACGAAAGATTGTAATTTCTAAACGATCAACATACCGTCTGTGACCATATCTTCGGGATTGGAAGAGAAGAAATTGCGAGAATTGGTGAGGACGAGGATGTTTTGCATTGCAGCATTGCCCCCTGCCCCATCCGCATCCACGGCGATTGTGACTTCATTCTTGTTAAAGTCCCATTTCACCTGAATGAAGTCTCTTATTGAATTTGTTAAATGATCATAGGAGCTTAGAACGTCTGATAAATCTATTTTATCACCCTCCGCAGGATCGAAATAATCAATTGTGTCTACAAATCCAAAGGTGGTTGCTTTCTCATAGACGAATGTGTCTGCTCCGCTGCCGCCATTCAGCAAATCATTGCCTTTTCCGCCTACTAGAATATCATTACCGGCATCTCCATAAAGTTTGTCATTTCCCGAGTAACCATAGATGCGGTCACTGTCATTTCCTCCGCCGAGAGTGTCACTGCTGGAGGCGCCGTGAATGACATCGTTGCCCGCATAGGCCTGTACGACTTGCTTTGCAAGGGTTGTGGTTTCGCTGTACTGTGCTGGCTGCCCAAAGGCGTTTTTGATCAGCAAAAGATCTGTTCCATCGACAATGCCATCACCGTTGGTGTCGGCGAAATTAGGACCGGTTTTGCCAAAATTACGCTGCCAAGATAAAAAATCTGCCCCGTCAACACGGCCGTCTTGCGTGGCATCTGCGGCCGGCGTCATGCGCCCAAGCATGATGTTATCATCGGTTTCTTTGCCGTAGACAACATTAACTCCGCCGAGCGTAAAGGCGGCTTCGCCCGTCGCGTATTTCTGTTCATCGGCTATAACCAGCTTAACAGCCTTTTCAATAACAGTGGATTCAGTTACTGGGATCCCGCTGCCGCCCCCGCCCGCAGCGAATGATCCTTCCTGAACTTGTTGCTGTTGTTGCTGTTGTTGAACCTGCGTTTGAGTTTCAGCAGGCAAGGAGACACCTGCTTCATTCATAATATTAACAAACCATCCTATATCATTGAAATCAATTGATCCATCAGGGCTACCGTGGACATTCGGAGAGACTGAATATTTGGTTTGATAAGCTTGAGCATCAAGGAGTCCAAGTGCAAAAGCGTCAACATCACCAATATCGAGATGACCGTTTCTGTTCATGTCTCCGGCGAGAACGGGTGCAGCAAATTGTGCAACAACTTGTTGGGGAGTTTCAATCGTTTTAGAGCTCACCATCACAAAATTGGGCTGAAAGACAAAAGCACTTTCGTGGACTTCAGATATGTTTTTGTCCAAATCGTCAGGCTTGAGTGAACTGGTGTCATTACCCAAGGCGGCGCTGGAAAAGACTTGAGATAGCTCCGAAAAAGACATATTTACACCCACTCTTTGAATTCTATAAAATTACGCTTATTCTTTCATACTATAGAATAAGAATTAAAATTATGTAAATTTTCTTAAAATTTTAACTAAACTGATTGATTTTGCAAGGCATTGATATCAATAAATATTTTCCATAAAATCTCCTTTTTGTATGTACGAACGAAGCGGGAAGAGGGTGTCTTGCTATCTCTTCCTTTCTCGCTTAAAAACAGCTTTTGAATTGAAAAGACCATAAAAATGACCAAAGACCCCATACTTGTGACCGGCGCAGCAGGATTTATAGGATTTCATACAGCCATTGCCCTTTTGCAACGTGGCGAAACAGTCGTTGGGATTGATAATTTAAATGAATATTATGATGTAACTCTTAAGCAAGCGAGGCTGCAAGAGCTTGATAATTTTGAGAATTTCAGCTTTGTAAAGGTTGATATTTCGGATAAATCTGCGATGGAAAAATTTTGGGCAGAAAAAGGACCTTTCATCCGGGTCGTGCACTTGGCTGCGCAAGCTGGGGTCAGGTATTCCATTCAAGATCCTTACACTTATATAACCAGCAACTGTTTGGGGCACCTTACCGTTATGGAGATGTGCCGCCACACAGACAATTTTGAGCATTTGGTGTATGCAAGCTCATCTTCCGTGTATGGAGGTAACACCAAACTCCCCTTCTCTGTTGATGACGAGGTCAATCTTCCCATTTCTTTATATGCAGCAACCAAGCGAAGCGATGAGTTGATGAGCCAGTCATACAGCCATCTTTATGGCATTCCTCAGACGGGCCTGCGCTTCTTCACGGTATACGGGCCATGGGGAAGGCCGGATATGGCTCTTTTCATCTTTACGCGCAATATCAGCGAAGGGCGCCCCATTGAAGTCTATAATAATGGTCATATGAAGCGTGATTTCACCTATGTTGACGATATTGTTAGTGGTGTCGTTGCAACCCTTGATAATCCTCCGCTGAAAACTCAGACTGAGGCGCCGCACAGGGTTCTGAATATCGGAAATACGCGCAGTGAGAACTTAATGGATTTCATCGATTTGATAGAAAAAGAAGTTGGACGCAAAGCGGAGATAACTTTCAAAGACATGCAACCAGGAGATGTTAAGGAGACGTACGCAGACGTCTTGAAAACGACAGACGTGACTGGTTATAAACCAAAAACGCCTATTTCAGAGGGTGTTCCGCGCTTTGTGAGATGGTATAAGGAATATTACAAAATAGCGTCATAGGTGGTTCACCTGACCTTTGGTGATCCGTTATTCTCGGAACGCATTGGCTTCAATTTGGCGGAATGGCTTCAATATGTAGTCAATAATCTTGCGTTTTCCGGTCATGATGCTTATTTGCGCCGTCATGCCTGGGAAGACTGGTTTATCTTTTGCGACGTACGTGTTCTCCAATGAGACTTTGACCTGATAGTATTCGTGGCCATTTTCTTCTTTAAAGCTATCAGGGCTGATGGAGATCAGTTCCCCTTCAACGCCGCCAAAAACCGTAAAATCATAGGCTGTGATTTTGACCTGAACAGGCAAACCAGGCCATATTTTACCCCGATCATCCGTAGATATTTTTGCCTCAACAATCAAAGAGTCATCGAGCGGGATAATTTCCGCCAAAGGTGCGCCAGGGCGAACTACGCCGCCGATTGTATTCATATAAAGCTTTTTAACTACGCCTTTGATAGGAGAGTTTATCGCAGCGCGATCAACCACATCGTTGGAACTTTTAATTCTTTCTACAAGCTGTTGAAGTTGAACATTTTTATCGCTTAATTCCTCCCCGATCTTTGCTTTTATTCCTTCTTTCGCTTCACGAATTTCGTTCACTGCTTCAGAAAGTTCAGCTTTTATGATTGGAATTTGTTTTTGCAGCTGCGCAATGCGCGTATTAAAACTCTGAACCACGCTTTGGCTCTCAAGATATTTGCTCTCGGAAATAGCGCCAGATGTCTTTAGGCGGCGATTAATTTCCAGCTGGTTTTTGGCTGTTTTTTGTTCCGCCAAAACGTTTTGAAGCTGTGTTTGTAGATCATCAAGTTTGTATGTCTTCTGATTTTTGCGCTCCTCAAGAATGCTGATTTGTTGACCAAACTGGGCTTGTCTTGTTTGAAAAAGTTGCTGCTGATTGGCGGATATTTGGGGCGCTCGTTTAAGCATATCATCGCTAATCTCAAAAAATTCTTTGCCATTGTACTCCGCCGACAGACGCTCCAACTCTATCTGCGTAGCTAAAATTTTAATTTGAATCTCTTGCAAATCAGAATCGGCATCCTGATTACGGATAATGAACATCGTATCTCCCGGCTCAACATTCTGGCCTTCACGAACAAGGATTTCCGATATAATTCCGCCCTCAAGATGCTGCACTGTCTTATTTTCGCTGGCCGGGATAACACGGCCTGCCCCCCTCACCTGCTGGTCAATGTCGCTGTTTGCTGCCCACAGAAAGAATAAGACAAGGGCTATCGCACTCAAAAAAAGGACAAGGCGATAGCGCGGTTTTCGCTCGTCGTCGATCATGCTCCTGTCCCTCCTCCCAGCTTTTGGAGGATGTCATCGCGGGGCCCATCCGCAACAATACGGCCGCGATCAATAAGAATAAGGCGGTCCACAAGTTTTAATAAAGGCGTGCGGTGGGTGATTAATATAAGGGTCTTGTCCTTAAGATAGGTCGCAAAAGTATCTTGCATCTGCCGCTCCAGATTTTGATCCATCCCATTTGTAGGCTCATCAAAAATCAGGATCTCAGGATCATGCAACAATGCTCTTGCAAGGGCTATGGATTGCTGCTGCCCCCCTGAAAGCCTTTCCCCGTTTTCTCCTATTTCCGTGTCAAATCCACGTGAGGTTTGTTCAAGAAAATATTCTAGCCCAGATAATTTTATAACCTCGCGAAAACGTTCTTCGCTGATGTGTTCACGGCCCATTGTGATGTTTTCACGCAAAGATCCTGAAAAGAAGAAGGATTTTTGAGGAATTGTGCCAACATGCGCGCGAAACTGTGCCGGGTGATAGGAATCCAGAACTTGATGATCAATCAGGATATTGCCGCTAACTGGTCTTACAAATCCATTAAGGATTTTTGTGATAGTGCTTTTTCCTGCCCCAGTTTTTCCAATTATTCCAACTTTTTCTCCCGGATTAATTTCAAAACTAACCCCCTCAAGGGCAGGAACAGACTGGCCCGGATAATAATACGTCACATCACGTAGCGTAATTTTCCCTTTAATTTTTGCGCTCTCTTGAATCTTATTTGTGGTCTCCCCTTCGTACCGCAGATCAAAAATCTTCTTGATCGTTTGCAGAACATCGTAAGACTTTTTCATCTGTGTGAGTGTGCCGGATAGTGCCATAATTGGAGCCAATGCGCGGCTGGATAGTATGGTGCAGGCGATTAGTCCCCCCACTGTAAGGGCGCCAGCATGTATCTCGTAGACCCCTATTATAATTACCAATACGTTGACCACATACATGGCGCTCAGTGACGCATTTTGATTCCATGCCATAAGAGTGTTGCTTTCCTTTGCTGCATCCGCAGCAGTCTCGGTTGCTATAGCCCACTTAAAAAGACCAGTGCCGGTCGCGCTTAGCATACGCAACGTCTCAGAACCTTCTAGTGTCTCAATCAAAAGAGAAGACTTTCCTTGCATCTCTTTGAAGTTACGGGATGTTTTAGATTTGATTGCATTTTGCATGAGAAAAGTAAGCGTAAGGATGAAAATAGCTGCACAAATTGGAACCAGTACTATTTTCAAATTAATGGTGCCTATGACGAAAATGAAAAGCAGGAAGAAAGGGAAGTCGACCATGGCCGGGCCAAGCTTTGTGGTATAAAAATCTCTTAACCCTTGGATTTCTTTGAATAAATTAGCCTTCTGTCCGACCGCCATATTCAAGTCAATTTGAGGAATGGCAAGCAACCGTTGCATGAGTTCAAAATCAAATTGCGCTCCGATTTTGCTGCTGAGCCCTTCAAGGATATGATTGCGCAAAATCTTAAAAAGGAAATCAAAGGCCAAGGCCAGAAAGATTCCCACAGCAAGGACAATAAGGGTATCCAAAGCAAAATTGGGGACCACGCTGTCATACACGTTCATGCTGAATAAGGGCAAAGCCAAAGCAAACATATTGATAAAGGCAGAGGCCAAAATGACCTCCAAAAAACGATCCCAGTAAGTCGTTACAGGGCCCCAGATCCAGTTCGAAAACAACGTTCTTGTGTCCCCCGCGCCAGGATCCAGAATAATCACATAGCCCGTAAATTCGTCTTTTAATTGGTCTATGTGTTTGTCTGTAATTCCTTCTTCCGGAAAGTATATTTTACCTTGATGCGTTTTCGCCGGAAGCAGCACGCAAGCTTGATTGTTTTTGAGTAATAAAATGAGCGGCTTATCATTTTCATGCAAAAACCTTAGGGATTTTTTGCTGACCCTGCTTTTGACGCCAATCTTATTGGTAAGGGCTGGAATGTCATCCTGGGTAATTTCGCCGTGTGCTCTTGGCAATTCCGAGAGAGCTCCGCACAGATTAATATGTTTGCCATAAAGCGATAGGGCAAAGCGCAGGCTTTCAATCAGGGAATTTTGAGGAGGCGTTTGTAACATGCGAAAAACAATCTGAAATGCAAAATCGTGATCTCATTGTACAGATTTTACAATAGTTGCGAAACAAGCGATTTATATCTTAAGACGTTGCAACGGTTTCAATTTCCAAGGTTACTGTTTCTGTGGGATCGCTGTCACTTGTAAACACGTAGGTGTTAACATTGTCTAGTGAATCGCTGTTCGTGAGGGAATAACCGGTTGGAATGATATTCAAGTCGAAGTCAGATCCTACGGCTAGTCGCAGCTTATTATTGGCATCTGTAATGCCAATAATATCATTCATGGATAAATCAAATTGATCTCCACCGAAAAGCGTGGAGCCCGTGAAATCAATTTCTTCTATGTCGTTGAATATGGAATTTAGAGTAAGCCCGTCATCAGATAGCCCACCGCTGAGCGCAATGCGATCATAGCCTGTGCCTCCGTTGATTAAAGAAAAGTCTGCCAATTCAGAAGTGTCCAGATTAAAGGTGTCGTTGTGCGAGCCTCCAATAATCTTCTCAATATCGATCAATGCATCTGTGCCTAATACAGTTCCGCCCGCTGCGCTAGTCTTAATTACGGCCCCGGATTCATAGCGAATTGAGCCATTATGCGCTGTATATACAGCCGTGTCCGCCCCATCTCCCCCATTGAGTGTATTGCTTCCGCCACGTCCTTCAAGAACATCGTCCCCTGCCCCGCCTGCAAGGATGTTGTCATAGCTGTTGCCCATGAGGTGGTCGTTATAATCAGATCCTGTGACGTTCTCAATGTCATAAAGTTCGTCAAATAACCCGTCTCCATCCCTCCAAGCCATGTTGTCATTCAGATCAACTTCAACATAGTCTGCGGCCAAGGAATAATCTGCAGTATCGTTACCATTGCCGCCGTCTAAGATGTCGTAGCCTTTGCCGCCGATGAGGGTGTCGTTGCCTTCGCCCCCGTTAAGCTGATCTTCGCCATCCATACCCGAAATAACATCATTCCCCATAAAGCCTTCAAGAAGATTATTACCTGACGAGCCTGTAATAACATCATCAAAGCGGCTTCCTAGAACGTTTTCTATATTTGAAAAACTGTTGCCCAAATTATCCATATTGGTGGAAAGATTGATGTTGAAATTAAGATTTGAATTCAATGTGTTATAGCCAATCGTATCAATTCCGGTACCGCCATCTATGACGTCGGCTCCAGTGTGATACATGATAAAGTTATCATGGCCTTCATCGCCGAAAAGAGTGTCATTCCCAGCACCGCCCGCAATCGTATCATTGCCAGTCCCGCCATAGATTGTATCGTTGCCAGTATCTCCAACCAGATTATCGTTCCCGCCTCGTCCATAAAGAATATCATCGCCGGCATTGCCCCGGAAATAGTTGTTGAGATCATTTCCTTTTATGATGTCACCAGCTAAGGCATAGTTTGAGCCATAGATATTCTCGATATTTTTGATTAAATCAGTTTTTCCATCGGCGGTAATTGTGACTTCGCTGTACCCATCAGCATTGGTAATTTCCATATCAACAACAATGTTTTTCTGATATAGATAAGTGATCGTGTCTACAAAAATGGCATCGCCACCGTCATAAATATCATTGCCAAGGCTTCCAGAGAAATTATCTGCGCCTGCACCGCCATTGAAATTATTATTTCTGCTATCTCCCACGAAATAATCGTCAAAATTCGAGCCGTAGATTTTTTCTATGGATTTTATCTTATCGATCGTTCCATTGATGTCTTTGCCTACTTCGTTATAGCCATTTGAATCAATGGTATTCATTGTCACATAAATTCTTTCTCCATTATTGTGATAATCTAAGATATCCTCTCCGTCACCCCCATCAATCGTGTCGGCACCCAAACTTGACAAAATCGTGTCGTTCCCTGCGCCTGAGACAATGATATTGTTTGCAGAAGATCCGTGAATGCTATCGTTTCCAGCACCTGTTCGAATGTTTTCAAATCCATACAGGGCGTCACTACCCATGCTGCCTGTTGCTGTTCCTGTTTCTCCACCTATATCAACAGAGATACCGCCCGCAGCAGCACTATAATCAATTGTGTCTATGCCCTCATCTCCGAAGAAGGTGTCATTGCCATCGCTACCGTAAAAATAATCATCTCCTGCCAGCCCTCGCGCATAGTCGTTTTCGTGAGATGACGAGATAAAAGTGTCGTTATGATTTGTGAGGTCATAACGAGAGAAGCCTGCAAAGAGTGTGGTGTTGGCGCCGTGTCTTGCTGTGCTTTCTTTAACATCAACCTGTACCGAGGTTGCCAAATCATGAAAACTGATAGTATCCAAGCCGCCGCCGCCGTTAAGTGTATTGTTTCCTGTTCCTCCTGCAATGAAATCGTTCCCTGTTCCACCAGTGATTATATCATTGCCTGCACCGCCAATAAGAAAACGCCCCGTCCCGTTATTAACCATGACGTCGTCTGCGGTGGTTCCGATGAGTTTGGTAATGTTTCTTATACGATCTGTCTCTCCATTGATATAAACGGATGTATATTGTTCTGCATCTGTCGTATTGAAATTAACATTTAACCCTGCAGGGCTTGCAAACTGGCTGTAATCGACACTGTTTACAACTCCTGTGACTCCTGCAATTCCGTCATCGCCATCAATCGTATCATCGCCATCATTTAGCTCAGCAATAAACAAGTCTGATCCCGCACCCCCAACCAACCTATCATTGCCGCCCGCTCCAATAAGTGTATCATCGCCTGCGTCGCCCCAAATAATGTTGGAAGCGGCATCTCCATAAAGATAATCATTGCCTTTACCGCCGACCATGCGTTCAAAGTTGGCAAGCGTTGATATGGCGCCGCCAATGTTGGCAGTTCCTGTAGTCAAGTTTGCATTAACAGTTGTATTCGTAAAATCAAAGCGCACAGTGTCAACGCCTTCGCCGCCATCCAGGGCATTGTTGCCCAGATAGCCAGAGATAGTGTCATTGCCTGCTCCACCCTTGATATTGTTATCAAGCTCATTGCCGGTCAGAATATCTGATCCGCTACCGCCAACCAGATTTTCAAATCCTTTTATGCTCTGAACATATTGTGCATTATTAATGCTCGCGCTTTTTGTCACAAGGTTGACATCAAGTGGACTCGTCATAAGGCTAAAATTCAGTGTATCGATTCCAGCCCCGGCTTGAATGGTGTCGTTGCCCAGGCTGCCGTATATGACGTCGTTGCCAGCCCCTGTTGTAATCGTGTCTTTCCCCTGACCTCCATACACAGTCACATCAGCGTCACTTGTCGTAATGATATTGCCGTTGGCTACATTTGATAAAACGTGCTTGTTCCCTGCAGCATCTGACGGACTGTTTACTGTCTTAATGGCAACGCTTTGTTCAGGTATGTCATAAACCTGTACTTTTTGGTTTTCTGCAGGCTCAGTTTCGCCGCTTAGCGGATCATATTCCGAACGCATCTGTATATTCAGATTAAAGCCGCTTGCTGCATTGGGAATTGGATAGCGCACAACAAGCTCGATTTTGTCAGTTTCTGTCAGCGCAGGGTTGTCCAAAACATAATTAGCACCTGTGCGTGCAATGCTGGTGAATGTATTGGCTGTTTGATCGTAATAGCCAAGCTCGAAATCAGCCGGAATTCCGCTGATTACAACCTGTGTTACATCATAGCCAGGAAGAAGGTCAGGCACGAGACTCAAAACACGAGCAGCCATCGTATTGCTGAACAGCAGAGGATTATCAGCATATATGGTGTGGGCCATATTGATGGTGCTCGTGTTTATCGTCTCAGAAGAAAACTGATGTGCAGGATCTGGCAGAACTGTTGATAAGAGGCTGCCGCCACCGCCGCGAATAACATCGCCTCCAAGCTCGTTTGTGCCCCCAACCTGCAGAAAATCAACTTTAAACGAAAATCTGCCTGTAGGTCCTTCGATTGGTTCTCCATCATTTTTAGGTGCGGTAAAATCTTCCTTGTGTTGATCATTATACTCTTCAGGCGTTCCGCGGCTTGCAGGTGGAGGAACAGGCTTGGCTTTTAATGCCCCGTCCGCATCCTTCATAAATTCTGCTCTGGAACTTTTGACGCTCTGCATAACGTCATTCGAAGGAGTGTTCTGCTGCTCTTGAGCATCAACACGCAATTGGGAGCTGTTATTGCTTTCCGCACTTTGCTTGAAGGCTTCTAAGTAAGATGCAATGTCAAAAAAATCATCAGCGGCCTTCTGCATTTGCTCGCTATGATCTTCTGGCGCCGCAGTGTCTGCTTCTTTTTCTTCCAAAGAGTCCTGATCTTCTGTTTCAAGACTGGTAAAAGAAAACAGATCATTCTGTGTAATATTCTCAATCGTTCCAATTTTGCTTAGAATATCTTGTGCGGACACTGGTGTTTCATTGTGAATAAACTGGGGTGCGTCGCTTTCTGAAAACATGATGAGGGCAAGGCCTGGGAAGAAAATTTGAGCGCCTGTTGCCGGATCGCTCATAACAACATCAGGGCCAACAATGTCAATTTTGACGGCCGAAAGATCAATATCTGACAATGAAACGCTTTCGCCTGGTTTGACGTCTACTCTGATCTGTTGCCCCGCTTGAGGCATTGAAACGGTGATTCCCGTATCGGTCATTCTGCTATTTCCCACACTTTATATAGCTTCTTACTTACTAGTATAAAAAAAACACATTAAAATTATGTAAAAATTTATATAAATCTTACCGAATAAATAGAATGGGATTATTCCCTGAAAAGCCTAGTTTTGCCTTGGTTGAGCATAGCTGAGGGGATAGCATAGACTCGGACATTTTCACCGATGGTTTTAACATGCTCAAAAAGACATTCATTACGATAAATACGTCTATTTTCAATTACTTAACCCCCCCTATGCTCTTTATGGTTTTTGCTGCTGGGGGTGTGGTTCTGGGTCTGTGGGACAATATTACGGCGAATTTTCAGACCAATATCGGCCTTAATGGATTGATATTTATAGTTATTTTTGTTGGATGTATTAAAATTTTCTTCCAGAACTACTGCCTTTGGGGTGTGGCCCGATATCTGCAGAAGGTTGAGGATCTAGAAAATGATGATGAAGCCGATGAAACTGCGGCTGAATTGCTATCTAAGGAATTGAAGAATAAGGAATATTTTCTCGACCGCCAAAAAATGCAAAGAGCGCTTGAGGGCTTGCAGACTTACGGCCATATGCAACTGAGTGCGCATGATGCAGCTGTTATCCGCGCCAAACTTGATAGGCATATCAAGGCTGATAAAAGCGTTGCGACCTATCTAGCCGGAATCTTGGTTATGTTGGGCCTTATAGGAACTTTTTGGGGCCTGCTGATTACAATTTCATCAGTCGGCGCGGCTATGGGAGACGTCTCAAAAAGTATGGCTGTTGCAGGATCTGATGAGAGCATGGCTGCTATGTCTCATTTCATTGATGGTATCAGTAAACCCTTGCAAGGGATGGGGATTGCTTTTAGCTCCTCGTTGTTTGGTCTGACCGGTTCTTTATTCGTGGGAATGTTAAATTTCTTTGCGGGACTAGCGCAGTTTAGATTTTTGGAAAGCGTTAATCGTTGGATTGATGCTCATGTTCCTGAAATAGGTTCTGATATTGCTGAACCCCAGGAAATGGCTGAAAACGCGCAAGATCATGATTTAAAGGCATGGCTCGGCGCCTTTATACAGCTTTCTGCGAAGGCCAATAAGCGCATGACCATGAATTTTGCGGCTTTAAGCCAATTAACCGAGGCAATTAATCGGCAGTTCTTGGGTCATTCTGAATTCATGCAAGTGCAAAAGGATATACAAACAAGCCTTCAGAGCATCGGAAAAGCCTTACAGGACTTAAAATCTTTAACCAACTCCAAGCAGGATGAAGCTATATTTAGCAGCAAATTACTCGGGGTTATGGAGGCAAACGGAGAGAAGCTAAATAATCTTTGTGAGGCCATTCAAAAGCAGGCGGGAGATCAAGAAAAGACGCAGTCTGAGCTTCAGATGAAAAGCAATGAACTGTCTCAAATCTCTGTGCAAATAAGCTCTATTTTGCAGGAAATAGATCAAAACAGCCAGTTTGTTCAAAATCGCTTGAGTAAGAAAGACACATAGGAGCTCTCAGGTTAAATTATGAGCAGTCGCGATGATGATATAGCCGAAATTGCGTGGCCCGGATTTGTTGATATTCTTTCGGCGGTCATTATGATGTTTGTGTTTTTTGTTATGATTTTGTCGATTGTGATGTTTGTTCTAAGCATCAACCATCAGCAAATGATTGAGAGGGACAATGTTCAAAAAATCCGCGAAGGTATCGAGAATATCAAATCGCAAATTTTGGCAAAAAACCAGCTAACCCCCGAAGAATTTGAGATTCAGATACAAAAAATCAATGAATTGCAGGAATTATCACAAGAAAACAACAAATTAAATAAGAAAATAGCCCAATTGAAGGCCGATTTGGCCAAATCTAATGAACAAAATGTCATTGTTGCGCAAGATAGCAGCAGTTTAACGGTGGTTTATAAGAAAAACGATGTCACGCTTACTGAAATTACCGAAAGCATGATCGCTGATTTTTTGGGGAATATGGATAAAGAAACCCGTCAAAAAGTCCGAATTGTTATTGAGGCCGGTGATAATCCGGAAACAAAATCTTTAAGTGTTTCACGTGAAATAGCGCTCGCGCGCACCCTAAACGTTCGGAACGTCATTCTAGAAGGCGGCATAGCTGCTCCACGCGTGTCTGTTGCTTACAAAGACCCCGAAAAAATTGAGGATTCTTATCATTGGGTAAGAATAAAAATAGATGTACCCAAGCCCTAAAATCAGAGCATTGCTTTATGCATCGGCCATCGTAATCGGTGTGGCCCTCCCCTGCTCTGCTTTAGCTGGCGGCTCTGATGTCACAATGGAAAGATCTGTTGAAATGGCTCTGGCCCGCAGTCCTGAAATTCAAATCGCTTCCAAACAAACACAGCAAGCAGGATATTCTGTTGACGAGGCAAAAGCTGGTTATTACCCCCGCGTGGATGTTTTTGCGCAGACAGGCAGAGAATATAATGATCCTGCAAGTTTCCGAGGAGGAACAATTGCAACAGGGACAAGCAATACAAATATGTCCTCGACCGCGTCTTTCTCTGTAAATCAGCCGGTTTTTAGAGGTTTTCAGACGCAGGAAGAAATCCGCAGACGCAAGCAGCTTGTTGAATCTTCTGAAATTCAGGCCGTTCAGGTTCAAGAACAGATTATACTAAGCACCGTCGATGCCTATCTCCGGGTTTTACAAAGCCAGCAAGCTGTCGCTGATGCCGCTATGTTTGTGCAGACGATGGAAGATATATTCGCCAAGCTGGTTTTAATGGTTGAAATTGGGGCGGAAAGCGACGCCAAGCTTAAGTTTGTTAATGCGCGTATCCAGAATGCTCGGCAGCAAAAGATATCCATAGAGGCGCAATTATCGGATGCTTTGAACGATTTGGAGCTTTTGACCGGCCCTACCCCACCCTTCGAAGCGTTACATCCCCTTGAAAATTTCAGTTTGGGGACTTTGGAAACCTATTTCCAACAAGCCCAGGATTACAATAAAGAGCTGCAAATTAACAAATCAGATCGCCAGGCCCTTGCGCATCAACTTGAAGCCGTAAAAGGACAATACTACCCTACGCTGGATGCAGTGTTTGAAGTGAGGGAATCTAAGGATGTTGGCGGAGAAATTGGACACAATAATAATGCCTCGGGCATGTTGCAGATGAATTACAATTTGTTTGATGGTTTTGCACGAAATGCTTCAAAGAACAGGGTTTTAAGTCAGATTCAAGAAATCGACATTACGATTGAAAAACTAACCCGAGACATCAATCAGCATATCAAACTTCTTTATAATCAACTGCAATCGCTTGAGAGAGAGTGGTACAGCGTTGATCAGGAGATCACGGCCAACGATGAATTGCGAGGACTGAACCAGGAACAATTTGAACTGGGCGAAGGTAATATTCTGGAGCTTGTAGAAAGTGAAGAACGTTATTTTGATTCAAAAATCAAAAAATATAGAGTTGAGTTTGATTATACGTCGTCAATTTTTAATTTATATCAGAAAATTGGTGTTCTAAATCAAACGTTTAATCAAAAGAGCGCGCGTTAGGCCTGCTTTGACCCGCGCATGACCCGAAAACGCTCCGCCGTTCTTCAGAAGCAAGATTTTTAGGAGTTGTGAAGCGGATATATGAGCCGGGTCTGAAATTTAATTGCCAAACAAACGTTGGAAAAAGGTTAGCTCTTTTTGTTTTTGTAGCTCGTAGTAAATCCGTTTGTTCTGATTTTGCAACTTTTGGATTGTCTTTTCGAGAATTTCCATCTGAGAAGCTGGAGCTGCTGATGAAACCCCCTCCTCTGCCGCCACAGGGGGCTCTTCCTTTTTATCACTGTTGGCAGGAGTGACAGGCAACGTTACTGTTTTATCGCGTTGATCGGTCAGCAGCAAAGTTAAACGTTTCTGCTGTTCCTGAGATTGTGCAAGGCTGCTCTGCAAATGTTCAATTTGCTCCATAAGCTGCCTGCGCTCCCTTTCACGCTCTGTCTCGGTCGATCCTTTCTCTGCCTCGTATCTGCGAATGCGTTCGCGCAATACTTCTATTTCAACTTGTACAGATGACGAGGAATTGGGATTCGGTTTCGTGTGAGATTCTGGTACAGAAAAAGAGTGTTTCAGAGTGGCTTGTCCTGGATTAGACTCAGCTGTATTGGGTGTTCTTTCTGGCACCTCTCTCACTTTATCTCCGTAGACCCGAATAAGCTCAGACACGTCGATTTTGGGGTTGTCATCTTCGTCTTTAAGGACGGTAATTCCCTTCTTATCAATGTGCCGATAAAGCGTTGCTCTGGTGATGCCCACCATATCGGCTGCTTTTGAAATTGAAACGCGCATGTAAAAAACCCGGTGTTTATCGTTGGCTTATAAAACAACACAAACCACTGTTTGGTGGTGTTCGCTCCGATCAGTATAACAAATGAACTCTCTTTGCCAAGCGATACAATACAGTATTCCTTAAATAATACACACAACGCAAGGAATTGAGTCGAGGAGATTCGCACACACATATACACGTTCTGATACAGTGTATATACCGCCCCCACTCTTTCGACTTCTGGTGATGATAAATAAAAACACAATAAAAACAAGTCGGTAGAGCTATACAGGTGTGTATGTTTAATAATGTATCATGATGTATATTCAGTGTGTATAGTTGTCGTGATTAATACACTGTGATACTGTTTAAAGCATTCGCAGACGAATCGTGTTTGCATTGCGAGACTTCACCTCGCGTCTTCATAATCTCAGTATCTCGACCATTCCGGTCTATATCACCTTAAGGAGGAAAGCCTTACCTTTAAGAAAATAAAAAAACCGCAGCCAGTAAGCCACGGTTTTTTTTAAAGCTGAAAAGAGCGACTACGCCTTTCAAATTCGACACTTGAATTGTAGCGCTCTGCGGCCTGAAGTGCAAGTCATGGATGATTTTGCAAACAGGTTTTTTTTGCTTTTTCAAAAGGTTTGCAGAAATGCGCTATGGACAAACTATCACATAACGAAAATGACATAATAACAAAGATTGGGAAAAGTGAGAGCAGGGGAGGGCGCATTTCTTCGGATGCGTATAGAGCTTCTCTGGGGTTATCCGATGACTTTTCCGGTTTGGAAGAAAATGTTAACCGGTATGATTTGCTTTTATTAATTAAAAGAGTAGGGAAATCGGCAGGGTTTTCACCGCGTATGATTGGGCTTTTGGACTACTATATGTCTTTCACGCGTGAAATTGATTGGGAGGAGGGGAGCCGCCCGATTGTTTTCCAGTCTGTGGCGAGAACATCCCTAGATTTAGGAGTTTCCGAGCGTCAAATTCAAAAATTGGAAAAACAATTGTTTGAATTAGGGGCCATAACTTGGAACGATAGCGGAAATCACAGACGTTTTGGTCAAAGATGTGAACAGACCGGAGCTATTCTTTATGCATATGGCGTTGATTTGACGCCTCTCGCATATCTCAGGTCCGTGTTGGAAGAAAAATTACAGGAAAAACAACTTTACGATGACGCATGGATGGAAACGAAACGCCAGATATCTTGGTATAGGCGTCAGATTTTAGCCCTGCATGCAGAAAGCGTAGAGAAGAGGAGGGAACAGATGTCCATCAACGGTCTCATGGAAGCATACGAAAAAATTTCCTTTTCAATCCGCACATACATGAAGCTAGAAGAGCTTAGAACCCTTCTTGAAAGCCACAAAAAGATTATGGAGCAACTTGTTTCTATTATTGTGGAAACAAGCTCTGTAAGAAAATTAAATCCTGTTAAATATACGGCCAAGGACGAACATAAGTTCGTCCACTACAAATTAACAAACCAAAAACAATCTGATAAATCAGAACAATGTAGCTTTCCGGACAAGTCGGAAAACAAAGGCTTTCAAAAAAGCTGTAGCAAAATTTTAGACACCAGCACGGCAAACACAGAGCTCTTGGCCAACGCGGACACAAAGCTAGGGCTGCATCACCTCACACTCAAACAACTTCTTAACGCAGCAAGTGACAGGTTTAGAGCCAATATTCCCTTAAAATCTAGTCCCATGGTATGGGAAGATGTTGTTGAAGCAGGGTATAGAACCAAGAAAGACCTTGGAATTAGTCAAAAGTCATGGGGCGATGCATGCGCCGTTCTGGGTCGTTCTGGAGCTGCTGTCTGTGTTCTTCTTACGGATCAAGCCGCATTGAGGGAAGAAAA
This sequence comes from uncultured Micavibrio sp., assembly GCA_964478225.1. Taxonomy (GTDB): domain Bacteria; phylum Pseudomonadota; class Alphaproteobacteria; order Micavibrionales; family Micavibrionaceae; genus CAYZHM01. Next base: position 75,284 of record CAYZHM010000008.1, read on the forward strand.
CCCGGTTCTCAAGCCCGCGGCTTATTTCAATTCTATGGTGTCGCGAGCCAGGGCAGGGGAGTTGCGTTTGCATAACTCTGTATTTGGGCTTTTAAAGCGGGCGGGTCATGACGCTTAAATGCCCCTGTTTTCTTTTGCTTTGTTATCTGGTCTTGAATCTTTCTCAGTTTCAGGCATAAAAGGGCGATGCATAAAGTAAAAGAAAAGAAAACGGCGGTTGTGGGCTTGGGTTATGTGGGTATGCCCCTTGCTCTTGCTCTTGCTCAGTACGGTTCTGTCATTGGGTATGATTGCAGTGAGAGCAGAATCAAAGGTCTTTCTCAGGGGATTGATAGCAATAACGAAATTGATAAAAAAGAACTTGCGGCGACAAAGTGTGTATTTACGTCAAATTCAGATGATATAAAGAATTGCGATGTTTTCATTGTTACTGTGCCAACACCTATTGATGATGACAATCAGCCTGATCTCACCGCCTTAAAAAGCGCGTCACAAACCGTTGGACAATACATAAAGCCCGGCGATATTGTCGTTTATGAAAGTACAGTTTATCCGGGAGTAACCGAGAATATTTGTGGTCCCGTTCTTGAGCATGTCAGTGGGCTGGTTTGCGGTAAAGATTTTTATCTTGGATACTCTCCCGAACGTATTAATCCTGGAGATCGCGAGCATGTTCTTTCAAAGATTGCAAAAGTCGTTGCGGGGCAAACACCGGAAGTGACTGAATTTTTGGCGGAATTTTATGGTCAGATCAACGCAGGAAACATCTTCAAGGCCAAGAACATTAAAACTGCTGAAGCGTCTAAAGCGATAGAAAACGCGCAGCGGGATATAAACGTCGCTTTTATCAACGAAGTGACTGTGGTTCTCAATAAACTTGGGTTATCTGCCTTTGATGTTTTAGATGCAGCAAAAACCAAGTGGAATTTTCTTCCATTCACTCCTGGTCTGGTCGGAGGGCATTGCATAGGCGTTGATCCGTATTACTTGGCTCAATGCGCCAGGGACATCGGGCATGATCCTGAGGTTATTCTTTCAGGCCGGAAAATCAATGACGCCATGGGGAATTATGTTGCAACCCGTATGCATCAGTTGCTGCAAAAGTCCCATGCAGCAACTGATGCAAAAATATTGATTTTGGGGTTCACATTTAAGGAAAATATAAACGATATTCGCAATTCAAAAGTTATAGATGTTATTCGCGAACTTCAGAGGCTGGGGCATGATGTTGATGTTCATGATCCTTATGCTGATAACAATCACGTGCTCAAAGAATATGGAATTTCTCTTTTGGGCAGTTTACCTGACATAGCTGATTACAATTGCCTTGGTTTGTGTGTGGCTCATGATGCGTATATGACTATGGATGTGCCTTCTATTGAGAAGTTACTTTCTCGTAAATCCGGTATTGTTTATGATATCAAGGGTTTATGGCGGGCACGCAGCTTTGGCAATAAGATTGAGTATCAAGGCCTGTAGCTTCAGGTTTTCTTAACCCCCTTTGAGAATAAAAACTTCTTTATGAAGCAGATTTTTTGCCATACATTAGGGGAATGAGGGGCTTTGGCCCCCGTAAAAAGCGTTGCTTTAATAAAAAAATTTCATCAATTTTTCTCTATATAAAAAATATCTAACAAAAACAGTGTTTTAAAAAATTCTTTCCATTGAGATGGTCTGAGAGTTTAACGATTTATTACGGGTATCTCTATTATTATAATAACTATGGGAATACGTAAGATTCTGGCCGATTTGAAGAAAAAGCAGACCGGACTGACACTTGTTGAGGTGTCAATTATTATGCTTGTGATCGGTTTAGTTCTTATCCCCCTTTTAAATATTTACGAAATGGAGCAAAAAGCTGCACAGTTTCGTTATTCTGATCGTGTGGTTGCAGATGAGATTAATTCTGTCTTGAGACGGTATGCGGCGGTCCATGACCATTATCCGGCTCCTGCAGATCCAGATCATAGCAATGGCTTTGGACGCGAAATTCCAGATACAGGATCGTTATCAGCCTGTCAGTCTAATGATTCTAGGGCTTGTATTGCTTTTGATACTTTTGGAACAGCGTCTGAAGAAGTTTTAATCGGGGCTTTGCCGGTTAGAACACTAGGTCTTCCAGACTCCTATCTTACGGATCCGTACGGGGGACAGTGGGTGTATGTTGTCACCAGAGCCTTGGTAGACGTTCCACCGCCACCACTTGGCACTTTTGACGACAATGCCGGCAAGGTCACAGTGACAACCTATTACTTTGATCCTAAATCTCCTTCTCCTACCCCGATAGTTCTTGGCACGCCCGATGCCAGCTTGCACTTTGCGCTGATATCGCTTGGACAAGATAACAACGGGGCCTTTTCAATAGACGGCAAGTTAATTTCTTCCTGTACGAACACACCTTCGACGGCTAACCGCGATAACTGCGACCGCAACAACGCTTTTCGTGTATATCAGGGAATGTCTTTGGGGACGGCAGCAAATTATTTTGATGACCACGTATCCCTTGGGCGTGGACGCTTTAGTGACACATGGGCTTATAGTCAAAACAACAATTTGTTTAACACAAAAATGGGCAACGTTTTATTGTCCGAAGACAATTTCATGGGCACGCCTTTAGACCCGCCTTTGGCAAAAATGGATGTCCGCGGCAGTGTTATTGCAGGCAAGGTTGCTCTCGATCGTATTTGCGTGGTGAAAGGGACGGAAGCCGATCCCAAATCGGGTTGCGCAGACCCGGAAAGTCCTTCACAAGGAACAGAGGCACTTACGCCCGCGGATATATGGGGGAAACCCGAATTTCAAGATGATTTGGCTTTAGCTGCGGACGATGAAGGTAAAGTTGGCAATGGCATCTATTGTGGCCGCAAAGGCATGAAGACTATCAGTATGGGCAATGAAATTTGCAGCAACAGCGTTGATCTAGATACAAGTCCATTATTAATGGTTTTAACGGCGGCACCGTTGGGGAATGCGCTTGGTGTATGTCCCGACATACCCATTGGGCCTTACACGTATAAACAAGCTTTGGCAGGGATGAAGCCGGGACCAGGTGGTGTACCTATTCCGGATTGCAGACCTTATT
>CAYZHM010000008.1:78375-78810 GCA_964478225.1 uncultured Micavibrio sp.
AAGATCAACAATCAAATCTCACAAAAAAATTCCAGAGGATTTACTTTGGTAGAAATGCTTATTGTGATGATTATTTCATCTTTGATCTTGACGGCTATAGTATCAATCTACAGCCAATATCGCCATCGCATGATCGAAATCACGACCAAAGACCACGTATTTGACCCTAACATCGGGATTAATGCCAAGCTTAGAAATTTCAGGCAAGTCTTCGGCCGTTATCCTTGTCCTTCTGATCGCTCAGTTGGTATTCATGATCCTTCGTTCGGTCTTGAATTTGGCAGCAACCCGGCAGATTTCATAGATGGTTTACAGCCCATTGATCCGAGAGACAATGGGGGGGCGATGTCGTGTAATCTTGGCGGATTAACAGGCTGTACCGCGAACGGTGGATTTTGCCGTATTGAAACGGGGGGCACAGTTATTTTAGTTGGG
>CAYZHM010000009.1:0-62838 GCA_964478225.1 uncultured Micavibrio sp.
TTTTTAAAAAAAGAATTTTTTTTTGAATTGATTTTTTTTGAAATAAAAAAAACCCGGAAAGAATCATCCGGGTTTGTCTATAAAAACTAAAACAGCGGTAATAAAAAAACCGCAGATTGTTTTTTATTTAATCGCCTTAACGCGAGCAGAAAGACGTGACATTTTTCTCGCCGCTGTGTTTTTGTGAAGAAGGCCTTTGGCCACTGCACGAAGAATTTCTGGCTGAGCTTTTTGAAGAGCGGCCGCTGCATCTTTAGCACTACCCGCACCAATCGCCATTTCAACTTTTTTAATAAACGTGCGCATACGACTCTTGCGAGCACCATTTACAATCGCCCGTCTTTCGTTGCGTCTTACACGTTTTACTGCAGAGTCATGGTTTGCCATGTTTCAATTCCAATCCTATATATCTAAAAATTCCCAATAATTTGGATGCCCGTATATAAGTGTGATTGCCGGGTTTTGTCAAGATAAAAGCTGGAAAAGCCTGATAACTTGCCCGCATGAAGCGTGATCCAGCCGCTAACCGGCTGGTTGCAGTAGAAAAACGAGCTTGTTATAGCCTTCTTGAGGCTCAAAACTCAAAGTCAATATCTCACGCTCACGCACAAAAGAGCCCGGCTTTTTGCCTGCTTTCCATCCAAATTCAGGCAAGATTTTGTTATAAAAGTCGAGCGCCTGTTCGGGGCTAACATTATTCATCACAGCCACCGCTTCAACTATCCGCCCTTGCGGTTTATCAAACACCGAGGCATCGGAAACCGACTCTTCCAACCCTGGCATTAAGGGCATATCTGGAATGGTTTCAAAAAAGCGGCCTTCGGCAAACCCAGGCGAAGAAATCGCCAAAAAGCACACCACCACAATCAAAACAATCAAACGAGACATAGTCATGAGTCTTACTTCACCTTTGCGTATTTGAACAGTAAAAACTCGAACGCCCAGCTTGAATAATCCTGTAAGTACAAATCTCAATACTTTTCTTCTCGCAACAACGCCTACAAACCTCTCCTTCCCGATCATAAACATCAAAAGAATGCTGAAAATACCCCATCGATCCATCAGTCAATTTATGATCACGCAGCGAGCTGCCGCCTGACTGAATCGCATCGTTCAAAACCTCAACAATTGAGTGCGCCAGCACGCCCGCCTCATCCTCATTCACATCATTCGCCTTGCGTAATGGATGGATTTTTGCCCGGTACAACGCCTCGCATGCATAGATATTGCCCACACCTGCAACCACCTTCTGATCAAGCAAGGCATTCTTGATCGGCCCTTTACGTGATCGCAGATTCTCCCGCAGCACGGAACCATTAAAACCATTGCCCAGCGGCTCTGGCCCCATATCACAAAACGGCCGCTCACTCTCCCAATTCTCGGCGTCAACCAGATACATCATGCCAAACCGGCGCGGATCATTAAACGCAATACGCTCTCCGCCCGACATGGTAAATATGACGTGATCATGTTTGGCACAGCCATAAGCCTCATCGGGCCCAAAAATCTTGACGCTCCCGCTCATACCCAAATGCCAAACAAAAGCGTGTCCACTATCATTCTGCCCGATCAAATATTTTCCCCGCCGGATAAGACGCAAAATCTTGCGCCCGCCGATAGCATGTTCAAATCCATCACATACAGGAATGCGCAAATCCCGTCGCCGCACATCCACACAGCGCACAACACAACCCTCCATGACAGGAACCAACCCCCGCCGCACAGTTTCAACTTCAGGCAATTCAGGCATGACTTATATATAGGTGAATGTGGCAACACTGAAAAGTCTAAGAAGCCAATCACAAATCTCATAATGGAAAAAGAAAACCGGCCCTAAGGCCGGCGAAGAGTTACGTGTGTGGGGATTTATAAAAGACATACCTCAAAAATTCCTATCCCGAAGGACCGGTATTATGAATAATATATGTACAATTATGTGCTTTTTATAGCAGATAATTCTTGAAAGTCAAGGAAAATAATATAAAAAATAGCAGACATTATATATTTTATAGTGTCATGCATTTACATATGTATTTTTTTGTGGACAGGCCTTTTTTAACAGTCTATAAATCATGCATCATACAACCATGGGAACAGAAAATGCCAACGATTGAACAGATCAGAGCTGCCCGCGCTTTACTTGACTGGAGCCAATCCGACCTCGCGGATCAGGCAGGCTTGTCCCAAACTGGCATCGCACGTATCGAAAACGGTACAAACAAGCCCAATACCCAAACATTGGAAAAAATCAGCGCCGCATTTGAGAATGCAAATATTGAATTTTTAGGCAGTTCTGGCGTCCGAAAAATGCCTGAAGGTGCCGTAGATATCTACAACGGTCACGAAGGCTTTGTTGAGTTTTTGGTTGACGTATACGAAACACTTAAACTGGCAGCAAACGACAGAGAAGTGGTTGTAAACAACGTAAACGAAAATGAATTCTTAAGATGGGAAAAGGACTACGCAAAAACTCATCAGGAAAGAATGGAAAATATACAAGCCCAGTATAAAATCATTGTCGAAGAGGGCGATCAAAACCTTATCGCAAGCAAGTATGCGGAATATCGCTGCATCCCAAAGACAGTATTTAGCCCCCTATCGTATTATATATACGGGAACAAAGCTGCCCTAATTGATTTCCAAAAAGACAGCGTGACTGTCTTCGTAATTAACAGTAAATCTGTATCCAACTTCTACAGAGAAGAATTTAAAAGAATATGGTCTAAAGCAAAAACTGCTGAGTAAATATAAATGAGTAACCCAAATCAAAATCTTAGCCCTCTTAACGATGACGGAGACGAACTCGATGTCTCCGAATCAACTGTTCCCTGGAACGAACTGTTCACCAGAGACGTCATCGACCATAAAAAACATCAAAAAGAGGGTGGATTAGGACAATGGGAATATTCGGACCCCAAAGACTCCGCCGACCCCGTACGTGGCTCCTCTCTATGGATTGAGTTTTTAAGAGATCATCCCGAATATTATATCCCTAGTACTGAGATGAGTTTGGCATTCCAGGCTTCTTTTAAATTGCCTCGCCTCATCACAGAACCAATCGTTTTTGCATTCTTGGGAATGGGTAACAAATACGCCTTCAAACGAAAAGACCTTGCCCTTACAAAACAATTTAGACAAGTAGTCGCAGCCACATGCTATGACATTAGTATAGAATACCTTAACGACTCTATACCTGCGTTGCGAAGAGCAAGACCGTCCTCCATAGCTGGCGCATTTCAAGCTGACATTTTTAAGCCTTTTGATATTCCAATACATAGAGCCAATAAAGCCAAGCGGCTCGCCACACTATTTGGACTGACGCTGTTTAACACAGAGATTAAACGAGACGCCAATAGAGATCTCATACGTCCCGACAAACAAGTACAAGAAAGACTCCGCGCAATCAGGTCATCCTTGCAACTTGGAGATTTTTTCGTCACAACACACGATGGCAACATGGATCAGCAAAAAGTAGAAAGAGCCTACGCAGGGCAAGCTGACTTCGCATGCAATCTAGCGCATAGAATAAAACGAGACACCCCATACAAAACTATAAGAACGGACAATGAAGATTTCAGGGTAGAATTTGACCAACAAAGTGGAATTCTATGTCATTACCTAACCTTGGATTTCAATGAGAATGGCGGAGCCGAAGAATATCTGATCAACGTTTCTCCTAAATATTCGCGGGAAGATTTTGAAAAACTATGCGAATCCTCTGGTTTCACATCAAGAATGCACCTTGAAGAAAATGGGGTTTATCTACACGCATTAGAAGCTGTAGAATACACCCCAGGAACATGACAAACTACGTAGAAATCATCGGATTTTTAGCAGGTTCTTTAACAGCGCTCAGCACGCTGCCTCAATCTATTAAAATAGTCCGTACAAAAAAAACTGAAGACATCTCAATGGCAACTTTAATCTGCCTCAACTTATCATATTTGTTTTGGCTTATTTACGGATTTATTTTAAGCCTCTATTCAATCATATTTTGGAATATACTGGCTCTCTGCCTAGGCACGTTCATTGTAACTCTAAAAATATTTATATGGCCTTCAAGCAACAACGCACACGAAAATTACAATAAAAAAACCCCGCAATAAGCGGGGTTTTTCTTGATTCTTAAGAGGCGGCTTAGAAATCCATACCGCCCATACCACCCATGCCGCCCATACCGCCAGCACCAGCAGAACCTTTGTCATCTTGCGGAGCTTCGGTGATGATGGCTTCGGTCGTGATCAACAACGATGATACGGACGCAGCATCCTGCAAAGCCGTACGCACAACCTTCACCGGGTCAATGATACCAGCCTTGACCAGATCACAGAACTCACCAGCCTGCGCGTCATAGCCATAGTTATTGTCTTTCTGCTCCAAAAGCTTGCCAACAATAACCGAGCCTTCCGCACCGGCGTTCTCCGCAATCTGACGGATCGGCGCCTGGATCGCGCGGCGGATAATATCGATACCCACATTCTGGTCATCGTTATCGCCTTTAAGATCCTTCAGCGCACGTGTCGCATACAAAAGAGCAGTACCGCCGCCGGCAATAATGCCTTCTTCAACGGCCGCACGTGTCGCATGCAATGCATCGTCCACACGGTCCTTACGCTCTTTCACTTCAACTTCAGTTGCACCACCAACACGAAGAACAGCCACACCGCCTGACAATTTCGCCAAACGTTCCTGCAGCTTTTCCTTATCGTAATCGGATGTTGTTTCTTCAACCTGACGGCGAATCTGGGCACATCTTGCTTCAATGTCCTTCTTCGCCCCAGAACCATCAACAATTGTTGTATCATCCTTGGTAATGGTCACTTTCTTGGCCGTACCGAGCATATCAATCGTGACATTCTCAAGCTTGATACCAAGATCTTCGGATATAACCTGACCGGCAGTCAAAAGCGCAATGTCTTCGAGCATCGCCTTACGACGATCACCAAAACCAGGCGCCTTCACAGCGGCAACTTTCAATCCACCGCGCAACTTGTTCACAACCAGTGTCGCCAAAGATTCGCCTTCAACATCCTCCGCCACAATCAACAACGGACGACCGGACTGCACAACAGCTTCCAAAATCGGCAACATCGCTTGCAGACTACCCAGCTTGCTTTCATGCAATAAGATGTACGGGTTCTCAAGAACAACCTGCATCTTGTCCGCATCCGTAATGAAATACGGCGACAGATAACCACGGTCAAACTGCATGCCTTCTACGATCTCAAGTTCGTTGTCCAAAGACTTGGCTTCTTCGACTGTAATCACGCCTTCATTACCAACCTTGTCCATCGCTTCTGCCAACATCTGGCCAATCTCGGCCTCGCCGTTTGCAGAAATAGTTCCAATTTGCTTGATCTCGTCATTAGACTTCACGTTCTTTCCACGCTTTTTAAGATCTTCAACCACCACCATAACAGCTTGGTCAATCCCGCGCTTCAGATCCATCGGATTGCGTCCGGCAGATACCGCCTTCACGCCTTCACGAACGATAGATTGCGCCAGAACGGTCGCTGTTGTAGTCCCATCACCAGAGTGATCGTTGGCTTTGCTTGCCACTTCACGGATCAACTGCGCGCCCAGATTTTGCTGGCGGTTGGTCAATTGAATTTCCTTGGCAACCGTAACGCCGTCTTTGGTCGTGCGCGGCGCACCGAACGATTTTTCAATCAATACGTTGCGTCCTTTTGGACCCAGCGTCACTTTTACCGCGTTCGCAATAATGTCCACGCCTTTGAGGACCTCATTACGAGCTTTTTCATCAAACATTACATCTTTTGCAGACATATCAATTCTCCTTGTACTTTTTAAATTTCAATTAAGCAGCGATGATCCCGATAATATCGGACTCTTTCATCACCATGAGCTCTTCGCCATCGATCGTCACTTCCGTGCCGGCCCATTTTGAAAAGATAACCTTGTCACCGGCTTTCACATCCAACGGACGCACATCGCCATTGTCATTCACATGACCCGAACCGACGGCAATAATCTCGCCTTCCATCGGCTTTTCGGCTGCGCTATCAGGAATAATAATGCCCCCTTTGGTTTTCAGATCGGCTTCAATGCGGCGCACCAAAACCCGGTCATGTAGAGGACGGAATTTCATTTTTGCCATTTTATGGTCTCCTTTTGGTTTTTTGTTAAACAACCGGGGTTATAAAGTCCTGTTTCAAGAGCAACTTAAAACCCCTTAGCACTCATCAATCATGAGTGCTAATATATCTAATGGAGCTGGATTAACTTTTCAAGTGAAAACTAGACCAATTGGGCCTGTAAATAGGCCGGGACGGCCTGCGCTTCGCAATAAAAGGGCTCCCGCGCCTTGATTTCATCCCGGCGATCATTAATTTTGGCCATTCTGACAAATTCATAAAATGGCTTGAGTTGAGGCCTGGGCAATTGCACATACACAGCATCCGAGCAAGATTGATCCTTAAACACAGCATCGCAAACCCTTTTTGCCCGTTTCACATGAGCAATCTCGTTAAAATCCTGACTCAATCGCCCCACATTAATCCCCGACAAGCGCGATAAAAAAGCGAGCATTATCAAACAATTAGCGCGCGAATACTGTATGTTTTTCGGATCAAGGTTCATTGTAAAGGCAGGATCACGTTTCCACGTAAAACCCTCCTCCTCAGGCATGTCATGCTTTTCGCCATTGATATTAACGGGCTTACGGTGTCCCAATTCCCACTCCCCGTCCGGATTCACCTTCCCATCAATAGAAAAATACAAAGGAAGCCTGTGTTCTGTCCGCAAATCAGCAAAAACCTTGACCCATTTCTCAAATTTCTGCCTGGCTTCAGCAGAAATAGGGAAGAAAACAGCGCTATTCGTTAATATTGAGCCTGAATTGGTGCCAAAGGGATCAAATTTACAGGCCCCGCCATAATCACAAGCGGACATAAAAGCGCTCGCCGGCGATGCCCCGCCAACAATCCCTCCAAAGACATGGCTTTTAAAGCCAGTATCTTTGTCTGACGCCCGCCCCCAAGCCACTGCAAATATCGAATTCACCATGGAAATTAAATTATGACAACAAATGCGGGCGTGCAAGAAAAAACGAAACCCACACTCCTTTGTGCACAACAGCAAATCTTTAGCAAATTTTAGAGCATTTTCATGGTATTATGGAATGATAAACAAAGGAGCAACGATGGCATCTTTGGACAAGCAGCTCGAAAACTACCGCCTCACAACGGCGAAAATCCTTTATCACCTCCCCGATTACCGCGACATACTGCAGGAATTCATCTGGCAAGATTACGATATCGCCCCTAAATTCCCTGTTTTACAGGACTTTCTGGGCTTCTGGACCCGCCAGATCGATGGCAAGCTTCATTCCGTCTACGTCGCTGAGAAAAAGCTCATCACCCCCGGCGACTACCGCTTCGCCGCCTACGAAAACACCCTGCAGTAATTTTTTCTTGATTTATGACAAAGCATCTGTTTAAAAAGACGTATGCCTGTAAAAAACCGCGACGAAATCACTAACTATCTCAAGCTCTTCTGTAAAGGAAATAGCCTGCTGGAGACCTACTTGCATGGCGCGCTTTATAACGTCCTTTTATGTGATCCAAGATATCTGAGAACAGAAGACCCCAAATTGCCCTTAGTTAAAACCTTTGTTGGCAATGAACAACTGGATTCAGAAATCGTAATCATTAAAGACTGGATTGAAGCCCTCATTTACTTCCAATCTGATTATCTCGATAACAGAGACCCTGAAACAAACATACCAACCATTTTCACAAACATATGCGGCATAGAACACGCCAAACGCATTATTCGTGACACCTCCGAGGACGTGCCGACAAGATTATTTCCGGATGAGAAAAAGCGCGACGTCGATACTATCAAGTATTTTGGCAAGAAGCAGCACCGCTGCGTGGAATTGATCACAGTGCAATCATTTTTCAGCGAAAGCGATGCGCTTAAAATTGACATTGGTGAATGCGAATATGATACGAAAAAAGCAGGATATGCCCGCTACATCTCTCTGAGAGATCAATGCAACATCCCCGTCGCCTTACTGGAAATCGCTTGCAAAGGCCAAACCCAAACCTTGATCAGAGTATATGGCGAAAATAGTAACCCCATCAATGAATACAACAGACCCGAAATCGAAACTCTTATTCAAGACCTCAATTTAAAAATCGCAGAAACGTGCAACTTCACACCTGGCAAACCCGTTCTTAGACTTCCCGAACCAAACGAACCTTAAGCCCGTCCAAACTCTCATCCATAATAATCTGACACGACAATCGCGAATTGTCCTGTATATCAAAAGCCCCTTCATCCAGCATATATTCTTCTTCCTCTTCACGCGATGGAATTTTGCCCATCCATTCTGCATCAACATAAACATGGCACGTCGCGCACATACACGCACCGCCACATTCCGCCTTCATCGGCAAACCGGAATCGCGAATAATCTCCATCACCCGCCATCCCTCAACCGCGTCCAGGGTATGCTGCGTCCCTTCCAAATCCGTCACATAAATTTTCATCGCTCACTCTTGCCCGCCAAAAAAGGATACATTGCATACGCCATCGCCACCCCGCTCAAGATACCAGACACCAAATTGGCAAGCACCTGAATCGCCCCAAAAACAATCAACGGCGCAACACTCAACGCCCCCCCGGATAATCCAAGAACAGCCCCAAGCATTTGAATCACAATCCACATAGCAAGATAGACCGGCACACTCACCAGCAACGCCACTCCAATCATATAAAAGGAACAGGAAAAGGAACGGAAAATTCTCAAATAACGTGCAACCCCGTACCCGAGCACCACAGGCACATAAAGCCACACCAACCGCACTGCCCACAAAAACAACCCGAACACAGCCATACTCAACAACGCCAACGGTGCCGAAGATTGCGTTGCTTGCGTCTCAAGCTGCCGAGAAAACTGCATCCCAAAATGAGCCACCACAGCAAACGCCATCTGCGCCAGAACATAAATCACGGTCGCCGCCATCAATAATCTCTTCTGCTCAAAAACATCGGGAAAATTACGTTGCTTGTGCTGCATATCAATCGCCATTCGAACCAACAACGCCACAACCGCACCCTCAACAAAATAAGCCGGCAGCAAAAATAAACCCTGACGCAGCATATTGTCTGCCATCCCGGAAACAATCAGCGCTGCATAACAAGCCAACGTCGCCACGAACGGAAAAACCCCATAACGCACACAGAGACGCCTATTCTCCCACACAAAGATATAGGCACGTTGCGCCGACTGAACAACTTCAAAACCCTTCATGTCCTTCTTATAGTCATTGCCCTGACCTTGATCAATCGATTATAAGAAGCCCATGGATCATAATTCATATAAAATTGTCTCCCGCTGGCTGTACTGCTGCGCCGGTCTTGTTTTTATCATGGTCATTGTCGGCGCCATAACAAGGCTCACGGAATCCGGCCTCTCCATGGTCGAATGGCAACCCCTGATTGGCGCAATCCCGCCTTTGACCGAAGCCGAATGGGAACGTGTTTTCCATCTATACCAACAATCTCCGGAATTCATCAAAAAGAATTTCTGGATGAGCATGGACGATTTCAAAGCCATCTTCTTCTGGGAATGGTTCCACCGCTTGCTTGGCCGCCTGATCGGCATTGCTTACGCCCTGCCCTTGGCCTATTTCTGGCTCAGAAAATCAATTCCCCAAGGAATGCACCTTAAACTTTTGGCCTTATTGTTCCTCGGCGCCGCACAAGGAGCTCTCGGCTGGTACATGGTTAAAAGCGGCCTCGTCAACGAACCCGCTGTTTCGCATTATCGCCTCGCGGCCCATCTCTCTCTTGCGCTCGTGCTTTATTCACTGCTCCTTTGGATGGGGTTGTCCATCAACCCGCCTCAAAAATCACTTACAGTTCCCAAAGCACTCAAAACACATCTCTGGATCGTTTTGATAAGTGTAACCCTCACCACTTTATGGGGCGCACTAACCGCCGGACTCGATGCTGGACTAGTTTACAACGAAACTTTCCCCATGATGGGAGACCAATGGATCCCTGATGATCTAGAAAAATACGATCCGTTCTGGCTTGGTATCATCGAAACACATGGCGGTGTGCAGTTCTTTCACCGCTGGCTTGCCATGATCACCGCACTTATCATCTTGTCTTTTTGGTTTCACGCTTATAAAAAACAGGCTCTTTGCCCGTCGGTAAACTTTCTAATGCTAATGGTCTTTGTCCAAATCGCTCTCGGCATATCGACCTTGCTCTCAAAAGTGGCCCTGCCTCTCGCAGCCCTGCATCAATCGGGTGCCCTGATCATTCTCACACTGATCATCGTAACGCTACGCCGTTACTACTCATACAAATCCCCCTCATCCAGATAATATCCAATATCAGGAATCATCTCAGGATGGGTCACCTCGTCCGCAACAAAACTCTCGCTGTAATACCCAACATCTTCCCCCTCTATCACAACAATATAATCCTCACACCACGGAAGGTCCTGAATCAAAGAAACATTGACACCTTCCATCGCCGCCACCAAAGCAACCTCTAACGGATTCCCATCATGCGTCCGTAAAAAATAGGTCAAATACCCCCAATCATGATAACTCATCAGCAACGGATTAAAGCTTTTATCCAAAAACGGCATAACATAAGCCAGCGCATATCCCTCTAACTCAACCAACCCATGCACAAGCGGCACAACACTGCGTGGATAAATGGGAAGAAGCGGTATATCTGGTACAGCACTCACAGCCTCCACTGGCGGCAAAACCTCTGTCACAGGTAAAGGTGGAGGTGAAGGCTGCACAACCTCCTTAACTTTAAAGACAGGAACTTCCGCAGAAGGGACCCCTATCTCAGGTCTCACAGGCTGCTCCTCTTTGACAGCCGGCTTCATCTTTGGTTTAACCTGAGGTCTAGGTTGAGGTCTCACCTTAGGCCGAACTGAAACCTTGTTCGCTTTTGGCTTTGCACGAAAAAATGGCTCAAATTCTGCCTTAACCGCCATCATAATTTTCATTAGAATTTCAACAACAACCGCCCGCGATGGCAAAGACTGTGCAACGTCTCGAACTTTTTGAACCCGCTCCTCAGCAGAAGCCTTGGCAGGAGCAGCCGCAATAACCTTCACCGCCCCCTGCATAATCTCCGGCAGATACGAAAACTTTTGCGATACTTCCTTAATCTTCTCAACAACATCGCTATACGGGTAAGGTTCCGTCAAAATCGGACTATTCATCGGCACAGCATAAGGATTAGAAACAATATTAAAGGCCCTCACCCGCTTTTTCGGGGCTGATGGTGATGGCGGGGGCTGAACTGGAGCCTTGCGTGCATCCCAAGCCGGTCGCAATTTTTCTGCTGGCGTCGGCTGTGTAGCCACCATAACTTTTTCAATCACCTCAGAACTATAAAGCACAACGGCCAACTCTGGCCCCACCTTGTCCAGCACTTCGCGCACAAACTCCAGACGCAAAGTACCATGATCCAAACTGCGCTTTTCCAAATCCCGAACAATGTCATACAAAGCAACGCGGCGCATTTCGCCTTGCTGCTCCAGGCGGCGGATAATCGCCTTATCGCCGATCCCCGTCTTATCATGGCTCATCAACATCGAGCCAAACATGCGCTCCGCCACCAAAGGCCATTTCTGAGAAAACCGTACACGCCCGCTCAGATTCCCGGCGATGTACAAGACATCCAGATCGTCCAAAAATTCATGATAACCATTCGCCAGCAGAACTTGTGGCGTGCGCGCATCGTCCATCAAAAAAATCTATCACAATGAAGGTAAATTGACGAGAGCCGGAAACTTACGGCGCCATACTAATCTGCTGGCCGCTAAGACGAGGATCTTGGCTTGGCTCAGGCTTGGGCAACTCTACCTTGCCTCCAATATCGTCTTTATTCTCCTGAAACTTCGCAATGATCTCTCTGGCTTCTTCCACGGACTGCTGATGGAACTGATCTTGCGCTTGTCTTTCCAACTGTTCTTGCGTTAACTCTGGCGCGTCAGCCACCAAATTTTGCTCAGCAGGCGGCGCCTTCACAAACCCGTCCACTGCCTCAAACATCGCCGTTAAGTTAGAGTCATTGCCCAAAACCCCGGCAATACTATCAAAACTCTGCCCTCTTGATTCAAGCATCCCGCCAAACTGCTCCATAAGGCCGCCCAAAATCTGCGGTAAATTTGGAATGAAATAAGAAATCGTCGCCAGCGCCAAATTCCAACGCTCCACCATCGCCGCATGATCTCCGGCAACTGGCGGTTCTGCCAAGTCTGGTGCATCACTAAAATCAAATCCGGCTGGCGCATTCGCCGCCAAAGCCATCTCTGCTGCTGAAACTCCAGCCTGCGCCTCTACAGGCTTAAAGCTTCCATCTTTAATCTTCTTCTCCATCGCGACATGGTAATCCCGCAAGGCATTGGTTTCCTCTTTACCATCAAACCGCACCTGCTCCAGATACTGACCAATCTCCTCATGCAATTTCGCCGTATACCGCCCATCGCCATTCGGCTGGCCGATCATTTTTTGAACATCTTTATACAACCCTTCATTCGCAACGCCCGTATCATCCAAACCCAGGGCCTTTTGCAAAGCCGAAACCTCCGGCATCTTTTCCGCATTCTGTGCGCGCTCAAACGCTGGCTTCGCTTCAGGTTTGTTGACTTGTTTTTGCTCCGCCGCTGCCTTCTGCTCACCATAATATCCATTGAGATGCGCAACCAAATCCGGCGCATTATCAATGGCTTTCAAGATTCCTGGAACATTGCTGGAATCCATCCCCATAGGCTTCAATTGCTCATCAATCTTCTCTTTAAGAGATTCTGCTGAATAAATCGCGTAACCCTCGCCCTTTGCAAAAGCGCGCATCGCCTCAACTTGCCTTCCATCCTTCATAGAATTAACCGCAGCCAACGCCTTGGCGCCTGTATCCGGATGATACCCTTTAGCGCCCTCTATCCCGGTAAGGCCAAACAACCGGTCCACGCCGGTCGCAAAATCCTTGGCTCCGATACCTTCAAAATAGCCATCGACAGCCTCTAAATGCTTGGAAGGAGCAACATCTGCCATGATTCACACATCCTCTTTTACGCGCGGGCGTTTTCCGCCCTTTTTAAACAACACCGCCGCTAAAAGCTTCTGATTTTATTGATTTTTTGCCTCTACGAGCCTCAGATGCCTTAAGTTAAATATATTGTCTCATAATCGCCAAGAGAATACAAATTTTTGCCCGCAAACCCTTGCCCACAGCGTTTTTGAATAGAATGTGCCGAAAATTAAGACTTTCGAGAACCGACGCGCCCTGTCCGCCATAGCCTTGGCGACGGCGGAAGCGTACAGTGAGTACGAGAGCATCGGAAGCGCAGAAAGACTAAATTTGCAGGCCATTATATTCAAAAACTAAAGCCCTTCGCGCTCGCGGATTGAGTGATACCACCCCAAATATTTCTGCAAACACTGCTCCTTGGTAAACTCGTCCTGATACCTCTTCCAGCCATTCGCGATCATTTTCTCGCACAACCCCTTATCGCTGATGATCTGCTGGATGGCCCCTGCCAACGCATCCACATCATCCACCGGCACCATCAATGCATCCTCACCATTCCGTACAAACTGACGCGGCCCATCCGCCGCCGTCGTCACAAGCGGAGTCTTGTTCGCCCACGCCTGCACAAAAACTGTCCCGAACGGTTCAAACCGTGAAGAGAAAACGCAAAGATCTGCCGCCGCAAACAACGCCGCGCGATCACCGCGCCAACCAAGCAATTTCACTCTGTTCCCAACTTCAAGCTTGTCAATCAAGCCCTCAAGCATCGCCCTCTTCGGCCCTTCGCCGGCAATCCACAAATGTACGCCTTCGACCTTATGCACCGCCTTAATCAACGTATCAAACGCCTTCACCTCATGCAGACGCCCCAACGCCAAAACCAATGGCACTCCCTCCGGAGTATTAAGATCAATACGTTGAACAGGTTTAAAATTTTTTTCAGTCTCAGCAAAATTATTGATATGCGTAACCCGCTCCTTCTCAATGCCATTTTCAACAAGGTAATCGCAAATCAACGGGGCAATTCCCACAAAATATTCGCTCGATTTAAAATTCTTGAGCTTATAGTAACTGCCAAGACGAGCCACCGTTACATACCGAGGCACCCCCATACTCTTGCTCCACCGCGGAGTATTTTCCGACGCCCGTGACATCCATGTCTGAACAATGGCCGGTTGAAATTTCTTTATAATCTGGTGCACACGCCAGCGCGAATATACATCAAGCTTCCCGGCAAACGGCACGATATGGACAACAATTCCCGCTTCTTGCAACCGGGGCACACGCAAAGGATTGGCCCGCGTTATAACTTCGATATGCTCGCCGGCTTCATGCATGGCAATACACATATCAACAAACGCAGTCTCTGCGCCTCCATGCTTCGCACCGGCCATAACCTGAAGGATTTTCATTGCAAAAACTTTCTCTCTGAGCTTTTTATTCAGCCGCAGCAGGCGTTAATGTTCGGCGCAATATTTCCGTCATCTCCGTTTGCGTCCCATCCATCTTGTCCATCAAAAATGTACATGCTTCTGGCGTCGTCACCGGAACTTTGCTAACCTGACTGTCTGCATAAGCGCGTGTCTCATCAATCTGCTTCAACACCGAATCTATCTCTTCCTTTGGCGCATAATCCTGGGCCAAAACCATATTATTCACACTTCCCAAGGCCTCGCTCAAAATCGGATTCACGGCGTCATTCCATTGCGTCATACGTCCATCAAGCGAAGTCTTCATGTCTGGATTCTTTTCACCACAAGATGCAATCGCCTTGCTCACACTCTCCTGCACAGCCTTGACCGTTCCAATCAGCATGTAATTCGAATACAGCATGGTGAAATGATGCTTTTGCGCATCATCCAACTTATCTGAAATCTCCGATAGTTTGCTATTAAGATGATCACGCGTCGGATCGTCCTCTTGCGCAAAAACAGGAAAAGCCACAATGAAACAAGCCACGATAAAAACAAAAAATCTGCTCATGAAAAAATCCGCCATAAATAAGGATGTGAACGTAATGACTATAAGAAAAGTATAGAACGGATCAGAATACAAGGCAAAAAAAGTGCCTGTATGAAATGATCCGATTTATTATTGCGGGGCAAATCGGTATCTTTCATACAGGCCAGTGCGCATGACATAAGAGATAAACTTGCTAAAACCTGTAACAACCAAACGAAGAAAGCTTGAATAAAAAGAGCCCTCAAAAACCCACTTTACGCTTCAAAACCTTCTTCAAAATTTCTAACTACGCTTCAATCAATGCTTATATATTTAACATAACAATAAAATATAAACAGAAAGTAAATAAAATGCACTTTTATTTTGATTTTCATTTTTATTCATTTATTTTCAAATTAAAATCCATTTTTACTTATAAAATTTAAATAAAAAAACAATAAAATTTTACACAAATAGCTTTGTATTCTTGCA
Source organism: uncultured Micavibrio sp. (assembly GCA_964478225.1). GTDB lineage: Bacteria > Pseudomonadota > Alphaproteobacteria > Micavibrionales > Micavibrionaceae > CAYZHM01. Next base: position 15,475 of record CAYZHM010000009.1, read on the forward strand.
ACACCACCTCCAAACCTCAATTGAATTCATCCCAAACCCTGCGTAGAATGACCCCGCAAAAACCACGATCCCATTGAAAACAAAAGTTGAAATGACCCTCAAACTCTCCCGCAGATCCGATATCGAAAGCTTCCGCGCCCTGAAAACAGTCCGTGAAGTCAACAAGCGTGTCGAGGCCGGTCAAGACATTATCCAGCTTCATTACGGCCAGCCCTGCTTTGGCGCGCCAACAGCTGTCCTCAAAACCGCCTGCGAAGACATCATGACCGACCAGCGCCAGGGTTACACAGGGGCCGTCGGTACACCAGAACTCCAGCAACGCATCGCACGCTACTACGCTGAAAGTTACAATGTTCCCGGCGTCGACCCCGAACGCATCGCCATCACAATCGGCTCCTCCGGTGCCTTTATTTTCGCCTTTTTGGCAGCTTTTGATGAGGGAGACACCGTCGCCATAACCACTCCAACCTACCCTGCTTACAAAAACATTCTGAACGCACTCGATATTAAGGTTCTCGAAATTCCTACAACAATCGAAACCAACTACCAACCAACAGCCGATCTCTTAGAAAATTGCGGCCACCGTTTTGACGGCCTGATCATCAACTCACCCTCCAACCCTACCGGATGCTTAATCGAGACCACAGAGCTTGAAAAAATATCCCGCTGGTGCGATGACAATGATGTACGCCTGATTTCTGACGAGGCCTACCACCGCATCACCTACGAACAAGACGCCGCTACGGCGCTCCCTTACTCAAAAACAGGCATCATCACCAACACATTCTCCAAATATTTTGCCATGACCGGCTGGCGGCTTGGCTGGATGATTCTCCCCAACACTGCAATGGCGGAACGCGTGAAAAAACTGGCCGAAAATTTGTTCGTTTCACCGCCCACGCAATCACAACGCATCGCCTGTAACATTTTTGATCATCTGGATGTCCTGGACGGCCATGTCGCCCATTACAAAAGAAACCGCGATATCCTGAAAAAGGGCCTTCCCGAAGCAGGCTTCAATAAACTCTCACCAATGCAGGGCGCGTTTTATACTTATGTTGACCTTAGCGATCATACCGACAACAGCGAAGAGTTTTGCGCGCGCATGATCGACGAAGCTGGCGTCTCGTGTGCCGCTGGGCTGGATTTCGACACAGCCCGCGGCCATCAAACCATGCGCATTTCTTACGCAGGCCCACCCGAAGATATGCACGAGGCGTGCATCCGCCTCAAAAAGTGGCTAGGATAGAATAATGAAAAGCCAATCTGGTAACGCCCTCTGGTTCATACTGATCGCCGTCGCCCTGCTAGGCGCACTAACAATGGTTCTCAGCAAAGGCACAAGCAACGTTGATCAATCTGCCAACGTCGAACAGGCACGAATCAAAGCAAGCCAGATTATGCGCTACGCCAAATCTGTTGAAATCGCCCTCCAGCAACTTCAACAAACCAAAGGCTGTTCCGAAAACGAAATCAGTTTTGAAAACACAACCGATACAAACTACAGCAACGGAAACAGCCCATCTGATGAATCCTGCCACATGTTCCAACCCGAAGGCGCAGGCCTCACATGGACAAGTTTCGGACAAACACCCCTCACCGGTATAACCACCGACACAGGATTCACCGGCGACATCATGATCCGAGGCCTTGAAGGCGATACGAGCGGAAGCGGAAATGAACTGATTTTCTTCGCAAAGGTCTCCGAATCTTTATGCACTCAAATTAATAAAGAACTCTCAATCTCCGGCGCCACAATGGTCAGCGGCATAACCACATGGGCCATGCCGTTCACAGGCGCTTTCTCAGGTGGAATAATCATCCCTGATGATGGGGGTGCGGCTTTTGCAGGAAAATCCGCTGGATGCTTAACCGACGACAATGGCGACTTCGTGTTCTACAACGTTATCTTGGCGCGCTGATAAAAGGGGATGAACAAAACTCTTTATTAGTCCTTGCTCCACCAACCTTTTTTCTTTTCCTTGGGTGCTTCGCTGACAACTTCATACGCTACCGACGAAATCGCACGCTTCTGAGGGGCCTTCTTAACCTCCGCATCATCATTCGCTTTCGCCTTCGCCTTCTTCGCTGGCGCCTTCTTAGCAGCAGGCTTCTTCGCCGGAGGCTTCTCAGATAGAACATCTTCAACCTTGGCTTCATCCGCCTTCACATCCTCTTTCGAAGCTGAAGGCTTGGATTCTTTTTCCTCATGATTCTCATCATCTCTCGTCATATCCGAATTTTTGTCCTTCGCCTCATCATCCTTCCGCGAAGAATGACGACGACCACCACGGCGTGACCGGCGCTTATCAGATGATTTCTCACTCTGATCACCATCCTTACCGCGTGCGGAATCATCATCATCCTCTGCGTCATCCGCATCCGACGGGTCAGACGGTTTAGAAACTTCAATACGGAACGATGATGCTGAATGGCTATCATCCACGCGGATCATGACCTGAAACTCATAACGCTCCTCAATCATGCTCAAATGCTTGCGCTTGTTGTTGAGCATATAAAGCGCCACTTCATTCGGAACATGAACAATCACCTGCGCCGCGCGGTTTTTCATGCCTTCTTCTTCAATCGCACGCAAAACCATAATCGATGTCGCATCGGCCGAACGCACACGCCCTAAGCCTAAACACTGCCTACAGGTTTCATATTGAGATTCCGTCAATGAAGGATTCAAACGCTGGCGTGACAATTCCATCAAACCGAAAGAAGAAATACGTCCATGCTGAACACGCGCCCGGTCCAAGCTCAGAGCTTCGCGCATCTTGCGCTCAACCTTCGCATTATTCCGGCGATCTTCCATATCGATAAAGTCGATCACAACCAAACCGCCAAGATCGCGCAATCTTAACTGACGCGCAACCTCTTCCGCCGCTTCCAAATTCGTCTTGAGGGCTGTTTCCTCAATATGGCGCTCTTTCGTCGCACGGCCCGAGTTCACATCGATCGACACAAGCGCTTCAGTCGGGTTAATAACCAAATAACCACCGGATGGCAGTGTGACTTGCACTTCGCCAATGTCCGCAATCTGCCCTTCGGCCTTATATTTGTTGAAAAGAGGAAGCGTATCGTTTTTATATTCGCTGACTTTCTTCACATGCGAAGGAATCATCATCTTCATGAAATTCTTCGCATTGTTGTATCCTTCTTCACCGGAAACTTCGATTTCATCAATATCCTTGGAATACAGATCACGCACAGCACGTTTAATCAAATCAGCTTCTTCATAAACCAAAGACGGAGCTGATGACTCCAGCGTCAATTCACGAATGTTGTCCCAAAGCCGCATCAAATAATCGAGATCACGCTTCACTTCTGCTTTCGTACGCTCAACACCGGCGGTACGCACAATCACTGACATTCCCTTTGGAACCTCAAGCTCTTTGAGCAATTCGCGCATCTTCGCACGGTCTTTGTAATTGGCAATCTTGCGCGAAACACCGCCACCACGAGGGCTGTTCGGCATCAACACGCAATAACGGCCCGGCAATGAAAGATAAGTGGTAAACGCCGCGCCTTTGTTTCCGCGTTCTTCTTTCGAAGCCTGCACCAAAACAATCTGACCGCGCTTAATGACTTCCTGAATCTTATATTTACGGCGCAAATTAAAACGGAAACGCTCTTCCGGATCAAAATGCTCGTCGCTGTATTTTTCGGTACGGCGACCACGAAACTGTTTCCCGCCATTATGCCGCCCGCGTCCACGACCGCGACCGCCGCGTCCCCGGCCATCACGCCCGCCACGTCTTTGATTGCCAACACCGTCATCAGCCTGGTCATCATCCGAAACAACATTGCCGATATTATCTTCAATTTCTTCCTCGTCTTCGGGAATCATATTGCCAATATTATCTTCAAGGTCTGAATCCTGATCGTGGTGATCATGATCAAGAGGCTCATCAAGATCATCACCTTGATCCGCTCCTTCTTCATCTTGGGAAGACTCAGAGGTTTGCGCTTCATGTTGTTCCTCTTCACGTTCAGCAGCCTCGCGTTCAGCAAGAGCCTCTTCGTGCTTACGAAGCATTTCTTCCTGCTCAGCCATCAAGGCCTCGCGGTCTTCCATCGGAATACGGAAATAATCAGGATGAATCTCAGAGAACGGTAAAAATCCGTGACGATTCCCACCAAAGTTCACAAATGCCGCCTGCAACGAAGGCTCAACCCGCGTCACTTTTGCGAGAAAAATACTGCCTTTTATAGGTTTGCGGAATTTACTTTCATATTCAAATTCGACAAGCTTTTCGCCGTCCATGACTGCAACACGTACCTCCTCAGGATGCGTTGCATCAATCAACATTTTTTTAGCCATAATGAGTCTCCATCATACGGCGCCGCAGTCACTTCTTCGGCCTGCTATCACAGGGGGAAGCGACGCAAACTTTGCGCCTTAAAACATTTCACAATTTTGGCTATTACAATCCGCGAAATCTCTAAAGTCTTTAACTGTCTTACAACAAACGCTAAAATCGCAATAGCAAAATACCTAATCGCACCTTACACAGTGTTTAAGTTCCACACAATAGAAAAATGATTCGGCTCAAATGAAGACAATAAACCAAATAAAACCAGGATCTTACATTGTCATACTGACCGGAGCAGGCATTTCGGCCGAAAGCGGCCTGGAAACATTTCGCGGCGCTGGCGGCCTCTGGTGTGGTCATAATATCGAGGACGTCGCCACCCCCGAAGCTTTCATGCGCAACCCCTCCCTCGTTCATGAATTTTACAACATGCGCCGCACGGGGCTACTCGATCCAAAAATTCAACCCAACCCGGCCCACATCGCCCTCGCTCAGCTTGAACAAAACTGGGATGGTGAAATTCTTGTCGTCACTCAAAACATTGATGACCTGCACGAGCGCGCCGGCACCCAAAAACTCATCCACATGCACGGGGAAGTGCTGAAGGCCTTTTGCCATTTCTGCTCCAGTGGCACAGGCTATAAAATCGAATGCCTAAATAATCTAACCGGCGCTGAAACCTGCCCCCAATGCCACAAACCCGGCGGTCTCAGGCCCGATATCGTCTGGTTCGGGGAAATGCCTTACGAAATGGACCGTATCTATAACGCCCTCTCAAGCTGCGACCTCTTCCTCTCAATCGGAACCTCAGGCAACGTCTACCCCGCAGCAGGTTTTGTTGCTCATGCGCGCCATAGCGGCGCCCTGACCGTCGAAATCAATCTCGATCCCTCTCAAAACTCTTCCCTTTTTGATGAATCTCTTCTCGGAGCCGCTGGAACAGTTGTACCACAATTTGTTGATGCTATATTACACTCATGACTCGCGTTCTTCTCTCACTGTTATTTCTCCTTATCTCCAGCAATGCTTGGGCGCTTACGATCACGGGGGCGCGCATCGGCGCACACACAGACAAAACGCGCCTCGTTTTTGAAATGGATGAACCACAAGATTTCCGCGCATTCGTCTTGGAAAACCCTTATCGTCTCATCATCGACCTCCCGCAATTTCAATGGAAAGCAAGCGGCCTTGACGGCGCCGCCGCGGCCAACATCACATCCATCCGCCATGGCGCCCTGAAACCCGGAATTTCCCGCGTTGTCCTCGATCTTAAAAAGCCAATCGCCATCCAAAATGCCTTCTTTGTTCCCCCGCAAAGTGGCAAACCCGATCGTCTCGTCATCGACTTCAATCTGGTCCCAAGCAGCGTCTTTGACCAAACCAAGACCTCTGTTTTTGGAGACTTAAATGTCGAAGCACAAACTCCAACCGCCGCAACATCCACCCCGTTCGCCATCGCCAGCGCAGACGGCGCAATCCCGCTGCCGCCTGAAAAACCAGACTACTCCGCCCCATCCCCTTCTTCCGGCGCCTATAAACCCCTCATCATCATTGACCCCGGCCATGGCGGCGTTGACCCCGGTGCCATCGGCAAAAACAAAATCAACGAAAAGGATGTTGTATTAAAACTGGGCAGGGAATTGCGCGATCAACTCCTGGCAACCGGACGCTACCGCGTCATGATGACACGTGATTCCGATATTTTTATCCGGCTACGCGACCGCGTTAAATTCGCACGCGACAACGGCGGTGATCTTTTCGTCTCCATTCACGCCGACTCCATCGACAAACCTGACGTCCAAGGCGCCTCAGTCTACACACTGTCCGAAAAGGCCTCCGATGAGCAAACCGCCAAACTCGCCGCCCGCGAAAACAAGGCCGACCTGATCGCAGGAATCGACCTCAGCCATGAAGATGAAGAAGTCGCCAGCATCCTTGTCGATCTCGCCACCCGCGACACTATGAATCAATCCAAATTTTTCGCCGGCAATCTGGTCAAAGTCCTTCAAGGTGGCGGGGTCAAAACCTTGCCATCGACCCACCGTTCAGCAGGATTCGCAGTTCTTAAAGCGCCAGACATCCCCTCAATTCTTGTCGAGGCCGGCTTCATGTCCAATAACAGCGAAGCCAATCGCCTGAACACACCAGCTTATAGAAAACAAGTCGCCGGCGCCCTTCAACGCGGCATCGATGCCTATTTCGACCAAGTTAAGAAAAACGAGAGAATTTAGGCGACCTGAGGGTCATACTCCGAAGCATCAACCTGCTGCCCTTTGCGGTTCATCCACCACTTCCTTAAGTGACTATGAAGGTCCGCCTGCTCAACAGAAGAAAGATTGCCTACAAACCTATCCGCATTCTGCACAGACAACAGTGCAAGCTCTTCGCGGCGATCAGGATCATGCCGCACATCATGCACAAAACTTTCCAAAGCCGCCGGGGTTGATAATTGAAGAAGAGCCCCCAAATCTTGCGCTTGCGGCGGTTCACAAAACATTTTGAAAAACAAACGCCTCTCGGGCGCTTCAAGCTGGGATATAAACTTCCTCCCAACTGATTCAGCGGATAAAGCATCTCTGCGCTCAGCCTTAAGAGCACTCCGGAAAGCCTCTATATGCTCCGGCGTTGCCTGAACAATCACGCCATAGTATTCACGAATCCCGTCAATCATACTTAATCGTGGGAAATAATGGCGGAAAATTCAACCTTTTTTAAAAACAACAAGAAAGATTTGATGTGCACACTTCTGAAAGAATATGAAAAGCCCGCCACCAAGCGTCCTGTCAGACGAAGTAAAAAGAAGAAAGTTTGTTGCAAAAACGCCACACCCTCAAAAAAATAAAAAAAGACTTTAAAAACAGTATTCAATTCATTTGGGCTTGTGTATAAGGAATGAGAAATACGAACCTTGTCGTTGAGACAAGGAACCGGTTTTTTTAACGAACATATAAATGTGAGGAACAACACAATGAAAAAATTAGCTTTGACACTTTGCATCGCAGGTTCTGCCATCGGTTTGACAGCTTGTGACACAACAGGTTCAGGTAACGTAGACACAGCAGCACCTTACGACATGGAGCGCACAGCATCACATGAAGATGGTTACGTTGCTTCTCCTGCAAGCGACCGCACTTTCAAAAAGATGCAAACGAAGTAATTTCTTCGCGAATTCGAAAAAGCCGCCTTTAAGGCGGCTTTTTTATTGAAAATTTTTTGTAATAACTATTGATTAAGAATCATTGATTTGTGACCGGGCTTTACATTCACGGGCTCAATTGCCTCTGCGCCGGCATCGCTTAATTCTTCTTCCGCAGGCTCTTCAGCCGCCTCCACAGTTGACTGCTCAACAGTCTCCTCCGGCACTTCTTCACCCGAAGACGGCTCTTCCTTCGCAGCTGTCTTCTCCACTTCAGACTCAGCCGCACCCTCTGTCGTTGGTTCTTCAACCACACTCATCGAACGCCGCGCAATCTCAACCGGATACCCTTTACGCTCTTTCATCGCGGTCCGTATAGCAGCCCAGCGCAATTTATCTTCCCATTCTCCTGCAAACTTCTTGATATAGGCCTCATCATCTTCCGTCATCTTACCGGCCTCGACTTCGCCCATCTCTTCCATTTGAATCGATTGTTCAAGTGTCGTATTCGCTTCAAGATAAAGTCGGTTATCAATCCATGCCATTTTCAAAGGCTGATCAACCACAGTCACCTTTGCACCCACCGGCACCTTGCCAAAAACACTAATAATATCTTCAGGATACATCCGGATACACCCGCTGCTCACGCGGCGACCAATCCCATAAGGCTTATTGGTTCCGTGAATCGCATATTCCGGCCATCCCAAATAAAGCGCATGTGTTCCCATCGGGTTATCAGGCCCCGGCGGCACAGCCACAGGCAAAGTTGGATCTTCCTTGCGCATCCGCGGAGTCGGCCGCCATGTCGGCCCCTCCAATTTGCGGGCAACCTTCGTGCTGCCAGTGGGAGTTGAAAGCCCTTCACGCCCTACCCCGATTGGATAAGTCACAGGCTGCTCTCCGCCCGGCGGAAAATAATACAAACGCATTTCCGGCAAATTAATAACCACACCATCACGCGGCGCATCGGGCAATAAATGGCGTGTCGGCAAAATCAACTGGGTCCCTGCGCCAGGCACCCATGGATCCACATAAGGATTGGCCGCTCGCATCTCGATATAGCCAAGATTATAATCCCTGGCCAAATGCACAAACGTATCTTCATACTTCGCGCGAATTTCCTTGATTTCGCCAACATACGGCTTTTCATAGTCCCCCGCAGCCAAAACCTGTGGGGCAAATCCAACACTGGACAATAAAACAGCAAAAAATGGAAATATTCTCATGGGGCTCTTAATGAAGCTTTCGCTCAAGATTTGCAACTATTTTATCAAGAAATTCTTCACTCGTCAGCCATTTTTGATCAGATCCAACCAACAAAGCGAGGTCCTTCGTCATAAACCCATCCTCAACCGTTTCAACACAGACCCTTTCCAAGGCCTCAGCAAAACCAACAACTTCAGGCGTATTATCAAACATCCCACGGTATTTCAGCCCCTGCGTCCAGGCAAAAATCGAGGCTATGGGGTTCGTAGACGTCTTTTCGCCCTTTTGATGCAAACGGTAATGACGGGTTACGGTTCCATGCGCCGCCTCCGCCTCCACGCATTTCCCATCCGGCGTCAACAAAACTGAAGTCATCAGCCCCAGCGACCCAAACCCCTGCGCCACCACGTCCGACTGCACATCACCATCATAATTCTTACACGCCCATACAAATCCGCCATCCGACTTAATCGCTTGCGCAACCATATCGTCAATCAAACGGTGCTCATACCATAATTTGCGCTTTTCAAACTCCGCCTTAAATTCGGCCTCATAAATCCCAGCAAAAATTTCAATGAACCGCCCGTCATACGCTTTCAAAATCGTATTCTTCGTCGACATATACATCGGATAATTTTTCTGCAGCGCGTAATTAAAACACGACCGCGCAAACCCCTCGATCGATTCATCCAGGTTATACATGCCCATCGCCACGCCGCCCGAAGGGAAATCAAAAACCTCCCATTCTTGCGGCTCACCATTCTTCGGCGTGTAAACAAGCTTCAATGTCCCCGGCCCCGGAATCTTCATGTCCGTCGCCTTATATTGGTCACCAAACGCATGACGCCCAATCACAATCGGCTGCGTCCACCCCGGAACGTATTTAGGAACATTTTTGCAAATAATTGGCTCACGAAACACCGTCCCATTTAATATGTTACGTATCGTTCCGTTCGGCGACTTCCACATTTTCTTGAGATTAAATTCTTTCACCCGCGCCTCGTCTGGGGTAATCGTCGCGCATTTCACCCCAACGCCATGCTCTTTAATCGCATGCGCCGCATCAATTGTGACCTGATCATCGGTCGCATCCCGGTTCTGAATGGAAAGATCATAATATTGAAGGTCAATGTCCAAAAAAGGCAGGATCAGGCGCTCCCGAATGAATGCCCATAATATCCTGGTCATCTCATCGCCATCAATTTCAACAACAGGGTTCTGGACTTTTATCTTGGTCATAAAAAGAGAGCCTATAAATGGAACTTACAAATCAATCTCGCGTTTAATCTACATCATCCCGCAACAGAGTGAAAGGACATTGATATGAAAATAGAAAATCTCGAAAACCTATTCGAAGCGCAATTACACGACGTGTATTACGCCGAAAAACAAATCACCAAGGCCCTGCCAAAAATGGCCAAAAAGGCTACATCCCCTAAACTCAAGCAAGGCTTCGAAAAACACCTCGAAGAAACCGAAGACCAGATCGCCAAATTGGAAAAGGTCATGAAATCGCTGAACATCAAAATCAAAGGCGAAAAATGTGAGGCTATTGAAGGCTTGCTCAAAGAAGGTGAAGAGCTCATGAAGGACGCGAAGGACGACGAGACCCGGGATGCTGCGCTTATTTGCGCCGCACAAAAAGTCGAGCACTACGAAATAGCAACATACGGCTGCTTGTGCGCTTTTGCGAAACGTCTGGGCTACAATGACGAAGCCAAAATCCTGCATTCAATCTTGGAACAGGAAAGAAAGACTGATGAAACCTTGACCAAACTTGCCGAAGGTCCTGCAAACATCAACAAAAAGGCAGCCGCCTAGAACAAAATCTCAATCTCTTCTTTGAGAACCTGATAAGAGCGGTCGAAAAGGCCGCTCTTATTTATTCGCCCTTTCCCCTCTTTATAAACCTCATACATCATCGTATTCGGCCCCACCTTCGCAATGACAAATTGAATAAATGGTTGGTGACTTTCGCTCTTATAATACGTATACCGCGCCACACCCTCATCAAAATCAACTTCAACGGTCCTGTAATTAAGAACCTTCTCCGCAGCTGCACGCAAATACAGCGCATCCAGCTTCTTAAACTGCGAATTTGTAAATCCGGCTTTGGCAAGGGCTTTGGGGTTGGTAATGACCGTAAATGTCATATATAAAAGTATAACAAAAAATTTATTCGGAGGAAACGCCATGGCCCTGCTCGAAACGCCCACCGCTCAAACCAATTTCAAAGCGCCTGATTTCAAACTCAAAAATATTGACGGCTCCATGCTGTCCTACAACGACATTAAAGGCGCCAAGGGCACAATTGTCATGTTCATCTGCAACCACTGCCCCTACGTCAAAGCCATTATCGACCGTTTGGTCAAAGATTGCATCGAACTTGAGGAATTTCACGGCATCAAAACCGTTGCCATCATGCCGAATGACACCGAAAACTATCCTGCCGATTCATACGAAAACATGCAAAAATTCGCATCCTCACACAGCATGACATTTCCCTATCTCATCGATGAAACCCAAGAGACAGCCAAAGCCTACGGCGCGGTCTGCACGCCTGACATCTACGGTTTCAATGCTGATGGCGTGTTGCAATATCGTGGCCGCTGCGATTCCGCTGGCCCGAACGAGGCCGAGGACGGCACAGTACGCGAACTCATGAAAGCAATGATTCAAATCGCCGAAACCGGCCGTGGCCCTTCGGAACAATTCCCATCCATGGGATGTTCGATCAAGTGGAAGTAATCATCTTGCACAGGTAAAAACATAAGTTTATAAGTACTCGCTATGACAGATTTAATTACCGAAACCGAAGAAGCCATGCGCCGCGAACGCCTCGAGGAGTTCTGGCACGATCACAAACTTAAAATCATCAGCCTGCTGATCGCAATTGTTATCGCCACAGGAGTAATCTCCGGCTACGACCATTGGAACACCCAACAAAACATCAAAAGCACCAACACCATGCTGGCCTTTATGGAAGATGAAACCTTCCCACAAAACGTGACAGCAGAAACATCCCTCGACATGCGCCCCGGCGTTAAGGCCCTCCTGCTTTTAAATGCGGCCGGCGCCTACGAAGAAAAAGACAACACAGCACAATCGATCGCACTGTATGAGAAAATCATCGCAGAAAAATCAACACCCCCAGCCCTCCGCGATCTCGCCATAATTTCCAAAGTGCGCCTGCAATCGACGGAAGAAAACCCGGATATCGTTACCCTGCAATCCGCACTCAAGCCTCTCACAGACAATGAAAAAAGCGCCTACCGTCCGCTCGCTCTCATCGAAAGCGCAGCCCTCTCCGCAAAGCTCTCGGAATACGACAGCGCCATCGCACTGCTGGACAAAATCAAAGACATGCCCAATTTGCCTGAAACCCTTTACCTTAAAGCGCAATCCCTAAGCCATGTTTACCAACTTAAAAAAGCCAGCCAAACCAATGAAGGTTAATCTTCTTCTTTCCGCAGCAACGCTCTTGCTGCTCTCAGCCTGCTCGATATTTGGAGACGGCGATGAGAAAGCTCCTCTCGAAGGCGAGCGCCTCTCCGTCATGGAACTGCAAAAAAATCTGGAGCCCGATACTGCGCTCCAATCCGATTCCGGCGCCTTCACAATGCCTAAAATCTGGAAGAATGCTTTCTGGCCCCAATCTGGCGGCTACCCCAATCACTCCATGCAAAACCTTGCCCTTGGCGACAACCCGCAGCACATTTGGGATGCAGACATCGGACAGGGAACAACAGCGCGTTTCCCTCTGACAGCACAGCCCATCGTGGTCGGAGAACAAATCTTTACTCTCGATACCGACTTTAACCTCACCTCCTTCAACACCAAAACCGGCAAAAAAATCTGGGATCGCAACGTTGAAAGCAAAGCTGAAGATGACCCCGTTATCTCCGGAGGCATTTCCTACGGTGAAAATAAACTTTTCGTCACCAACGGTTACAACGAGGTCCTCGCGGTTAATCCCGCCAATGGTGAAATTCTTTGGCGCAAACCCATCACCACACCATCCCGCGCCGCACCAACAATCATCGACGGCCGCATCTTCGTCACCACACTCGACAACCGCTTGATTGCCTTAAATGCACAAGATGGCGCAGTTCTGTGGGAATATATCGGCCTCAGCGAAACCGCCGCCCTCGTCGGCGCCGCCAGCGCCGCCGCAGGCCGCGACATCGTCGTCCCCGTCTTTACCTCGGGCGAAATCACAGCCCTCCGCGTGGAAAATGGCTCAGTCGCTTGGTCAGACAACATTGCCCCCGTAACAAAATTCGCTGGAATTTCCAGCATCTCCGACATCAAAGCTCTGCCCGTCATCGACGGTGGCCTCGTATACGCAATTAGCTTCGGCGGCAAGCTTGTCGCCATCGATCAACGCACAGGCACGCGCGTCTGGCAACGTGATATAGGAGGCGCCAACACCCCCTGGCTGGCTGGAGACTACCTCTTCGTGGCCACCTCTGATAACGATCTGGTCGCCTTTAACCGTGAAAACGGCGTGATCCGCTGGGTCGCTCCTCTACCCAAATACCGTGATGAAAAAGACAAAAAGGGCATTCTTTTCTGGACAGGGCCTCTCATGGCCGGAGACAAGCTCCTCTTGATCAGCACAGATGGCCGTATCATGGAATTCAACCCTGAAAATGGCCAAAACATCCGCACATGGGAAACGGGAGAAAAAATAGTCATCCCACCCGTCATCGCCGACGGCACGCTTTATATATTGGCTGAAAACGGCACACTCACAGCCTACCGTTAAGCTTATTTCTTCTCAAAACATAGTAAATCGTTTGACATTCAAAGAGAAATGCGGCGAAAATCAAGCGTTTCGAGAACCGGAAGCGTAAGCGTATTCGAATACGTGCGAACCGGAAGCGCAGAAACGCTTGATTTGCAGCCCATTTATCGAAGAATGACTATGTTATCAATCGCCTTAGTAGGCCGTCCCAATGTCGGCAAATCGACACTTTTCAACCGCCTCGCGGGCAAAAAGCTTGCCATCGTGAATGATACACCCGGCGTAACACGCGACTGGCGTGAGGCCGAAGGCCATATATTTGACCAACCTATCCGCATCATCGACACAGCGGGTCTCGAAGAAAAATTCGACGATTCCATCCCCGCACGCATGCGCCGCCAAACCGAAGCAGCCTTGCGTCATGCCAATATCGTCCTCTTTATCGTTGATGGACGCGCAGGCATCACACCCATGGACCAACATTTCGCCGACTGGCTCCGTAAACAAGGTAAGCCAGTCATCCTCGCCGTTAACAAATGTGAGAATGAAAAAGTCGTACTCACCGCCACTGCTGAATCTTATGCTCTAGGACTCGGCGAACCCCTTATGCTCTCTGCCGAACATGGAACCGGTCTCGAAGATCTTTACCATGCCTTACGCCCGCACTTCCCCGAAGAAAAAGAAGACATGGACAGCGATGAAACAAACATCAACGAACTCGATGGCCTCGACGAGATTGAAGGCAATGAAGAATTTGAATTCACACAATCTGATGACGATCCTGAAAAGCCTCTAAAGATTGCAATCGTTGGCCGCCCCAACGTCGGCAAATCCACGCTCCTGAATGCCATCGTCAAAGATCAACGCGTCATGACCGGCCCCGAGGCAGGCATCACACGTGACGCCGTGGCCGTCGATTGGGAATTTAATGGCCGCAAGTTTAAACTGGTCGACACAGCGGGCATGCGCAAAAAATCCAAAGTTGTTGGCGAAATTGAAAAAATGTCTGTCGAAGATTCATTCCGAGCTATTCGCTTGGCGCAAGTTGTCGTGCTGGTTCTCGATGCGAACGAGGCCCTCGACAAACAGGATCTACAAATCGCCGCACACATCATTGAAGAAGGCCGCGGCCTTGTTCTTGCTCTCAACAAATGGGACACCATCGAAGAACCCAAAGAATTCCTCGAAGAATTTGAATACAATCTTGGAAATTCCTTGGGCCAGGTCAGAGACATCCCATACGTCACACTTTCCGCTCTCCATGGTAAAAACGTCGGCAGCGTTCTCAAAACAGTAGAAAAAACCTATGAAATCTGGAACAAGCGCATTAAAACCGCAGGCCTTAACAGATGGCTGCAAAAGATGGAAAGTCGCAACCCCGCGCCACTCGTGTCCGGTCGCCAAAACCGCCTAAAATATATCGCACAGATTAAAACACGGCCACCAACGTTTGCTCTCTGGGTCTCACGGCCAGAAAAATTACCAGATTCATATCGGCGTTATCTTATTAACGGCCTGCGCAGCGATTACGACATCCCGGGCGTCCCGGTTCGCTTAATGCTACGGAAATCCAAGAACCCGTATGCCAATTGATTTACTTGGCGCAGTGATTGACCTTGTCGATGAGTTCGACTGCATAATCTCCGGTAAAACACGCATCACAATATTGTGGAATTTTGTTGTTCCGTTTCGCCTCGCCAACCGCGCGATACAAGCCATCAATCGAAATATAAGCGAGCGAATCCACGCCAATAAATTTTTCAATCTCCGGAACACTCATCCGGTGCGCGAGCAACTCTTCTGTCGATGGTGTATCAATCCCGTAAAAACAGCTAAACATCGTCGGTGGCGATGAAATCCGCATATGAACTTCCTTCGCTCCGGCCTCGCGCATCATCTCAACAATCTTTCGCGATGTCGTCCCCCGCACAATCGAGTCATCAACCAGAACAATTTTCTTGCCCTCAATAAATTTGCGATTGGCGTTGTGTTTTAACTTCACACCCAAATGCCGGATTTTGTCCGTCGGCTCGATAAATGTCCGGCCGACATAATGATTGCGGATAATCCCAAGCTCGAACGGCACACCGCTCTCAACCGCATATCCAATCGCCGACGGCGTTCCCGAATCCGGAACGGGCACCACAACATCCGCACCCGCAACCGGCGCCTCCCGCGCCAACTCCGCGCCAATCGCCTTCCGCACGGCATATACTGAATTATTCTGAAACGAACTATCAGGCCGCGCAAAATACACATATTCAAAAATACAAAATTTCGGCGGTGTCTTCTTGAAAGGAAACAAGGAATGAAGTCCATCCTTGTCGAGCACAATCATTTCACCCGGCGCAACATCACGAACATACTCCGCACCAATAATATCCAACGCGCAAGTCTCCGACGCAAATATATAAGCATCCCCAAGCTTGCCCAAAACCAGCGGACGAATACCATTCGGGTCACGCACCCCAATCACTTTCTTCCGCGTGCAAATCACCAAAGAATACGCACCCTTCACCTGCTTCAGCGCATCAACCACCTTATCATTCAAAGATGTTTTCTTCGACACCGCCACAAGGTGCACAATAACCTCGGTATCACTCGTCGATTGAAAAATCGCCCCGCGCTTCACCAACGCCTGACGCAACGTCACGGCATTGGTTAAATTCCCGTTATGCGCCAACGCAAACCCGCCGAAATTCATGTCCGCATAAAGCGGCTGAACATTCCGCAGCGCCGTCTCTCCTGTCGTTGAATACCGGTTATGGCCGATCGCTGCATAACCTTGTAAACGCTCAATCACCTTCGGATTTCCAAACGCCGAATCCACCAAACCGAGCGCCTTGTGATTATAAAACTGCTCCCCATCAAACGACACAATCCCGCAAGCTTCTTGCCCACGATGCTGAAGCGCATGCAAACCCAAAGCCGTCAGCGCCGCCGCATCCTCATGCCCGTAAATACCAAACACCCCGCATTCATCGTGAAATCTATCGCTATCAAAAGGTGTTTCGTCCATTACTCACTCTGCTGGTTAAAAGGTTTCAAAGGTTCCGCTTCTTGCTGCTTGCGGAACATATCGTTCATCTCATCTCGAAACGGCTCTTTATATCCTGTCTCACCGGCGCTCGGCGGATTAACCGTAGGGGTCTGAATGCCATCCTCCAGCTTTTTCAAAAGATTAAGCTCCTGCAGCCTATCTCTCGTATCCGACGCACCCTCAATCGCTTTTGCTCCATCCTGCAAAGCCTCGTCCGTATTACTCGGTAAAAATCCCGCAAGATAGGCCGCCGCTTGTTCAAGATAAAACTGGCTCTTGCTGCCAGAAAAATATTCATCGCGCGTTTCCTTGCTGACCATGAAGTAAGGAAGGAGATAGAACAACCCAAGTAAAAAAACACCCCGCCCCAAACCAAAAATCACACCAAACGTCCGGTCAACCGCCCCAAGCCCAATCGATTGAACGCCTTCTGCCAAAAAATGTGATGCAATTGATATCGTAACAACGACCACCAGAAAAACACACAAATAAGCCAGCCCGTCAGCAACAAAATTCATAGGGATCGCCCCCATCAACTTGGTAACCTTCTCCGGATCCGGATCAACATGCAGCCATTCATGAAAACTTGGGATCAAAACCGGGCCGGCATAATACGCCGCCGCTAATCCGCCAACCACTCCCGCTATCGTCAGGACTTCGCGGATAAACCCGCGCACAAACGCAATCAGGGCAGAAATGAAAAGGACAATTCCGACAATAATATCAACGATCATGCACAAATCCTATCACGGGCTTTTAGGAATGCACAGGTCTAAAGAAAACGCTTTAAAATTGCAAGTCTTGTATGTGCTGGATCTCCCGCAACCTGATGCCCTTTACATCAGGACGCTTCTTGGATCCCTTGAAATCTGGAACCATCGCCGTCTTAAACCCCAGCTTCGCTGCCTCTTTCAGGCGTAAATCCGGCTGCGCCACGGCACGCACCTCCCCCGAAAGCCCAATCTCACCAAAAAAGACCGTCTCCGGGTCAATCGCCTTGTTCTGTAAGGCCGACACCAAGGCCGCCGCCACAGCCAAATCCGCCGCCGGCTCGGATATGCGGATGCCCCCGGCAATATTGAGATAAATATCACACCCCGAAAACTGCAACCCCAAGCGCGTCTCCAAAACCGCCGCCACCATCGCCAGCCGGTTCGCATCCCAACCAATAATAGACCGCCGCGGCGCGGCAAAACTCGTCGGCGCAACCAACGCCTGCACTTCCACCAACATCGGCCGCGTCCCCTCAAGCGCAGCCAAAACCGCACTCCCCGCTACATCTTCCGAGCGTTGCGATAAAAATAAAGCCGATGGGTTTTCAACCTCCGCAAGCCCGGAACCCGCCATCTCAAACACACCAATCTCATCCGTTGGCCCAAACCGGTTTTTGATCGAGCGCAAAATCCGGAAATGATGACTGCGGTCGCCCTCAAAATGCAAAACTGTATCCACCATATGCTCGAGCACGCGCGGGCCAGCAATCTGGCCATCTTTCGTCACATGCCCAACAAAAATCACCGCAATATTCTTCGCCTTCGCATGACGGATAATCTCCTGCGCGCTTGTCCGTACCTGCGTCACAGTCCCCGGCGCAGATTCAATGTTATCGATATACATCGTCTGGATAGAGTCGATCACAACCACGTCAGCCCCATCAATTGAAGCTACAATGTCCCGCACATTCGTCGCGCTCGCCAGCTCCACCGGCGCATTCTCCAGCCCCAATCGCTGCGCCCGCATCCGCACCTGATCAACCGCCTCCTCGCCCGAGATATAAAGGCAACGTAAATCCCCTTGCATCGCCAGCGCACATACCGCCTGCAGCAAAATCGTTGATTTCCCGATCCCCGGATCGCCGCCCATCAAAATCGCCGAACCCGGCACCAGCCCCCCGCCGAGCGTCCGGTCAAACTCCTCAATTCGTGTTTTATGCCGCGGATACGTCGCCGCCTTCGCATTTTTAAGGGAAACAAATTCAATGACGCGCCCTTTGGTCCCGCCACTCAGCCCCTTCGGCACGCTCGCCGCGACAACTTCCTCAGCAATCGTGTTCCACTCCTCGCAGGAATCGCACTTGCCGATCCAACGGTTATAAACCGCTCCGCAACTCTGACATGCATATGATTTTTTTGCCTTAGCCATTCCCGAATCCTACGGCAAAAATGAGAACAAAACAAGTACGCCTATAGAGAAATCTTATTCCATTTCTCTAAAAATACATCCCGCTCCGGAAGATCCCGCCCCTGCACATAGACGATGTCCTTATGCGCCTGATGCAGCCGCAGCGCATGCGCCGCATCCTTAACCCCCTCCGCCACAACCTGCGCCCGTGGAACGTTATTACGGATAAAATCCACCATATTCTTAAAAAGGTCAGCATTACTGTCATGGCTCTGAACGAAACTGCGATCAAGCTTCACATAGTCTACAAATTCGCGAAACCCGCTAATCCTGAAAATATCGCCCACATTCAACGTCACATCATCAATCGCAAACCGCACCCCGCGCTCATGAAACATCTGCATAATGGCCGGCGAAATATCCGTATTCGACGCGCTTTCATGAATTTCAAAAATATAACCCCCATCCAAGTCCAATCCTTCAAGCACAGCCAGCAACGCCTGAATATTGTCCCTATTCCGGGGCTCCAAAAATCGCGCAGAAATATTAACGGAAACCTGCTTTTCCCCGTTCGGCCGAAAATGTCCCGCATACTCATAAAGCCCCGCCAGCGCCGTAATCATATCGAGCCGCGCACTCAACGTCTTGCGATAGCAAGCCATAATAAAATCGTAAGGCGGCAATCCCTTGCCTTCATGATCAACCAAACGGAGCAACAACTCGGAAGGCCCCTGCGCCATCCCGTCGCTCGTCAATTTATGCCAAGGCTCAATCGCAAAAATCGATTTGTCCGCCTGAACCATACGCTCCAAAACCTGCGTACACTCCAACGCGTACGACAAAGACGGGTCCGCAATTTCATGTCCCCACATCAAATCTTGAAGATCCGATTGCAACAACCGCACCCGATTAATAATCTCGGTTTTTAAATCAAACTCGCTCATGTTCTTATTATACGCTTATAGGCCTTCGCGCTGAAACGCCCACTTTATTTTTGCTTTCTTTTCAGTTGTTTGGCCATAAATAACCAATTGTTGTGTCTTGCGAATCTCAAGACCCTCCCCCATATAAACGCTATCTTCCAAACTCAGCAGGCCGGCATCATGATGAAACCTCCACCCAATACCACCCGGCAATCTTAATAAAGCCGAACACCCATCCTGCGCCAGCGACACAACCACCTTCGGATGAAGATGAAAACGTACAGCAATCTCAACCGGCTTCATCGGCTTGATGCGTGAATGCAAAACATCCTCGCCACGAAAATCATGCCCGCGGTCCCCAAGATATAAACTTCTGGAATGAATAAACCCGTTCAACGGCAAATACCCATCATGCGACGCCTCAATAAGGACCGCATCATCATTGCCTTGCCGCGTATGATGGCAACTTTGCGCCCGCCGTGAAAAATGACCATCCCCACGGATCTCATAAGCATTCCTGTTATCAAGGCTCACCGTATTATGCGCCGCCGTCGCCCGCAAAGCCTCTGCCCATCCCATATCCATCGGATGCGTCCCGCATGAAACAAAAACCCTGTCCCGCCCATACGACAACTCAAACGCCAACGGCGCCGCATGATGCACCCGGTCATGCGGATAAGGCGGCGGCCCACCAACATCAATCATCACACTCGTCCGGCCCACATGCATTTTCTCAAACCCACCATATGGGAGCGTTTGCATGGATTTCGCCCGGACCCCGGCCTGCGCCAATACGCTATCCATCAACGCCGCATCACCCTTTTGCGATCCATGCATCGTCACCAATCTTTTATCCACCATCCGGAAGAACTTCAGCGCCAATCCGGCGCGATCAATCGCATATTGAATCTCCTCAGGCAACGGATAATCCCCCGCAGAAAGCGCCGCCTTGATATCCAGCAATATCTGCATTGCGCGCAGCAACTGCATGGGCGAGCGAGAAACATGCGTCCCGTCCGCCAATATCTGCTTGCCCATCTCGGGCCGCAAACCATCCAGCGCTTTCTCAATCCACGCCTCATGCCCCTCAAACGCCAAACCCGCATACAGCAATCCTTTCAGCGCCTTCAGCAGCGGCAAATCATGCACGCCCCCCGGCACACGCTTAAACAAATGCTGAGCCTGCTCATACAGCGCCGCGAAAAAGGCTTCATTAAAAGCCTCATCATGCTGCCCCTGACAGGCCTCGATAAAATCATAATGCGAAATCCAGTTGGCAATCCGCTCGCCGAGGATGT
Organism: uncultured Micavibrio sp.; assembly: GCA_964478225.1. Taxonomy (GTDB): domain Bacteria; phylum Pseudomonadota; class Alphaproteobacteria; order Micavibrionales; family Micavibrionaceae; genus CAYZHM01. The sequence goes on from CAYZHM010000009.1 coordinate 36,265, forward strand.
CCGTCCGCCACGCGAGCTTTTGTTCGGCGGTTTTAGGCTTCCCACCATAAAAATAAATCCACTGGACCATCATGTCCTTGGCGCACGACCGCGCTTCCGCGCCACCCATCGTCCGCAAATCGCGCAACCAGAAAAACCGGTGCAACCGCTGCGGCCAATCCTGCAAGTGCCCGGCGCGAATATCATGGCTTTCATCACAAATCGCCAATCCTTCCGCCGCACTCCCCGGCCACGGATCAATCGGCTTCACAATCAGGCGTTCAGGAATCTCCGGCGCCGCAAAACGAAACCCACTTCTCAAAACGTCCAGAACAGGCGCCAGCATCGTCATCCCTCACCCCGCAACGCCTTGATGTTCGCCGCATATCCACTCGGCCCGTCCTTGAACACGCCCGTCCCCGCGACCAGCACATCCGCCCCCGCCGCGACGCAGATTTTCGCGGTCTCAGGGTTAATCCCGCCATCCACTTCCAAATCAATATCCCGCCCGCTTGCATCAATCATCGCCCGCGCCGCACGGATTTTATCGCTCATATCCATAAAACCCTGACCGCCAAACCCCGGCTCCACAGTCATAATCAAAATCAGGTCGGCAATATCAATCAAACCCACAATGCTCTCGATCGGCGTATTCGGCTTCACCGACACGCCAGCCTTCACGTTAGACGATTTGATAAGCTGCATGGTCGCGCGAATATCTTCCTCCAGCTCCACATGCGCCGTAATAATGTCCGCCCCCGCCGCCACAAAATCCTTAACATAAGGCGCCACCGGCTCGATCATCAAATGTACATCAAACGGCTTTTTCGAATACCCGCGGACTTTTTTGTAAACCGGCGCACCAAAAGTAAGGTTCGGCACAAAATGCCCGTCCATCACATCAATATGAATGTAATCCGCCCCCGCCGCATCAATGGCAGCCACCTCCTCGCCCAGCCGAGCAAAGTCAGCGGACAAAATAGAAGGAGCAATGCGAACAGGCTTTTGCGGCATGAGGATCTGGGGATAAATCTGTGGTTAAAGGCCCTAACACCTTATAGTACTTAATATTATCAGACTTTTAAAGGGGGATCACGTTTTAAAAGGACATAAAGTTTTAACGCGGCTCAAGAGCCAGAGATTCACGGCGCTCCACAACCTCTTCAGCCTTCTTAAGCGGCTTCTTTTGGGCAACCTTGCCCTGCACTTCATTCTCCAACTCTTGTGCAAAATTCTCCTGCCGGTCTTTCATCGGCACAAAATCCTTAAATTCCTTTTTCACGGAAAAATAAATGCTGACCGTACACGCCGAAATGATCGCCACCAACGCAGGCATCACAAACACCTGCTTGTCCGCCAGACTTGCAAGCCAATTGATGCTTTGATGCGCCCGCAAACGAGACCGGCCAACAAGCTCACTCGCCACACTCTCCATCTTGTCCGCATCCGCCCGATTGCCCTTGGTGCCGGAAAAATGCCGCCGCTCCGGCTTATCAGAACGCGGCTTCTCCTGTGGCGGCGGCTCATACTCGAGCACCTGATAAGTCTCAGGCAAATGGCGCTTAACCTTCTCGCCGTCCGCATTGTCGATCGTCACTTCAAGCATTGCACCAAAAGCATTCTCATGCCCCTTCCGAACATGAGATTTCCCATACACCGTCTTAAGATGATGGTACAAACTCATATCAAAAACACTGCCATCCGGCGCCGAAACAATCACAGCCATAAACTATGTTATGGTGAATCAGGAATCATAGGTCAAGGAAAATAGGATGAAATCAAGACGCTTTCGTCAACCGGCTGATGAAAAACCCGTCCATGCCGCCAGCGGCCGCCTGATGAAACGGCAGGATACGCACATCGCCATCCTCGGTGACACATTCATCCAGTCCACCAACATCCTCGGCCGTAATCGCGATCTTCGACGCATCCGCTCGCGCCGCCAACAACCGCTCAATCTGCCGCTCGCCCTCCGCCTTCTGCAGCGAGCACACGCAATAAACCAAAACCCCGCCCGGCGCCAACATATCAAACGCGTTCTCCAAAATCCGCTCCTGCACGCTCACAAGCCCCTCAATATCGCGCGGTGTTTTCAAATGCGGCACATCAGGATGACGGCGGATTGTCCCCGTCGCGCTGCACGGCGCATCAACCAGAATAAATTTCGGCGCCTCTCCGTTCGCCGGCCGCCAATGCGCCGCGTCCGACACAACAATCTCCACATGCTCCGAAAGCCGCAAACGTTGCAAATTCTCCTCAAGCCGTTTCAGCCGTTGTGCCGAACGATCCAACGCAGTCACCCGCGCACCCATCGCCGCGAGCTGCATCGTCTTCCCCCCCGGCGCCGCGCAAAGATCAATAACAACCTGCCCCTTCACATCCCCAAACAGATGCACCGGAATGGCCGCGCTCGCGTCCTGCACCCACCATTGTCCATCATCAAACCCCGGCATCTCATGCACCGCACCCCCGCCCATACGCCGCAACGTCCCACAACCAATTTGCGACGCCTTCAATTCAGACCCCCAATGATTACGCGAAGATTCATCTTTAATGGTGATATCCATCGGCGCTTCCGTAAGATGAGCCTTCGCAATCTCGGCGGCAGTTTTCAAACCATAATCTTGGATCCAGATTTTCAAAAGCCACTCCGGCGTATTAAGCCGGCACTCATCCTGCCGCGCGAGCCACTCTTTGCCCACACGCGTCAAATTCCGCAAAACCCCATTCACAAACGCTTTCTGACGATCCATCGCGTGTGCATCCGCAAGCCGCACTGACGTATCCACCGCCGCATGATCCGGCACATTCATAAACAAAATCTGCGCCGCGCCGAGACGCAAAATATTCTGCAACATCAAATTCGTCGATCCCGGCTTGTCGCTCGCCTTGGCAATCAACTCATCAATCTGACCAAGCCTTCGCAATGTCGTGGCCACCAACATCCGGCAAAACGCTTTATCACGCGTCGGCAGCACCGCAAGGGCCTTACTCCGTTCCAGCGCCACATCCAAGGCCTGCTTGCGTGTCAAAACCTCATCGACAAGCTCCAAAGCTGCCTGCCGTGCTGCCAGCATCTCCATGTCCGAAGGCGTATCGCCGCTCGCATGATCGGCATACAGCTCATGCTGATCAACCTCAGTCATGCAGCTTTGCCTTTTTTGAGTTTCTGTTTGATCGTCTCTTCCAACGCACAAGAATGATCAATAAGCTGCGCATAAAGATGACGGATGAAATCCTCATCAAGCCCATGCTCCGCCGCCATGCGTGCCGCATTTTCGCGCACCTCATCAACACGGTCCTGTAACACTGCCTCAATATCTTCACGCGCTTTCAAATGCCCAACCTCTTCAATCACGTCATAACGCGCCCGCAAAAGATCAATAATCTCCCGGTCAAGCGCATCAATTTTCGCGCGGTAAGGTTTAAGAATGTCCATATCTCTTTTCTTTCAAAGCCGAATGCCCTAAATATGAGGCATGGACAAACAAAAACCAAGCCTAAAAAAGGAAAATAAGCCCGAAAGGCCGCTGAAAAATCCGGAAAAAGAAATAAACGGGTTTGAATCGCAAGGGCTGCTGGAACCCACGCGCTACGGCGATTGGGACGTCAAAGGCCGCTGCAGCGATTTTTAACCGCACATTAGATAAAAGGGTCATATGACCACTGCAACAAAGCCTGCCTCTGCCGCGGCCGGCATAGCAAGTTGCCCGGATCGCAATTGGCTCTAATCTGCCCGGCATGCCGGGAAAAGGCTTTCCACCGCTTGATCTGCGCCACATCCACCTCCGGAAACCGCCGCCCCTGATAATACCGGCAATACCATTGGAACCACCCACGCGGATCCGGCTCAATAATCCAACCATTCGCTTGCCAAACCTGTAAAGATTGCCGGCTTTTTATCTCAAAACAATTTAATGAAGGATCGGCCACATCGCTCAATTTCGCATCCTTAAACCAACTGGCCGGAAATTCATCACGGCAATCATTCATATACTTCCCTTCAAAAACGCCAAGCTCCAGCATCTCTTGGGGCGTAAAATGCGGCTTAAACTCCGGCGCAAAATTCTTGCCCGCAGGCTCAACGATTTTATACTGATAATCGCTCTGCATCCGGTCATTCACTTCAACCCATGTTCCAACTTTTCTCATATCCAACAGTTAGCACACCCACAAAAAAGAGTGTAGAGTATAAGAATGCGTTCATACGTCCTTATATTGATAATGCTGCTGCCCTTGCCCGCATACGCGCAAACAACCGTCGTCGAAATGTTCACCACATCCGCATGCACGCCTTGCCATCCCGCCGATGAGCTTTTGGTAAAATTGCAAAGCGAAAACCCTGAAAACCTTATCGCGTTGTCATGCCATATCCCGGGAATGGGCGACGCCAGCAAAGCCCAAAACCTTGCTCTCAAAGCTTGCAAAGAACGCGTCAGCTATTACTACCGCACCGATGCTTTAGATACCGCATCAACGCCCACAGCATTAATCAATGGACTCCATCAAAGCGTTGGCAACGATGAAAACGACATGCGCGCTGGGCTCAATAAAGCCAACCCCATTCAATCAATCGCCTTAAAACAAAATCAGGATGAAATCGAAATCACACTTCCAAAAATTAAGTTGGAAAAGCCGGCCGACATATGGGTGTTTTCCTATCTCCCGCAAACACAAGCCGAACTCAAAGACGGCACAATCCTCAATTACACCGGCCTCATCAAAGACCTACAAAAAATCTCACAATGGGACGGAAGCCAATCAACGCTCAAAATCAAAACTGAGAAATTACCCGCAAACGGCTTCGCAGTTCTCGCACAAAAACACGGCGGTGAAATCCTCGCAGCTGGAAAAATCGAGATTAAAATTTCAGATCAGTAATCACGGGAACGTGGTCTGACGGCTTCTCCCAATCGCGAGCTTCTACTAAAACCTCATGCGATTTCAACGCACTCTTCAACGGTGACGTGACCCATATATGATCAAGTCTGCGCCCGCGGTTTGATTTTTTCCAATCCTTATTACGATACGACCACCACGTATAAAGCTTCTCGTCCATATCCACAAAATGCCGCGCCGTATCCACCCAATCCAGCGACTTGAGCATCTTCTCCAAACGCTCAGTCTCCGGCGGTGTATGCGACACCACATTCAAAAGCTGCTTGTGTGACCACACATCATGTTCGTAAGGCGCGATATTGAAATCTCCAACGGCGATCAATCTATCCGTTTTCTTGTAATTCTTTTTAAACCACGCCGCCATCTCATCAACAAAATCCAGCTTGTGCTTATATTTGTCGTTAATCTCCGGGTCCGGCTCATCTCCGCCCGCCGGAATATAAAGATTGTGCAATTCAAACTGCTTAAACTTTGCCGCGATATGACGGCAATCCTGCTTGCCGCAGCGATGGTGAATCTCGTGCGATTCAAACGGATGCTTCGCAATAATCGCCACACCGTTATAACTTTTCATGCCCTGAATATGAATGTGCTGATACCCCGCTGCGCGGATATCATCGAACGGAAAAAACTCGTCCATTGTCTTGGTTTCTTGCAGGCATAAGATATCCGGCTTCTGCTCTTTCAAAACCCGCAGGACATTGCCAATCCGAAGCCGAACAGAATTAATGTTCCAGGTGATTACTCTCATAAGAAATTAAAACGGGAGCTGCGCATCCGCCGGCAACCCCATAGCCTTCATCATAGATTTCGTTTCTTCCTGCGTGCGTGCATCCCGCGCCTCGCCCGCATTGTTTATCGCCGCAATAATCAAATCTTCCAATGTTTCTTTGTCTTCTGGATTAATCAAATTCGGTTCAATATGAATGCCTCGCACCACGCCGGAACAGGTCATCGTCACCTTCACCAAACCGCCGCCGGACTCGCCTTCAACTTCAATATCGCGCAGCTTCTCCTGCATCTCCGCCAGCTTTTGCTGAACCTGTTGCGCCTGCTGCATCATTTTTTGAATATTCATCATGATTTATAAATCCTTTTTGTTAATCACTAATATCAACCAATTTCGCATCTGGAAAGACTTCAAGAAATTCTCTTACAATAGGCATCTGTAGAACTTTATTAAATTCTTCTACGCGCACATTCTCTTTCGCTTCCGCTAAAGTCGGTGCGCCCGCCGCGCTCGATACGCTGACGACCCAACGCTGCCCAGCAAGCTTGCTCAGTCGCGCCCCCAGCTCCTGCGCCAACTTCGTCGGCGCTTGCTCATGCGGACGAAATTCAATCCGTCCTTCCTGTAATTTCACCAAATGCACAAATTGATAAACTTGTTGTGCCAGCAAAAATTCCTGTCCCTGCTCCAAAACAGCCATCACATCTTCAAGCGTGTGAATGGCCTTCACCACATCTCCTTGGGGCTCCGGCATAAGCGCCGGCGCTGCATTCCCCGAAGAACGCATCACAGTTTCTCCGCCACCACCACGACCAGCCATAACCGGCGCCGCCGTATAAGATGCGGCCCCACCCTCTTCCAATCTCTTGATCAAATCCGCAGGGTCCGGCAAATCCGCCGCATACGCCAGACGAATAATCACCATCTCCGCTGCACTTTGCGGATTGGGCGCATACTGAACCTCTGAAATGCCTTTTAATAAAATCTGCCACGCTTTTCCAAGAGTCGGCATCGAAAGCTCAGACGCCAGCAACGATGCGCGCGCAATTTGATCTGAAGCCATCGCCTGATGTGTGTCCGCCGCACCGGGCATTGCCTTAAATTTGGTCAATGTGTGCGTCACATCCAACAAATCTTGCATCAACACCAGTGGATCGCCACCCTGCTTATAAATATCATCCAAAATCCCTAAGGCTTCTGCCGTATTGCCACTCAGCACACGCTCAATAATATCCAAACTCCGTGCGCGGTCCGCAAGCCCAATCATGTCCTTCACGCTCTGCGCCGTAATTTTTTCCGCGCTCAGCGCCATCGCCTGATCAAGCAAACTGAGCCCATCACGCACCGATCCATCCGCCGCGCGAGCGATCAACGCAATCGCCTCGTCCTCAGCCCGAACTTTTTCTAATTCGCAAATCTTCGTGAAATGCGCCGCCAGCGTCGGCACATCCACACGGCGCAGATCAAAACGCTGACACCGCGAAAGCACCGTCACAGGAACTTTACGAATTTCGGTTGTCGCGAAAATAAATTTCACATGGGGCGGCGGCTCTTCCAAAGTTTTCAGCAACGCGTTGAACGCGTTTTTAGACAACATATGCACCTCGTCGATGACATAAACTTTATAGCGCGCTTCGCTCGGCGCATAACGCACGCCATCCAGAATTTCACGGATATCATCAACGCCCGTGCGCGACGCGGCATCCATCTCAATCACATCCGGATGCCTGTCCGCAGAAATCGCCTGACAAATCGAGCAATCATCCGTCGGCCCTGTGGTTGGCCCTTTTGAATAATTCAAGGCTTTTGCGATAATCCGCGCTGTTGTGGTTTTCCCGACCCCGCGCACACCCGTCAGCATAAACGCATGCGCAACCCGCCCCGATTCAATCGCATTGGTTAACGTGCGCACCAGCGCATCTTGTCCAATCAGCTCGTCAAAATTCTGTGGGCGGTATTTACGCGCTAAAACCCGATATTCAGACTGGTTTGGAGATGTCTCAGAACTCATGACTATAGATATAGGCCGATTCACATCGCAAAGTAAACAAAAGTGGAAGACTGGACACGACCCGAAAATTTCTGCCTACGGCTGCTTCCTTTCGGACCTGACCGGGTTCGGCGGACAATCGCCCGCGCCAGTCTTCCGTGCATAGATATAGGAAACCCCTCACCCGAACACAAGGGTTTTTATGCTTTATAAAAAAGGAGAATGAGTTAATGATGGTGAAGCTGCATACGATCATGCACGTCTATCGACCGATAGAAAAACAATATAAACTACATCTTATGGTTGCACACAATGACAGAAGAACTCCTAATGAAAAACATCCTACTTGTTGATGATAAGCCCGATATTCGGGAAACGCTCGCAGAGTTTCTGCAGGATTTCGGTCACAAAACAGAAATTTGTGAGAACGGCGCCACAGCCGCAAAACGGGTACAGGAAAGAAATTTTGATCTCATAATCACTGATGTCATCATGCCCAAAAAGGATGGGTTTAGTTTCCTGGAAGAACTTCGCAAAACAGACACCAAAAAATTGCGCAAAACGCCGGTCATCATTATCACCGGCGGCAGCACTTCACTGGAATTTCAGGACTCTTTGGATACTTTGAAAAGCAAAGGCAACAAAATCCTGAAAAAGCCTTTTACAAAAGACCAGCTTCTCAAAAGCGTGAACGACGCGTTCCAGGCCTAGAAAAATTTCCCATTAACTGGAACGTAGTAAGAAAAACAAGTTCCCTTACCAACGGTAGTCTCAACATCCACCGCACCTTTCCAGCTCCGCATAATATTATGGACGATAGACAGGCCCAAACCCGTCCCTTCTCCAACTTCCTTCGTTGTAAAAAACGGATCATAAATACGCTCAAGAACATCAGCAGGAATACCACACCCTTTGTCGGCAACCGAAATTTTCATGTAATGCCCAGGCTTCACACCCAAACGCCGCGCGTCAGAATCAATCATAACCCGCTCAGCACTCACTGTAACTTTCCCCTCATTATTCATCGCATGCGCCGCATTCAGAACCGTGTTCTTGATGATACGCATCATGTCGGTTTTGTTAATAAAAGCATCACAATCAATCAGGCTGTCCAATCTCTTATCATCAATAGTAATACCAGGAGGAATAAGGTCTTCTATGAATAAAAGAGCTTCTTGCACCGTTTCTATGACCTTCATATCCTTATTGTCTGTCCGGTCTTTCCGCGCGAAGGTCAAAATATCATCAACAATCTTGGCCGCGCTGATCGTATTGCGCGTAATTTTGTCCGCGGATTGTGCGGTTTTCTCATCCGTGGCCTTATTTTTGATGATATCCGCCAAAAACAATACAGGCTGAAGCAAGTTATTAATCTCATGCGCAACCCCGCCTGCCAAGCGCCCTAGGGCTTCGGTCTTCTGACGCTGACGTTCCATCGCCTCGTTTTCCATCTGATGCGTAACATCCTTACCAGAGAGAACAAACCCAACATCAGGCGAACGCACGCCTCCAATTTTCTTATTCAAAACATTCCATAAAATGTGATGCTCCTCGCCCTTGCTATCAAGCAGCTTCGCCTCAAACCCTATATGGTCCTCGTCTGTAATCTTAAAAACGACATCCTCGCGCTGCTTTTCATCCGCAATCAAACTCTTCCAGTTCTGTCCAATAAAATAGTCCGGCGGATAACCTGTGATTTTTGCAACGAACGGATTGGTTGAAACAATCTTACCGTCCTTATCAACACTGATAATCAGGTACGGAACCTCAGAAACAATGAAAGACGTAAATTCTTTCTCGGCAATAAGCTCATCCTCAATGCGCTTACGGTCAACCGCATACCGCATCGCCCGATCAATAAGAGAAGGAGAAAGTTCTGATTTAACAATATAGTCATAAACCCCAGTATTCAGGGCCTTTGTATAAACAGCACTATCATCAGAGCCGGTTAAAATAACAAAAGGCCCTTTATGACCTTTATCGCGGGCCATCCGGACAAGCTCGATACCGTCCTCACCCGCCAGCTTGTAATCCACCAGATAAACATCATGCTTATTATCAAGAATCTGGCGTAAACCCTCGTTAAAATCCGGGGCCCAATCCACTTTATAATCAATGTCACCATCAATTTTATTAATACAAGCCTGCGTAACGTTATACGCAGTCTCATCATCTTCAATGAGCAGTATATTGGCTTCGGACATAGCAAACACGGAATCAAACAAAAGTTGAGTAAACTATCAATTTACAACTTACGCTATCGTGAACAAGCCGGAAAGGATATTCTTGTTAAATGCATACTTTTTGTTCAACAAAACAATCAGCATAAACAAGCTCTTCAATGTTGTTTCTTCCCCCAAATTGCTCTATGTCTAGGCCATAATATGCACACAATGAAACTCAAGCGCATGCTCAATCAACTGGCTAGGGCAGAGGTCGTATTCTATCTTCTGCCGGCGTTTATGATTCTTTTGTTTGCCGGCACCATCGCCCAAAAATACATGGGTCTTTATCGCGCCCATGACATGTTTTTCTCATCATTCATTCTATGGCTGGGGCCAATCCCGTTACCGGGCAGCTTCACAATCTTAGGCATATTTACACTAAGCCTTTTGCTCAAATTCCTTTTTGCCAGCACCTGGAGTTTCAAAAAATCCGGCATTATCCTCTCGCATCTCGGCGTCCTGATAATTTTAATCGGCGGGCTCATAACGGCCATAACCGCGAAAGAAGGCTTCATGATCCTGCCCGAAGGATCCTCCAGCCCCTATCTCTACGACTATAATCAAAGAGAATTATTCATTTTCAAAAACGACGCCCTTGCTAGCCGGATCCCTTTCGAAGGCCTGCAAGACAAACTCAAAACTGCAACGCCATTCCAAATCACAATAAAAGGCCGCTGCACCAACTGTGAAATTCAAAAACGCGAAAAACTGACCAATCAAAAATCCATGGCACAGTTCATGGAATTAAAACAAAAAGCCGAAGAGAAAGAGCCCGAACAAAATTTTCCCGGCATAACTCTGGAAATTTCCAAAGCACGTACTAAAGGTGAAAACGGCACCTACATTGCGTTTGAAGGCATGCCCGAGCCCATTGAAATCCGCAACGGCCAAGATCGATATAAAATTATGTTCGGCAAACAACAACGCAGGTTGCCCTTCTCCATCTCGCTCATCGACTTCGTAAAAATTGATTACCCCGGTACTGACAAAGCGCAATCCTACCACTCGGATGTCACCATCGAAGACGGCACACTCGAATGGCCCGTACGTATCGAAATGAATAAACCTTTACGCTACAAAGGTTATACATTCTACCAATCCTCATTCGTAGAAGGCGACGGCGTGCAGGCCACAATTCTGGCCGTCGTCGAAAATCAGGGATTGGCCTTTCCCTATTTCGGCGCCGTATTAATGGCGCTCGGCCTGCTGATCCACATCGTCCTCAGACCAAAGAGCTCTGAATCATGATCAAGCACGCTCAAAATATACTGCTCCTCGCTGTGATATGGATCATTGCCGCAATTCACGCAACCGCCCAACCCGCGGCAGATCTGGAAGCCTTCAAACGCACTCCCATCCTTCACAATGGCCGCATCAAGCCCATCGACACCCTCGCCCGCAGCATACTGCAAGATATCCACGGCAGTCCGCATCTTGGAAACATATCCGCCAGCGCCTGGCTTCTCGAAGTCACAACAAGTCCAAAAAAATCAGTCCTTGCGCCCGTGTTCCTCGAACAAAATTCCGAGGTCAAAGAATTCCTAGCCCTTGATACCACACAAAAATACTTCCCGGCCCTAACCCTCGGCGAAGCCTTCGCGGAAAAAAGCGCAGCCATCGAAAACCTCCTGGCTGCGGACCCCAACACGCTGACCCCTACACAGCAAGACGTTTTAAGCCTCTATGCGAAAACCCTTTATTTTACAAGCCTTCTAGAGGGAAGGGCCTTAGAGTCAGCAAAAGATTCCAATCCATATCGTATCGAGGCTGAACTTCTCTACAACGCCTGCAAACCCTACAACTGGGCCCTAACCTTCTATGCACTCGCCATAATTTTATCTCTCTTATGTTTTGTGCCCAAAATCAAATTCAAAATCACGCATATGAAAAAGGCCGCGCTCATTTTCGCCCTTGCCGGAACTACAATGCACGGCCTCGCCATAGCCACAAGAATATTCATTCTCGCTCGCCCTCCCGTTGGAACATTGTATGAGTCAGTATTATTCGTCAGCCTCATATGCGCCCTAATCGCAATCATACTCTTCTTAAAGCGCGCCCATATAAGCCACCTCCTGGCCGGAACCATCACGGCTTTCATTCTCTTATTCATCGCGCCCCAAACCGCCGTAGGCGAAACCATGGACACATTAAGCGCCGTCCTCAACACCAATTTCTGGCTCGCCACTCACGTGCTCTGCATCACAATCGGCTACAGCGTGAGCCTAATCGCCGGTTGCACAGCCCATTTCGCTTTGGCCCGCCCCAGCGATGAACTAGGCCGCAGCATTTACCGCCTCTCCTTACTCGCCCTCCTCTTCACAACAATCGGCACAATCCTTGGCGGGATCTGGGCCGATCAATCCTGGGGACGCTTCTGGGGCTGGGACCCCAAAGAGAACGGAGCACTTTTAATCGTCCTATGGCTGATCTGGCTGCAACACGGCAAAATCAGCGGAAAAATATCACTTCGCACGTTCCTCGCCGGCATGGCTGCCATAAACATCATCGTCGCCCTCGCCTGGTTTGGCGTAAACCTGCTCAGCACCGGCCTGCATTCCTACGGCTTTACAAACCGCATGGGACTAAGCCTGTTGGCCTTCTGCACAATTGAAGTGATTCTGATTGGCCTTTTATGGATTTTTATGCCAAAAATAAATCTGAAGAAGATAAAATCATGAAATTTCAAAATCTGTTTTTGCTCATCGCCGTTGCTGGCATTGCCTATTTCTACATTCAATACATGTACAGCCAAACCCCGTTTGCGGAGCGCCCTAACACACCCATCCAGCGCTTCAGCTTCACCGACACTGTAGGAAAAAAGCATTACATCCAGGATCATGAAGGCAAAACGATTATATTGAATTTCTGGGCCACATGGTGCGCGCCTTGTGTACAGGAGTTTCCGCGCCTTGTCGAACTCGCCGAACGCAATCAAAAACGCGTCGTTCTCATTGCTCTCTCTTCCGACCGTGACGATGAGACAATTCAAAAATTCATTGCCAGCGAGCCCAATAAGCCCCGCAGCGCGAACTTTTACGTAGCCCGTGACACAGAAAACATCACCGGAAAAATATTCCAGACCTATAAACTGCCGGAAACCTTAATCATCGATCGCAACCTCAATCTCCGCCGAAAATTTATCGGCGCAGACTGGACTGTCGAAGACATAGAAAAAGCAATAAGCCGCCTATAACGACGTTACATCGTCCGGACGCTCTCAAGGAACGCGTCAACCCGGGTCTCGAGCTCTTCCGAACGCTCAGAAAGATCCTTGGCAACGTTCAAAACAAGGGCTGAAGACTCTCCGGTCTCACCAGCTGCACGCTGTACGCCGCTGATGTTCGAGGAAACTTCACGTGTCGCCGCTGATTGCTCCTCAACAGCACCCGAAATTGATGTGCTGATCTCGCTGATCTGAACGATAATTTTTGTGATTTCCTTGATGGCCTCTGCCGTCGTCTGGCTAACTTGTTGAATGCTTCCAATCTGCGATTCAATTTCCTCGGTCGCTTTGGCTGTTTCTGCCGCCAAAGATTTAACCTCCGAAGCAACCACAGCAAAGCCTTTACCCGCCTCACCAGCACGCGCCGCTTCAATCGTCGCGTTCAAGGCCAGAAGGTTGGTCTGATCAGCAATATCAGAAATAATACTGGTGACTTCGCCAATTTTCGTAGCCGCATCAACAAGTCCGCTGACCAAACGCTCGGATTTTTGAGCCTCGGTCACAGCAACATCAACAATCTTGCTTGAATGCGCAACCTGACTTGAAATCTCCGTCACAGAAGACGCCAATTCCTCGGTCGCCGCCGCCACAACATTCGATTGATTGCTCGTCTCTTCCGCTGCAGCCGCCAAAGTCTGTGCGGTGGCCTGCATCTCAGTCGCCGAAGACGCAACTGTCTGCACCAGTGATTTCACATTGCTTTCAAAGTCATTCGCAAGACGGCGATTCTCGTCCTTGCGCGGCGTCAAATCAGTCGCAAACTTGGTAACCTTGTAAGGCTTGCCATTCAAATCAAGAATAGGGTTGTAAGAAGCCTCAATCCAAATCTCTTTCCCGCCCTTACCAATGCGCTTGTACTGCGCAGCCTGATATTCACCTCTATTCAAAGCCGCCCAAAATTGTTTATATTCAGCGCTCGCTGCAAACGCCGGTTCGGCGAACATACTGTGGTGTTTTCCTTGAACCTCCGCAAGCGTATAACCCATAACACTCAAAAAATTCCCATTGGCAGAAATAATGGTTCCGTCCATTTCAAAATGAATAACCGCCTGAGATTGATTAATGGCCTGAACCTGACCAAAAAGATCTGCAAACTCCATCTTCTGCGCCGTCACATCGGTCGCATATTTTACGACTTTAAAAGCCTTCCCGTTTTTGCCAATCAGCGGGTTATAAGAAGCCTCAATCCAGACCTCTTTCCCGCCCTTTGCAATGCGCTTGAATTGAGCGGCCTGATATTCGCCCCGCGCTAATTTATTCCAAAATTCTTTATATTCTGGGCTCGCCGCGTAGGCCGGCTCAACAAACATGCTATGATGTTTGCCCCGCACCTCGTCTAGACTGTAACCCATCGCACCTAGGAAATTTGCGTTAGCGGTGATAATCGTACCGTCAGTTTCAAACTCGATCGTCGCCTGTGACTTATCAAGAGCGGCTAGTTTAGCCGCCATTTCATGTGAACTTCCTGCAGATTTGAATGGAGCGTGAAAAACATTTCCTGATGGTTTTGCGCGAGACATAAATTTCCCCTTCCTGGGTGAATCATTTTTCGAATGTAGCTACTCGGTAAAGCATATCAAAAAATACCTGCAAATAAAAGAAGCATAACAACTTATACTTTTGTATATACCCCATATACAAATGTATACACCCCATATACAAAGTCAAAAAATCAAACAAATGCGGCCTGTTCCTAACTATCCACACACCTGCCATACGCAAGTATTGGGGCGGAATAATTGTGCTTTAAATTAAAAATTTGAATCGCCTAAAATAAATCGTTCCCGCTGAGTACAGTCTGATTCTTTTTTACAACGCACGGAGAAAATGATGCGCGCAGCCACAAACATAGTTCCCTTTATGTCATCAAAAAACGACCCCTTACTCGACATGATTCCCCTCAACGTGATGACATGCGATCCAAAAACATTCGTGATCGACTACGCCAACAAATCAAGTATAGATACGCTGAACGCGATCCAGCACCTCCTCCCAAAAGGCGTCAATGGTGATAACATTGTCGGCCAATGCATCGATATTTTCCACAAAGTCCCATCCAAGCAACGCGATCTGCTGGCAAAACCATCCAACTACCCCTACAAAACCATCATCCGCCTCGGCCCCGAAATGCTGGATCTGCATGTTGAGGCCGTCATGGCCGGTAATAAAATTAAGAAAATGGTTCTAAGCTGGAGCGTTTGCACAGACCGTGAACAGCTAAAAATCATGGTCGATAACATGCCAATCAACGTCATGATGTGTGATACGGAAAACTTCACCGTCAACTACATCAACCAAACAAGCATAAATACGCTGAGAACCGTCGAACATCTTCTGCCCGTAAAAGCCACAGAGATATTGGGAAAATCAGTCGACATCTTCCACAAAAACCCCTCGCATCAGCGCAACATCCTCAAAGATCCGAGCAATATGCCCTACCACTCAAAAATCAATTTGGGCGATCAGGTCTTGGATTTGCACGTCTCCGCCATCAAAGACAAATCCGGCCACTACATCGGCCCCATGCTGAGCTGGTCTGTCATCACAGCCCAAGAAACACTGTCTAAGAATGTTCTGAATATTTCAGGCATTGTTTCTAACTCTGCCAGCGATGTCCAAAGAACAGCTCAAAGCCTGGCCGCAGCAGCTGAAGAAGCCTCCGCACAAGCCACCTCTGTCGCCGCAGCCTCTGAAGAAGCCGCAGCCAACGTGCAAACCGTTGCCGCAGCAACAGAAGAAATGACCGCATCCATCAAGGAAATCGCGGCACAAGTCAGCAAATCCAACGAAATCGCTGCCGAAGCTGTTAAAAAAGCCGAGGAAACGAATAGAACCGTTGAAAAGCTGCACGAAGCCTCCGCGCAAATCGGCGACGTTATCGGATTGATCAACGATATCGCCGAACAAACCAACCTCCTGGCTCTGAACGCAACAATCGAAGCGGCCAGAGCTGGAGAGGCTGGCAAGGGCTTCGCGGTTGTGGCTTCCGAAGTGAAATCATTGGCCGCCGAAACCGCCAAAGCAACGGAAGACATCCGCACGCAAATCGCTTCTATGCAAACTTCAACACAAGCGTCAGTTGAGGCCATCGGCACGATCCGTGAGATCATCTCAACCATAAGCCAGGCCAGCGCAACCATCGCTGCCGCCATCGAGGAGCAAACAGCAACCACCAGCGAAATCTCCAGAAACGTGCAAGAAGCCTCCAAAGCCACCACAGAGGTCACAACCAACATCGCTGGCGTCCAGGCCGCAGCTCAGGAAACAGGCACGGCCTCTTCACAACTGCTTGATCTCGCAACACAACTTTCTGAGAAATCTAACGACATGAGCAAACAGGTTTCAGACTTCATGAACGGGAAAAAATAAAAAATCCTCCTAAAAACCTTAAACTCAGTGAAAAGCCCCGTTCTGGGGCTTTTTTTTACAAACCGACATTGAATAATTATTTTTTAGATTGCCTCTTCTATTTCCGCCCCAATGCCATTAACATGGGCGCACAAACCATTCTGTTCGTTTGATAAATCTGATGACAAAAGTAAAACAAAAAACTTCTGAAAACCTTCTGCCAGCCAAAGCCCCCCAAGCTCAGAAAAACCTTTTAAAATTTCTTATTCAGAACATAACCGAAGACGATAAGGGCTTTTTCACAGATACGATGCTGCGCACCATGATCGATGCGCAATGGCAGCTCACACAAAACCGCAAGCGCGGCACACCAGCCATCAGCATCCAGCGCATCGAAGCCGACAGCTCCAAACCCGCCAAAACGGTGATCGACATTGTTTGCGACGATATGGCTTTCCTCATCGATTCCGTCGGCGCAAAAATCAACAAAAACAATCTGCTCATCGACATCCTGCTCCACCCGATTGTCGGTGTCCAATATGATGACAAAAACAAACTTGTCGCCATCAAGGACAAATCCGCCAAAGATTCAATGCGTGAATCTCACATGCATATTCAGATCAAAGAAGCCATGTCCGATGCGGAAATGGAAACGCTTAAGAAAAAGCTCTACGACACAATCACGGACGTCATCATAACCAACCGCGACTGGCGCCAAATGCTGGCCGAACTCAAACAAGCCGCCGATGACCTCAGCAAAGCCAAAACAAACGTGCCCAAAAAGGAAATGGAGCAGCACCGCGCCTTTCTGGAATACCTATATAACAACAACTTCACTTTGCTGGGCTACCGCGAATATGAATTCGCCGAGAAAGAAGGAAAACTGCAAAGCCGCACGCTCAAAGGCAAGAGTCTCGGCCTCCTGCATAACGACGTTCAACCTGCCTTTATAAACGAACACAATGAAGGCCTGCCGCATCACCTTCAAAAACTCCGCAAAGAATTGCCGGCTGTGCATATCTCCAAAACCAATCGCACCTCAACCGTCCATCGCCGCGTGCCTATGGATGCTATCGCCATAAAGACCTACGACAAGAATGGCCGGGTCAAAGGTGAAAAATTATTCCTCGGATTATTCACATCCGTTACCTATTCCCGCAGCGTTAGCGACGTCCCTTACTTGCGTGAAAAAGTTGAAGAAGTCATGGCCATGTCTGATTTCCTTGAGGGATCACACAACCGCAAAGCTCTGCGCCATATTCTTGAAAAATATCCTCGTGATGAACTTTTCCAAATCCCCGCCAAGGACCTATTCCAGATCTGTCTGGACATCCTGCGCCTGCAAGAACGCCAACGCATCTCGCTCTTCACCCGCGAAGATCCCTTCGGCCGTTATATTTCCTGCCTTGTCTACGTCCCTCGCGACCGCTTCGGCACCGCCTTAAGAGAACGCATCGGTGAAGTCCTTGAAGAAGAACTCAAAGGTGTCTGCACAAGCTTCACCACCACGCTCGATGACTCCGTTTTCGCCCGCGTGATGTTCATGATCACCATCAAAGGCAAAAAGCCTCCGCCTTACAACACAGACGCCATTGAAAAATATCTCCAGGACATTGGAAAAACATGGCAAGAACGTCTCGCCGAGGCCATCGCTGATGCCGACGTATCCGATATCACATCCAGCAGCATAGACCTCACCTCCAAATACAATGAGGCGTTTCCAATCGCCTACACCGCCCGTTACAGCGCCAAACAAGCCGTCTTCGATATCCGCAAAGTTGAAAAAGCACTATCCAGCGAAAAACTCACCTTGGATCTCTACAAACCTGAAGATCTGAAGCCTGGCCATTTAAGACTCAAAGTTTACAACCCTCAAAACCCGCTCAACCTCTCTGATGTTATGCCGATCATTGAGAATATGGGCCTGCGCGCGGTCTCCGAACTCCCCTTCGAAATCGCACCGGCAAAACAAGAAGGGTGTGTCTGGATCCACGATTTCCTCCTCACCTTCCCTCAAAACATCGATGTTAAAATCGAGCCGATTAAAGAAAATTTCGAAGAAGCTTTCGGAAAAACATGGTACCGCGAAGTTGAGAACGATGGGTTAAACAAACTTGTCCTCCTCTCCGGCATGCCCTGGAGCGACATCGTCATCCTCCGCACATATGTCCGCTACCTTAAACAAATCAACTATCCTTTTGGTCGCCATTACATCCAAAACGCTTTAACCGCTTACCCGGAAATTTCAAAAACTTTAGTCGCCTACTTCTACGAACTTTTTGATCCCACAAAGGCAAAAGCAAAAACCGGCACAGACTGGACACAAAAAATGGAAACCTTGCTTGAGGGCGTCGAATCCCTTGATCAAGACCGCATTCTGCGCACCTTAACCAAACTCATAGAAGCCAGCCTTCGCACCAACTTCTTCCAACGTGACAAGGACGGCAGTCGCAAACCATGCCTGTCCATCAAATTCGACAGCAAAAAAATCCCTGACCTGCCGCCCCCGGCTCCATACCGCGAAATATTTGTATACTCTCCCCGCGTCGAAGCTATCCATTTACGCGGCGATAAAATCGCACGCGGCGGCCTGCGCTGGTCTGACCGCCACGAAGATTTCCGCACCGAAGTTCTGGGTCTAATGAAAGCCCAGATGGTCAAAAACTCGGTCATCGTTCCTGTCGGAGCCAAGGGCGGCTTCGTTGTCAAACGCAAAACATCATCGCGCGACGAATTCCAAAAAGAAGGCATCGAATGCTACAAAATTTTCATTCGCGGTCTTCTGGACATCACAGACAATCTCGATGGCCAAAAAGTCATACCGCCTAAAAACGTTGTCCGCCGCGACGAAGATGACCCTTACTTGGTTGTCGCCGCCGACAAAGGCACAGCCACATTCTCCGATATCGCCAACGCCATTTCGATTGAATACGGCCATTGGCTCGGCGACGCTTTCGCCTCAGGCGGCTCCGCAGGATACGATCACAAGAAAATGGGCATCACAGCGAAAGGCGCATGGGAATCCGTCAAACTGCACTTCCGCCAACTCAACCACAACATTCAAGAACAAGATTTCGACGTGGTCGGGATCGGCGATATGGGAGGCGACGTATTCGGCAACGGAATGCTGTTATCCAAACACATCCGCCTGATCGGAGCTTTCAACCACGTACACATCTTCTGTGACCCCGATCCCGACACAGCCCAAAGCTTCAAAGAGCGTGAACGCCTCTTCAAAAACGTCCAAGGCTGGGACCACTACAACACCGAAAAACTCTCCAAAGGCGGCCGTATTTTCAACCGCTCGGAAAAAACCCTTAAACTCACACCTGAAATCCAAAAACGATTTGATATCAAAGAAAACAGCGTCACCCCCGGCCAGCTTATCCGCGCCATGCTCACCGCACGCACGGACCTCCTCTGGTTCGGTGGCATTGGCACCTATATCAAAAGTTCAAAAGAAACCCATGTCCAAGTTGGCGACAAAGCAAACGACTCGCTTCGTGTCGACGGACACGAAATCCGAGCGAAAGTTATCGGCGAAGGCGCAAACCTTGCAATCACGCAGCTTGGCCGTATCGAGTATGCCCAAAATGGCGGAAAAATAAACACAGACTTCATCGATAACTCAGGCGGCGTCGACTCCTCCGACCACGAAGTCAACATCAAGATTCTGATGACCGATGTCATGCACGGCCATAAAATGGACACGGCTTCACGTAACAAACTGCTCGAAAAAATGACAAATGATGTCGCAGATCACGTCCTGCGCAACAACTACCAACAAGCCCTCGCCGTCAGCATGGCCGAATTCCGCTCTGCGGAAAAGCTTTCCATCCAATCGGAATTCATCCGCGATCTCGAACGCGAAGAAGGCCTCAACCGCAAACTTGAATGCTTGCCAGATATCGAAACCATACAAGAACGCCAGAAAGCAGGCAAAGGCCTAACGAGACCAGAGCTTTGCGTCTTGCTTTCGCACGCAAAAATCAAACTGACCAAAGAATTTCTCAACACCGATCTTCCCGACGAAGAAGACATGCAAGTCTGGGTCAAACAATATTTCCCGGATGCTTTGCAAGACAAATATCAAAAGGAAATTTCCCGCCACAAACTGCGCCGCGAAATCATCGCCATGCGCATGGCCGGTTCCATCGTCAACCGCATGGGTCCTGCCTTCGTCAAATATCAGATTAAAAAGACAGGCAAAGATTACAAAAACATCGCCAAAGCTTACACCGTCGTACGCGAAATTCTTGATCTACGTCCGCTATGGGACGACCTCGAAGCCATGGACAATAAAATTCTCGAGCAAGTCCTTCTACATTCCATGCGCGACATCGCAAAAAGCGCATCGGATGCGGTCACCTGGTTCCTCACCCGCGGTGAAAAAACATTCACCACCAACAACATCATAAACAATTTCAAACCTCACATCCTCCAGCTAAGAAAGAAAATCGATACGCTACTTGTCGGAAACCTAAAAGATAATACCCTGCAAAGGTATAAGTCCCTCGTCAATGACGGTATTCCCGAAGATGTGGCAAAAACAATATCCTATATGCCTGTCATGGCCTTCGCCCCAGACATCATCAACATCGCGCTGAAACACAAAGCCGACCTCATGGAAACCGCCCAGATATATTTCTGGATTGGCGATGTGTTCAACCTCGACTGGTTGCGCAACAAAGCCAAATTCATGAGCTCCGAAGACCCACGCGAAATCGAAGCCATGGCCGGCATGGTTCATGAGATCAACATGATTCAAACCGATATGACTGCGGCAATTCTCACTGATAAATCACTGACAAAGGCGAAAGGTCTCTCGAAGACAGACGCATGGGTCGCGCTCCACCAAAATCAGGTGACCAGCTTCTATACAATGTTCGAAGATCTTAAAAACACGGGCCACATCGACCTCGCCAGCATGATCCTGGCCGAGCAACAACTTCGCCGCCTCTGCAACTAAATCATTCCGGCAATCAAACAACCCGCCAGAACCAAAAGCCCAAGATCGCGATTGGACTTAAAAATCCGCAGGCAAAGATCCGGATTATTGTCTTCAAAAGAAAAAACCTGGCGATAAAGATGCACAAAGGCCGGAATTAAAAAAACAACGGCAAGCCATCCCGCCGCCATAAAAAACGCCGCACTCCACAACACTGACTGCAATCCGTAAAACAAAGCAATCATCGGCCGCGTATAATGCCGAAACCGTAATGCGGTTGATTTCACACCAACCAAAGCATCATCTTCCACATCCTGATGCGCATAAATCGTGTCATACCCCAACGTCCAAAACACACATCCCAAATACATCAACAAGGCCGGAAGCTCCAAATATCCAACAACCGCGCTCCAGCCCATCAAAACACCAAAATTAAACACCAATCCCAAAAACGCTTGCGGCCACCATGTAAAACGCTTCATCAAGGGATAAAGCACAATCATTGGCAACGAAACAACCCCCAGCATGATGGTAAAAACATTCATCTGCACCAACACCAAAAATCCAAGAAACAACAAAACACCCAAGAAAATCGCCGCCTGCCGCATAGATAATGCCCCGGACGCCAAAGGCCTTTCCACCGTCCTGCGAACTTGCTGGTCAAGCTCCCGGTCCCACATATCATTCACAACGCATCCCGCCGCCCGCATAACAATCGCCCCCAAACCAAAGAGCAAAAATAAATGCCAGCTTTGCCAAGGCTTTTCGCTGGCGAGCGCAATCGCCCACCACCCGGGCAGCAACAACAGCCATATCCCAATCGGCCGGTCAAATCGGCCCAAATAAACGTAAGGCCGCCAACTTTGCGGCAAATTTTCAATCCAGCTGTGATTTTGAATATCGGTGCTCATCAGTTTTTGTTATAGAAGAAGCCATGGACAATGAACACTACAAATATCAGCGCCTCTTCATAAACGCCCCCCTTCAAGGAGAGATCGAGCTATCCGCCGCACACGCGAACTATCTCGGCAATGTGCTGCGCAAAACCCCTGGTGACAAAATCCGCCTCTTCAACGGCATCGATGGCGAATACTTCGCACGCATCACACAAATAAGCAAAAAATCAGGCACTCTCTCTATTGAAGACAAAATTCGCGATCAGCCGCAAACTCAAACCCGCGCCCATCTCCTCTTTGCCCCTTTGAAAAAAAACCGCATGGATTTCGTGATCGAAAAATGCACAGAACTTGGCATAACTGATTTTCATCCCGTGATAACCAACCGCACAGAAGTCCGCGAGATCAAGCGCGACCGGCTTGGATCACAAATAACCGAAGCTTGCGAGCAATCAGAACGCCTCACACTGCCCAAACTACATGACATAACACCTTTGGACAAAAAAATCGTACAATGGCATGAAACCGCGCATATCCTTGGCTGCATCGAAAGAACCGAAGCGCCCCCGCTTTCAACCATAGCCCCAGCAACATCCTGCGCCTTCCTCATTGGTCCGGTCGGCGGATTCGATGAAAAGGAGCGCGAACTGCTGCTGTCCTCACCCAAAATCAAACCTGTTTCATTGGGGCAAAACGTCCTCCGCGCCGAAACGGCCTCGATGCTGTGTGCCGCATGGATATGTCTACAATAGAAAATTTGCTCTATGCTCTTGATTCCAAAACGCCTATATTTATAGTGCAAAAAAACAATTCCTCGAAAACACTCCATAGGGTGATCATGAAAAAAATTCTTCTATCCCTTGCCTCGATGGTAATCCTTACCGCAATCGCAAGTGCTGCTTATGCTGCCGGCGGACCCCAGCCTTGGGAAATCAACATGCAACCGGCTGCCTCACCTTCGGCCGAGCACATCCATAACTTCCATAACATGATGCTCTATATCATCACGGCAATCGCGCTCTTCGTTCTTGTGCTGCTGATCTACGTGGTTCTGCGCTACAACAGCCACGTTAACCCGACTCCTAAACAATTTTCTCACAACGTCATGATTGAAGTCCTCTGGACCATCATTCCGGTTGTGATTCTGATCGTTATCGTTGTTCCATCCTTCCAGATGCTGTATTTCCTCGACCGCACAGAGGATCCTGACATGACTTTAAAAGTCACAGGCTATCAATGGTACTGGGGCTACGAATACCCCGACAACGAAGGCGTCAACTTCCTTTCCTACATGGTCCAAACCGCTGACCTCAAAGAAGGCCAAAACCGTTTGCTTTCCACCGATAATGTTGTGGTTCTGCCAACCGACACCAATATCGCCATCCAGGTCACAGCCGCCGACGTTCTTCATTCTTGGGCCGTTCCCGCATTGGGCGTAAAAATTGACGCCGTCCCCGGCCGACTCAATGAAACATGGGTACGAATCAACAAACCTGGCGTATATTACGGTCAGTGTTCAGAGCTTTGCGGCAAAGACCACTCCTTCATGCCGATCGAAATCCACGCCGTTCCCAAAGAAGAGTTCGACACCTGGGTCGTCAAAGCCAAGGAAGAATTCTCATGGAACACAACCCCGGTTGATACAAAATTCGCATATCTGGAAGGAAACTAAAAAATGGCTGATCACAAACCCGGCTTTTTCGCACGCTGGTTCATGTCCACAAACCACAAGGACATCGGAACTCTCTACATCATTTTCTCAATCTTCGCGGCGCTCATCGGCGGCGGATTTTCAGTCATCATGCGGATGGAGCTTGCGGAACCTGGCGTTCAATTCCTCACCGATGCCGCCGGTAATCCGGACGGTAATCTCTGGAACATGTTCATCACCGCCCACGGTCTGATCATGGTGTTTTTCGTGGTTATGCCCGGCCTCATTGGCGGCTTCGGCAATTGGTTCGTCCCCATCATGATCGGCGCGCCCGATATGGCCTTCCCGCGTCTAAACAACATTTCTTTCTGGCTCTTGGTCCCGGCTTTCTTGCTCCTCCTCGGCTCCGCCCTCGTCGGCGCCCCTGTTTTCCAAGGCACACTGGAACGCGTCGGCGATCTTTTCGGCCCCGGCGCTGGAACCGGCTGGACTGTTTACCCACCACTCTCCAGCATTCTCGGCCATCCCGGAATGGCTGTCGATATGGCGATTTTTGCCCTCCACCTTGCGGGCGCAAGCTCCATCCTTGGCGCAGCCAACTTCATCGCAACAATTTTCAATATGCGCGCCCCTGGCATGACATTGCACAAAATGCCCTTATTCGTCTGGGGCATGCTGCTCACAGCATTTCTGTTGGTTCTTGCCGTTCCTGTCCTCGGCGGCGCGATTACAATGCTGCTGACCGACCGCAATTTCGGCACAGACTTCTTCAATCCTGAAGGCGGCGGCGACCCATTGCTCTACCAACACCTTTTCTGGTTCTTCGGTCACCCTGAAGTGTACATCATGATTCTGCCTGCCTTCGGTATCATCTCGCAAATCGTTTCAACCTTCTCGAAAAAGCCAATCTTCGGCTACCTCGGCATGGCCTATGCAATGGTTTCGATCGGCTTCGTCGGCTTCATCGTCTGGGCCCACCACATGTACACTGTGGGTATGGATGTCAACGTCCGCGCTTACTTCACCGCCGCAACTTTGATCATCGCCGTTCCAACTGGCGTCAAAATTTTCTCCTGGATTGCCACAATGTGGGGCGGCTCCATCGAGTTTAAAACCCCGATGCTCTGGGCGATTGGCTTTATCTTCCTCTTCACTGTGGGCGGAGTCACAGGCGTTGTCCTTGCGAATGCCGGTATGGATGTCGCCTTGCATGACACCTACTACGTCGTCGCGCACTTCCACTACGTTCTCTCGCTCGGCGCAGTCTTCGCACTGTTCGCGGGCTTCTACTACTGGATCGGCAAAATGTCTGGCCGCCAATATCCCGAATGGATGGGTCTCGTCCATTTCTGGGCAACCTTCGTTGGCGTAAACTTGACCTTCTTCCCGCAACACTTCTTGGGCCTTGCCGGAATGCCGCGCCGTTACATCGACTACCCGGATGCATTCGAAGGCTGGAACCATAT
Source organism: uncultured Micavibrio sp. (assembly GCA_964478225.1). Classification (GTDB taxonomy): domain Bacteria; phylum Pseudomonadota; class Alphaproteobacteria; order Micavibrionales; family Micavibrionaceae; genus CAYZHM01. The sequence continues at coordinate 61,620 of CAYZHM010000009.1, forward strand.
TTCTTCCATGGGATCCTACATCACCGCCGGCGCAACCGTATGGTTTATCTTATTGGTGTTTTACACGCTGATGTTTGGCCGCAAAGCTGAAGGCAATTACTGGAACGTCCAGCCTCAATCTATGACACTGGAATGGACATTGTCCTCACCGCCGCCATTCCACCAGTTTGAGATTCAGCCGACTTTGAAATAATCTGGGACGTTGTATTTTATCCCGAGCATTTGTCCGCCGCCGCCTTGGTGCAGACGGACAATATGCGGCCTTACACTACATTTAAACTTTTTTGAATTCCAAGCCCATACCGCCAGCAATCTCGGCAATCATAGGCTCAATCCGCGCTTCATCAAAATCAGGACATTCTGGATAGCAAGTGAGTTTCCGAATGCTCACTGTTTCCGCCCCCAAAAGACCTGTGCCCATTTCTGCGCTAGGATATTGATTATAACCAAGTCCTTCAGCATAAAGTTCTTGAAAAACCGTGCTGTTAAACACGTCGCATATCTTCCTAACATTTTGAACGGAGCTATTTGGAAATCTGTAACGCCCGTAGTAATCGATTTGTATACTCATCTCTTCCAATCCTTAAAAAGGGCCATAAAAGCACAGATATAGCATTATGTCAATTAACAACAGTTCGTTCGCCCTTGCCCCTTAACTCCACACTCTGTACAACATAAAAATCAGATCCCCTGCGCGGGACCGACCCTAAAAGATTTTGGATTATGTAAAATGCAACTAGAGGAAGTCTCCCCTTATATAGCCACATCGTCAGTCAGCACTGACTCCCGCATCTCCGACTACATAACGCTGCTCAAACCCAAGGTCATGAGCCTCGTCGTTTTCACAGGCTTTGCCGGCATGATAACCGCCCCCGGCCTTTCAGCCCTTCACCCTCTTTTCGCTCTCGTCGGCATCGCATGCATCGCCATCAACGCCGGCGCGGCGGGCGCCATCAACATGTGGTTCGACCGCGATATCGACGCCATCATGAACCGCACCAAAAACCGCCCCCTGCCGCAAAACCGCATCGCCCCCGGAGACGCCCTCGCATTCGGCATCGTCCTCTCCTTGCTCTCGGTCATGACCATGGGACTCGCGCTCAATTTCCTCGCCGCCGCCCTGCTGGGCGCCGCCAACCTCTTCTACGTCTTCGTCTACACCATATGGCTCAAACGCTCGACCCCGCAAAACATCGTCATCGGCGGCGCCGCCGGGGCC
>CAYZHM010000010.1:0-60222 GCA_964478225.1 uncultured Micavibrio sp.
CGAGCTTGTCGGCTATGAAGCCCACCCCCATATCAAAGCCCCCGTCGCGGTTTAAGTTGACATAATTATATATGTCATGGTATCCGTCTAACGACCATGACATTCAAAAGATCTACCACTATCGAAGCAAACGACAGCATTCTGACCCCTTGGGGTCATCTGCAAGCTATCGGCGTTGGCACAACAAAGCCGCAATGGAAAGTTATGTCTGGTGAAAACACAGGGAATGTTTCTTATAAAATCGGCACATCCAAAGACGAATGTATCTGCATATTCCCCTTAAAAGACAAAACCGACAGAGCGCGCATCATCCTTCATGGCGATATCTCACTTATAAGAGGCAACCTAAGCTTTCTTGAAAACTCTGACAGCGAGATCAATCAACTGCTGCAACTACTCGCCAACGTCCAGCTCCGCATAATAAAGCCCGAAGACGCAAAACCTCTCATCTTGGATCTCGCAGAAGCCCTGCACAAAAACTTTGAATTTACGCGCATGCATCTCCCCTCCATAATCAACTTCGACAAAATTCCCCGCACAGAAAACCGCGCCCCCAAACCCTTAGACGTCTCCCGCGCCATACGCATGGCTCAAATCCTAAAAGAAAAAATCACCGCACAGCAAAACACACCCGAGCCACCTCAACCACTTTAACGATTGACATAAACAAAACCTGTCTTTATACAACAATGAAAATCAACCAATGGAGTATCAAAAATGCTAGTGCTAAGCAGAACCCGCGATGAAGCAATTATAATTGGCGACAACATTGTTGTTACAGTCGTCGACGTCAGAGGCGACAAAGTTAAACTGGGTATCGAAGCGCCTCAGGATGTTTCCGTTCACCGCCGTGAAGTCTACGAGGCCATTAAGAAGGAAAACGCGACCGCTCAACGTGCAGCCAGCTTCAATCAACAAGCAGCACACAAAGACATAAACGCCGGTCTTAAGCCAGGCGATCGCGGAACACCTCAATACCCACTGCTTTCGCCGGACCTATAATATCCGGCTTCTGAACGCTCACCTGCGCCGCGCACACCGCGGCGTAGGAAAACGCGATCTCCAATAAATCCTGTGCCAACGTCTCGATCAATTCCACATGCACGCGCTTTTCCCATTCCAAAATCCGCGCGCATATCGCGCCATAATCAACAATCGAATTCTCATCCACGTCCGATAAATAATCAGCCTCAACATAAAGCTTCATCCCGATCAGAACACGCTGCGCCGCTGCCCGCTCCTGCGGCAACAACCCGATGCGCATCATCACCTCAAGCTCCTCAATGACAATGCAAACGTGATTTCCGTTTGTGTTTTCCATGCGCCTTTCTATACTACAAAAATGAAAAAAGTAACACTCTCCGCCATAGCCGCCATGGCCGAAAACCGGATCATCGGCAAAGACAACGCACTCATCTGGCACATCCCCGAGGATCTCAAACATTTCAAACGCACCACCATGGGCAAACCGGTCATCATGGGCCGCAAATCGTTCGAGGCCCTCGGCAAGCCCCTTCCCGGCCGCCCGCATATCATCATCAGCCGTTCAAGCACGCCCGTTACACTCTCCGGAGCCAGCCACGCCATCACCACCCCCCTCAAGGAAGAAGGCAATATTTCCCCTCCCTCAGTTTTGCATTATGTAAAATCAATAGACAACGCAATCGCAAAAGCCCGTGAAATCGCAACCGCGCAAAATCTCGATGAAATCTTCATCACCGGCGGAGGCGAAATCTATAAACAAACCATTGATACCATTGACCGCCTCTACCTTACCGTTATTCATCAGGACTACGATGGCGATACATATTTCCCCGAATTTGACTGGAATAACTGGCTCATAACCGAGGAAATCCATCACGAGAGTAACCCCGCCTTTACGATTTACACCCTTGATCGCAAATAATAATTGACATAAGCGTAAGAGTTTTATAACGTCCTTTTCTTATAAAAAAAGAAGCAAAAAAGGATCCTGAAATGGGCAGAGTAAATATCAAAAAACCTTTCGCAAGAGTGGCCCAGATCACAGCGGAAGAAATTGAAGTAGTTGAAGAATTTCGTGCAAATCGTGGCCTCCCGCCCAATTCTCACAGCGAAAAAGGATTTATAAATTGGCTCCGTCTCCAAACAATGACAGGCGTACTAAGCTACGAAATGAAATCTGAGGATATCATTGCCGCTTATGAAAACCAAGCAAGCTCAACCTCCGGCGCAAATTCCCGCCTCGCAAGGGTCATCCGCGGCAATTCCACATTCAGAAATGACTGAAATTAAATAATTTTATTGAGGCAGATAAAAATATGCTCAGAAGATTCAATACAGCAACCAACGGCCTAAGCGCTCTCGAAGAATGGGCCAACGACCACTATCAAAACTCTAACAGAAGAAAAAACGCTTTTCTCGATTTCGCCAAAGTGGAAATCAACGCTACAGGCAGCAAATTCAGAGCCTATAATGTCGAAAAAATCTATGACAGATACATAGAAGTAAGAGAGTACGACATTCCTCCCAAACCATACACCTGCTTCTAAAAACCACATTCCTGGTGATATGTTGCACCGCACAGCATAAAATTGCTTAAGCTGCGTTTTTTGCATACTATGATAAAAAAAGAACGCATAGTTCTTAATAAACGCGAAAAACAGGGGAAACATGGGGCTGGGAGCAATGTTTTTTGATAAAGTTACTCATACTTTGCATGTCCCATGCGATACAGGTTCTCTTCATCGCGTTAAACAAACCCTGCAAATTTTCCAACAAAAATTAATCGAATCTGGCTTAAAGGCCGACATTAAAACAGAAGAATGCGGCATAGATATTGAGTTTAATGACGTCGCTTCCGCCATCCAGTTTTATGCATCACAAACAAGCAAAATAACGCCACGCGAATTTGTACAACGCAATGCCGATCCTGAATGGCTGAGCCGTGCCCAAACTTTTCTGGCGCAAAATGAAATTCCCTATCAATGGCATTATCAAGAAAACAAAGATGGCGTTCTAACAAACGACGTCGTTCTCAAGTTTAATTCACCCGTCGGCTATGACTGTTTTAAGAAATTCAACGAACACGGCACATTCAATCCGCCAGTCATCCAACCCAACCCCGCTATGACGTCTCCCGCTGAACCACCAATCTACGTTGACCCCATAACAACAAACACACTGCAACCAGCAGCTTAGCCAAAACTGGCCTTTTAAAAATCCGCCAATGTTCTCGTAAATTGCCCTGCAATTTTTGCAAAGATTTCACTCTCGGCCGGCTGCCCCTCGTCCCCACTTTGACGGATGGAAATATCCAGCGGCACTTCACCCAAAAACGGTACACCCAATTTCTCGGCCTCCGCCTTCGCCCCGCCATGCCCAAAAATATGCTCTTCATGTCCGCAATTTGAACAGACATGCGTACTCATATTTTCCACGACGCCTAAAATCGGCACATTCACTTTGCGAAACATCTCGATCCCTTTACGTGCATCAAGCAAAGCAATGTCCTGCGGCGTCGAAACAATAATCGCCCCCGATAACGGAACCTTCTGCGCCATCGTCAATTGCGCATCGCCTGTTCCCGGCGGCATATCAACAAGCAATACATCCAGCTCCCCCCAATTCACATCGCGCATCAACTGCACCAACGCCGACTGCACCATAGGCCCGCGCCAAATCAAGGGCGCCTCGGAATCCACCATAAATCCAATCGACATCACCTTCACGTCGTACGCATGAAGAGGCTCAATCTTGCCTTCTTCACCGCCCGGCTTTTGCCCCTCCAGCCCCATCATCTTTGGCTGCGACGGTCCGTAAATATCAGCATCAAGCAATCCAATTTTTTGGCCACTCTTGGCCAAAGAAATAGCAAGATTAGCCGCCACCGTTGATTTCCCAACTCCACCTTTTCCAGACGCCACAGCGACAATATGTTTCACGTGACTCAAAAGCCCGGGAATATATTGCGGCGCTTTGCGCGCTGAATTTTCTCCGCCCGTACGCTCCGCCGTCAGCACCGCGGTCACTTTCCGTACGCCTGAAATTTTCGCCACCCGCGCTTCCGCATCCTGACGCAACCCTTCCAACTGCGGCCCTCGTTCCGGATCAACTTCGATCATAAAAATTACATCGCCCAGATCGGAAATCTGCACACCAGAAATCTTACCCTGCCCCGCCGCAAAAACCGGGCTGAGCACATCCAGAATTTCTTGCTCTCTAACTCTTGCTTTCATGTCCAAAAGAGATATTCTTAAACGCATAAAGTTTCAACAAAATAAAAGGTCACAATGCCCGGCGACAAGCGCAAGAATCCTTGGGGAAACAACAGCAACGATGATCGCGGCAATCGTCCAGGCTGGGGCGGGCCCTCAGGCGGAGGCAACGAACCACCCGACATCGACGATGTTTTGCGCAAAGCACAGGAAGGCTTCCGCAACTTCCTACCTGGCGAGAACAAAAGCAGCGGCATAATTTTCATCATATCAGTCCTCATATTAAGCCTCTGGCTTGCGAGTGGGTTTTATATAGTTAACCCCGGTGAACATGCCGTTATCCAACGTTTCGGCGCTCTATCGCGCACACAAACCGACCCTGGCCTGGGCTATCATTTCCCTGCCCCGATCGAAACCGACACCATCGTCAACGTCGAACAAATTCAAAAGATGACGATAGGATTCGACGATTACAAAAAAACTGCAATGCCTGAAGAAAGCTGGATGCTAACGTCTGACCGCAATATTGTAGATCTCAATCTTGTCATTCAATGGAACATTAAATCTGCCGAAGACTTTCTCTTCCAAATTAAAGAACAGGAAAGCACCATCAAAAAGGTTGCCGAAAGCGCCATCCGCGAGGTCGTCGGACAAACCGCTATGTTCCCCATTATCACAACCGCCCGGGATGCCGTCGCCAACCGCACCAAAGATATCATCCAGCGCAATCTTGACGAATACAACTCAGGCGTAAACATCACCCAGGTTTTGATCGATAAGGCCGAAGTTCATCCCGGAGTACAATCCGCATTCCAGGACGTACAATCCGCCAAACAAAACGCCGAGGACAAACAAAACCGCGCCAACGAATACCGGAACAAGCTTATTCCCGATGCACGCGGCAAGGCCTTCCAGCTTAAACAAGAAGCCGAAGGCTACAAACAATCTGCAATCGCCCGCGCAACCGGGGACGCAGATCGTTTTAATGCCATTTATGAAGCATACTTAGGCGGCAAAGACGTCACCAAAGAACGCATTTATATAGAGACCATGGAAAGCATTCTCAAAAACGCGCAAAAAATTATTCTGGACAGCAAAGGCGGTCAAGGCGCGGTGCCTTATCTGCCCCTAAATGAGCTCAACACAAAACCAAAAACTCAGCAATGATGAACGGCCATGCATAAAATTTTGATGACATTGACAACCCTGCTTGCCCTAGCTCTTATCATTGGCTCTCAGGCTTTTTATATCGTGGATCAAACCCAGCAAGGAATTCTTCTGCAATTCGGTAACCCCATAGGCGATGTAAAAGGCCCGGGACTGCATCTAAAAATACCGTTTGTACAAAATGTTCAATATTTTGACCGGCATGTCTTGTCCGTCGACCCTCAGCCAGAACAGGTCGTAATTTCTAGCTCGCTCGTCGACCGCATCAGCCCGGAAGAAAAAGAAGAGACCCCCGCAGAAACTCCGGCAGCGACATCAGAAAAAACTGAATCAGAAGAAACAGCGAAACCCGTAATTGAAGACGTCAGCGGCGAACCCATCATCGTAGATACGTTTGCACGCTACAAAATTATCGATCCATTGCAATTTTTCAAAACACTACAATCTGCATACAACGCCAATTCCCGCCTGCAAAATATCCTCAACGATGCAACAAGGACTGTGTTGGGGAAAACCACCCTACGGGAACTGCTTTCGCCGCAACGCGAAGTGGTCATGAAAGAAATTCTAAGCCGGGTGAATAAAAAAATTGAACAAGACAAGCTGGGAATTCAAATCGTCGACATTCGCATTGTGCGCGCGGACCTCACTTCGGCCTTGCTAACGTCCACAGTCGATCGCATGGTTTCCGAATTAAACCAACGCGCGACAGAAACACGCGCCAAGGGTGATGAAATTGCCAAACAAATTCGTTCAAAGGCCGACAAAGAAAGTCAAATTATCCTTGCCGAAGCACAGCGCGATTCACAAATAATACGAGGGGAAGGCGATAAACTCGCTATCAAAACCTACGCCGACGCGTTCAACAAAGACAAAGAATTTTACGCATTCATCCGTTCGATGGAAGCTTACAAAAACACCTTGTCAGATTCAGAAACACGATTAATTCTTTCACCAGAAAGTAATTTTTTTCGTTACTTTCAGGACGGCAGCACCGAATAAGGGTCGTCAAGAATTAACAAACAACCAAACATAGGTACGACGATGAAGAACACATCAAAACTCTTCTTAAACGTGTTTTATTCAACCCTTCTTTTCACGATACTGGTCATCCCGGCACAGGCGCAAAACGCGCCGCCAAGCCTCGCCGACACAGTGGAAAAATTACTGCCGGCCGTGGTTAACATCTCCTCAACGCAAAAAGTTGACCAACCCCAGGATTTTCCTGAACTGCCACAATTCCCTGACGGATCTCCTTTCGAAGATTTCTTTGAAGAATTCATGGATAAGCGCGGCATGGGCCACCCAGCCGTCCCTGCGGCATCGCTTGGTTCCGGGTTTATCATCGACGCTCAGAACGGCTACATCGTGACCAACAACCATGTTGTGAAAGACGCGCAAGAAGTCCGCGTAACATTGCAAGACGATAAAACTGTCGACGCGGAAGTCATCGGCACAGACGAAAAAACAGATTTAGCAGTTCTTAAAATCGACCCCAAACACAAACTCACGGCTGTTGATTTCGGCGACAGCGATAAAATGCGCGTGGGTGACTGGGTGGTTGCGATCGGCAATCCTTTTGGTCTCGGCGGCACAGTAACCGCAGGGATCATCTCCGCCCGCCAGCGCGATATCAATTCAGGCCCCTACGATGATTTCATCCAAACCGATGCCTCTATCAACCGCGGAAATTCCGGCGGCCCCATGTTTGATATGAACGGCCATGTCATCGGCATCAATACGGCAATATTCTCGCCATCCGGCGGCTCGGTCGGGATCGGCTTCGCCATTCCATCCGCCTTGGCCAAACCAGTGATCGATCAGATCATCAAATACGGCCACACCCGCCGCGGCTGGCTCGGCGTCCGCATCCAACAAGTTACCGATGAAATCGCGGAAAGCCTTGCACTCGGCCACACAAGAGGAGCTCTGATCGCCAGCATCACACCGGACGGCCCGGCCGAAAAGGCAAAAATCCAGGCCGGAGATATCATCCTTGAATTCAACGGCCACAAGATCGAGCATATGCGCGACCTTCCACGCATTGTCGCTTCCGCAGAAATCGGCACGGCAGGAGACATTGTCCTATGGCGCGATGGCAAAGAAATCAAAACCAAAGTCACAGTCGGCGAACTTGAAAAAGCAGAAGAAGACGGCTTATTGGCAACAGGCCCGAAATCACCCGCCGTCGGCACAAAAGTTGACAGCGTCGGCCTGACAATTGAGCCAATGAATGACACTCTACGCAACGATTACGGCATCCCGATGACCGTCAACGGCGTTGTCGTTACGGGCGTCGCCGACACGTCGGAAGCCGCGGAAAAAGGCTTGTTAGAGGGCGATGTCATCGTTGAAATCAACCAACAAGCCATAACCACGCCCCAGGAAGTCATCGACATCCTGGCGAAAGCCCAGAAAGGCGGCCGTGGCTCGGTGCTCCTGCTCATCAACCGCGCAGGCGATGTGCAGTTCGTGGCGTTGAAGACACAAAAATAGGCGTGACCAAACACACCATCCATATCGTCTGCGGGCCAACAGCGAGCGGCAAGTCCGCAGCGGCCATGAAACTGGCCGCGCAAACCAACGGCGTCATTATTAACTGCGACTCCATGCAGCTCTATAACGGCCTGCCGACCCTGACCGCGCAGCCCACGGCGGAAGACAAAAGCAAAATCCCGCATAAGCTTTACGGCGTTCTTGCTCCGAATGATGTCTGTTCTGCCGGAAACTGGCGGCATCTCGTCCTCCCCGTGATCGAGGAAACTCTACAAAACAACCAAACCCCCATCATCTGCGGCGGCACAGGACTATACATAAAAGCCCTTATCGACGGCCTCTCCCCCATCCCCGACATTCCGGACGAGGTCCGCCAAAAAGTTATCAATTCGTATAATTCCCTAGGCGCAGAAAAATTTTACGCCGAGCTTGAACGCCGCGATCCTGTCATGGCAAAACGTTTTCATGCGAACCATAAAGCCCGTCTTATGCGCACAATGGAGGTTCTAGAGCACACCGGAAAGTCCCTCGCCGAATGGCAAAACGCGCCCCGCATCCCCGCCCCAGAAAATTGGGAATTTGAAATCCACAAAATTATGCCGGAGCGCGAAACCCTTTACCAGCGCTGCAATTCACGCTTCATTGAAATGATACAAAACGGAGCGATACAGGAGGCAGAACACTTCGCATCACTCTATCCGCCCACCAAAAACCACATCCCCCTCAACAAAGCGCTCGGCTATCCCCAAATTTTGCAGCACCTCAACGGTGATCTGGCTAAAGACGAAATGATAAGCCTCGCCCAGGGCGAAACCCGCCGCTACGCCAAACGCCAAGTCACCTGGTTCCGCACCCAGATTTAAGAAAAATCTTGCTTGTCATATTTCAAATCTCTAAAATTTTGGAAAATATAGGAGTCAAAGAATGAGACACCCAGAGCAGCAGTTAAAAAACGTTTTTAGATATGGGAACATAAGCCAAAAAGAAATTGATGATTGGCTCAGAGATTTGCGCGGAAACCCATCCCCGCGAGAGTCCAACTTTGATGTGACAGCCATTGGCCAAGGGATAACGGGAGGAGACGACAAGTTTTACTTTGCTGGCGTAAACGCCGAACAACTCCCTCACCGCCTCAGCACGCATGGCGAAGATGGTGTTATAGCAGCCCTAGCCACAGGCCTTGGCAAATACGCCTTCCTTCAAAGTGTCCACGTTATGGCCGCACCCCGAGGTTTGGAAAAGCCAACGGATAGCCCTATGGGCGATATTGATGTCCCGTGTTGTGGAAAATGTCGACAAAATATTTTCGAGCGTGCCGCAAACCCAAACATTCCCATACGCGCGATTTCCTTGAACGGGAAAAACGAAAGTATCGACACAATTTCAAACCTGCTCGTAAAGGCTTTTGGATTTGCTGATTTTAATGCCGAGCTGCAACACGCAAAAACACAGGGCGCAGAAAAAATCGCGCCACCAACAGAAGAAAATGTTGCAAACCGCCTAATGCGCTTTGATACACAATCAGAAGAAGACATCCTGGCATGGCTTAATGACCTACAATCAGCCGCCTTCGCAAGCGGTATAGAACATACCGTCATAATCCGCTTGTCCGACGGCACTTACGTTGCCGGCGCAAAATCTGAGGATGCCGCTTATACCGGCATAAGCGCCGTTCAAGCCGCCACCGCAATCGCCCTCACAGCAGATGGTTACCATCGCAGCAGACATGTCCAGGAAGTTTGGTTCATGGCTCGCGAACAAGCAGGAAAAATCCTGACCCATGACAGAATACAATCTCTCCCTTTAAGCGATGTCCAAATCCTGCTCGAATTTGGCGCAGTTTTTAAAACACCCATACACATACACAACGCCTACGGTAAAAAAATAATTGTCCCATTAGATCAAACCATTAAGATTGCGCCAACTTTTGACACGCCAACCTTTGAATGCCCATAAATTGAAATATAATTTCGTTTTCATACAAATCCGGCAATTTTATTGCATTTTTCTTGACCACCCCGCAGTAAAAATGCATTAATGAGATATAGACCGGATAAACGGACATTAAATAGGTAAAACGCAGGGAACATTGAAACCGCGAGTTTTACGGGGAAAAACATTTTTAACTGTCTGGCAGGACACACAATAAAAAGCGCCTCAAACTATTTCGGAGTCCTCCCTTCGGTCTAGTTTGGGCGCTTTAATTTTTTTCTTGCCAAAAATATATCTTCGCTGCTAGCCTTCGCACATGCAAAAAAGTATTTCGCATCTTCTTCTCGTCCTGGTGACCGTGCTCCTTACGGGAGCGCTGGCCGTTTGACGTTCTGAGAAGAAGAAACGACAAAACCAGCGCCCCGGCATAAAACCCGGGGTTTTTTATTGTTTAAAACCGGCAAAATCTATAAAGGAATAGAGCCATGAGCACCAACGAAGCCAAAAAGACAGCCAAGAAGGCCTCCGCCCCTGAAATCAAAAAAATGAGCGGCGCCGAAATTGTGATCAACGCTTTGATCGAACAGGGCGTCGAAGTCATCTTCGGCTATCCCGGTGGTGCGGTCCTGCCGATTTATGATGCCCTCTTCCAGCAAAAGAAGATTCGCCACATTCTCGTTCGCCAAGAAGGCGGCGCACTCCACGCCGCTGAAGGCTATGCCAGATCAACCGGCAAAGTCGGCGTCGCCCTCGTAACCTCCGGCCCCGGCGCCACCAACGCCGTGACTGGCCTGACCGATGCACTCATGGATTCAATCCCCCTCGTCTGCATCACAGGCCAGGTTCCAAGTTTCCTGATCGGCACAGACGCCTTCCAGGAAGCCGATACCACCGGCATAACGCGCCCATGCACAAAGCACAATTACCTGATCAAAAGCGCCGATAAAATCGCAGAAACAATTCACGAGGCCTTTCACATCGCGCGCGCAGGCCGCCCTGGCCCCGTCGTCATCGACATTCCCAAAGACTTACAGTTCGAAAAGGGAGCTTACGAAAAGGCAAAACCATACGCCCAGCAATCCTATCAACCGCGCACAAAACCGGACATGGCCGCGATCGAGGCCGCCGTCGATTTGATGGCCTCTGCGAAAAAACCGATTTTCTACACGGGCGGCGGCGTTATTAATGCCGGCCCCGCAGCCTCCAAAACACTTACCGAACTCGTCCGAACAACCGGCTTCCCCATCACCTCGACCTTGATGGGCCTTGGCGCATTCCCCGCCGCAGACAAACAATGGCTGGGGATGCTCGGGATGCACGGCACAGTCGAGGCCAACATGGCAATGCATGATTGCGATGTGATGATCAATATTGGCGCCCGCTTTGACGACCGCGTCACAGGCAAGCTCGATGGTTTTTCCCCGAACTCGAAAAAAATTCATGTTGATATTGATCCATCCTCCATCAACAAAAATGTCCGCGTTGATATTTCCATCGTAGGCGATGCGCATGAAGCACTTCGTATGATGCTGGAGATTTGGAAATCTAGAAACTCGAAACTCGAAACTCGAGGCTTGGAACAGTGGTGGACGCAAATCGAAAAATGGCGCGGCGTGAATTGCCTTGCCTATAAAAAAGACAGCAAGATCATCAAGCCGCAATACGCGCTTGAGCGCCTGCGCCACTTCCTTGAGCAAGACAAGCGCGAGCAAATCATCACCACCGAAGTCGGCCAGCACCAAATGTGGGCGGCGCAATTCCTGCCCTTCCAAAAACCAAACAGATGGCTGACCTCCGGCGGCCTTGGCACCATGGGCTACGGCCTTCCTGCCGCTGTCGGCGCACAAATCGGGAATCCCGATGCGCTCGTGATCGACGTTGCTGGTGAAGCGTCCATCTTGATGAACATCCAGGAAATGAGCACCGCCGTGCAATACCGTCTGCCGGTGAAAATTTTTATCCTGAATAACCAATGGATGGGCATGGTGCGCCAATGGCAAGAATTGCTGCACGGTGAACGCTACTCCGAAAGCTATACTGAAAGCCTACCTGATTTTGTGAAACTTGCTGAAGCCTACGGCGGCATTGGCTTGATCGCACACACGCCGGACGAGCTTGACGGTGTGATCGAGGAAATGATGCACACCGATAAAGTCACCATCGTCGATGTCCGCGTTGACCAGCGTGAAAACTGCTTCCCGATGATTCCCTCAGGCAAAGCCCACAATGAGATGATCCTCTCGCCTGAGGCAGAAAAATTTGATAAAACTCTAGTCTGATATGGCACCAAAACGCAAAAGCAACTATTCCAAATCCGTTTATGCCCCTGGCCAGGACGCCGGCGAGGTCGAAACCCACACACTTTCAATGCTTGTGGAAAACCAGCCCGGGGTTTTGGCACGCGTCATCGGTTTGTTTGCCGGACGCGGGTACAACATCGACTCTCTGACCGTTGCCGAAACCGATCATGATCAAAACCTCTCGCGCATCACCATCGTCACCTCCGGTACCAAAATGGTCCTCGAACAAATCAAAGCACAGCTGGAAGGAATCGTTCCTGTCCGCTCCGTTCGCGACCTCACCACTTTCGGCCCCCATGTCAAACGTGAACTCGCCCTCGTAAAGGTCGTCGGCACGGAAAATAACCGTATCGAAGCGCTTCGTATCGCTGATATATTTCATGCCGAAGCAGTAGACACAACGCTTGAATCTTTCGTATTTGAAATCACTGGTCCTTCAGAAAAAATTGACGAATTTATTGATTTGATGCGCCCTCTCGGCCTCAAAGACGTATCAAGATCTGGCGTTGCTGCAATCTCAAGAGGCAAACAAGCCATAGGAGAAGATCAATGAAATATCTTTGTTTATTTGCGCTGTCGCTGCTTATGCTTGGTGGCTGCACTTCTCGTGATGACGCCGACCAAAAAATGGCACGCGGCTGCGAAGCCGGAGCAAGAGCCTTCATGAAAGAAGGCTTCGATATCAAAAACACCAAAAGCCAAAGCTTTAAAACCATCTCAACCAACTCAGGCGACAACATGCGCGAAATCACACTCAGCGTAAAGGAGTCCGATGGCTGGATTGATCGCGATGAGGAATATGTTTGCACATTCGCCGAAGAATTTTCGGTTCTTAACCTCAAACACATCGCCACGATTTACCAATTGAAAATCTACAATAAAATCTATGGCATGGACGGCAACGAAATCCATGGCAGCCCTGAAGAACACAGCAAACTGACCGAGACAGTACAAAACGCAATGAAATAACCCAATTTAAGCCTTGATTACCGCACAAAACTGCTGTTTTATGCCGTAAAATCAAAAGGAGCAAAACATGGCCCAGCCACAAACCAAGGACAACACAATGCAAACGACCCTCAATGTCTATTACGACAAAGATTGCAATCCTGATCTTCTAAAATCAAAGAAGGTCACAGTCCTCGGCTATGGATCACAAGGCCACGCCCATGCTCAGAATATTAAAGACAGCGGCGTGTCAAACGTTACAATCGGCCTTCGTGATGGCTCCGGCTCAAGCGCCAAGGCCAAATCCGCCGGATTTGACGTGAAGCCGCCGGCCGAGGCGATCAAAGACGCTGACGTCATCATGATCCTGGTCCCCGATGAAAATCAGGCCGACCTTTATAAAGAAATTGAATCTCATATCAAAAAGGGCGCAGCCCTCGCCTTCGCCCATGGCCTCAACATCCATTTCGGATTGATCAAGCCACGCGCTGACCTCGATGTGTTTATGGTCGCGCCAAAAGGCCCCGGCCACACAGTACGCGGTGAATACCAAAAAGGCGGCGGCGTTCCCTGCCTGATCGCGGTCGCCCAAGACGCATCCGGCAATGCCAAAGACCTCGCACTGTCATACGCATCCGCAGTCGGCGGCGGCCGTTCTGGCATCATCGAAACCACGTTTAAAGATGAATGCGAAACCGATTTGTTTGGCGAACAAGCCGTTCTATGCGGCGGTATCGAAGAGCTTATCAAGGCCGGTTACGAAACACTGGTCGAAGCGGGCTACCCACCGGAAATGGCCTACTTCGAATGCCTGCATGAAACCAAACTCATTGTTGATTTGATCTACGAAGCCGGCCTCGCCAATATGAACTACTCTGTTTCGAATACAGCGGAATATGGCGGATACACACGCGGCCCCCGCATCATCACATCCGAAACCAAAAAGGAAATGAAAAAGATCCTCGCGGAAATTCAATCAGGACAATTCGTTCAGGAATTCATGGGCGGCAACAAAGAAGGCTTGGCCAGACTTCCAGAAATCCGTGAACGCGAAGCCAAACATGACATCGAAATTGTCGGCGAACGCTTGCGCTCCCTCATGCCATGGATCGGAAAAAACAAGCTGGTTGATAAGGCAAAGAATTAAAATCTACTCGGATACAAGAGCAGGAGCTTCTGGACCATGCTCAGAATCATTTTGCACAGTATTATCTGGCTTCGAATCCTCACGACCATGCTGGGGAACAATATGAGCCAAACCATACAAAGCCCCCCAGAAGACGACGAAAACAGCAGCCTCCTGAAAAAATCCTTTTAGCGTATAAGGCTCTTCTTGTGTGTTTGAACTCATCGGAGTACTGATACCTCTTGTAAATCTATTGCGCATAGCGCGGAGACACAGACACTTAAAGAACGCTAAAACTTATGTCAACAAAAAACTCGCAGGCTCACACATCAAATGACCGCATATACATTGGCATCGCTTGCGTCTGCGCCGCATTCTTTGCCTTCACTTTCATGCAAGCCTTGGGGAAATTATTGACCGGACGTCACGATGTGATTGAAATCGTCTTCTGGCGCAACCTGATCGCCTCGCTTCCTATCCTGTTTTATATCCTTGCGACAAAACAAACCCGGCTTCTGAAACCCTCAATGGCCAAACCGCTTGCCTCGCGCGTGCTCATCGGCAACATCACAATGATCTTCACGTTCGGCGGTATGCAAGCCTTACCAATGTCAAACGCCACCGTTTTATTCTTCACCTCAACACTCATTATCCCCGTCGCGGCGCATTTTTTCCTGAAAGAACGCATAGGCATCCATCGATGGCTCGCCGTCTTTATCGGAATATGCGGCGTCATTCTGATTGCCAGACCGTCTGCCGAACTGACCATGATCGGCGTAGTCCTGGCGCTCGGCGCTGCCTTCGGCCAGGCGTTCATCCAAATCATCCTGCGCTATATGAAGAATGAAAACGCACTGACAATCACATTTTATTTTATGGGCGGCGGCGCCGTCATGATCGCGCCGTTTATGCCGTGGTTTTTTGATATGCCAAACCCAACCGATGCTTTGCTGCTTTTAATGATCGGGCTCAGCGGTGGCATTGGCCAATATTTTTTAACCCTCGCCTTCAAATACGCGCCGGCCTCCCTCCTCTCACCCTTCAACTACACAGGGCTCATTTGGGCGACAGGCTTCGATATTATGATTTGGGGGCTTATACCATCCTGGCACGTCTATACCGGCGCGGCGATCATCATCGCCTCGTATATGTACATTTTGTACAGGGAAAAAAAGAAAAGACCTAAAGGCCGGGAGCCGGCTGATTACTCTCCTGAGTAGCCACAGGGTTGACCGAAATCGCTTCGCCTTTTCGATCTTGCATATAACAAGATCCAACCACGATAGCCGCCGGCAGAACCAAGCCCATAACAGCCGCCTTAAAAACTGAACCATATTCAATTTGATCCATAATAACCTCTCCCTTGTTCAACAAGAACAAAGCCTAGCAAAACAAAAATGAATATGTCAAGAAATCTTAGAGCAAACGATGGAAGCTCTAGTGGAGCTGCACTTTCCCTTGCGAATAGACACCAAGCGGCACGCACTCACGTTCCAGCACGATATTCATCGCACCCGTATTATTAAATCCATCAATATCAAACGCATAGGCCACAAATTTGACCACTCTGCGCTGATCACGGCCTGAAAGGTCCAAAAACCGTTGCCCAACCTGTATAACCGGCACCCCATCGTCAACATATTGATCCTTCAAGATCCCCGACTTATAAAACCCATCAATGACGCCCTGCGCGGCTTCCACGTCATCCGCCCACATTCTGGGGCTCCAACGGTACTCCCAATCGCTGTCATACGCGTTTTTCCACTCATTCATATAGTGACGATCATGATCGTCCTCAGCTGGCGTAAAGAAATAATAGAAAAGCCCATGACTTTGGCGCGCCTGAGCCTGCCCTGACACCCCCAAAACACCAATAAATATAGAAAAAACAATAAGATAAGAAAGTCGCATAGGGAGCCTTTTTGATTACGCACCTTTAACCCTTTTATGATACCTTAAAAAGATGATGAATTCCATATCCATAGCACTGACAGGCTTGGAATCCGCTACAAAGCGGCTCAGCGCCAGCGCATCCAATATTGCCAATTTCCAAACCACTGGATCCCTGGAAGAAGGGGCCAAACAGCCTTATAGCGCTCTAACCACTCAACAATCTGCCATAACCGCAGGAAACGAAACAGCCGGGGTCAGCACCTCTATAGTGCCTAAAACCACTCCTTTCGTCCCTGCCTATGATCCAGACTCTCCATTTGCGAATGCGAACGGAGAGATTGGTGTACCCAATGTCGATTTGGCTGAGGAAGCGATCAACGTCAATCTCGCGGAAATTCAATACAAAGCGAACCTCGCCACAATCCGCACCGCCAGCGAACTCTCGGACGAGCTATTCCGCATCTTCGATAAAAAAGTCTAAATCTGCGGATTGGCACCTAACAAATAGCTCACGAATCCCCGGATGGCGTCAGCATCTTCACCTTGGTCTTTTTCTAAAACCTGCGCTGAATTGCCTTGAACCTCCCACAACTCAAACTTTCTCTGCCCCACATCTTGCGAAAAAGAAATTTTCGCCGACTGGCGTGCGCCATTCGGATCAAATACCTCCTCCAGCTTAAAAATAGCCTTGGCTACGGGAATCTTACGCTTTTTAGGATAATAAGTCCGGTAACGCTCATACTCGGCAAAAGAGCCAGTCTGATCCGTGGAATAAGTAAAAGCCGGCGCTCTATCGCGCAAGATCTGAGCCATGTGATTAAAACTATCCAGATGCAAAGCCATAGAAATCCAATCGTTTTTGTAATAGCGTGTTTAAAGTAAACAAAGCTATATAATTATGTCAATAAAATTCGTCTATTTTGGCTATGATTTCATGCTACACGGGGTCCAGCGCCTCATTCGTGAAGGCCATGAGCTTGTCGGCATTTTCACCTTCGAATGTGACAATATCTTTAATTTCAACATGCAAACCATGGCGCTGGCCGCAGCAAACAAAATCCCCGTAACCACAAAAAAACCAACTCAGCACGATATCGAAAAATTGATCACCGAAGGCGCAGAATGTTTTTTTGCTGCAGGCTATCCTTATAAAATCCCTCCGATAGAGGAAACCAAAGCCTACGGGATCAACCTTCATCCTTCCCTTCTGCCTTTAGGCCGTGGCCTAATGCCAACACCCACAATCATCATGCATCAGCAAAATGCTGCAGGCCTGACCGCCCATAAAATCACAGAGGAATTTGATGCAGGCGACATCCTCGATCAAATCCCGTTCACACTATCTGCAACCGAAACCGTTGAAACATATTCCTCACGCATCGCCCTCGCAGCCCCCGACATGCTGAGCCGTATCTTCCAAGACATCAAGGAATACTGGACGCTTGCCAAGCCGCAAGACAATACCAAAGCATCAACCTTCCCGGTGCCCGACGATAAAATGCGCCTGATCGACTGGAACGCGCCTCTCGCCGCAATCGACAAAGTCGCCCGCGCCTTTGGCCGCTTTGGCTGCCTTGCCCGCATTCAAGATGATTTGTGGGTTGTTTATAACCACGACATCTGGCAACAAGACCATAAATACAAACCCGGAACCTGCGTCCTCACACAACCACGCCAAACAGTCATCGCAACAAAAGGTGGATTTTTCTGCATCAAAGACGGACAAAAACTCAATGCGAATTAACCCTAAAAATATTCTGATCGCATTTGCCATGCGCGAAGAAAGCCAAACATCCTTCGACGATCTCAACGTCATTCACACTGGAATTGGCAAAATAAATGCTGCACATTCTCTCACCAAAGCAATCGCAACCACGCGCCCAGATCTTGTCATCAACATGGGCACAGCCGGCAGCAGCCATCACAAAGGCGGCTCGGTCATCAACCCAACCCGCTTCATCCAGCGCGACATGGATGTCACGGCCCTTGGCTTTGAAAAGTACAAAACGCCTTTCAGTGATGATCCCGTCATCATCGAACACGGCCTACGTATCGACAACCTCCCGCACGGCACCTGCGGCAGCGGCGATAGTTTTGCGACTGCTTACGAACAAGAAGGATTCGATGTGGTTGATATGGAAGCTTACGCGCTCGCCCTCATATGCAAGCGCGAAAATATCCCATTTCTATGTTTGAAATATATTTCAGACGGCGCGGATGAAAACGCAAATCAGGATTGGAACGCCGCCCTGCAACACGCAGCAAAAATACTGCGTCAGGCCTTAGATAAATCTTTAAATTAATCCAGCAACCATTGGCCTAGAAATTTAGACCACTGCCACCATCACCACTTTTCAAGAAGTCGAATAATGCACCGCCAGCCTCAGAAGGCGGAGCGCCGAGACTAGGCGTACCCCCCTTATTACAATTAGGGCCGCTGCAAGTTGATGTGCTTACAACGGGCGATGTTGTCCCTTGAGACCCTGCTTGAGATGCACCTTGCTCGATTCCATGAGCAAGTCCGCTTCCGAAACCGCCGCCAAGGGCATTTGATACGTTTGAATATGCCGGATTACCACACGAAGGGCCTGAACAACCACCACCAATAGACGATCCAGTCGTAGTATTTCCTAAGCTTGCCATCGCGCCGTCCAAGGAAGTGCTTCCGCCGCCACCCAAAATATTGCCGATATCAAGATAGCCAGCCTGGCTTCCGCTTGATGTCTGAGTCCCAGTGTTGAAAGTGCCATAGCCTGTCTCGTACTCAGTATTACCGCCGATCCCGCCATTGGCAAACCCACCGGCAAAATTGCTGCCTATACCGTTGGCCAAACCACCTGCGGAGAATGCGCTACCGCCAAGACTTCCAAGGGAAGATCCAATGCTGCCAAAATTCCCAATTCCAAAATCACCGAGATTGGGGAAACCGCCGCCACCACCCAGTCCACCAAGACCACCGATGCCGCCTCCTGATCCACCGAGACCACCAAGTCCACCAAGGCTGCTGCCTCCGCCGCCCAAATTAGACAATCCACTTGTCAGGCCTGACAATCCACCGCCGAGCAAGCTTCCGCCGCCAAGAAGACTGCCGATACCAAATCCGGCCACAGCTCCCAAAAGTTGGTTGATATCAAAATCATTACCATCATCTGATGACGAACTGTCATCACTATCTTTGTCATCATCGGTAACAATCGCACTGCTTGTATCGGCTGTGCTATCTACCTTGGTTTCAGCCTTCGCAGTTGTCGTCGCTGTGCTTGCCGTTGTCGTTGTCGCCACCAATGTCGAAGCAGCCAATGTTTCTACAGGCTTCGTCTCAACCACAGGCGCTGTCGTAACAACCGGAGTATCAACCACAGTCTGCGTATCCGTTGCTTCTTCAACCACACCATCTTCAATTCGAAGAACAATGTCATCAACATTTGTAATCGTATCGATGCTCTCAGGAACCTTTACTTCAACGTCCGCAACAACATCATCAGCAACATCTTTCACATCCGTCGCAACTGTGTGTGTCTGAGAACCAGAGAACCCAGAACTGACGATGGTATTAGAGGCCTCCACAGGAGCTTCTTCCTCTTGAGCCGCCGCGTGCGCAGCTTGCGCATTGGCAAGAAAATCTACAACCGATTGCGGGACAGTCGTACCATTAGAAATAATTCTCGGCCCACCATCACGAACGTCAATCGTCGCTGTGGTTGAAACCATATCACCATCGCCATCAGTAATGTCCATACCAAAACCAAGGGAAAGAACATCATCGGCGTTCGTATCGTCAGCATGATCAAGCCCAGCTTTCAGCGTAAAGCTGTAAGCCGCAGTGCTGTTATCAAGAATATTCAGCGTCAGAACGAAGACCTCCTGAGCCCCTGCTTTGGCTACAATCTGATGATCGCTCACGGCAAATTCCAAAGCCACACCACCGGAAGTTAATCCCTCTGGCAAGGTCCCGTTCCAGACAAAGTCACCAAGACCATCATCGCCGAAATCAACTTCTAAGAATTGATGCACAGTCTGATCGCCGGAAAAAAGATTGCTCTCATCAACAACAGCTGAAACCAAACCATCAGCCCCATCAACATACTGGAACCAAACGTCCGCAATCTTTGCTTTAGGCCCGGTCGCTCTGTTGTCGTAAGTGAAATCGCTTTCCAAACCGATATGGTTGCCTGCAACATTATAATCGACCTGATGCGCAGCAACATTAATTGCAACGATTCCCAATGAAGAAATATGCTGCAGCTCGCTCTGCTCAGACAAACCGTCTTGATTAAGATCGCGCCATACCATCAAGCTATCCCAAATCGGATCAGCCCCACATCCGCATACAACGCCATCGCCATTACCATCAAACGATGCCAATTTCGCAAATCCATCTGCAAACTGGTCTGTACTTCCAAACAATTCATTACGATTATTAATGACCCCATCGCCGTTAAAATCAACCGCCAACAGGCCATCATCCGCAGAAACCCAGCCAGTTTGATCCAACTTGCCATCGTTCGTCATATCAAACATGACGCCATTCTGCACCGATACCAATTCAATTCCGTCATTATCAAGATCAAGAACCAAAGGCGTCGCATAAGTAATCGGACGGATAAAATCAACCTTGCTCAACGGGATCTTGATGTCGAGATAAGCAACATCCGTATCACCGTCTTTATCAACCAACGTATAAGCAAATCGCTCCGTACCACCGCCATTAGCCGTCTTCACAAAGGTAAACGAACCATCAGCATTAAAGGTTATAGACCCTTTGTTACCGGCAATTGTTTGCGGCTTCACTGTCGCACCATCCGCACCCACATAGTCATTTGCAAGAACATTGCCTGTGACGTGCGTAACGCCTGTCTGCGTAACTTTGACAACATCATCAACTGCATTCGGACCATCATCTCTGACGTTCACAGTAATGTTGGCCACAACCGTATCGCCATCAAGGTCCGATACATCAATCCCAAATTTCAAAGCGATCGCATCATCAGGATTTGCAGCATTAGGATGATCCAGAGGCGCAAACTGTTTATATTTGTAGTCCGCAGATTGCTCACCGATATTCACCAGATCAAGCGTAAACACAACCTGTCCATTGGCTGAAGCAATAAGCTTGGTATCAAGGATCTCATATGTTACAGGCTTGCCATTAGAAGTTAATCCTTCGGGAGTAGTTGCATTCCATTTAAAGCTGCCCACACCATCATTACCAAAGTCTGCTGTAATTGTTTTCCCTGCTGTCAAAGGAGCATTAACAAGCGCAGTCTCATCAACCGTGCTGTCGGGAACAGCCGCAACAATCGGCTGCGAGTCAATATCACGCACATCGATGGTCAAAACAGCGGTATCAACATCGCCATCCTTGTCCGTCAACGTATAAGTAAAACTATCAAGACCCATCGTCAGACCGTTTGCCAGATATGAATAGGAACCATCGGTATTCAAAGTCAGCGTACCATGTTCCCCTTCAACAACCTGCGCTGTAACACTTGCGCGGTCTGCGCCTTGCGCATCGTTGTCCATCACATTGCCAGTCACAACAACAGCATGATTTTCAACAACATTGGTGTCGTCTGCCGCAACCGGCGCATCGTCCTTCACATCAACCGTCACCGTCGTAGAAATCGTATCGCCGTCCGCATCGGAAATATCCATACCAAATCCGAGGGTCAAAGCATCATCAGGATTTGTTGCATCTGGGTGATCAATCGCCCCAAGCAGGGTGAAAACATATTCACCTGTTGTGTCGTTAATCGCCGCCAGAGAAACCGTAAAGACATCCTCGCCATTCGCGCGGGCTGTAATCACGTCCTTGGCATCATTAAGACTGTAGGTAACAGCCTCTCCATTCGAAGTAATTCCCTCAGGGAACGCGCCATTCCATTTAAATCCGCCGATGCCATCATCACCAAAATCAACCGTAATTTGTTGCTTGGTAATAACATTGCCAGCCGCAAGATTAGTCTCATCAACAACACCAGGGTTAACCTCAGGAACTTCCGGCGTCGTATCCATATCCTGCACATCAATCGTCAAAACAGCGGTGTCAACATCGCCGTCTTTGTCAGTCAGCGTGTAAGTAAATGTATCAACACCCATCGTCTCACCGTTCGCACGGTAGGAGTAAGATCCATCGGCATTAAGGGTCAGCGTTCCATGAGCTCCCTCAACAACCTGCGCTGCAACACTTGCACCATCAGCACCTTGCTTGTCGTTCGTTAAAACATTACCAGTAACGGCAATCGTATGATCGGTCACAGTTGCAGCATCATCCGCAGCAACCGGCGCATCATCCTTCACATCAATCGTCACCGTCGTGGAAATCGTATCGCCATCCGCATCAGAAATGTCCATACCAAATCCGAGTGTCAGAGCATCATCAGGATTTGTTGCATCTGGATGATCAATCGCCTTCAGCAATGTAAAGACATACTCACCAGTCGTATCACTGATCGCCTGCACAGAAACCGTCAAAACAGGAACACCATTTGCAGACCCGCTGATCACATTCCCTTCAATAGTATAATCCAGCCCTACACCATTTGATGTAATACCCTCAGGAAACTCGCCGTTCCAAGCAAACCCACCAATACCATCATCACCAAAATCAACGGTGATTGTTTGTTTGGTAATAACGTTTCCAGCTGCAAGATTGGTTTCATCAACAATACCTGGATTAAGATCAGGATTTTCAGGCGTCGTATTTTTGTCCTCAACGTTAATTGTTAACGTCGCTGTGTCCACATCCCCATCTTTATCAGTCAGAGTATAGGTGAACGTATCAACGCCCTCAGTCTCGCCATTGGCATTATATGAATATGTTCCATCCTCATTCAGAACAAGCGTTCCGTGCGTGCCAGTAACAGTTTGCGGCGTAACCTTAGAACCATCAGCCCCAAGTTTATCATTGGCCAAAACATTACCGGTAACATCAACAGTATGATCCGTCACCGTTGCAACATCGTTGACAGCATCCGGCGCATCATCTTTCACATCAATAGTGATAACGGTCGAAATCGTATCGCCATCAGCATCAGAAATGTCCATGCCAAACCCAAGATCAATAATATCGTCAGGATTTGTCGCATCTGGATGATCAATAGGCGCGAAGAGAGTAAAACTGTAATTTGCTGTGCTCTCAACAACGCTCTCAATTTCCAAAGTAAATACAGTCGTATCGCCGGCTTTTCCAACCACAAGGCCGTCTGTAACCGTATAATTAAGCGCCACACCATTAGACGTAATACCTTCTGGAACATCGCCATTCCATTTGAATCCGCCGATACCATCATCGCCAAAATCAACCGTAATGCTTTGAACAGTTCTCACAGAGCCCGCAGCAAGATCAGTCTCATCAACAACCCCCGAACCATCGGCATCCGGCACTTCAGGCGTAACATTTTTATCCCGCACATCAATGCTCAAAACCGCATAAGAACTATCACCGTCTGCATCGCGAACAACATAAGTAAAGCTATCGATCCCAACGCTCTCGCCGCTGGCGTCATAAGAATAAGATCCGTCTGCATTTAATGTTAAAGTGCCGTGATTTCCTTCAAACACTTCTGCGACGACAGTTGCGCCCTCAACACCAATAAGATCATTGCTCAGAACATTTCCTGTGACATTCACTGTATGATCAGTGACAATCGCCGTATCATCCATAGCGACAATACCGTCATCCAGAACCTTAACATGCAACGTTGGATGAATCGTATCGCCATCTCCATCACTGATGTCCATCCCAAACCCAAGATCAAGCACATCATTAGGATTTGTTGCATCCGCATGATCCAACGGACGAACAAGCGTAAAAGTATAAACGACCGAGCTATCAATGATCTCATCGATGCTCATCGTAAAAACTGTCTGACCTTCAGCTTTTGCAGTAATAACACTATCTGTTACATCAAAAGAAACCGCCTTCCCGCCAGAAGTCAGCCCTTGAGGAACCGAACCATTCCATTTAAATCCACCAACACCATCATCACCAAAATCTATCGTAATAACCTGTGTAGCGCTTTGCGCTCTCTCAGCCAAATTGGTCTCATCAACTTTGTCGGAAAAGTTCGTTGGAATTTCTTCTTCAATTGCTGGCGGAGGGGTAATCTCCTCTTCCTCTGGCTCAGCATTATTCTCAGCCGTCATAGGAGGCTGTACTTCTACCGAAACGTTCACAGGCGCTTTCCCGCCGCTCACAATAACAGGACCATCATCATTCACACCAACAGGCAATGTAATCTGCACACTGTCATCATCATCATCATGAACAACAATTTGGAAGTCGAATGGAATAACTTCGTCAATGCTCGTATTATCAGGGTGATCCAAAGCTTCAAACAACGTGAAGTTATAAGAACCGGTTACCGGATCAACGCTCATAACAAAAATATCTTTTCCACCCGCATGAGCCGTAATCGAATTATTCTCAAAAGTATATTCAAGCGGAACACCGGTAGATGTTTTCAAATCTGCAGGAACCTGATTAAGCAATACAAATTCCCCAGCCTGATCAAACCCATAATCAACTTCTATCTGACCGGTAATGCTTTGCGGGCCATGACGTAAATCAGACTCATCAACACTGCCACCCAAAATGCTCGCATTCAAAACTTCCGGAATAGAATCAGGATCTGGCTGCTCCACAGGAGGCAGAGCCTCTTCCTTAAGAGCAACACGCTCATCAGAAACATGGGATATCCCATATTTCAACTCTGTCGCGCCCAGCGGGCCAATATAATCTTTAGACACCAAATCCGCAGGATCCACACTGCTTTGAAAACCATAACCATTGCTAGAACTTGCACGCTCATTACCCGCCGCAGGCTCAATCTCATTCACACCATCAATCTGTACGTCATCAATAACACTCTTATGCTCAGTCTGCTCCAAAAGCCCATCTTCCTCATCAAAGCTGCCTTTCATCGCAAATTGACCTTCAAAGAACACAGAAGGCCCTTGCCCGAGCATAGCTGTTTGGAACGTCAAAGCATCCGCAACATGATTTTCAAATCCATGGAATACAATTTTCCCACCGCCAACAAACTCAACAATAAAATCCGTTCCATCCTGAGTAACGCTCGCAATAGCATCAATACCAAACTTGGTTTCATACGCCGCTTGCGCATCAAAGAAAATCTCGATGGTCTCTTCCGCATTCGGGCGAGCAATCTCGACAACCTCTCCAACAACTTGCGCATCCAAAATCGCCGCAAGAGCTGCCTCTTCGATAAAATCTTTATAATCTTCCAGTACGATTTCCTGGATTTTCCCGCCTTCCATATAATGAATAATAAGCGAACTGCCACTGACCTCTGCTGATCGGATCGAATCAAGCTCCAACCCCGGGGGCAAAGCGCTCATCTTAATATCAGCCACGTTAATCTGGTGTGGGAAGTTTGAAACAATGGGACCCTGGGACATAACATCCGCCTTTCAACTCTTTTGAATCAAATTTATATAAAATTTTATACAAATCCTTATTTTCTATGTTATGACAAATATTATTAACAAAAGGTTAATTTTTTGCCCTCCCCGCGAAAACAGTCCTCCGAAAGCCCCAAAAGCCGCTAAGACCCTGAAATAAAATAAAATTGAGGATGAATTACCAAACACAATCTTAAGCTGTGAACATTTGGGCTAGACTGAAAGGCTTAATAAAGGAGAAACCATGAGCTCAGCCCCCAAAATCCTTGTCATTGACGACGATGAGACGATTCTCATGCAAGTCGAGGCAATTCTTAAGAAAAACGGCTACACATCCGTATGCACAGATAACGGCAGAGATGGCCTTGAAAAGGCCTCCACTGAACAGCCAAACGCCATAATACTCGATAGCCGCATGCCAGAAATGGACGGCAGCGAGACACTGGCCAAACTAAAAGCCAATAAAGGAACCACCCATATCCCTGTTATTATGCTGACCGGCAACAACAAAATCACCGACGTGCAAGCCAGCTTTGAGCGCGGTGTTAACGATTATATCGTCAAACCCTTCAAACCCGAGGACATTTTGAACAGCCTCAAAAGAGCACTGGAACAAGACGAATAATGAGAAGGAAGGAATTTAAAAATGTCTGAAATCAAAGCTTTGCTTACAGGCATCTTTTCTACAGCCTTCCTCATTTCTACCCCTTCCCTCTCAGCAAAAGCCGAAATTATTCAATGGCAAGGCGGCAATGTCCAGCTCCTGAGAGGCTGGGACTATAAAGTCGATTCTCCTCAAGGAACGATTGCGACTTTTGAATACGCCAACAGCTGGCTATATGGTGATGCCTTCGCCTTCCTCGACCGAACATGGCCAGACACCGGCAAGCCCACTTATTACGCTGAATTTTCGCCGCGCTTTTCTTTAGGAAAAATCTTTGACACTGACCTGTCTTACGGCCTTATCAAGGACGTGCTGATATCAACAACTCTCGAAAAACCACTCCATCAAGGGCCGCGATACCTTTACGGCGGCGCCATAGACCTTAACCTTCCGGGATTCAAGTTCTTCAATACCAACGCCTATCTCCGTGACGACACACAACTGGATGGACAAACTTGGCAAGTTACACTGGCATGGAGCGCCCCTTTTGAGGCAGGTGGCGCTAAATTTGAGACCCGAGGCTACGCTGATTTTGCCGGAGAAGAAGACACAGCCGAAGCCAACCAGCAAATAGTCCCTCAACTTCTATTAGACGCCGGAAATCTTGCCGGACTTCAAGACAACAAACTCTTTCTGGGAATTGAATGGCATTACTGGCACAATAAATACGGAATAGAGGGAATAACACAAAGCGCTCCACAAGCCATGGTTCTATGGAATTTTTAAAATGCTGCAAGAAATAAAAAAAGACGAAAATCCAATCAAGCAAGCCCTGAAAATTATTATTCTATCCGTATCGTATCTGGCGGCTGGAAAAGTTGGCCTGATGTTAGCAATGCCCCCTG
Source organism: uncultured Micavibrio sp. (assembly GCA_964478225.1). Lineage (GTDB taxonomy): Bacteria > Pseudomonadota > Alphaproteobacteria > Micavibrionales > Micavibrionaceae > CAYZHM01. The sequence goes on from CAYZHM010000010.1 coordinate 26,994, forward strand.
GTTTCGCCAGCATCATATGGCCAGCGTCAGGTGTTGCCTTGGCTTTGACACTGATGTGGGGCTACAGAGCCCTTCCTGGCGTTTTCTTTGGTGCAATTCTAACCAACTCTTATATCGCGATCGATGCTGGAAACGACCCTTTCTCACAAGTATCCCTTATCGTAGCCTCAGGCATCGCAACAGGCGCAACATTGCAGGCCGCCTTTGGAAGCTTCTTAATACGAAGGTTTATTGGCTTCCCTACGGCTTTGGAGCGAGAAAACGATATTGTACGCTTCCTGCTGCTTGCCGGCCCTCTAGGCTGCCTAATCTCCCCCTCGTTAAGCGTTTCCACACTCTTCATGGTCGGCTTCGTCCCGGCCGACGAGTATCTATCCAATTGGCTCAGATGGTGGATTGGCGACTCTGTAGGCGCCCTCGCCTTCGCCCCCATCATCCTCATCGGATTATCCAACATGCGGCAGTTCTCAATAAGGCGACGCCTCTCGGTGGTTTTGCCTGTCTGCATGTTGCTGGGGCTTGTGATCTTGATGTTCTTTATGGTTCGCAACTCCGACAACATCGCAATACAAGACCGGTTTCAAAAGCGTGCAGAACTTATGGCCAACGAAACCCGCAACTACTTTAATGATACACTCGACATTCTCAGCTCAATCGAAAGCTTTTACGCCAGCTCAAACTATGTTTCCCGTGAGGAATTCAAAAAGTTTGTCCAACTTCCACTTAGCAAGAACAAAGCTTTGCACGCCATATCTTACAACCAGCGCGTAAAAAAGGACGAGCTTGATAATTTCATAGCCTCTATTCGCCAAGAAGGATTTCCAGATTTCGAAATCAAAAATCCAAACAACAGTGATGAATATATCATTGTAACTTATATAGAGCCCTTTGATACAAACAAACCCGCCTTCGGACTAAATGCAGGATTTGAAAAAGAAAGACAAAGCGCACTGATGCGGGCTCGTGATACTGGAATGCCGCAAGCAACGGGTAAAATTACCCTGATGCAAGGCCAGGACAGTCACACAGGATTTCTTATCTTCCATCCACTCTACGCCAATGACAAGCCGCATGACACCGTAGAATCGCGCCGTGAAAATCTGGTCGGCTATGCTGTCGGTGCCTTCCAGATCGAAACAATGGTTCAAACCTTACTTGCAAATCTAAACGGAATAGAGGGCGTTGAGTTAGAAATACATGACGACAGCGCCGAAGACGGATTTGACGTTCTTTATGGCGAAGAGAAATACGAACACGGAGAAATGGAGTGGGATTTTCATTTTGAAATCGCCGGCCGTGACTGGAGCCTGCATTTTTCTCCTACAAACGAATATTTAATAGCTGAACAAGGCTGGAGCCCTTGGATTGTTCTGGTTTGCGGCGTGCTATTCATCAGCCTTCTGTGCGCCTTCTTGCTGGTTATCACCGGCCGCACGGCCGCAGTGCAACAACTTGTTGACGAACGGACAGCGGAACTCAAACAACGTACAACCGAACTGGAAGTCCAGGGCGTTCGTCTCGCAGAAGCCAAAAAGGAGGCCGAACAAGCCACCCAGCTAAAATCAGAATTTCTTGCCAACATGAGCCACGAAATCCGCACCCCCATGAACGGCGTCATTGGCATGACCAATCTTCTGATGGAAACCAACCTGGATGAAACACAAAAAACCTACGCCCAAACGGCCATGAGTTCTGCGGAAAACCTTTTGCAACTGGTCAATGACATCCTTGATTTCTCAAAAATCGAGGCTGGCAAACTTGAATTTGAAATCATCCCCTTCGATCTACAAACCCTTATCGAGGAAGTCGCCGATCTCATCGCCGTAAAAGCCCAGGAAAAAGGACTAGAAATGCTTCTACGCTTTGCCCCTGAAATGCCCCATCACGTGCTGGGAGATCCAGGCCGCGTCAGACAGATATTCCTGAACCTCGCCAGCAACGCCCTAAAATTCACCGAAGCCGGTCACATTCTGATCGGCATAGATGTAAAACAACAAGAACTCGGCCAAATAGAATTCTACGCCTATGTCGAGGACACCGGCATAGGCATCCCTGAAGACAAACACGACTACATCTTCAACAAATTCTCACAAGCCGACAGCTCAACAACACGCAAATTCGGCGGTACAGGCCTGGGCCTGGCCATCTGCAAAGAACTTACACACAAGATGCACGGCGACATCGGCGTAAAAAGCACTCCAAGTGTCGGATCCACTTTCTGGTTCACATTTACCCTGCCCATTGATAAGGACGCACAAAACCGCAACCCGCTAAACTTCACAGACGATTTATCAAACGTAAGAATTATTATTGTTGATGACAATAAGGCCGCACAAGATATTGCCGCAGAACAAATGCACAAACACAAGATGGACGTAGCCATAACCTCTAATGCAACCGATGCACTAAAAACAATGAGGGCCGCAGCACAAGAAAATAAGCCATTCGAAATCGCCATTCTTGATTACATGATGCCCGGCATGGACGGGCTCGAACTGGCCAGAGCGATAAAACAAGACCCCGCACTAAAAGACACATCATTGCTGATGATCTCTTCAGCCCCAAGCCGAGGCGATAACGATAGAATCAAGAGCATGGGCTTTCAAGGCTACCTAACCAAGCCCTGCAGTGGTCTTGATATCATCCGCGCTGTTTCGGCCATCCAATCCATGCGCCAAGGAAAATCGGAACCCTCAATCATCACCCGTCATGCTCTTCGCGAAAGCGAAGCAAGCAAAACAACTCTTCAAACAACAACTGTCACCTTCGATGGCGCACAAATATTATTGGCTGAAGACAATCCAACCAATCAACTCGTTGCCACAACCATGCTTGAAAAAATGGGATGCTTCGTCACCCCAGCAGGCAATGGGCTAGAAGCCGTCAAACTCATGAAACAACGACGTTTCGATTTTATCTTTATGGACTGCAACATGCCTGAAATGGATGGCTTTGAAGCAACCAAAACCATTCGCGCGCTCGAAAAACGTGAAAATTTCCAACCCACCCCTATCGTCGCTCTAACCGCTTACGCCATGAAAGGCGATGAACAAAGATGTCTGGAATCGGGAATGGATGACTACATCACCAAGCCTGTGAAAAAGCAGGCCATGATAGCAGTCCTAGAAAAATGGCTAAAACCGGAAAAAACAAAAGCGAATTCTGGAACCTCTAAACAGTCCGCGCCCCCACAAATTGAAACCACAGATCTACTAGATCTGGCCATTTGGGAAGATATGAAAGAACTGATGGGCGACAAATTCAATGCCATGGTCGAAAAATACCTAACCAACAGCGTCAAATACATAGAACAGGCACAACAAGCCCTCACTAACAACAATGCCAAGGATTTAGCAGACTCAGCCCACCCCCTAAAATCCTCCAGCGCCAGCCTTGGCATCATGCAAGTCTCCAAACTGGCCGCAGAACTTGAGAATCGTGCCGAACAAATAAAAGAAGACGGCGGAAGCGACCTCAGCGACCTATCATCGATGGTAGAAGAGCTCCAAAACTCCTTTACAAAAAGCCGCGAAACCCTGAAAAAGCAAATTTCCATATAAAACAAGCCTTTAAGAAGACCCTCCCCCAACTATGAGTTAAGTATGTGGATCAATTGAAAAAAAGCTTGATTTTTTGGTCCATTTATCGCATTATAAAACTGCGCACGTGCCGATGGCCCATTGCAGGTTATGCTACGACGTACATCTTGTAGTTAACTTGGAGCTTTTGCTCCTTTAGCATGGGGTTTACCGTTCATGACCAATGATCTTCCGGCAGGAGGCCGCCTTAGCGCTTCCGTATTTCCATTCTCGCTCTCTGATGACCAACTGTCTCTGCAAAAAGTCCCAACGGACTACATCGATCATGATATAAGCGACACTTATATAAGAGACTTAAATCCGTCTTTGCCGGTTTCCATCGTAAAACCTGAGAAACTCATTAATAAGGCAAAAGAATTCGTTGCCGCCTTCACAGGACATGTTATGTACGCTGTGAAGTGCAACCCGGACAAAATTTACCTCAAAGCTCTATACGAAGGTGGAGTACGCCGTTTCGATGTTGCCTCCATCAGCGAAGTGCGCCTTATTAAAGGTCTTTTCCCGGATGCAAAAATCTACTTCATGCACCCCATCAAGGCACCGGAAGCAATCCGCGAAGCCTATATCAATCACGGTGTCCGCGCATTCGTTCTCGATTACGCAGATGAACTTGATAAAATCCTGCACGAAACAAATGCAGCCCCTGATCTTGAGCTCTATGTACGCCTCGGCGTTCCAAAAGACCAAGCAGGCGGCGGCGTTGCAACAGACTTCGCAAGAAAGTTCGGCGCAAAACCAGAACAAGCTGCTGAACTGCTTCGCTTGTGCCGTCCCTACTGCAAAACACTGGGCCTGAGCTTCCACGTCGGCACCCAGTGTCCTGATCCTGAAATTTACACCAAGGCTGTCGGCCACGCTGCCCGCGCTATCGAAGAAAGCGGCGTAAACGTCGAATCTCTTGATGTCGGCGGCGGATTTCCTGCGGAATTAAACACGGCAAGCCCAATACCGCCCGTTGTCGCCTTTACACAGGCCATCGCAACGGCAATAACCAACAACGGCCTTGAAAACCTTGAGCTTCTTTGCGAAGTTGGCCGTGGCCTTGTCGCATGCGGCGGATCGCTTGTTGTCCGGGTTGAAGGTCGCAAAGATGACCTGCTTTACCTCAATGACGGCACCTATGGCGGCATGTTCGAAGCCGGCGGCGCCATTGGCCTTCCATATCCTACACACCTGATTCGCCGTGAAGAACGCGATTATCACGGCCCGCTCAAAGCCTTCCGTTTCGCTGGCCCTACCTGCGACTCGGTTGATATGATGCATGGGCCATTCATGCTGCCTGCCGACATCAAGGTTGGCGACTGGATCAAAATTGACCAGCTCGGCGCCTACGGTGAAGTCTCCCGCACAGACTTTAACGGCTTTGGCACTGTTCAAAAAATCATTGTTCAAAAGGAAACAATTGATAAAATGGAGTTCCACGCTGCTGAATAAAGCAAGCATCACGTATATAAAGGGGAATATATAAATGAGCACACTCAGCATTTTTGTGATTCTTTACATGGTTGTTTCGGTCGGGATCGGCGTATACGCCGCAATGCGAGTTCGAAGCTCCACAGATTACATCCTTGCTGGCCGTTCTCTCCCCATCTACATCACAATCGCAACCGTTTTTGCGACCTGGTTCGGCTCCGAGGCTGTTCTGGGCATACCCGCAACCTTCATTGAAGAAGGCTTGGGCGGAATCGTCGCCGACCCCTTCGGCGCCGGTCTTTGTTTGGTTTTTGTTGGCTTGTTCTTTGCTGCGCGCCTCTACCGCATGAAACTCCTGACCGTCGGCGACTTCTACCGCCAACGCTATAGCAGAACCGTCGAGGTCCTTGTTTCCATCGCAATCTGTATCAGCTATCTCGGCTGGGTCGCAGCTCAAATCACAGCCCTAGGCCTCGCCATTCACCTCATCTCAGGCGAAGCCATAGGGTTCGAGTTCGGCATGGTTATCGGCCTCGCAGTCGTCATGCTCTATACCATCTTCGGCGGTATGTGGTCCGTGGCGATTATGGACTTCATCCAAATGATGTTCATCCTTCTCGGCCTTATTGCTGTGGCCTGGCTCGTTGCAGGTCGTTTTGAGGGCGGCGCCATGGAGGTTATAAACCACGCGGCGGCCAACAACAAATTTGATTTCTGGCCACCTTTAGATATCGTGGCAATCCTGGCCTTCTTCGGCACATTCATCACTCTTGCTTTCGGCTCCATCCCGCAGCAAGACGTCTTCCAGCGGGTTATGTCGGCGAAAGACGAAAAGACAGCCGTTCGCGGAACGGTCATCGGCGGAAGCTTCTACATTATTTTCTGCTTCATTCCAATATTCATCACCTACGGCGCAACACTGCTTGACCCAGCGCTTCTGGATGTTCACATGGCCGAAGGCGGCGATCCGCAAAAAATCCTGCCCCAATTTATTTTGACAGACGTACCAATGGCCATTCAGGTCGTCTTCTTCGGGGCCTTGCTCTCCGCGATCATGTCCACGGCCTCTGGGACGCTTTTGGCTCCATCCGCAATCCTTGCTGAAAACATTTTCAAGGAAATCTTCAAACTGGATGACAAACACCTTCTTATCACCCTAAGGCTCTGCGTCTTTGTCTTTGGCTTGATCGTTCTGGGCTATGCTTACCTCAGCACATCCGCAGGCCTCAGCATCTTCGAAATGGTTGAAAACGCCTATCTCGTAACGCTCTGCGGCGCATTTATACCATTGGCATTCGGTGTTTACTGGAAAAAGGCAACAAACGCCGGCGCCCTTGTCTCCATCGCCCTCGGCGTGTCTTCATGGGCTGTCTTGGAAGGTCTGAACCTCCAAATGAGCGCCCATGGCGAACCAATGGCCATTCCCCCGCAATTGACAGGCCTCGTTATGGCCATCGTCGGAATGTACATCGGAAGCCTGATTCCGCAATTCAACAGAAAAAATTCGCAGCTTAACAATTAACTCAGAACCCGATTTAAGCTCAGCGTTAAACGACAGTATGTTTAGCCGCAAAAGCACTCGGCATGCTCAAATCAACATTCTATAAGAAATTGAAATAAAGAGCCCCGCCCGCAAAGCGTCCAGACAACAAAATCGGCAATAAATGAGATGAAAATTGGCGTCCCGTAGGGGATTCGAACCCCTGTTGCCGCCGTGAAAGGGCAGTGTCCTAGGCCTCTAGACGAACGGGACATCCAGAAATGTCGATAAAGACAACGCTTTATACTGGTTTGCACCAACAAAAATCAAGCATTTCTTTACAAGATATTACAATAAACTGAAAATGGTGCCGGCGGAGAGGATTGAACTCCCGACCTTTCGATTACAAATCGACTGCACTACCGCTGTGCTACGCCGGCTCACCAAATTAACCCTATTAACTAAGGCCCTACGCCTGTTTTTACGTCACTTTCTTTCTATATTGATATATAGCAATAAAGTGGCGCCTGCGGCGAATTTTTGTTAAATTATTAAAGGACGGTGATAAAAACAAGTGATTTTTGTAAAAACCATCAAAAACCTTAAAAAGTAACGACATTGGCGGACGATAAGAACAACAATTACGATGGAGCTATCGGCTGGGCCATTATGGCCGTGGTGGCCGTGGTCATTTTATGGGTCATCTGGTATTTCAACAGCGACCTCATCAGCAATGCCATACGCTGGCTGCGTTACGGCGAAATGTGGCTGATTTCCTTCTTTGCCGGCAACAACTATACCGTGGACTTTCAAGGACAAGCCTTAAACTGGAAACAGGGCTTTAACGCCACCCCAACCTATAAAATTGGCGAACTGAACCAGGGCCACCTCTCGCTCTTCGCAGCCCTGGCCATGCAGCCCCTGCGCCCGCTTTTCACCCTGATCTTCGGTGCGGCAGCGCTCTGGATCATGTTTCGCGGCCCTGGAACCCAATTCCGTCAAAAACTTGATCTGGAAGGCTTAATCAAACGGCAAGCCGGCAATTTCCCGATCATATCACCCTTCATACAGTTTAACCCGTCGAATCAACCCCCTCGGCCTCCCGGATCGCCTGTGCCGGCCGAATTACCCGCCTTTGCCGAAGCCCTCGGCCCCGAGGAATGGATCGCCTACAACAAAATCCCGATTCCTGACGGCGTGTTAAACGAAAAAATAACCGCCCGCGCCTTCGCCAGACAGCTCGGTCGCCGCTGGCAAGGGGTAAAGGCACTCCAAGGTCATGAAAAAATCCTGCTCGCGGCCTTTTGCCTGAAAGCATCCCGTAAACGCAACGATGCCGACGAACTCTTGGGACGGCTCGCCCTATGTTGGTCACAGGAAAAAGGCCTCAATCTCGGCAACAATTCTAAAGTCCTGAAAGATGCCATTCGCGTTCTCCGCACAAAAAGCCTGGCCGAGAAAACACTCAAAGAATGCAACAATCACGCCTACACCACCACGGCCCTCCTGCGCGCCCTGCAATTCGCGCGCGAAGAAGGCGGCGTTCTTGCTCCCGCACAATTTGTCTGGCTGCGTGGTCACGATAGAACCCTGTGGTACCCTCTCAATAATCTCGGCCGCCATTCCTTCCATATGGAGGCCTTCGGAGCCATGGCGCATTTCAAAGCCGAACGGATGACGGGGCGGCCAATCCCCCGCCCGAAAGTTCAGGACGCCGTCGATATGATTCAGAACTATATGAATTCTGATCGTGCCCGCCCGGTACCCGTACTGGACTATACAACCTCAACCAAACGCGCCATCAAAAAGGCCGTATAAAAAAGGAAATACAATGCTCAAAGGAACCTACCAGGACAATGCCAAAGTCGTAGATGGAAAACTGATTCTGTCCCTGCCCGGAGCACGCACACCCGTCGTTTGGCAAATGGATCTCTCAGAAGCCAAAACCTCAGCACTCGAAGTCAACGACAACGACAAAGAAGGATTCTTACTGGCTTTAAAAACAACCAAAGGCGAAACAGTCAAAATCGCGGCCTTTGATAAAAAGGAGCAAGCCGTACACGCTCTCATGGCCGCCTCCAAGGCCATGGAAAAAGCTCAAGGCCAAATCCAACAGGGCTCCTCAGCAAAATCCTCAAATAGCTCAACACAAAAATTAGGCTTCGGGAAGACGCTTCTCATGATCATCGGCGGCCTCGTGGTCATTTTTGTTTTGTTCAATATTCTAATTTCAATGATGCCAAAACCCCCGATGAGTATGCAGAATTCTGCTTATGAAACAGGCGCCGAAGCACCGGCCCCGGCACCTTCCGGCGTACCGGTTTCCGCTGACGAATTTTTGAAAAGACGATAAAACAGAATGAGTAAACTGAACAAAGACTTCGTCAAACTATTTTGCTTCAGCACGAGGCATAAGCGACGACGCGTAGTAAACCTACGCGAGGAGCGCAATAACAAAGTGATGAAGCAAAAGAGGCAGACGAATGGCGTTTAGCGCTAAAAAGTACGGCATGAAGAGAACCGATGTCCTGCGGGACAATCGGCCGACGACGGTTAAAATTGCCGACGCCCTGCGCAAACCGAACTACGGTACAACGATCTATATTTTAACCGCTGCCAGCCTCTGGGTCAGCCCGTGGGCGCTCGCCTTCGCTGACGTCATCTTCGTAGTCATGGGGCTTTATTTCTGGTGGCTCATCAAACAAGACCGCTCAATCGCCTTCAAAATGCCGATGGGAGCAAAGTGGAAAGATAAAAACAACATGGGCCCCGGCAAAAGCGGCCAAGCCGAAGGCATTCTCTACCTCGGCAACACAGATGAGGGCGAGGAAATGTGGTTCTCGAACTCTGATGCAAGGACGCATATTCTTTACCTCGGAACCACAGGCTCCGGTAAAACCGAGGGTCTGAAATCCATCGTCTCAAACGCCATGACATGGGGATCAGGATTCGTCTATGTCGACGGGAAAGCCGATACCGACCTCTGGTCTTCTCTTTCTTCTCTATGCCGTCGTTTCGGCCGTGATGACGATTTAATGGTGCTAAACTACATGACGGGTAACTCCGACAACCAGTCACCATCGAACACCATGAACCCATTCTCCAGCGGCTCCGCCTCTTACCTCACCAACATGCTTGTGTCCTTGATGCCGGAAGCCGAAGGCGACAACGCCATGTGGAAAGAACGTGCCGTTTCGCTCGCCAGCGCCATGATGCCTGTCTTAACATGGAAGCGCGACAATCAGGACATGCAACTCTCTATCCGCACCATCCGCAGCTCTCTATCGCTTGGTGAAGTCGTAAAACTTTCACGTGACGAGGCCGTCCCCGAACGCCTGCGTGAGGGGATGAAAGGATACCTGGATACATTGCCCGGCTTTGTACCGGACTCCTTCGATGACAACGGAAAAATCAAACCTGATGGCGGCGATACCACAACCGCGTCACAGCAGCACGGCTACCTCGCCATGCAGTTTACAAGAGCCCTGCAATCTCTCGGCGATGACTACGGTTACATCTTTGACACCCAAGCCGCCGATGTCGATATGGTCGATGTGGTATTAAACCGGCGCATTCTCATCGTGCTTATTCCTGCGCTGGAAAAATCCGGCGATGAAATCGCCAACCTCGGTAAAATTGTCGCCGCCACAATGAAAGGCATGATGGGCTCAACATTAGGGTCAACAGTCGAAGGAACCTCGGCAACCGTCATCGAAAACAAACCAACTCACTCTGCAACGCCATTCATGACCGTCTTCGACGAGGTCGGCTACTACACCGCGCAAGGTATGGCCGTTATGGCCGCTCAGGCCCGTTCGCTCGGTTTCTCGCTCGTCTTCTCCGGTCAGGACTTGCCCGCAATGAAAAAACGCGTGCGCGAGGAAGCCAACTCCATCACCGCCAACTGTAACATCAAGATCTTCGGTAAGCTGGAAGATCCCACCGAAACCAAAGAATTTTTCGAAAAAACGATCGGCGATGAAATCGTCGCCGAGGTCTCCGGCTTCCAAACCACTGGCGGCACGATGAAATCTTACTTCGATACCAAACAAGCCGGCATCCAGCACCGCTCCGTCGTCTCCTACGGTGAAACCCGCACCTTCAAAGAAGGCGAAGCCGCCGTCTGCTTCGGTAGCGGAAAACACAAGGCCCACATGTTCTACTCAAATCCAGGCCATGCCAAAGCCATGCGCGTTACGCGCTTTATGGCCTTGCCTCAAATCGACGAAGCCATCATCAAACACGCTGCCGCCATCACAAAGCTCCGTGATCTCATGGTCGACAAAGTCTGGACGGCAAAACGCGCCGATGTCGAGATTGAAACAGAAAAAGAAATTGAGGCTTTAATCAAAGGTTACAACGAGGCCGAACGCGCAGGGGTCGACAACGTACAAGCCGGCATATCTTCGATTGTTCATGTTCATGCTCTGGAAAAACCCTTGGAGCCACTACCCGCCGCCAAACCGTCCGCACCTGAGGAAATCCCTGCCCAAAACGAAGTCTCAGACCTGTACGCTTCAGATGATAACGTCCTAAAACCCGCTGCCCCAACTGCTGCTCCGGAAAAACCCACACCGGTTGCACCAAAATCGGAACCCATCGCCCAAGCCGCACCCCCATCACCACCGCCTCAAAAGGCCGCCCCGCAACCGGTACAAACACAAAAGCAGGTCGCAAAACTATCCGAAGATGTCCTCAAGGTCCTTCGCGAAGCCGGCAGCAACGCCTCAAGATCATTATTCAAAGGCAAAGGCAGTATAGACGCCGCCGACTAGATGCGCGATAATAGCGCCATGATCAAGTCTCAATCCGGAAACGTTTTCCTTTTCATTCTCCTCGGCATCGCGCTGTTTGCCGCGCTTGCTTTCACCATCTCCCGCTCAATGCAAAGCACATCCGTTGGAAAAATGAGCGAACGCCAGGCCAAGCTGGCCGCCACGGATATTATAAACTACGCACAAACGCTCGAGCGCGCTGTTTCAAAACTCAGAGCCAAAGGAATCTCCGAAAACAATATCAGCTTTGAAAATTCGAAGGTCGCGGGGTACGACTACGCACAGCCAGCCGAAAGCCAGATTTTCAGCGACCAGGGCGGCACAGTCCAATGGAAATCCCCTCCCCCTGACGCCAACAACGGCAGCGAATGGCATTTCAGCGGCGACAGCTGCGTGGCCGACCTTGGCAACGGCGCCGATGATTGCAACACAGATACACTCAACAACGAGGAGCTCATCGCAACACTCCCCGGCATTGACAAAATGGTCTGCGAAGAAATCAACAAAGGGTTAAACATACCGTCCATACCCGCAGACGTAGGCTCCGGAGTATCACCCACAAAATTCCAAGGCGTTTTTGGGGAAGATAAAATCATCGATGTCGGCGCACCATACTCCGCGGCCTGCGTCTCTGTCGGTGGGTCTTATTATTTCTACCAGGTGCTTCTCGCCCGCTAAACCAGGCTATACCAAGTGCTCCGCGCACTCCCATGCCGCCGTAAGTACCCAGCTTCCAACATTTCACCAATCCGCAACTTGATCGTTGCCCGCCGCCCGTTGGTCAGCTTAATAATCTGCTTCATCTGCAACCGGTTGTGCTCTTCAAACAGCCGCATAATCTTGGCCGATAAAGTCGGCAAATGCGCCAAATCTTTCTCTGGCGCGTTCAATTTCGCATTCAAAACCTCTTTATGGTCTTGCAAAATGATCAAGAACGTCGACAACCAACCGGCCCAATTTGGACGTCCATTCTCCAAACTTTCCTGATTGGCTTTTAGTGCCCGAAAATAGGCCCCAGCATTACGTTTCACGCTGTCCTCAAGCGGAGCAAAGGCTGCGTAAGAATACCCCGCCTTCAACATCAAAATCTGCGCCCAGATATAAACCAGGCGCTGATTTCCTTCAGGAAACGGTCCAATCTGTAAGAAAATTGCCGTAAACACAGCAATCACCATCAACGGATGCAAATCATCACTCACCAGAGCCTCATTCACCCATTCCACCAGCTTCTCGAGCAATGGCTCAACATCTTCTGGGGCGGCCGTCTCCAAAAACCCAACCAAATCACCCTGCGCATCTTTAACAATCAACTGGTTCTCGGTGTTCTTATACTCCCCGGATTTATCTGCGCTGACCATCGCCGCGTACAACTTCTTAATATTTTTTGTTGAGACGGGATGGTCTTTCAACTGCGCCAAGGCGACACGGAAACTTTGTCCATGCTGCGCAAATTCGCTGAGCAAATTCAGACCAGTCGTATGCTTTTCCAAAGCAGCCCACGCGCCCATAAACGCGTCAACATCGCAAGCACGGCGCATAATTTCCGGAGTAATTGAGATTGTATTTAATCCAAGCATTGAAAAGTTTTAGCCAATTGCAGCCAATCAATCAACTACATTTTTTCAGGAACATAAATGCCGAGCAATCCAAGCACATACACAATGCGCTCATGAGTCATCGCGCACAATCTTAAACGGCTTTGACGCAGGGCCGCATCACCCTCCGACAAAATATGACACGCGCCGTAAAAACTGCTGAACGCCTGTGCCAATTTATACACGTACTCACACAGCACATGCGGAACATGCCCCTCCAGCGCCGCGGTGAAATGATCTGGCAATTCACAGAGCAACAATGCCAAAGCCCGGTCTTCATCTCCAATAATCAATTCCGCATCCTTATAATAATCCTGGGCCTTCGCCAGCAACGATCGAATGCGGACAGCTTGATACAGCAAATAAGGCCCTGTCTTCCCCTCAAACGAGGTCATGCGCTCAAGATCAAAAACATAATCCGACACCCGGTTATTTTGTAAATCAGCAAACTTGATCGCCGCAATCGCGACCTTATGGGCAATGTCGTCATTGCCTTCCAGCCCAGCTTCTTTCAAACGCGCTTCGGCCTTCTCGATAGCATCATCAATAAGATATTCCAGCCTGAACAAACCTCCGGCGCGAGATTTAAACGGCTTCCCGTCCTTCCCATTCATCGTGCCAAATCCGGCGTGAACAAGCTCCACGTCTTTTGCGATGCCCGATTTTTTCGCCGCCCGGAACACCTGTTCAAAATGCAAAGCCTGACGAAGATCAGTGGCATAAACAATCTTCACCGGATGATAATCCCGCACGCGCTTCACGATCGTTGCCAAATCGGTCGTGCCATACATCACCGCGCCATCAGTCTTATACAAAATAAGCGGCGGCATTTCCTTTTTATCGCTCTCTTCGGCCACCTCAACCACCAAAGCACCGTCGCTTTCCTTGGCCAAATTTTGCCTTTTTAGGGCTTCCACCATCGGCGCAATATCGTCATGCGCACTCGCCTCACCCTCCCAAAGATCAAAATGGACGTCCAAACGCTCAAAATTCGTCTTCATCCCGGCAATCGACACATCGATAAAATCCCGCCAGGGTTTACGATATTTCGCATCGCCGTCCTGCAGCGCTTTTGTGACCGCCCGGGCCATTTCAAGTCTGGCCGGATCCTCTTTACAAGCCCCCGAGGCTGCCGGATAAATTTTCTCCAACTCCTCCATGGTGACGGGCTTATCCAAAATCCCCCGGATTTCCATCTCGGACAAAACCTGCCCCATCTGCAAACCCCAATCGCCAATATGAACATCCCCGTACGTCTCATACCCGGCCGCAGCGTACATCCGCCGGAGCGCATCCCCAATAATTGAAGAGCGCAAATGCCCCACATGCATCGGCTTGGCAATGTTCGGCCCGCCGTAATCCAAAACAACAGTGCCGCCCTCATAACCATCAATTTTATTTTGGCTATTTTCGGCTAAAAATTTGGAAATAAATAAATTTTTAAGATCTATATTAATGAAGCCCGGCCCAGCAATCTCCAGCTTTTCAATGTCTGGATGCCCTTGCAAACTATCCAAAACCTGCTGTGCAACCTCACGCGGATTCTTGCCCGCCTTCTTTGCCGCCACCATCGCGCCATTGCATTGAAACTGACAAAGATCCGGCCGGTCCGAAACACGTACAGCCCCAAATGCAAAATCCAACCCGTTTTGCACAAACGCAGCCCCAACAATTTCACTTAAATATCCCGCTATAGATTGCATGGCGCAGCTTAGAAAGTCCCCCGCCTATAGTCAATCATATTTGACCACAGCCCGCGCCGTATTCTCATCCAGAAACTTAACCATCAAAACATCATTATAATAAGTGTCGCCGATTTTAAGAGACCGCGCCTCAAATCCGTATTTTACAAAACCAAGAGATTGATAAAGCTTAATCGCTCCGCGGCTCCGCGCATTCACTTTCAGCAAAACCTTCTCAACATGCAATTCAGCCTCTTCCAGCAATAATCTCAAAAGCTTCTTCGCAAATCCCCGCCCGCGATATTCCGGCCGGATATAAAAACCCCATATTTTCCCGGAATGTCGGCGTTTTCCCTGGGGCTCGGGTGTGATCACATAAAAGCCGACAATCCCCAGCAATCTCCCACTGGTCTTGCTAAAACAGCCCATAACTTTATCAGTGTGAACAGCATCAAGAAAAAACTGGTTGGGCTTCTGGCCCTCCACCTCGTAGGATCCCAAAAAGGCCTCCGGATGCTCCCGCAGGGCCTCCAGGCGAATATCCTTATATTGCTCGACGTCTCCGTCATTCAAAAGCCGAAATTCCAGCTTTGACTTGGCCATAAGCCCTCCAAAACACGCGCCAAAGGCACGTTTTTAGTATGATTCCAATATTATCAAGGGCTTATGTAGCAGGGTTTGCCGCCAAATGCAAACCGCAGGGCTTAAGACATCATATAAGCGTAAGCTCTTGCGCGCTCCTCAACATTATATTCCCGGTATTCCAGACAACCCTCCTGATCAGCCATAATAAGGAAACCTTCCTGCTTGTCTCGCAGACAGCCCCCTTCACTAGCAATACCTCTAATAATTTTCCCGCTCAAATGAAGCTCATCTTCATTCGCAACAATCCTAAACACCTCAAAAGGCTTCATTTTTTTCTTAATTATACTCATAGATACACCCTCCAAAAGAAGAGGCTGTTATAAGAAAACCCAAAAATAAAGTCAACACCTTGATCAGCGCATTTGCATTTTAGCGTGGCTAGGAAAATAAGACGACGCGTAGTTGACCTACGCGAGGCGCAATTTGACGACGTCCACGATGAAATGCAGAAAGCTTAAGCGTCGACGTTACGGACTTTTAGTGCGTTATCCTGTATAAACTCACGCCGCGGCTCAACCACATCGCCCATCAGCGTCGAGAAAATATCGTCCGCCTTCTGCGCGTCTTCAACCTTGACCTGCAGCAATGTCCGCACATTCGGATCCAGCGTGGTTTCCCACAATTGCTCCGGGTTCATCTCCCCAAGACCTTTGTAACGCTGAATGGCCAAACCTTTACGCCCATTTTCCTGTATCTTGTCATACAAAGCAGCAGGACCATTCACTTTGGCCAAAACCTTTTCGCCTTCACGAATTTCAACCGGCTTAGCAAAACTTTCCTGCAGCCAATCCATCGCCCCAACCAAACGACGCGCATCCGCACTGCGAATACGTTCCGGCGACAACCTGACACTCTCCTGCACGCCGCGAACCGTACGAGCAAAGATATAACCACCGACAGGCGTAAACTCGCCCTTCCAGGTCTTTTCATTCTTCGCCGCAATATTATTCAAGCGCTCCGCAACAATGTTCGCATACGTCACACCCTTCTTGGCATCATCAAAAATCGTATCATCAAACGCTCCGGCGATCGCCGCTTGCTCAACAATTCTGCGATTTCCAGCACTACGCGTCAGCGCATTAATCGAATTACGGATCGATCGTGATTTCATAAGCAAATCACGCAAATCATTCCCTGTGCGCATCTGACCCGCACCATCGATAATCGCCAGATCGCTCATCACAACGTCGATCAGATAATCCTCAAGCGCCTTTTCATCTTTCAAATAAAGTTCGCCCGCATTCCCGCGCTTCACCTTAAACAAAGGCGGCTGCGCGATATACAGATATCCCTTCTCAATAATCTGCGGCATATAACGGAAGAAAAACGTCAACAACAACGTGCGAATGTGCGAACCGTCAACGTCCGCATCCGTCATGATGATGATTTTGTGATAACGTGCTTTCTCAATATTAAATTCATCCTGCCCTATGCCAGTGCCGAGCGCCGTAATCAGCGTCCCCACCTGCTCAGAGCCGAGCATCTTGTCAAAACGCGCCCGCTCAGTATTCAAAATCTTACCGCGCAGAGGAAGAATGGCCTGATTGTAACGTGCCCGCGCCTGCTTGGCCGAACCGCCAGCAGAATCCCCCTCAACGATGAAAATCTCGGAAACCGCAGGGTCCTTCGCCTGACAATCTGCGAGCTTACCCGGCAAATTAGAGATGTCCATAATCCCTTTGCGCCGCGTCAGATCGCGCGCCTTACGCGCTGCTTCACGCGCTGTTGCCGCTTCAATAATCTTGGCCACAATTTGTTTGGCCTCATTCGGGTTTTCTTCAAACCACGTCCCAAGCTTGTCGTTAATCGCGCTTTCAACAACCGGACGCACTTCGCTCGACACAAGTTTATCTTTCGTCTGCGAGGAGAATTTCGGATCAGGAACTTTCACAGACAGCACGCAGGTCAACCCCTCGCGCATATCATCGCCCGTCAATTTCAGATCATTCTTTTTGATCAGCTTTTTGTCTTCCGCATACTTACCAATCACGCGCGTCAATGCGCCGCGAAAACCCGCAAGGTGCGTTCCGCCGTCGCGCTGCGGAATATTGTTGGTGAAACACAGCATCGTCTCGTGATACGCATCCGTCCATTCCATCGCGGCTTCAACT
The DNA here is from genome assembly GCA_964478225.1 of uncultured Micavibrio sp. Taxonomy (GTDB): domain Bacteria; phylum Pseudomonadota; class Alphaproteobacteria; order Micavibrionales; family Micavibrionaceae; genus CAYZHM01. The sequence goes on from CAYZHM010000010.1 coordinate 44,294, forward strand.
GTAATCCCGGCCTTCTCGTCATACGCCTTCACGCTAACAGGCGGCTTAAACAAAGGCTTCTTCGAGCGATCAAGATATTCAACAAAGCTTTCAATTCCGCCTTCATAATGCAAATGCACAATCTTGTGCTCGGTCGCTTCCTCAGCCCTCACATCGGAAAGATAAATATTCACGCCTGAATTCAAAAATGCCAATTCCCGCAAACGATCTTCCAGCGTTTCAAAATCAAAATCCGTCATCGTGAAAGTCGCCGGCGATGGCAAGAATGTCACTTCCGTTCCATTACGCTCACCTTCCTCGAGATCGCGCACAGGCTTCAAATCTTCCAGCGCTTCGCCCATCTTAAACCGCATGGCCCATTCTTTGCCCTGACGTCTGATTTTAAGGTCGAGATATTCCGAAAGCGCATTCACAACCGAAACACCAACCCCGTGCAACCCGCCGGAAACCTTGTAGGAGTTCTGGTCAAACTTACCGCCCGCATGCAACTGCGTCATGATCACTTGCGCCGCAGACACGCCTTCTTCCTTGTGGATGTCAACAGGAATACCACGACCATTATCGCGCACCGTCACCGACCCATCGGCATTCATAATCACATCAATGCGGTCGCAATGCCCCGCCAAACTTTCGTCAATCGCGTTATCGACAACCTCATACACCATATGGTGCAAACCCGACCCATCGTCCGTATCGCCAATATACATCCCCGGGCGTTTGCGAACAGCATCCAAGCCTCTCAAAACTTTAATTGAATCCGCGCCGTATTCTTGTTCGTTATCTTGTGTTTTTTTCACTGCTTTACTCATTGTTATTCCGCTGTTTTCTATTGATTCTTCGGTGTTTTTTGACTGTCCTTATTCCTAGCACGGCCATAGGGGAAAAAACAGCGAAAAATACCCGTTTTACAGGGTTTTTTCTTGAATTATTTCAGAGGGTTAAAGGTGATATTCAACGCTCACACTTTCCAAACAAATTTTTTGGAATTCAATACCCAAATTATTGACATATTATAGAAAGCAGTTTAAAAAACTTCAATAAAACAATTGGATTGCGTTCTTTGAAAAACAGACCCTACATCAACAGCCCGACAAAGGACCTCATAACGAGAATGAGATGGATGCGCAGGAGACAAGGCCATTCCGATAATCCAAATCTATTAGAATCCATCAACAATTTTAGGCAGCTCTCAAGACAACCTCCCGCGATTATCGATTTCATCTTAAATGGAATTGATCCCTCAAACCCGAATGCAGGCTTCAATAAAGAGCAACTCGAAACCCTTCTTGCCGCAGTTATGTTTCGGTCCTCCTCAACCTACGCTTCAATTCCTTACCTGGTGGCCGATTTCAACAGCCTAGGCATGTACGACCGCGCAAGAACCATCAACGCAAACGCCTCCGACGAAGTCGGAAATAAAAAAAATGACTCCCACGCAACGCTTCTCCACAACTCCCTGGAAATGATGGCCGAACTTCTCGGATGCATCACATTCAAAAACCCGCTGAGATACTACGTAACACGCAAAATCATACGGATAAGAAGAACTGAGCCAAGCTTTTTGGCATCAGAAATAAAAGGCGACCTAGATCTATATAGCAAGATGAAAGAATACAACGACGCCGTAGGCTCGAAATCTCCTCATCAACTCCCTGAAATCACATCCATACTTTTTCCAGGAGGCTCCACATATGCTTCTCTTGCAAAACTGAGAGATGCTCTATACCTGGCCAATTTAATACCTGATAGCTTTCTTGACTATCACGATCAAGTCTTAAGTATCACGCGTAGAACACTCCCAGGAAAAACATATCAGATTGATAAACCAGAACTTGCCATCAGGGCCCTTGAACTCGCCGTCAGAGAAGCAAGTTCAGTCGACGAATTAGATACCGGTCGATTATCTTATATCGGTGCGTATGGCAAATTATTCTCAGCCTACACCGGGTACGCAACATCTCCTCACCTATTAACGACAAACGCAGCGACAATCAAAAAACGGGTGAGCGCACTTGAGGAATGGGCACTCAGCCACAATGATGCTGCCACAGGCCAGCTCTCGGGATGGAAACATAGCGCCGAAGAAGGACACGCTGAAGATGCAGCAAATATTGCCCTAAGAATTATCTCTGAATTATCAGACGAAGATTATAATCATGTGTTGGATGAAGCATCGTCCCTCAGCAAAGCGCGCCTCTGTTTTTGGGAAACGACAGTCAAAGCAGTAAAAGACCTTGAAGGCGTTGGCCCTAAAATAAAACCCAAACCCTTTCAAAAACCAAACATCTACCATCAGATTGCACAATGGATTCCGGGATTGTCACTTTAAACCGTTGACAACTGAGATGCGCAATATCGCGCCACTGTGATCAGTTTTTCAACCTTCTGGGGACGGGATTTTGAAGACCCTTTCTTGATCACAAATCCGTATTCTGCATTTGGAAATAAATGCGAAAGGGAAGTTCCCACCAGCGTATCATTGTCCTTATCGATAATCACATCAGAAGAAATACTAATGACCAGACCTGCTTCAATATATTTACGCGTCGTCTCCCAGTTCACAAAATTAACCCGCAATTTTTTTTGAATATCATGGGCTGGAAAAATGTCATACAAATTGGGCAAAACCCGGTAATCTTCGGCAGGCAGTGTCAATTCATAACGGCTAATTTCCTCAACGGATAACTTTTGACGACCGGCAAGCGGATGATCCGGACGTGTTATCAATACCGGTGCATAATGAAACAAAGATAAAAATTCTGTGCTCGAAGGAAACGGCTTATGCTCGCGCTTCGGCAAGACCGCAAGATCAACTTCGCCCTTAGCCATTTTCTCAAGCGCTTCTTCATGCTCCGCATAATGCAAGGTCACATAAATATCAGGATTGTGTTCAACATACATTTTGACAATACGAGGCATAACGAAGTTCAGCGTGGTGCTGTTCACACAAATATGGATTTCAGTTTTTTTGACAGCACTAAGCTTTTTTTGAAAATTCTCATAAATATTCTGAATACCATCAATATGCGGCAAAGCCTGATCAAGCAAAAGTTCGCCCTGGGGCGTCAAACGAATGTGAGGACCGTTCCTTGTAAACAGCTTTGTTTGAAGCTCATCCTCCAGCGACTTTATTTGCAATGAAACAGTAGATTGCGTCAGCCCCATATGCCGCGCCGCCGCCGTTATATTCTGATACTGCGCAGCAAGACAAAAACCGCGCAATTGCTGTAAGCGGTTGGATTTATAATAAAAACTCTGTTTCTCTATCATGTCCTATCATTAATTATATCAATAATAAACATTAATACTATCGTTTATATAAATAGATCTCGCGATGGTAACCTTAAGATAGTTTGCATATTCGCGCAGCTAGGCTACATCATTAAATTATGGAAATAATGTCAATGCCTCTCCTTCCCTTCTCTTTGCGCCTCTTTGAGTTTTGCGATCAACGCACCCTCCCGCCGTGGGTGCGCGAAGCCTTTATGGATTGCCTGACAGCGATTTACAAAATCAGCAAACCTTATAACGGCTACAGCGAGCAATTAATGCAACAGGTTCAAGGCGAAGAAAAAATCATCGACCTCGCGTCAGGCGGCGGCGAAGGCGGCGAGTTCTTCCTGAACTATCTTGAAAAAAACCATCCCAATTCCAATCTTAAAATCGTCGGCACAGATCTCTACCCCGATCTGCAATCTCTTAAAATCATGAAGGCCAAATACAAGAATTTTGATTTCATCCCGGAGCCAATCAGCGCACTAAACCCACCACCAAGCAACATCTACACCATGTTCACCGCCTTCCATCATTTCAAAGAAGATCTAGCGATTAGCCTTTTGCAAAACTGCCTGACCACAGGCAAACAATTCATTGTCTTCGAGATAACAGTCAAAAATTGTTCCATGACATATATAACGTCCATTCTGAATTTCTTCCCTGCCATGTTTGTTCCGTTCTTCGCCAAAAGATGGGACTGGCGGAAAATCATCTTCTCCACCCTCATCCCCATCATTCCCTTTTTCTTAAGCTGGGACGGCGTCGTCAGCGGCCTTCGTACCTACACCAAAAAGGAACTCCAGGACCTAGCCACAAAAGCCTCTCCCGATGGCCGTATCAAAATGGACTACACAGAAAAGCGCTATTTCGGAATTCTTCATTCCTATATGTGCCGCTTTTACGTTGAGGAATAAATCTTTCCTTCCTTCACCTCAAAAAACTGTGCCTTACCTTCTACAGCTGAGAACAACCCCTTATCCGTCCCCGTCAGCCACACCTGCCCGCCCCGCGCCAACAGCAAATCATAGAGCGCCGCTCGCCGCCCCTCATCCAAATGCGCCGCCACTTCATCCAGCAACAATGCCGGCGCTGCGCCCATCGAGGCCTTAATCAAACCCGCATGCGCCAGAACAATCCCAATCAGCAAAGCCTTCTGCTCCCCGGTCGAACACTGATCTGCCGCCATATTCTTCGGCGCATACCGCACCAACAAATCTGACTTATGCGGCCCGCTCGCCGCTCCGCCTGTCCTCATATCCACGCCCCGTGATTGCGCGAGCTGATATTTAAACATCTCCTCCACCTCCAACGCCGGCGAATGCGGCAGCAACTCCTCAATCGTCCCGCGGACAGACAACGCCGCATGCGGAAAATCAGGTGTTTGAAATTCCACACAAGCTTGCTGCAATTTTTCAACAAACTCCAATCGCGAAGCGGCAATCGCCACGCCCGTTTCTGCCATCTGAATTTCAAGCGCCTCCAGCCACGCCCGATCGTCTTTGCCTTCGCTGAGCAAACGCGCGCGTTGCCGCATCGCATTCTCATACCGCGCCACACGGCCCGCATGCGCCGGATCAGACGCATAAATCATCCGGTCAAGAAAGCTCCGCCTCTCTGAAGAAGGGCCCAAGAAAATTCCATCCATCTGTGGCGTCAGCCACAAACATGAAAAATAATCTGCAAGCGCGGCTTGAGATTTTGCCGTCTCACCATTAATCCGCACAGTACGCTTTTCTGTACGAGCATCAAGACCTGTCCCGATCTGGTTTTCCACCCCGCCACCACTCACACTCGCCGCCACCGCCCAAGACTCGCCCGTAGTCTTACACTGCATCTCAACCATCTTCGCCTTACGCAAACCTCTCCCCGGAGTCAGCAACGAGACTGCTTCGAGCACATTCGTTTTCCCTGCTCCATTCGGCCCAAACAGCACAATCAAGCCAGACTCCAGCCCATCAATCTTTAATTTTACATAGCAACGAAAATTGTGCAGCTTTAACGAAGAAATATATGCCATGCCTTGTTTTAGCGCGCCTCTCTACAAGTGAACAGAGGGAATACGCTGAAAAAAAATTGCCAGGATTTAACATACATCTCTATGCCTTAACTTTTTATTAGAGTTTTCCTGATGAAATGCGACAATATTTGTAACTCTTCTCCCTCCTTCTTTTTTTAGTTCCTCCCTCTCACCTCTCCAAATAACTTTCAACCCACCATTCTTCTCAAAAGGATTAAATCATGAACCGCTTTCTCACCCTGACGACAATGACAGCTCTCAGCTTGATTGCCGCAACAAGTAATACATTTGCTTTCGAAAATCCCGATCCCCTTTCAAAAGAACGCTTTCAAATCCGCGTTCGCGGGCTAGGTGTTTTTCCCGATGTTGATTCATCCGTAAATATCGGCGGCAAAAACCGATGTTGGTGATGCCGCAACACCTGAAATTGACTTCACCTATTTCATCACCGATAACATTGCCGCAGAACTAATCGCGGCGACCGCACAGCACTCCATCACCTACACAGGTGACGCCCACCTCGGCAACACCTGGATTCTTCCTCCAACAGTAACCTTGCAATATCACTTCGCACGTGAAAACACCTTCAGCCCCTACCTCGGCGCCGGTGTAAACTATTCTTATTTCTATGGCGAAGAAACCGGCAAAGGCTTCACCGATCTTGAAGTCGATGGCGGTTTTGGTGTCGCACTCCAAGCCGGTACGGACATCTGGATCAACGAAAACTGGGGTCTAAACCTTGATGTGAAAAAGCTCTTCCTCGACATCGACGGCACGATAAACAGCGGCGCAACACCCGTATCCACCGACATCGAACTTGATCCCTGGATCGTCGGCGCAGGCGTCAGCTACAGATTTTAAAAAACTTAAACCCTCAACAAAAAACCCGGCCTGATCGCCGGGTTTTTTATAAATTCCAAAACAAATTTACACCCGCAAAGGCATCAAAACATAAAGCGCACTTGAATCATTACTCGCCTGAATAATCGTCGGCGACGAAGCATCCGCCAATGTCAAACGGCAACCTTCGCCTTCAATCTGAGATGTGATATCAAGCAAATATTTCGCATTGAACCCGATTTCAATATCGGTTTCGCCGCTAATCTCAACTTCCTCCACAGCACTACCAGACTCTGCCGAACTCGCCGACAACGTCATCGTCTTGCCATTCAAAGAAATCTTGATCGCACGAGATTTTCCATCCGAAATCGTCGCCACGCGGTCAATCGCCGAGGAGAAAATTTTCGGATCAATTTCAACGATCTTGTCATTCCCTTGCGGAATAACGCGCATATAATCCGGGAACGTTCCGTCAATCAGCTTCGATGTCATCACAATATGATCAAATGCAAAACGGATTTTATTCGGAGAAAGACTGATCTGAATCGTGTCCGCCGCTTCGTCCGTCAATTTGCGCAATTCATTAATGCACTTACGCGGAATAATAACCCCGGCCATGCCCGCCGCACCATCCGGCAAAGGCATCTCAAAACGCGCCAAACGGTGACCATCCGTCGCCACTGCACGCAAAACCGCAACGCCGTCTGTCTCCGCCGCATGCACATAAATACCGTTCAGGTAATAGCGTGTTTCTTCCGTCGACATCGCAAATTTTGTGCGGTCAATCAACGCGCGCAAATCCGCCGCAGGCAGAGAAAAACTCACCGGCAAATCGCCCGCCCCAATCTCAGGAAAATCCGAACTTTGCAAACAGCTCAGCTTAAACTGCGAACGCCCGGCCTTCACGCTCATCTGCGTCCCGTCATTATTCATCTCCATGACAACATCAGCATCATCCGGCAATTTACGCACAATATCATGCAACGTATGCGCCGGAACAGTTGTCGCGCCCTTCTTGCTCACGCTCGCCTCAACAGATTCGTTGATCTCCAGATCCATATCCGTCGTCGCCAAAGACAACGTGCCGTCGTCAGCTTTCATCAAAACGTTGGAAAGAATAGGAATAGTATTACGGCGCTCAACAACGCTCTGGACGTGATTAAGGGCTCTTAAAAGCGCGGCGCGTTCAATAGAGAATTTCATGGGCGTACTTCCATTGCTAAGAAAACTAAATTTTTAAGGAATCAAAGACTAGCACAGCGTTTCCGCAGGGAAAAGCGGAAAGTTAGCCCAGTGCTGCAACAAGATCAGAAGACTGCAGAATTTTTGTGATGCGCGCATCATCCAAAACAGAAGGACTAAACAAAAACTGTTCGTACACAGAAGAAACTCTTTTGAAAATAAGGCGCGTAGGAACTTCACGAGTCCCTTCTAAATCCACCTTAAGCTTCCTGCCTTGCCCCAAAGATAATTCAACCTGCCAATCATCTTCCACATATCCCACCTCTGTATCATAATGCGAGTCCTGATAAAGATGGGCACGAAACTCATTCACGCCGAGCGCATCGTAAGCCACACGCTGTCTGCCTGAAAAAGCCGGTACAATCCTCAATATCTCTGCTGCCATAACAAAAACCTCCAATAACTTAAAATAAGTTATGCAAAACAAACCGCTTTTGTCAAGAAAACCTTACGCTGCACGCGCAAAAGCTTGGGAATCGTTCTCCAGAGCCGCCCAGAGCTTGCCGAACAATTCGGTCTCATAGGCGCTCAAAGCCTTGAGCCGCGCCACATCATGCCCACACATCTCATACATCTCCGCCAGATGCATGTCCTCCTCGGCAATCAGAGATTTCAGCGACAACTTCACCGAGCTCTTCTCTAAAACGTCATGATAAATGTGATACAACCAGCACGCACGCAGCTCGATAATCATCGACACCCAACCATAAGCCGCGTCGTCTCCAACTTCTTTCGAAATCCCGGCATCCATCCGCCCGAAATACATCAACGCCGGAACGCGGCACATCGTATTCTCTTCCGTGTATCCATCCAGCGCCCTGCCCGCCGCGCGCTCCGCCTGCCGCTTAAAGAAATACGCATGCCGCGCCTCTTCCGCCAGGTGCTTCAAACTATCCTCGGTCAACGTCCGGTTCATCTGCGAAATCATAATCTTGCGCGATCCCATATGCTCCAGCATCGAGAGCATATTCATAAACCGCGCATGGTCTTGCGGCCGCTGCACAATCGCGGTTAAAAATTCACGCACCGGCTTCTCAAGCGCCGCATTCGCCGCACTCATTCCGGATTCTTCAAAAGGATTTTTCTCTGCTTTACTCATGCCCGCACCTTAAACCGTGTGACAGGCTGGATGCAAGATGATATTCTGAAAATATGAAATGGGGAAAAAGACTCCTAAAATTTTTAGTGATCGCAGTTTTGGCTCTAGGCTGGACAGCAATAGTATTTAACACACTGCCTCTACTGCTGATCTTACCGCAATTAAATCCAGCTTTATTCTATATAACGCCTATTTGCCTTTTTATACTTTTCGCTCTTCTGGCATACAAATATAAAAACTCTAGAATAATCTTTGCAATTTTCGCTCTCATTCCGCTTTGCGCTCTAGGATTTAGCTATAATTACATGAGCTCGTTTTTAGACAGAGGCTTCTATCAAAGCGCAGCTGCAAACCATGCCGCCTATAAAGGCGATCTAGCCGCACACGACAAAATACGTTATCGCTCTGTACTCCAGCCAATAAAAAGCGACGACGAAATAAGTCCATTCGTCATATTATTGGCTGGGGTCAGCAATATCAGTGCATGGAAAACAACTTATGCCGAAGGCTATTTCCAATCCAATAACAAGCAATTCAATGACATTTTGGAATCTCTGATTCCAAAAACAATTTTGCCAAAATTACATGAACGAGAATTATGTTTCCTAGAAAGCATCGAAACTCATTTCCCAAAAGATTATACAGAGGAAAGTAAAAACGCATGGCGACCTAAAATCAAAGACATGCGCGCCCGCGCCTTGGCTGATAACGCAAAATACCCAAACGTCGAAATCATCCGCAAACCCGACGGCTCCTGCCTCTTCGCCGATCCCTAAATACATTCAAAGAGAAATGCGGCGAAAATAAAATTTTTCAAGAACCGTAGCGCAGCGTACACTTAGTACGTGAGCACCGGAAGCGCAGAAAAATTTATTTGCAGCACATTTATCGAAGAATGTTAAGCCGCCCGCACAGCGCCGCCGCGCTCGTCTCGAAGCTTATCCATCGCCTGCCAGATCGTGTCATAAATCGTTTCCAGCTCTTTAATCTGGATACAATAAGGCGGGAGGATGTAGACCGTATTTCCAATCGGGCGCAGCAAAACTCCGCGCCGCAAAATCGCTTCGTATAGCCACGGCCCCAGAGCCGACGCATATCCGTTCGTAGTGTCTTTCACATCAACCGCAAAAATCGACCCCATCACACGCACTTCCTCAACATCCGGACGCGCCGCAAACCACGCCGCTGCCTTATGATGCGAAGCCTCAATCGCACGAATATTCTCAAACACCGGTTCTTCTTCCCAAATCTCAAGATTGGCCACAGCCGCCGCACACGCCAAAGGATTACCGGTAAAAGATGTCGAATGAAAAAATTGTTTCATCCGGTCGCGGCTGTAAAACGCGTTGTATATTTCTTCCGTCGCCAGTGTCGCGCCCATCGGCAAAAACCCGCCCGTAATGCCTTTCGACAGGCACATAAGATCCGGCGCAAATCCTGCCTGTTCACACGCAAACATCGTGCCTGTGCGCCCGAAACCGGTCATCACTTCATCCGCGATATTCAGCACACCGTGCCGCTTCGAAAAATCTGCCATAATTTTTAGCGTCTCCGGATTATAAATCCGCATACCCGCCGCCCCTTGAATCAAAGGCTCAAAAATAAAAGCCGCAATATTTTGCCCTTCACGCTGAAGCAAAGCCTCATAGGCCTTCAAAGTTTTTTGTTCCTCTAGCGGATCGACGCCCTCGGATGGAAACGGCAAATGAATAACATCAAACAAAAACGGCTCATAAACTTCATTAAACACACCGCGCGCACCCGCGGACATCGCACCAAACGTATCACCGTGGTAACCGCCCTCCAGCGCCACAATCTTGCGGCGCTCCTGCCCGCGATGTTTGTGATAGCCGATCGCCATCTTCAGCGCGACCTCGATCGCCGTCGATCCGCTATCGGAATAAAAGACATACTCAAGCCACGGCCCGATCGAGCGTTCCACAGCCTGCAACAATTTGCGCGTCAGTTTCTCCGCCGGCTCATGCGTAAAACCCGCAAAAATCACTTGCTCAAGCTTACCCGCCTGCTCCTGTACAGCTTCAACAATTTTCGGATGACAATGTCCGTGCGTATTCACCCACCACGACGAAATCCCGTCCAAAAACGCACGACCATCTCTCGCATAAAGCCAAGCCCCCTCTGCACGATCAATATTAATCGCATGCCCGCTGGTCGCGTGCTGTGTCATCGGATGCCAGATAGCAGAACGGCTCATTCAAAATCCTCAAATTTAAAATGTTTCTCAAACGCAGACTTCAAAGACTCAGGCGACAATTCTTGCAATATCGGCAACCGCCCTAAAATTTTCTCGCCCGAAAATCCCGCAATCGTGCGGATATTATCTTCATTTTCATCGCCGATAAAAACGATGCCATGAAGAGGTACACTACGCGCCCACAGCGCTTCCAAAGACAAAAGCGTATGATTGAGCGTCCCTAATCCGGTGCGAGCGCACAAGATAACAGGAGCATTCCATTTTTTAAAGAGGTTGATTTGCAAATTTTCACGCGTCAAAGGCACCATCAAACCACCAGCCCCTTCAACCACTAGAGCTCTCTCGCTTTCCGGCAATTTTAATTTTTCAAAATTTATTTCCACGCCATCAATTTCGGATGCAAGATGCGGCGAAAGAGGCTCACTGAATACATATGCCTCCGGTAAAAAATGGTCGTCCGGCAATCCTGTTAAAGTCTGAACCGTTCGTGTATCAATCTGCTCCACGCCCGATTGCACAGGCTTCCAGTAGTTCGCTCGAAGCGCCTGAACCAACGCAGCCGCGAAAACTGTCTTACCAACATCCGTATCCGTCCCCGTAATGATATATCTAGGCTGCAATCTTCCCCTCCAGAATATTACCAAGACAATCGCTAAAATCTTTCAAATCTTTCTCACTCAACTCTGAAGATAATGAAATTCTGAGCCTTGCCGTGCCTTCAGGCACAGTCGGCGGCCGGATCGCCCGCACATCAAAACCTTCGCGCTGCAACGCCGCCGCAACTTGCGCCGCACGCGCATCATCGCCTAAAATAACGGGAACAATCTGAGAGTTCGCCTTCATAAACTGAACCCGGCTATTCAATCTATCGCGGCGAGCATCCCCCTCCTCGCTCGCCAAAATCTCCAGTGACTTCTGAGTGAGATAAGCCTGCAATGGCATCGGCGCCGTCGAATAAATAAATCCACGCGCCGTATTGATAAGCATGCTTATCATTTCGTTCGAAGCACAAACAAGACCACCCGCAACCCCAACCGCCTTACCACACGTATGGATCGACACAACATTCTCACCGCGCACTGGCTCGTATACGCCTGTCGCATGCGCTTCATCTACAATGCAATACGCATCGTATTGATGGCAAAGCAATTGCAATTCCGTTATTGGCGCAAAATCACCGTCCATGGAATACACCGACTCCACAGCCACCCAAATCATGCCCTCTGTAGACTTTTTAGACTTCTCATTTTGTAACGCATCTTCAAACGCGTTAAGATCATTGTGTCTAATTTTGATCGACCGGGCGGGCGAATAATGAATCGCCTCCCGTGCACTCGCATGGATGAACTCATCATAAATTATAACATCATGCCGATTGGGCAACGCCTGAAACACTGCTCCATTCGCCTGAAACCCCGTCGCAAAATACAGCGCCTTTTCAAACCCGAAATAATCCGCCGCATAGTCTTCCAGCGCCGCATGCGCATCAGTATGCCCGCGCAACAACCTCGATCCGCCGGAACCAATATCCATCCCGGCCTCCAGCGCCTCTATCGCCGCCGCCCTCAATGCGGAATGCCCCCGCATCCCCAGATAATCGTTGGAGGTCAGATCAATCCCCTGCGCAAGATTTAAGGAACGCAGACGGTTTTGACTTTCAAGCCGCTTTAGCTTTGTTTGGAATCTGTTCATCTTTATACGGCGCGCGTGGTTGCAACCCAAGCTCTTTCAGCAAACCCATATCCGCATCCTTCTCCGGGTTGGGCGTGGTCAGCAATTTCTCGCCCGTAAAAATCGCATTCGCCCCGGCCATAAACGCCAGCGCTTGCGCTTCTTTCGAAATCGTCAACCGCCCCGCCGACAACCGCACCATCGCCTTCGGCATCAAAATCCGCGCCACCGCAATACATCTGACCCACTCAAAAATATCCAGCGTTTCACGGCCCGCCATCGGCGTCCCCTCAACGGGCACCAACATATTAATCGGCACCGATTCCGGCTGCGGATCTAAATTCGCCAGCGTATGGAGCAAAGAAATCCGGTCTTCCTCGCGTTCGCCCAAACCCAAAATCCCGCCGCAACACGCGGAAATCCCGGCCTTTGCAACATTCTTCAGCGTATCCAAACGGTCTTCATATGTCCGTGTCGTGATGATCTTGTTATAAAACTCCTCCGACGTATCCAGATTGTGGTTATACGCCGTCAATCCCGCCTCTTTCAGACGCACTGCTTGCTCTTCATTCAGCATCCCAAGCGTTGCACAACATTCAAGGCCCATATCCGAAACGCCCTTAACCATATCCAATACACGGTCAAACGCCCGTCCGTCTTTCACTTCGCGCCAGGCCGCCCCCATGCAAAACCGTGTCGAGCCCGCCGCCTTCGCTTTACGCGCCTCTTCCAAAACCTCATCGGTCTTCATCAGAATTTCTTTTTCAAGATCGGCATTGTTATGAATGGACTGGCTGCAATATTTGCAATCCTCAACGCATCCGCCGGTCTTAATCGACAGCAAAGTGCACATCTGCATTTCCTGCGGATTATGATTGGCGCGATGCACACTCGAGGCCTCGTAAACAAGGTCAAGAAAAGGGCGGCGATAGAGGTCTGTAACCTCTTGCAAAGAATAGGTTTGTTTCGTCATAAAACTGACAGTAATCATGCCTTTCAAGATTGTCAAAACCAAAAACACGGGGATAAACGGGCTTTTATCCTTCAACTACAAAGGAATATGTCTTTAGAATGGACGCACCTAAGGAGGTACCATTTGGAAAAAGCTTTTTCAAACGCAGCCAATGATTTTGTACCGGCCAGATCGTCCGCAAATGTCTATATTATGACCGCTGGCGGATACGCTCTCCTTTTAAAACGTAGCCCCCATAAACTCACCAATCCAGATGTATGGGGATTGCCCGGCGGAAAAATCGAAGCTTATGAAACACCGCAAGAGGCCGCCCTCCGCGAAGTTCATGAAGAAACAGGATTGAAATCCTCTCACTGCGAGAAAGTACAAACAATCGACGACGACTACAAAAGCAAGCGATACGAATACATGATGATTCGTGCCCCCAGAATTTTTGAGCCAACTCTGAACCCAGAACACACCGATTATTTGTGGGTCCATATCAGCGAACTGCCAGAATATCCAGAAATTCAAGAGCGCATAGCAGCGCACACCATTGAGATCGGGCCACAAAAACTCTTGAATCTCCGCAAAGAAAAAGCCGCCAAGAACGAATTCGAAGCGGCTTGATATATTCCTGGAATTTTAAAAATTCGAAGAGAAATGTGACGAAAATTTAGCGTTTCGAGAACCGGCAGCGCAAACGTATATTGAAATACGTGCGAACCGGAAGCGCAGAAACGCTAAATTTGCAGTCCATTTATCGAAGAATTCAACCGGTGAGAGCGCGGCGGATAACATCCACGTCTTGAGCAATTTGCGCATCTTCATCCATCAATTCTTCAACCTTACGCACAGCATGCATCACGGTCGTATGGTCACGTCCACCAAACTTGCGGCCGATCTCCGGCAACGAGCGTGCAGTCAGTTGCTTCGCAAGATACATCGCAACCTGTCTTGGTCTTGCGACATTTCTCGCCCGGCGCGCCGAATGCATGTCCGGCAACCGCAGATTATAATGCTCCGCCACCTTGCGCTGAATTTCATCAATCGTAATCCGGCGATCATGCGAACGAAGCAAATCTTGCAAAACATCTTGCGTTGATTCGAGTGTAATCTCTGTTTTGGCTACGTCCGCATGGGCAACGATTCTATTCAACGCGCCTTCCAGCTCGCGAACATTGTTCGTCACTTTCAGCGCCAAAAACTCAAGAACACTGCTCGGAACAGCCGCACCAAGCTGCTTACGCTTGGTTTCCAAGATCCCAAGACGCAACTCATAGGAAGTCGGCTGAATGTCCGCAACCAGGCCCCAGGCCAGACGTGAACGCAAACGCTCATCAACGCCCTGAAGATCGCCCGGCGCTTTATCCGCCGAAATAATGATCTGCTTGTTCTGATCAACCAGCGCATTAAACGTATGAAAAAACTCTTCCTGCGTTGATTCTTTACCGGCGATAAATTGAATGTCATCAATCATCAACACATCAACACTGCGGAATTGCTCTTTAAAGTTCATGGTCTCGTTCGAGCGCAAAGCTTTCACAAACTGATACATAAACTTCTCAGCCGACAAATACATCACTGTCTTATCCGGCCAGTATTCTTCCATCGCGTGCGCAATCGCATGCATCAAGTGAGTCTTCCCAAGTCCAACCCCTCCATACAAGAACAGTGGATTAAACGGTACGTTTTGATTTTCCACCACACGGCGTGAAGCCGCATGCGCCAACGCATTGGATTTCCCAACAACAAAATTCTCAAACTTGAAACGTTGATCCAAAGGCGAACCAATAGAAGCAATCACATCTTTAATATTTTGATTGGCTTCACGAATAGCCACCTTCTCTTCTGCGACATCATCCAAAACAGCGTTTTGCGTCACAACAAACTGAACTTTTTTAATGTCCTCAAGAGACTCACGGCACATTTCTAATATACGAGCCGCATAATGAGTTTGAATCCAATCACGCATAAAACGAGTCGGAACTGAAATCTCCATAGTCCCATGATAAAAGGCCTGCAATTTAAGCGGCTTTAACCATGAACGAAAAATTGCTTCGCCAAATTCACTACGCATACCAGCATGAACTTTTTTCCAGATAGACAAAACTTCCGCAGACGGCTCCAAAGAAGCTTCTTTAAACTGCAAGTTTTCCTGGATCAGCGCCGCTGTTTTTCCCCCAATATCAGACATTATTATATTCTCCGTTATATATGTTGTACTGTAATAACTCTTTTTATTGTTAAACACGCATTACACCGCCAAATTCAGGCCGCAAAAATCCACCGGGAAAATCTCCCGCTTTCTTTTTTTCGCGCTATCTTAAAATCAAGGCCTTAGTCAATCGACAAGGGGCTTTAGAGAAAAACCCGGTGAAACGATAATCCTAAATCCCCTTCCACAAAGGCCGTCGGTAACCCAAAGCCCTTAAATGAAGTCGCTGAACTTTTTTGTATTCTTACGACTTAAAGAGCGAACATCTCTGATCAAAAATGTGACATCTTCATGTCATCTTCACATCAATTTGTTCGCGATAAAAATCATCCTCCACCAATTTTTTTAAACGTTGCACCTAGAACAAAGCATGATTTTTAAAATAAGAATTTTTTTTTG
>CAYZHM010000011.1:0-55312 GCA_964478225.1 uncultured Micavibrio sp.
CTTCCGCTTTTACGGAATGGGGCTCTCCGCCATTCAAATACAGCCATTCACCGGCTCGCAGATTTATGATGGATTCTGTCAGGCCAAGTGATACGCGCCCTTCAAGACAGTGCAGCGTAATTTCCCCAGGAACTTTGTGTGACGGGATTTCCATGCCTGCCTGGAGAACGAGACGAATGGCCTCAAAGCTATCAGTCTTGATAATGGCTTGAGTTCTGGCGTCTTTCAGTGCCTCCCCCAAAGGATTTAAATTAACGCTTTCCCCCGGTTTTGCATGTGGTAAGGCCATAATATTTCATCCTTTCCGCAGGCTTTGGTCAGGCCACTTTTCGCTCCAGTTCCTCACGCGGCCCGAAGAATTCGAAATGCACCTGATTACCGGGAATACCCCAGGCCAGAAGTTCATGATAGATATTCACCATGAAGGGCTTTGGACCGCAGAAATAATAATCAGCATGGCGTGAGGGCACGAGGCTCTCAATCAGCGTTGCATCGACAAACCCGCTGGAGCAATTGCCTCCCGCACTGTCTTCACCGTCCGTTGGCTCGCTGTAACGATAGTGAGCGGTCAGGTTTCCATGTTTTTCTGCCAGCGTATCAATCGTGTCCTTGAACGGCTGCACATCCTTATTCAAACAACCGTGAATCAGAATAATTTCACGATCCGGCATCGTTTCCAGCGCAGTTTGTAGAATGCTGAGGATCGGTGTAATGCCAACCCCTGCCGCCAGTAGCACCAGCGGGCGTTCGTGTTTGTCATTCGTGTTCAGGAAGAACTCGCCGCAAGGCGGCCCGATCTCCAGTGTATCGCCGGTATTTATTGCATCATGCAAGGTGTTGGACACATAGCCCTTGGGCGTATCGGCTTTTGCGCCAACTTCCCGTTTCACGCTAATACGGAAATAATCCTGCCCCGGTTTGTCGGACAGACTGTAATTGCGCATGGTGGTTGAGTCATCCTTGGTCGGCATCCGTACCGTAATATATTGCCCCGCCATGAAAGATGGCAGAGTGCCGCCGTCTTTGGGTTTGAGGTAAAAAGACGTAATGATGCTGCTTTCCTTTTCCTTGCGGTCTACGACAAAGTCACGGAAACCTTCCCAGCCGCCGGTTTTGTCTGCATTCTCACCATAAATCTGTTTTTCCCGCCCGATCAGGATATCCGCCAGAAATCCATACGCCTCGCCCCACGCATTGATCACATCATCGGTTGCACCTTCCCCCAGAACTTCGCGGATGGAAGCGAGCAGGTTTTCACCGACAATCGGATAATGCTCCGGTTTGATCATCAATGAAGCATGTTTATGGGCGATCAGTTCCACCGCACCGCCCAGCACTTCCAGATTGTCGATATTTGCCGCATACGCGCAAATTGCCGCTGCGAGCGCGCGTTGCTGCGTACCGCCTGCCTGATTGGCTGGATTAAAAAACGGTGCGACTTCTGGATTGTGGCTGAACATGCGTTTGTAAAAATGCTTGGTCAGTGTTTCGCCATGTTCATTCAAAATGGGCGCAGTGGATTTGACGATATCGATGGTTTGTTGGGACAGCATGGGGAATTGCCTTTCTTAATATGTATTTGGTATGTATATTATAGATCGCGGCTAATTATGCAACCCTGTCCGCGATAAATTTTATGATGAGTACAGCATTATGCAGTTAACACGATTTACCGATTACGGTCTGCGCTGCCTGATGTATCTGGCGGCGCGCCCTGACAGCCTCTCCAGCGTGAAGGAAATTTCCGAATATTATAAAATTTCCCGCAACCATCTGGTTAAAATTGTTCACCGCCTGTCACAGCTTGGATATATCGAAACCAGCAAGGGTAAGGGCGGCGGCATCCGGCTTGCTGAAGGTGCACAAGACCTGCGGCTTGGCGATATTGTAAAGCAGCTGGAGCCAAACATGTTCATGGTGGAATGCTTTGATGCCGCAACAAATACCTGCCGTGTGACGCAGACCTGTAATCTTAAGCATTATCTGTTTGATGCCAGCAATGAATTTATAAACACCCTCAACCAACATACGCTTGGTGATACAGTTTCTTAAAAACTCAGGTTTTTTAAAAGTTACGAAATTCCAAGGTGAAATTTGGAGGAGCATAGAGAGCGTCCGTATTCAGAACACGCTCTTGTTTACGCATAAAGCCCAATGTCGGGCGATCATCGCTATGGGTGAAATTCTGTATGGCGTGCCGGCCTTGGTAACCACGATTTTCAAGATCATGGATAATGGCATTGACATCATCTTCATCCATCAGATTTGTGTGAACAGTCGTGCGCACCTCAAATGGCACGGCTTTTTGCGCGCATAAAAGATCAAGCGTTTTGGTGAATTCGTTGTATTTATCAACGCCCGTGACTTTTTTGAATTTATGGGGCGGGGCTTTGTAATCCAGCGCAATGTAATTCAAAAATCCTTGACGCAAGAAATCGTCAATGATATCGGGTCTTAGACCGTTCGTATCAAGTTTGACGGCATAACCCAGTTTTTTCACCTGTTTGATAAAATCGGGCAATCCGGGATAGGCCGAGGCCTCACCGCCTGAGAGAACGACACCATCCAGAAGTCCTGCGCGCTTTTTCAGGAAATCGAAAACCTGACCCACATCGCCTCGCCCCTTGCCTTTGACGATTTGAGGATTGTGACAGTAAGGACAGCGCATGTTGCATCCGGAAAACCAGACAATACAGGCCGTCTGCCCCGGAAAATCGAGCATCGTGAAGGGGGTGACAGAGTATATGGGAAGTGCCCCCTGTTTTTTGACAGGGGGCTTGGCTTCCGGTTTATTGGCAAGCGCAAGAGCCATGATTACACGCCAGTGAAAAGACTACCGGTATCAACCCAGTCTTCCTTGAAGTGCTTGCGTTCACGGTGTTCGCCCTGTTTGCCTTTGTTAAAGCTGTCCACGGGACGGAAATAGCCCATGACACGTGTCCACACTTTGGTGTTTTCACCGCAGGTCGGGCATTCTGGCTGCTCTCCGTTGAGATAGCCATGCGTATCACAAACCGAGAAAACAGGCGTCACGGTGATATAGGGAAGCTGGTAATTGCCAATCACTTTTTTGACGAACCCCTTACAGGCTTCGGCGCTGCTCAGCTTCTCATTCATGTAAAGATGCAACACCGTACCGCCCGTATATTTGCACTGCAGACGGTTTTGCAGCTCCAGAGCTTCAAACGGGTCTTCTGTGTGATCGGCAGGAATTTGGGATGAATTGGTGTAGTATATGTTTTCACCAAAGCCTGCCTGCAGGATATCGGGGAAGCGCTTCTTGTCTTCCTTGGCAAAACGGTATGTCGTCCCTTCCGCCGGCGTAGCCTCCAGATTATAGAGATTGCCAGTTTCTTCCTGATAACCAAGGAGTTTTGTGCGCATATGATCCAGAATATCAATACTCATCTGAATGCCTTGCTCGTCTGTAATGTCATGTTCGTCATCGGTGAAATTACGGATCATTTCATTCATACCGTTGACACCGATGGTAGAGAAGTGATTGCGGAAAAATGGCAGATAGCGGGATGTGTAGGGGTATAGTCCACGATCATACATTTTTTGTGCGAAGACACGTTTTTTCTCCAATGTGGATTTTCCTATGTCCATCAGGCGGTCAACTTCCGCCATCAAGCCCTTGAAGTCGCCTTTGAAGCGGTAGCCCAGGCGCGCCATGTTCAGAGTCACAACGCCGATAGAGCCGGTCATCTCTGCTGAGCCAAATAGGCCGTTCCCGCGCTTAAGTAGCTCGCGCAAATCCAGTTGCAGGCGGCAGCACATGGAACGTACCGCGCCGGGGGAATAGGCTTCCGGATTGCGTACGCGCTCCCCTTTTTCATTTTTCATCCATTGGGAACCAACGAAATTTTGGAAATAAGAGGAACCGACTTTTGCCGTATTTTCAAAAATAGCCTCTGCTACCTTGCTGTCCCAATCAAAATCTTCGGTGATATTGACGGTTGGAATCGGGAAGGTAAAAGGTTGCCCCGTGGAATCGCCTTCGGTCATCACCTCGTAATAAGCGATATTGATCATCTCCATTTCAGGGGCAAAATGTTTAAATGTGGTGTCTTCAAGACTGCGCAAACCCATGTCCCGCTGCTGTGCCTTTAACAGCAATTCATCATTCTCGATCCCTTTAAAGAGATGCAGATCGTTGTGCGTTGGGAACTGATTTTGCAAGTCTTCCGGCACCGTAATATCCAGGGTAATATTGGTGAAGGGGGATTGGCCCCAACGCGCCGGAACATTCAGATTGTAAACAAACTGACGAATCGCCTTTTTAACTTCTTTAAAGCTCAATTGATCATAAAACACATAAGGCGCAAGATAGGTGTCAAAGGAGCTGAACGCCTGCGCGCCCGCCCATTCGGATTGCAGGATGCCAAGGAAATTGGACATTTGCCCTAAAGCCTCACGGAAATGACGTGGGGGGCGAGAGGAAACACGTCCGCCAACGCCATTAAATCCGTCATTGAGCAGGGCACGAAGTGACCAGCCCGCGCAATATCCGGTCAGGCAGTCCAGATCGTGGATGTGAACATCGCCATTGCGGTGCGCCTGTCCCTCTTCGGGGGAGTAAACTTCATCCAGCCAGAAATTGGCGATCACTTTTCCGGCGACATTATTGATCAGGCCGGCATTGGAGTACCCGGTATTGGCATTGGCCTTGATTCTCCAGTCAGATCCGGAAATATACTCGCTGATCGCCTCGGAGCAATCCACAGATGTTCCGCCAAAAAGCGTAACGATCTGATCTGTTTCAGGGTTGGCGGGGTGAGTCGCCGGAAAAGCGATCACTGATTTTTTCTCTACAGAATCGGTGGTTTTGGATCTGGCAGCAGAGGCGTCGGACATGGTTTTTCTCCTTTACATGTTTGTTTCATAAGAATTTTTGGAACCTTGCTTCTCGGAAGGAGAAAACGAGGAGGAATTTCAAAACACACTACATATTGTGTGTTCTTATTAAACGGTATACTAAATAAAGGGCTTCAAATTTGATCTAGATCAAGTCGATCAGAATATTTTTTTCTGATAATAGAGTTTTCCTGAAAACAGAGAGGAAGACTGCTTGAGCGTTCATTATGTATTTGTGCATGGTTGGGGAACTGATCCAGATTTCTGGGAAAGATTGCGCCCGCATTTTCCAAAAAAACAATCTCATTTTTTAAATCTTGGCTTTATTGGACACGATCAAAGAATCGAAAATCACAAAGCACCGAGCGACAGCAAGCGTGTCTATATCACGCACTCTTTAGGAACCTTGTGGGCGTTAAAGAACAAAGTCGCAGATATTGACGTGCTGATCGCTATCAATGGATTTTATCGTTTCAAGAGTTTTTCAGACGAGCGTTCCTTGCAGGCCATGAAATTAAGGCTGGAGCGTGATCCTATTCCGCAAATGGGGGATTTCTGGAAGAAATGCGGAATCACGAAAGATAAAGCTCACCTGAACTTGCAAAGACTGCAAGAAGGCATGGTCTGGATCAGTAAAATCAGCGCCGCAAAAGAGCTTGGTGCGTATGCAAAGCCTGTTCTTTGTTTGTGTGGCGATGCCGATCCGATACTAGATCAGGACATCATGAAAAAGGAGTGGTCGGGTTTTCCGATTAAAACGCTTATGGGCGGCGGGCACATTATGCCGTGGTCGCATCCTGAATGGTGCGCCAATACAATAAAGGAGTTTGTCAGTGGCCTTAAGTTGGAAAGATAAAGTAATGCGCAATTTTGATACTCAGGCGCATCTGTATGATCAGTATGGTGATGTGCAAGCCCATGTAGCCGATAGTCTGGCCTGTGATCTTCCTTGTCTTGAAAATGCCGCCATTTTGGAAACAGGGTGCGGCACAGGTTTTTTGACCGAACATTTAGCCAGGAAATATGCTGGGCATCAGCTTCATATTACGGATGTGAGTCCCCGTATGCTTAAACAGACAAAAAGTAGATTTTCGGGGATGTCGACACGCTTTTTCATTCTGGACGCAGAAAAAGAACAAACAGGAGAAACATATGATCTGATTACCGCCAGTATGGTTTGTCAGTGGTTTGAAGATCTGGAGGAAGGGTTAGACAATCTGAAAAGCATGCTAAAGCCAGACGGCACATTTTATTTTTCGCTGCCCGGGCCAGATTGCTTTAAAGAATGGCGAAGTACCCTTGATCAATTGGGGCTTCCTTCCGGCATGCCCAATTTTAGCTATTCCGAGGGGATATACAGAGAAGAAAAGATCAAAAAAAGTTGCAGAGATAGTTGGGGTTTTCTTTCCAGTTTAAAAAATATGGGCGCGTCCTGCAGCAGAGAAAACTATACGCCTCTTATTCTCTCACAAATCAGAAAGGCTTGTGCAGCTTTTGATTCCCAGAATTTTAAGCATGTCACGTGGCATATTTTATATGGCTGCATCACAAAAGCATAAACGATAAGGAAAAAATAATGAGTAAAAAGATTGCTATTATAGGCGCAGGGATATCAGGATTACTGGCGGCGTGTATGAATGCTGAAAAAGGCTATCAGGTTACGATTTTTGAGAAACAGGTTTTTCCGTCCGTCAATCCCAGCACAATTGCAGGCGGCATGATGGCGCCATACAGCGAAATCGACACTTTGCCGCTGAGTTTTGTGAAGGCGGGGGTGAAAGGCATTGCAATGTGGAAGGCTATGTTAGATGGCGGCGCAGATTTTGTGTTTAGCAAAGAAGGCAGCCTGTTTGTGGCGCACCCGGCAGACGAAGTTTATCTGGATAGGTTTGTACACCATCTACACTCTGTAAATGGAGCGTGGCAATGGGTTGATGAAAAAGAAATTGGTGCGCTGGAACCTGATTTGCAGAATCGTTTCATCAAAGGAATTTATATTCCGGAAGAAGCGCATCTTGTGCCGTTGCTGGCGTTAGAAGCTCTTTTCAAAAAATTCATATCTTTAAACGGACAAATGATAAAGCAGGAGGTGCAGCCGGAAGATTTGGCGCTGGATTATGACTGGGTGATCGATTGCCGTGGCTATGCGCCGCAATTCGACCAGGATTTACGCGGCATTAAGGGCGAAATTCTTTTAATTCGGAATTTGGAATTTTCTCTGAAACGGCCCGTACGGTTAATGCATCCGCGTTATCCGCTTTATATCGTCCCAAGGCCGGATCACGTCTTTGCCGTCGGCGCGACAGCGATAGAAAATGCAGATGAAGACGATGGTTTGGTGATGTTGCGTTCAGCCATGGAACTGATGAGCGCGTGTTACAGCCTGCATCCCAGTTTTGGTGAATCGAAGGTACTGGATATGTCGTCGGGTATCAGAGCCGCCTATCAGGATAATTTGCCGCGCATCATCATTGATGGAGAAAAAAGATATATCCGCAGCAACGGGCTGTTTCGGCATGGGTATTTACTTTCCCCGATCATGGCGCGATGTATTGCACATTATATTGAAACCGGAGAAGAGAATGAGGATTTTTTATTGTTTTCCGGACGGTATAATCACGCTGCCTTCCAGGAATAGCCAAGGGTTTTATGATAAAATCCGTTTGAAAACGGCACGTTTGGTATTAGTTCTTTTAATTGTGCTTCAGCTTCACCGGCATCGATCTTTTTATCAAGCACGTTTCTAAACAGGCAAGCAACCTGCTTCATATCATGCGTGTGCGGGGAAAGGCGGAAGGACTTTACGCCCATATCTGCCATTTCATGCAATTCATGAACAAGGTTCAGGTAAGTGTAAGATAATGTCTGTACACCGTTGACGCATAAAAAATCTTTTTCTTCCAGCGTTTTTAATATCATGCCGTCCGGATCTTCTTCACAGACAAACTGGCAATTATCTTTAACCCGGCCATGAGCACGCGCATGATAACACCGTGCCGAAAGCGCAAGGCCAACGCGTCCGAAAACCTGCACCTCAAGACCGACCCCGATATCATCGGCTTTTTGTCCCAGAGCGGATATAGACTCCGCCGGTAATTCCGCAGGCAGAGTAAAGTGGGTTGCCCCACCAGAGGCCAGATGTTCCATCACGTCTTCGTTATAGACATTAAAATACTGGCCAATCCGGTGTGGCTTCCCGCGCAAATGATAGAGTGCGGCGGCATCATTGGCTTCAACCTCAAAATCTTCAAGTTCGCATAATCCTTCGGTCATTTTGCGTTCACGGGGGATCATGATTTCAGCCAGAGAGCAAAATACGACTTTTTTCCCGCCCGCCATAAGGCGCTCGGCAACCTCGCTATAATGCTGTTCAAAAAACGGTGTCCGCTTGGAGCAGATAACCTCGCCCAGATAGACCGTTTCAACCGGCGCTTCATCGGCAATACGAAAATAAAAGTCACGTTTTTTCTCAGCAGGCCAGTGGAATAAAATTGGTCCCATTGTCAATTGCGCCATCATTGGCTTATCTCCATCTCTTTGTTTCATAAGCGCCCTGCGTTTGTTTATGACCTTCGGTCAGGGACAATAGATGCGCCAGCTCCACGTCCTGTCCCGCCATCACATCATCTATGGCCTTGCGCCATGATGATACGACCTCACGCACATAGGCGCGGGATCGTTGACGCCCCTCAATCTTGAAAGCGTGCACGCCGGCCTTGATAAGTTCGGGAAGCAAGCGCGCCAGATTGAGGCTGATCGGTTCTTCAAAGGCATAATAACCATCCGGCCTATGCGGTGCGCGGTAACGTCCCTTGCAAATCGTTGGATATCCCGGGTTTTGCGTGCAGGAAAAGCAATCAATGGTGAAGGCGCCGAGTTTGGTCGTCAGATTGCGCTGTGCATCTTCCTCATATTTCACATCGCCGGCGGGGGAACACACCCCGTCCATATTGGTGGACAATCCAGTGACGTAATTTGTCAGGCTGCACCGTCCTTCCGCCATAAGGCCGTGATTGCCGAAAATAAAACATTCAATTTCGCAAGGGATCTCTTTTTTCAGTGATTTAATTTCAGGGATCGTCAATATACGCGGCAAGACAACACGCCGGACGCCAAATTCCTCGCAATAATATTTAATGGCTTCAACAGAAGGCGCACCGGCCTGAACGGATAAGTGGATGCGCTGATCAGGATGATTTTTCTTGATGTAACCGGCAACGCCGATATCAGCCACGATAATGGCATCAACACCCATGCGAACAGCTGAATCAACAGCATCCTTCCAGAGTTGTATCTTGCCGGCAGGCGGAGACGTATTGGCCGCCAGCAACACTTTTGTCCCGCGTTCATGGGCATAGACGACAGCTTTTTCCATCTCTGGAAGTGTAAAGTTCAGTCCCGGGAAATTTCGGGCGTTTGTTGCATTCTGAAATCCGCAATATACCGCATCCGCGCCAGCATCCACGGCAGTGCGCAGGGATGCTGGCGTTCCTGCGGGACAGACAAGTTCCCCCACAGGCTCAGTGTTTTCGACCATGATTCCTCGTCTTTCTTAAAATCTTCAAAGCATTTCGTCCGGCAAATCCGAATAAATTCGCAGTGTCCTCGGCGATACTTCCCTCTACGTCATCAATTGCATTGCGCAGGCAGACAACGGCCTCGGTATCACCTTCCACCACAAGCTCGCGTGTGAAAAACAGGGCATCCCCATCCAGCTGTCCATCCACCATATCCAGCAATGTTAAGAACGTTCCTGCAATGCGGGCTTCGACCTGAGGCAGATTGCGCCGCCGGTATGCACAAAAGGAAAGATTGTCCGGATTAGCTCTTAATGCAAAGGCAAAGGGCAAATTTACCGGATCAATCAAGAAAAGCTTGTCTTTATGTGGCCCGATACGGTCAAATAACTCCGGTCGTTTCTGTGTTATGTGATGAACGATTTTGTGTAAAACAGGTTGGATGGCAAAAAGTGGCACAGGCGCAAGTATAAGGCGCAGTAGCCTTGGTAAATACCTGTACTCCTGCTTTTCAGTTTCTGATCTGTAATCGGCCTGCGCTGTCATCATAACCAGACAATAAGCGCTGGGTATGCTTTGGGGATTGATCCAGATCAAGTTACAGGCTGGATATCTTGATTATAGTTTATGCTTGAAGCATCCAAAGACAGGAGACGTATTGTGAATAATAAGCGCGCACCTATAAAAAACCCGCCGAAAATAGAACAGAAGCTTTTCCCCGATAACCAGAACAAGCAAGTATCGCAGAAGCGCATTTTAACTTCGCATAACAGACCGTTTGCGCTGAATAAAAAAGAGAGTGCGGCTTGCGATCAGGCTACGGATTGATAAGATTACGCTCATGATTTCTTTTGAAACTGCACAGAGAATTATTCGGGAACGGGCAAGCACATATCGTCTGGATACAGAGGTAATTGCGCTGCATGAGGCTGTGGGGCGTGTCTGTGCAGAAGATGTGCTGGCGCCGCTAAGTATCCAGCCTTTTGATAATTCTGCGATGGATGGCTTTGCCGTTCGCATGTGCGATCTGGAGGGCGCGAGTGAGGAAGCTCCGGTTGTTCTTGAAAAATCCGGCGTTATCGCGGCGGGCGATCCTGTGCCTGAAGAGGCGCTGAGGGCTGGAAAATGCATTCATATTATGACGGGCGCGCCTGTTCCGAAAGGCACGGATGCTGTGGTGCCTATTGAAAATGTCGATGTGCAGGATCAAAAAATCACGTTTAAATCTGTTCCAAAGCTTATGGCGAATATTCGCCGGGCCGGGGAGGATTTCCAGAAAGGCGATGAAATCTTGAAAACCGGTGATACGTTGGGGGTTGCGCATATATTGCCCTTAGCGACATTGGGTATTTCCCAGCTACGTGTCTTTAAAAAACCAAAAGTAGCTTTCATGGCAACCGGACGGGAGATTGTTGATGACTTATCGACTCCTCTGGAATCAGGCCAGATTTATAATTCAAACCGTCCCTATGCGCTGGCCATGCTGGAGGCATTGGGGTGTGATGTATTGCCTTGCGAGACGGTGCGAGATGATCTGGAAGTTTTTTGTAAAGAGCTAAAAAATTTGATGAGCGAAAAATGCGATATCATTATTTCCAGCGGCGCGGTTTCAGCCGGTGAATTTGATTTTGTAAAAGAGGGGCTGGAAAAAATAGGTGCTGACATCATCTTTCACAAGGTAAAGCTCAAACCGGGGAAGCCCAATTTATTTGCAATTCTACCCAACGGAGCATTTTATTTCGGGCTGCCCGGAAATCCGGTTGCGAGCGCAGTGGGACTACGCTTTTTTGTTGTTTCGGCTTTGCGCGCGATGATGGGGCAGGAACCAGAAAAACCGCTGCATGCGCGCGCCATGACAAAGTTTGTTAAAAAATCAGGGCTGCATATGATTTTAAAGGGTAAAAGCGAAAGCTGGGAAGATGGAACGCGCAGTGTAGATATTCTGGACGGTCAGGCTTCCTTTATGGTCAATCCGTTTTTGAACATGAACTGCTGGTTGCATGTTCCTGAAGCCTTGGAAATCATCAAGCCCGGTGAAGTGGTGGAGTTTTATCCGTTGCTGCCCCGCACTTGAATATGAGGAAGTTTTAGTGCAGGGGGCACTCTTTACATTCCACCTGATCATGTCTTGTGCATAAAGAAGCCGTATCAGAATCACAGAAATGGCAGAGCGCAAATGAATCCCGCATTCTGATTGTATCTTCTTCCACTTTGATGCCGATATCTTTCATTTGCTTGAGTGTTCTGGAGAAGGTTTCTGGCGTCATGCCTAAATAATTCGCTACGACCTGTTTTTTAAAGGGAAGTTTAAAGTCCAGATTTTCGTGCCCTTGTTCAATATGCTTGAGCAGAAAATAATACCCCACGCGCTGCAGCGGTGATTTAATATTCATAGCTTCAATCTGATGCATAGCATTTTTATAATGGCGCGAGACAATACGCAAAAGATTAACGGCAAAAGCAGGATCCTCAAGAACATGTTTTTTGACAACTGAATCCGGAATTTTAAGAATTTTGGCGGCGCTCATGGCTTGCACGTTGATCGGCGAAGGAATCCCCATAAAAAGAACGGCCTCCATGCATGTGTCGCCAGCTTCAAGCATGCGTATTATGGCTTCGCCACCATCTTCGTTTATGCGGGTTGTTTTTAACGATCCGTCCAGCACAAGAAAAATACATTCTGGACTATCGCCCTGCTGCACAAGAACTTTGCCACTGTCATAATCGTGCATGACGGAACGTTGAAGTAACGTCTGAAGACTGTTTTCGGATAATCCCTCAAAAAGCTGCGGCTTTTTTTGTTCATTAAAATTTGCAGGCAACTGCATCTTTATTACCAATCATTGTTCTTTGTTGACAGCATCTTGATCTGAATCAAGTCCGGTCAAATTCGCACATGCAATACTAAAGAAAATGGATGAGAAAATAAACTCTCTTTCGTTGAAAATGTAAATTATCTGAATATGTTGGCGGAGCTAGCCCTATGATTACCAAGACAGATCAAACCAGAGCCCTTAGTTTGAGTACGGTAGCATTCACCCTGTGTTTTGCCGTGTGGACGATATTTTCAATTATCGGTGTCCAGATACAACAGGATATGGGGCTGACAGACACGCAATTCAGTCTGCTGATCGGGACGCCGATCCTGACTGGCTCTTTGGTAAGACTCTTTTTTGGTATCTGGGCCGATCAGTATGGGGGGCGCCCGATTTTTATGGCGGTTATGCTGTCATCCGCTTTTTTCACATGGTGCCTGACCTATGCGGATACTTATGAAATGTTACTGCTGACGGCATTGGGTGTGGGCGTCGCCGGGGGAAGTTTCGTGGTCGGCATTGCCTATCTCTCGAAATGGTACGGCAAGGAACGTCAGGGGACTGCGCTGGGTGTTTACGGTATGGGTAATATTGGTGCTGCGGTCACCAAATTTATAGCGCCCTTTATCATGGTTTCCTATGGCTGGCATATGGTTGCGCAAGTATGGGCAATATCATTGGTTATCATCGCGCTGCTATTCTGGTTCTTTACCAAGGATGAGCCTCAAATCCAGCAACAAAGGGCTGCAAAGACCGCGCCGAAATCGATGTGGGAGTCTCTCAAGCCACTCAAAAAACTTCAGGTCTGGCGTTTTTCTCTTTACTACTTCTTCGTGTTTGGCGGTTTCGTTGCTTTGGCATTATGGCTGCCACGCTATTATGTCGGCGTATATGATCTGGATATTAAATCGGCAGGGATGCTGGCCGCTTCTTTTTCTATAGCGGCCTCATTGTTCCGCGCAGTCGGCGGGTATTTGTCCGATAAATATGGCGCTCGCGCGGTCATGTATTGGACATTTCTGGTGAGCGCCATCTGCTGCTTTCTGCTTTCTTACCCGCAAACCGATTATATCGTTCACGGCATCGACGGCAATATAGAGTTCAGTTTTGGCTGGGGCTTTATCCCATTCACTATGATTGTGTTTGTTCTTGGCTTCTTTATGTCTCTAGGCAAGGCCGCAATCTATAAACATATTCCAGTCTATTACCCGAATGATGTTGGATCGGTCGCTGGTATTGTTGGCCTGATTGGTGGTCTTGGCGGCTTCTTCCTTCCGCTGAGTTTTGGTCTGATGAATGATTATCTCAATGTCTGGACAAGTTGCTTCATGTTGCTTTTTGTACTGGTTACGATTGCATTCCTATGGATGCACGTTTCTATCCGTTTGATGGAGCGCGCACGTTATCCAGAACTGACAAAGCCTGCCTTTTTCACCGAGATGGAGAAAAAACATGTTTTAAAAGTCTGGAAGCCCGAAGAGGATAGCTTCTGGCGTTCAGAAGGACAAAAGATTGCCCGCCGCAATCTCTGGCTTTCCGTTCCGGCTTTATTCTTGGCCTTTGCGCTGTGGATGGTATGGAGTGTCGTTGTTGTGAACCTTTCCAAGGTGGGTTTTGATTTTACGACAGAACAGCTATTCTGGCTTACGGCTCTGCCCGGACTATCAGGTGCAACTTTACGAATTTTCTATGCTTTTATGGTGCCTGTTTTCGGTGGCCGTCGCTGGACATCCTTAAGCACAGCTTCACTTCTTATACCGGCATTTGGCATCGGTATAGCGGTGCAGGATCCTTCTACGCCTTATTCGGTTTTTCTGATTTTGGCTTTGCTCTGTGGTTTTGGAGGCGGGAACTTCGCTTCCAGTATGGCGAATATTGCCTATTTCTTCCCTAAAAAAGAAAAAGGCAATGCTCTGGCTTTGAACGCTGGCCTTGGTAATCTGGGGGTTAGTGCCGTTCAGTTCCTTGTGCCGCTGGTGATTACGGTTGGCCTGTTCGGCGCCGTCGGCGGTGCTCCGCAATTGGCAGATGGCACAAGCCTTTGGATTCAAAATGCCGCTTATATATGGATTCCATTTATTGCCGCTTCCGCAATCCTGTCATGGTTCTTCATGAATGATATTGCGGATGCCAAAGCGTCGTTGTCCAGCCAGATGGCTATCTTCCAGCGGAAACACAACTGGATTATGTGCGTTCTTTATATTGGAACATTCGGCTCCTTTATTGGATTTTCTGCAGGGTTCCCCTTGCTGGCGAAGTCACAATTTCCAGAAGTGAACTCTCTCCAGCTTGCTTTTATCGGCCCGCTGCTTGGCGCGCTGTCCCGTGCGGGGAGCGGATGGATTTCTGATAAATTTGGCGGAGGGCGCGTTACGCTTTGGGTCTTTGTTGCCATGATTGTTGGCGCGCTCGGGGTGTATTACTTCCTGACCATCAAGGATCATCCCATGGCATTCTACGGATTTTTCGGCATGTTCCTTGCCCTGTTCATTACGACAGGCGTAGGGAATGCTTCCACCTTCCAGATGATTCCATCCATTTTCTGGCAGGACAGAAAAAAAGCCCTGAAAGGCCAGCCAGAAGAAGACATCCGCAAGACCGCAGAAAGAGAATCTGCAGCCGTTATCGGGTTTAGCTCTGCTATCGGTGCCTTTGGCGCGTTCTTTATTCCCAAAAGCTACGGCACGTCTATTTCCTTGACGGGTGCGCCAGATGCAGCCTTGCTTGTTTTCGTGGGTTTCTATGCATTATGCCTGTATTTAACCTGGTATTTCTACATCAGAAAAAATGCGGAAATAAAATGCTGAATAAATAGGCCTCTTGATCTGAATCAAGGGACGCTGTTGCAAAACCGTTAAAACTAAAAAGAAAGATAAAGAATCTTAAGGAGCCGTAGCGATGAGTTATTTTATCGACCGCATCAGTTATTTCGCCCAAAACCGAGAGAAGTTCTCCAACGGTCATGGTGTAACGACGGAAGAAAACAGAGCCTGGGAAAAGGCGTATCGGGATCGCTGGTCGCATGACAAGATTGTTCGCTCGACGCATGGTGTAAACTGCACCGGTTCCTGCTCCTGGAAAATCTATGTGAAGAACGGCCTTATCACATGGGAAACGCAGCAAACGGATTATCCGCGCACACGCCCTGACCTTCCCAATCATGAGCCGCGCGGCTGTTCCAGAGGGGCAAGCTATAGCTGGTATATTTATTCCGCCAACCGTTTGAAATATCCGATGGTGCGTAAAAGGCTGTTAGAGCTATGGCGCCGTACAAAGAAGCAAGTTGGTGGGGATCCGGTTGAGGCATGGAAAACCATTCAGGCCGATCCAGTTTTACGCCAGTCCTATCAAAAGGTGCGCGGCCAGGGCGGCTTTGTCCGTGCAGGATGGGATGAAGCGAACGAAATTGTCGCGGCGGCCAATATTCATACGATCAAAGAACATGGTCCGGATCGCGTGATCGGATTTTCGCCTATCCCTGCCATGTCGATGATTTCTTATGCAGCAGGGGCGCGCTATCTATCCCTGATTGGCGGGGTGTGTATGAGCTTTTATGACTGGTATTGCGACTTGCCGCCTGCAAGTCCTCAGACATGGGGGGAGCAAACAGACGTGCCGGAAAGTGCGGATTGGTATAATTCCGGCTTTATTATCATGTGGGGATCAAATGTCCCACAAACCCGTACGCCCGACGCTCACTTTATGACCGAAGCACGTTACAAGGGGACGCAGGTTGTTACGATCACGCCGGATTATTCTGAAGCGTCAAAATTCGGTGATATCTGGCTTAATCCGCGTCAGGGAACAGACGCCGCCCTTGGCATGGCTATGGGGCATGTGATCCTGAAAGAGTTTCATATCGATAACCCTTCGGAATATTTCGATGATTATTGCCGTTCCTATACCGATATGCCGTTTCTGGTGAAACTTGACAAACAGGGCGACCGTTTTGTTCCCGGGCGCATGGTGAGAGCCTCTGATTTCAAGGGCAATCTCGATGAAGATAATAATCCTGAATGGAAAACTGTCTGTTTCGATGAAGAAACCGGTAACATTACCGTTCCGACAGGCTCTATTGGCTTCCGCTGGGGTGAGGAAGGAAAATGGAACATTGTTCCGACCGATTCCAAAACAGGAGAGAATATTCGCCCACGCAAAACTTTGCTTGGTGATCATGATGATGTGCTCAAAGTCGGTTTCCTGTATTTTGGCGGTCAGACCCATGAAACCGGATATTTCGAACCCTCCGCCGGTGAAGATGTTCTGGATCGCAACATTCCGGTCAAATATCTGGATCTGAACGGCGAGAAAGTGGCTGTAGCCTGCGTGTTTGACCTGCTTTGCGCCAATTATGGTATCTCCCGTGAAGGCCTTGGCGGTGATAATGTGGCTTCCGGCTATGAAGATAATATCCCCTATACTCCCAAATGGCAGGAAAGCATCACTGGCGTTCCGGTAGAAAAAGTCATTCAGGTTGCAAGAGAATTCGCCAACAACGCCCATATCACCAAGGGTAAGTCGATGATCATCATCGGGGCAGCGATGAACCACTGGTATCACATGGATATGAATTACCGCGCGGCCATCAATATGCTGGCTTTCTGTGGTTGTATCGGTCAATCCGGCGGCGGATGGTCACATTATGTCGGGCAGGAAAAACTGCGTCCCCAGACAGGCTGGACACCGCTTGCTTTTGCCCTTGATTGGGTACGCCCGCCGCGCCAGCAAAACTCAACATCGTTCTTCTATGCTCATACGGATCAATGGCGTTATGAAACACTGGACGTTGACGAAGTTCTTTCCCCCCTTGCGGATAAAGAAAAATGGAAAGGTTCGCTGATTGATTGCAATATCCGCGCCGAGCGGATGGGCTGGCTACCGTCCGCGCCGCAACTCGAAGAAAACCCGATTGATCTGGTAAAACAGGCTGAGAACAAAAAGGTTGATCCTGTTGACTACGTCGTGGATCGTTTGAAATCCGGTGATCTGCGCATGTCCTGCGAAGATCCGGATAATCCGAAAAACTGGCCACGCAACATGTTTGTCTGGCGCTCCAATATTCTGGGCTCTTCCGGTAAGGGTCATGAATATTTCCTCAAACATTTCCTTGGCACACAACACGGCGTTCAAGGCAAGGATCTGGGTGATGAAGGTCCCGGAAAATGCAGCGAAGTTGTCTGGCATGACGAAGCGCCGGAAGGTAAGCTGGATCTGGTGGTCACGCTTGATTTCCGTATGTCCACGACCTGTGTCTATTCGGATATTGTTCTGCCAACGGCGAGTTGGTATGAGAAAAACGATCTCAATACGTCTGATATGCATCCATTCATCCACCCACTATCAAAGGCGATTGATCCGGTCTGGCAAAGCAAATCAGACTGGGAAATTTATAAAGGCTTTGCCAAGAAGTTTTCTGAACTTTGCGAAGGGCATCTGGGCGTTGAGAAGGAAATTGTTCTTAACCCGATCCAGCACGATACGCCGGGCGAACTTGCCCAGCCTGATGTGAAAGAATGGCGCAAAGGTGAATGTGACTTGATCCCGGGTAAAACTGCGCCCAGCATGAAAGTCGTCGAGCGCGATTATCCGGCCACATTTGATCGCTTTACATCGCTTGGTCCTTTGCTGGAAAAACTGGGCAATGGCGGCAAAGGGATTGGCTGGAACACTGATCATGAAGTGGATTTCCTGAAAAAGCTCAACGGCGAGAACAAAGAGGGGCGCGCCAAAATTGATACGGATATCGATGCATGTGAAACTGTTTTATCCCTTGCGCCTGAAACCAATGGTGAAGTAGCTGTTAAGAGCTGGGCGGCCTTGAGTAAAATTACAGGCCGTGATCACACGCATCTGGCCTTGCCCAAGGAAGAGGAGAAAATTCGCTTCCGCGATATTCAGGCGCAGCCGCGCAAGATTATCAGCTCCCCCACATGGAGCGGTCTTGAATCAGAGCATGTATCCTACACCGCTAACTATACAAACGTGCATGAATTTATTCCATGGCGTACGCTGACAGGCCGTCAGCAGCTTTATCAGGATCATCCATGGATGGTTGATTTTGGCGAAGCGCTGGTTTCCTATCGTCCGCCAATCAATACACGCACTGTCCAGAATATGCTGGACAAGCATGGGGGGGAATCGCCAACGATCCTGCTTAACTTCATTACGCCGCACCAGAAATGGGGGATTCACTCCACCTATACAGATAATCTGCACATGCTGACGCTTTCTCGCGGCGGGCCGATTGTCTGGGTCAGTGAGGTCGATGCCAATAAAATCGGCATTAAAGACAATGACTGGCTGGAAGTCTTCAATACGAACGGCGCAATCGTTGCACGGGCGGTTGTATCCCAGCGTGTCAATGAAGGCATGATGCTCATGTATCACGCGCAGGAAAAACTGGTGCATACGCCGGGCAGTAAAATTACCAATGCACGCGGCGGTATTCACAACTCCGTCACGCGGGCAACGATCAAACCAACACATATGATCGGCGCGTATGCCCAGCTTTCTTACGGATTTAATTATTACGGAACCGTTGGCTCCAACCGCGATGAATTCGTTATTGTCCGTAAAATGGACAAGGTGGACTGGATGGATGAGCCGGCTCAAGTGGAGGCAGCAGAATAATGAAAATACGCGCACAAATTGGTATGGTGCTCAATCTCGATAAATGTATCGGCTGTCATACCTGCTCCGTCACTTGCAAGAATGTCTGGACATCCCGCGAAGGGGTTGAATATGCATGGTTTAATAATGTTGAAACCAAGCCGGGCGTTGGATACCCCAAAGATTGGGAAAACCAGGAAAAATGGAAAGGTGGCTGGAAACGCCATGCCAACGGCAAAATTCATCCCAAACAGGGCAGCCGCTGGCGCATTCTGGCCAATATTTTCGGCAACCCGAGCATGCCGGAAATCGATGATTATTACGAACCGTTCACGTTTGATTACGATCATCTGCAAAAAGCGCCAGAGATGAAAACCATGCCAACAGCGCGGCCTCGCTCGCTGATCACAGGGCAACGCATGGAAAAAATCGAATGGGGGCCGAACTGGGAAGAAATTTTAGGGACGGAATTCGAACACCGCCGCAAGGATTACAATTTCAAAGACATTGAAGAAGAAATGTATGGTGAATTTGAAAACACCTTCATGATGTATCTGCCTCGCTTGTGTGAGCATTGTATTAATCCAACGTGCGTCGCTTCTTGTCCATCCGGTTCCATCTATAAACGCGAAGAAGATGGCGTTGTTCTAATAGATCAAGACAAATGCCGTGGCTGGCGTATGTGCGTGTCGGGCTGTCCTTACAAGAAAATTTATTACAACTGGAAAACCGGCAAGGCTGAGAAGTGCACGCTTTGTTATCCACGTCTTGAAAACGGTGAGCCAACTGTCTGTTCTGAAACCTGTGTCGGGCGTATTCGTTACCTTGGTGTCATTCTTTATGATGCTGATCGTATTGAAGAGGCGGCGAGCGTTCCCAATGAAGAAGATTTATATGAGGCGCAGCTTGGCATTTTTCTGAACCCGCACGATCCGGAAATCATCGCGGAGGCTCGTAAACAAGGCATTCCTGAAAACTGGATTGAGGGTGCGCAAAACTCTCCTATTTATAAAATGGTCATGGATTGGAAAGTGGCATTCCCGCTTCACCCGGAATATCGCACTTTGCCAATGGTCTGGTATATTCCGCCCCTTTCTCCTGTTCAATCTGCGGCGGCGCAGGGGAAAATCGCGACCAAAGACGGTATTATGCCGGATCTTGATGATATGCGTATCCCGGTTAAATATCTGGCCAATATGCTGACTGCCGGTAAAGTAGAGCCTGTGCGTCTTGGCCTTAAACGTATGATGGCGATGCGCCATTACATGCGCGGCAAGATGATTGA
This sequence comes from uncultured Micavibrio sp., assembly GCA_964478225.1. Taxonomy (GTDB): domain Bacteria; phylum Pseudomonadota; class Alphaproteobacteria; order Micavibrionales; family Micavibrionaceae; genus CAYZHM01. Next base: position 20,085 of record CAYZHM010000011.1, read on the forward strand.
GGGCAAGGATAACTCCGGCATTTTGGAAGAAGTCGGTCTGACGCCGGAATTGGTCGAAGACATGTATAAAATCATGGCGATTGCCAATTACGAAGATCGTTACGTGATCCCGACAAGCCATCGTGAAGAAACCCTTGATGCCTTTGGCGAGAGCGGCGGATGCGGTTTCACCTTCGGCAATGGTTGCTCCAGCCATAGCAACAGCGCGATTGACCTGTTTGAAAATCCTAAACAATCGCGTGGTCAGTCCGGCAGCACAAAAAGTAACCGCGTGAATACGATTTTCGAGCGCGACAAGTACGAGGATGTCGGGAAAAAGAACACCGGATGTGGTGGCGGTTCTTGCGGTGGCGGTTGTGGTTGATCAAATAAGAAAGGACAAAAGATGATGAATATTTTTAAAAAACCGAATTCTGAAAACAAAAAGCAGGACGCAAAAAAAGAAAGTGTCCCTGACAATAAGAAACAACAGGACACACAAAAACCTGACCCGCATGCCAATGGCGGATGCTGTGGCTCTTGCGGGGGACAACAAGGAAAAGGCTCATGAGAACGCTTAAAATACTGGGATTTCTACTCACCTATCCTTCCGAGTCTCATAAAGAGGTTATGGATGAGTGCTATAATTTCCTAAAAGATGAAAAATGGGTTTCTGAAAAAGCACTCCGTTCTCTGGAGTTGTTTCTTGAAGAGATGCGTGTGACCGATCTTCTTGATTTACAGGAAACCTATGTTGCTTTGTTTGATCGCACGCCATCCTTGTCGCTGCATTTATTTGAGCATATTCACGGGGACTCACGCGAACGTGGGCAGGCTTTGGTTGATTTGACCAAAGTCTATGAAGAATCTGGTTTGTTGATTAATACCGATGAAACCCCTGACTATTTGCCACTATTTCTGGAATATGTATCAACTCTGCCGACGGAAGATACCAAAGAAAATTTAGGCAGTGTGGTTAATATTCTTTCCGCCATGGGAGAACGCCTGAAAAACCGAGAATCACAGTATGCCGCCGTGTTTGAAACATTGGTAGAAACAGCAGCGCGCAAGCCTGATCCGAAGGCGGTAGAGATCGCGCTTCAGAAGGCATCGGGGGCAGCATACGACCTTAAAAAACTTGACGCGGAATGGGAAGAGCAGTTCGCCTTTGAGAATACAGAACAAACAACCGGCCAGAATAGCGGCTGCCCGAAAGCCGAAGATATGCTGGCGCGTATCAATGGTTATAAGGAAGAGGAAAGGGTTAAAAAATGATAGATTACTTCCTGTTTCAAATTTTTCCGTATATTGCGATTATCGTTTTCTTATTGGGCAGTATTCTGCGCTTTGACCGTGATCCTTATTCCTGGCGCAGTAAATCCTCACAACTGTTGCGCCGCAAGCAGCTGATTATCGGCAGTATCCTCTTTCACCTCGGCATATTGGTTATTTTAGCCGGGCACGCGGTCGGATTACTGACACCGATTGCTGTGTTTGATGCGCTGGGCATTTCACATGGTGCAAAACAGATTCTTGCGATTACCGCAGGGGGGATTGCCGGTGTTTTCTGCTTTATCGGTCTTTTAATGCTGCTGCATCGCCGTTTGTTTGATCCGCGTATCCGGATTAACAGTTCGTTTGCGGATATTATGGTTCTGGTCTTGCTGCTTGCTCAATTAACATTGGGTATGTTGACTATTCCGGTTTCCATGCACCATCTGGATGGCCATGAAATGGTGAAGTTCATGGAATGGGCACAGCATATTGTGACATTCCGTGGCGGCGCGTATGAATATATTGCTGATGTTGCCCTGGTCTTCAAGGCGCATATCACGCTTGGGTTATTCCTACTGGTCATTTTCCCGTTCACAAGGCTGGTTCACGCATTGAGCGCTCCGGTTGGTTACGTTTTCCGTCCCTATCAAATCGTTCGCAAGAGAGCAACATAATGCAAACACTCGCCCCCGGCATAGAAGTCAACGGCATTAAAATCTCACCAGATGAGATTAATGCGGAAGTACAGTATCACCCGGCAGAAAGTCTTTTCAGCGCCAAATATGAAGCCATGAAGGCGCTTGTGATACGTGAAATCCTGATCCAGCGCGCGGCGGAACTTGGGCTATGTCAGCGGAATGAAGCAGTTAAGAAGCCCGACGACATTATTGAAGCTTTGCTGGAGCAGGAAATCACCGCGCCAAAGGCTGACGAAGACACGTGCAGACGGTATTACGAGAATAACAAAAGCAAATTCTTTACTTCGCCGCTTTTTGAAGTGTCTCATATCCTGTATCTGGCTCCGCCGGAAGATGAAGAAGCACGCAAAGCAGCCAAACTCAAGGCGGATACCGCGCTGGCAAAGATAAAGAAGTCACCGGAATTGTTTGCCGGCATCGCACGGGCGGAATCGGGATGCTCTTCCGCCAAGGACGGTGGAATGCTGGGGCAGATCAGCAAGGGGCAAACCATGCCCGCCTTTGAAACAGCTTTGTTTCAGATGCGGGAGGGTGATATCAGCGAGGAGCCTGTGGCAAGTGAAGTCGGCTATCACATTATCAAGGTTCATGAATACGCGGAAGGTGCGCAACTGCCCTATGAAAGTGTTGCCGACTGGATCAAAAATGATCTGGAACAAAAAAGCTGGAACAAGGCTTTTCAACAATATGTGCAGCTTCTGGCAGGGCGTTCGAAAATCAGCGGTTTCCGCTTCGAAGGCGTAAAATCACCGCTGGTGCAGTAGCATCATTTGATTCAGATCAAGGCCGCCTACACGTATATTCGTATGATGAGCGCATGAATAAAGATGATACCAAGGCCTTACTTGCCAAATATGATTATCCTGTGCCGCGCTATACAAGTTTTCCAACAGCGGTGCAGTTTAAACCTGCTGAGGATCACGACATTTATTTTAAATGCTTGAACAAGCTCACGCCAGACGAACCCGTTTCTCTTTACGTTCATATTCCTTTTTGCCATAGCCTTTGTCACTATTGTGGCTGTCACACCAAAATTGTGCATAGCTATAGCCCGATTGCTTCATATATTAATACATTGATCAAAGAAATAGAGTTAGCGGGCAGAAATTTAAAAGTTGCCCAGAGCGTATCACGCATTCATTTTGGCGGCGGCTCACCTAATTACGCAAAGACGGAAGATATAAAACGCATATTGAGCACTCTGGGGCGTTATTTTGATCTCTCCTCCGCGCAGATTGATATGGAGTGCGACCCACGGCTTTTAAATGAAGAGAAAATTTCTGATTATGCCGCGCTTGGCCTATCGCGGATCAGTCTTGGTATTCAGGATTTTGATGCGGGCGTACAAAAGGCCATAAACCGCATTCAGCCCTTTGATATGGTCAAAAAGCAAATTGAGGCGCTGCACTGTAACGGCATTCATAATATTAATTTTGATTTGATTATCGGCCTTCCCGAACAAACATTGGAAACCGTCAATGAAACACTGGATAAAGTCTTGGAGCTTCAGCCCGCGCGCGTTGCCGTATTCCCCTATGCCCATGTGCCGTGGATGAAAAAACACCAAAAACTGCTTGAGAAATACGAAATGCCGGAAACGGTTTTGCGTTACGAGATGGCTAAGCTCACCGAAACCCGCTTAAAAAATGCGGAATATGAAACGATTGGTATCGATCATTTCGCGCGTCCTGATGATCCTCTGGCCCGCGCTTCGAAAAATGGGAACATGCGCCGTAATTTTCAAGGCTATACGGATGATCCTGCCCGCACGATATTGGGTTTTGGCTTGTCGTCAATCAGCCAGTTTGAAGAGGCTTATACCCAGAATACCACGGATGCGCCTTTATACAGGAAAACTGTCGATAATGGGGAGGTGCCGCTGGCAAGGGTACTGACGTTGACGCAGGATGATCAGGATAAAAGAAAGCTTATCGAGGAATTGATGTGTAATTCTACTGTTAATTTTGAAGATTATAAGAGTATCCCTGTGCCACGATCAGCTCTTGTATTGCTGGAGCAAGACGGTTTGATTGAAATAACCGGTTCACAGCTGCAAGTTACGCAAAGCGGAAAAACATTTGTGCGTGTTATAGCCTCGCTCTTCGATCCTTATTTTAAAAAAGAAAGTAACCGCCATGCTAAAGCTGTTTGAACATCCTTTCCTTGGACGCGGGTTCCGGCCTTTCTTTTTCTTTGGGGCTTTGTATAGCGTCATAAGTTTGGCTCTGTGGGGCGGGTTTTATGCGGGATACGTCATGCCGCCATATTTTATGCTCGATGCTGTTTCCTGGCACGCCCATGAGATGATTTACGGCTTTGCAATGGCGATTGTGGCGGGTTTTCTTTTAACCGCTGTTGCCAACTGGACGGGCGGTGCACCGGCACGTCAGATGCATTTGGCCGGGCTTTGCCTGCTATGGCTTTTGGGGCGTGTTGTCATGCACTTTGATTTTGGTCTGCCTGCATGGGCGATTATAGCTGTGGCAGCAGCGTTCATACCCGCACTGGCCTTATCGCTTGCTATTCCTCTCATCCGCAGCTGGAATAAACGCAATTTCATTTTTCTAACGCTTTTAAGCGTCCTGTTTGCATGTGATCTCTGGTTTCTTCTTACCATCAATATGGCCGCGCTTCATGTCGCGCTGATGATGATTTTAATCATGATTTCTCTGATTGGTGGGCGCATTATACCGGCCTTTACCGTTGCCGCCTTGCGCAGGAAGGGCATAGAAGTCTACCAAACACCGCAAATGAAAATGGATATGGCTGCACTTGCCTCTTTGGTGGCTGTCGCCCTGTGTCTGGTTTTAGCAAAAGACACCCCAATCCTCGGCATTGCGGCGGGTGTTTCCTGTCTTATACACAGCTTAAGAATGCGCCATTATCACACGCTCAAAACCTTAGATGATCCGCTGGTCTGGATACTCCACGCCGGTTATGGCTGGCTGGTCGTTGGTCTTGGGTTGCTTACCTTAACAGGGTTTGGTGTTTTGGGTGTGCCTGCCGTTATTCACGCCCTGACCGCAGGCTCCATAGGCTCCATGATATTGGGTATGATTTGCCGTGTTACATTGGGGCATACAGGACGAGAGCTTAAAGTTGGCACGCTGATCACGCTTTCATTTTTTGCCATTCAGGTCACGGCCATCGCTCGCGTGTTCGGGCCGATATTTATGCCGGATCATATGAGTGAATGGATTATTGGCTCAGCTGCTTTATGGTCTTTATGTTTTGCGGCTTATTTATGGGTTTACACCCCCATGCTTTTCGCAGCAAGACCTGATGGAAGTGAAGCCTAGCACGGTACTTCGTTTGGTGAGATATCACAGAATTCAGCAAGAGCCTCCATATCTGTTATCAGGATATTCTTCTTTTCGATATGAACGCCATAAGGTTCCAGTTTTGCCAGGGCACGGGAAAAGGTTTCGGGCTTGATGTTCATACGGGTTGAAATCACTGATTTATCGTAAGGCAAATGAACGACCCATTCGCCTTCGGCCTGCTTGTTTTTCTTACAAAAACGTATTAAGAACGCCCCGATCCGCTGCGGGGCCGTGCGGGTTGTGACCTGCTCTATTTGCTGGACGAGGTAATGCTGACGCGCGGCAATGGCGCCAAGCATGCGCAATGCAAAACGGCTGTCTTCCTCTATTTTCTGGACAAAAAAACTGCGAGGTATTTCAATAAGAATGACTTCATCCAATGCATGGGCATTTACAGGATAGGTTTTTGTGTCGTTAAAAACAGCAGCTTCGGCAAAAGTCTCGCCGGGGCCAAAGACATGGATGATCGCTTCTTCACCATCCTTGGAAATGCGATAAAGTTTTACCCAGCCTTCAAGAATAATAAAAAAGGCATCAGCCTTGTCACCCATGGCGAAAATATCACGCCCCTTGGCGCATGTTTTTTTATGACATTCTTTAGCCATTGCTTCGATTGTCTGCATATCGACACTGTGAAACAGGGTGCTTTTTTTAATGGTTTCTACAATGTTCATGGCTCTGCACTCATTTTATATACTACATGGGAGGCATTGGATTTATTCCAAATAAAGTCTCGTGAAGACTATAAAGTAAAAAGTACACAAATAAACCTGAAATAATTCCCGTAATGTCATATCTTGTGAATTGGAATCGTCCTGACCATAAAGAGCGGGAAGAAAAAAGCACAGCATGTGTATTTTTTGCCAGTATGTCCCATTGCTCCATTCCCAGTTCCCTTTTGCGTTTCCGATCAACGATCTTCAGTCCTATTAACGAAAATCCGGCAAATATTCCAAACATGACGATCAGCGGATATTCACCATTTGGGATAACATGCGAAGCAGACCAGAGAAAAAAGCCCCACAAAATCGGATGACGGGTCAGTGCGACAATAAGCCCCAGCCTTTCCGGATCAAACTCTTTGTTATTTGCCGCTATGGATAAGGGGTTGGGCACAACGAAGCCCGAAACCAGCAAGATACATGCAAAGGGCATGAAAATGTTAGGCATCCAATAAAATTCATAAAGCCATGGCCATAGCTGGATACGAGGCGCGTTCTGCGCCGCAATGATCAGCCATGTGAGCAATATCAGACTGAGCACGGAATAAAGGGTCAAATAGGTTTTCTCTCCCCATTTTTGAACTATGAGGCCGCGAAGCCCTGATCGGGCTATAACAGAATGTGACGCCATAAAAATAACAAGCGATACCCAGAATTCCAGCATTTTTATCCCTCTTGATTCAGATCAAGTCTCTTCCTTTTGAATTCCATCATAATGAAAATATGAAGATTCGCCATGTTGATTTGCGCATGGCCGCTCTGAAGCCTTTATGTCCTAAGTCTTTATTATAAGGATATGGCGCAAAGGCCGGGGTTATGTGTGGAAACGCCATGATCTCCCGTGTTTGGAAAGGAGTCTATTGATATGATAACCGAGCCGCATCTCGCGGATAATTTTGGTCGCCGGTTTCCTTATTTGCGCTTGTCCGTAACGGAGGTGTGCAATTTCAGCTGTTCCTATTGTTTGCCCGATGGATATAAAAAAACAGGATGTGAGAGCTTTCTGGATCAAGAAGAAATTGTCAGGCTGGTAAAAGCATTCGCCGCGCTTGGTGTTTGGAAAATCAGACTGACAGGAGGGGAACCAACCGTGCGCCCTGATTTTATCCAAATCGCGCAGCGCGTTGCCTCAATACAGGGTATTAAAAAACTGGCCTTTACGACCAATGGCTATAAATTGCCGGAGCGGGCGCAAAGCTATTATGACGCTGGTCTTCGAGCGATTAATATCAGCATAGACTCTCTGAATGCAGAGAAGTTTAAAGCCATCACAAAACATGACCGTCTGGAAGAGATCTTGGACGGGTTAGATGCCTGCCACGACGCAGGGTTCGAATCCGTCAAAATCAACACTGTCCTGCTCAAAGGATATAATGATAACGAGCTTGATGATTTTATCGCTTTTGTTCAGGATAAACCTGTTTCCTTGCGATTTATTGAGCTTATGCGCACGGGCGATAATCAGGATTATTTCAGCGAGCATCATTTGCCCGGTACCGCTGTCACGGAAAAATTGCTGGCACGTGGATGGCATTTAAAACCTCGTGAAGAAGGCGCAGGACCAGCCCAAGAATTTGCACATAAAGGCAGCAAAGGCACAATTGGTTTAATCGCCCCCTATTCAAAAGATTTTTGTAAAAGCTGTAACCGCCTGCGCATGTCTGCCAAGGGTGCGCTCCACCTTTGTCTTTTCGGTGAACGCGGGTATCCCCTACGGCATCTTCTACAATCAGACGACAGTTCAGAAGAACTGCAAGAAAAAATAATGGCGTTGATGAATTTCAAGAAATCAGCACATTTCTTACATGATAATAACAGTGGTGTTCGCGACCATTTAGCCAGTATCGGAGGATAAAAACCATGTCGAAAACAGAAGAAGTTATTGCCTTTCCCACGGCGGCGCAGCCCAATTTCAAAATGATTGATGTTGGACGTAAAAGACCAACACGCAGACGTGCCGTAGCTTGCGGTACTATCCATATGAATGCAGAAGCCTTTGAGGCGATCAAAAAGGGTAAGATGCCTAAAGGTAACGTTTTGGCACTGGCCGAAGCGGCAGGTATTACGGGTGCTAAGAAAACACCGGACCTCATCCCTATGTGCCACACATTGCCGCTGGATCAGGTCACCATCCATTGCGCCATGAATGAGCAGGATCACAGCATTACAGTCTATGCGCAGGCCGTTGCTTTTGCGAAAACGGGTGTCGAGATGGAAGCATTGGCCGGTGCGAATGCTGCGCTTCTGACGATCTGGGATTTAACCAAAGGGGTCGATCCCAACCTCTCAATTGAAGGGGTATGCTTGCTTGTAAAAACAGGCGGAAAAAGCGGTGTCTGGATCAATCCGAACGGCATACCTGACTGGCTGGCTGAGCAATTACCCGATGAAAAAACTCTCGTCGGTAAATCCGCCGGCATTCTGGTGATGAGCGACCGCGCATCAAAAGGCGAGTATGAAGACCAATCCGGTCCCGTTTTAAAGGAACTTTTGAGCGCGGCGGGAGCCGATATCAAATGCTGTGAGGTTATCCCTGACGAAGCGGACAAAATTGCCGTCGCCATTAAAGACATTTGCGCACAGCATAAACCGGATATCCTGATTGCTTCTGGCGGCACAGGGCCGGGGCCGCGTGATGTGACCCCCGACGTTCTAAAAGAAGTCAGCGACCGTATGCTGGAGGGGCTGGGCGATGTGCTGCGCACGGAAAGTCTTCATTTTACGGATACCGCATGGCTGTCCCGTATGACGGCTGGAATGGTTGGCGCCACACTTGTTATCGCATTTCCTGGTTCTCCTAAAGCCGTTAAGGAATGCTGGGATATTATTGCTCCTTTTATCGGTGATGCATTGAACAAGATTAAAAAACAAGGATATGAGAAGGCATGACGATGATAAATTATTCTATCAAATGTTTTGGTGTTTTCAGGCAATTTGGTGAGCAACTCAACGTGAGCGTTAACACCGGATCTTCTGTGCAGCAAATTAAGGCCGCCTTGGTGCGGCAATTGGGCGAGCAGCATAAAGCACTGGTGGAAGAGTCTGTCCTGGCCAATGACAATGCAATTTTGCCAAATGCTTATATTCTGCAGGAAGAAGCACCTCTTTCCATTTTACCGCCGGTTTGTGGGGGGTGAGGAATGAGCATCCAGGTTTTTGTCAGTGCTGATTCTTTAAGCCTTGAAACGGCGATGCAAAGTGTTGTTGATCCGGCGCATGGGGCCATTGATACGTTTATCGGCACAGTGCGCAATATGCATGATGGTAAAAGCGTAACGGGTATCACATACGATGTGCATGAAGCCTTGGCAGAAAAAGTCTTTCATGAAATTTGTGAGGAAGCACAAGGATTATGGCCGGATACGCGCTATTACGTTGCGCATTATCAGGGCACTCTGGATGTTAGCGGGATCAGCATTATAATCGCTGTGAGTTCACCGCACCGCGCCGAGAGTTTTGAAGCGTGCCGTTACGTCATCGAAGAGATTAAGAAACGCGCTCCCGTCTGGAAAAAAGAGCATTATGTGGATGGTATGAGCGACTGGTTGCCGGGACATTCCCTGTCAGAGGAAGCAGAAAACTCCATGACCTGTTGTGGTCATTGTCGGGAGGATGCACATGGGTGATTTTAACGCTATCGCCGGAGTGGTTTTGGCAGGAGGGCGCTCAAGCCGCATGGGGCATAATAAGGCTTTGCTGGATTACCAAGGGGAGCCACTTATCCGGCATATGATGGAGATACTTAAAACAACCGGGATCAAGGAAATATTTATCAGCGGCGATGTTGATGGTTATGACTGTCTTTCCGATCAAGAGCCATTTACAGGGCCGGCTGAAGCAATAAAGTCAATTATCAAGCGTCTTTCCGGTTATGCCGGATTTTTATTCGTGCCTGTTGATATGCCCTTGTTAAAGCCGGATATGCTGCACCTGCTTTTGCAACAAAAAGAGGGAGGCTATTTTATTGACTGGCCTTTGCCAGCCTTCATAACGCCGCCTTATCCAGAGAGCGAGAAAAAATCAGTTCAAGGTTTATTAGATGATTACGGCATCTATCCTGTAGCGTTGCCGGAGCATTTTTCCTCTTCCATGAAAAATGCCAACACGCCGCAGGATTGGGCGGAGGTTGTAAATTCATGAATGTAAAAATCACCGAAAAATCCGTGACATTCAAAATCACAGAAGATGAATTAAATATTCTGAGTACAGGTCAGCCGATAGAAAAAGCTGTGCCCATTGGCGGGAATGATTTTGCGATGGTGATTGATCCCGATCCGGCAGAGTATTTTGAAGACTTTAAAGAAGCCCCGCTCAAACTCATTTTAGATAAGGATGAATCCTGTCTGATGCTCTGTACAAGTAAGGATCAGATTCAAAAGCTTATTGATATGGGACGGAGCAAGGAAGGGCTTTGTGCGCATGTGAACGGTCTTGATGTGTTTCTTCAGGTTGATCTCAAGGCGGATACAAGGCCACGCCGGAAAGCATAGTATATGGTTCTGGCTTTTCTGTTTTTTATGACTGCCCTGCTTTATGCTTGCGTCGGGTTTGGCGGTGGATCGACTTATAATGCGCTTTTGGTCTTAAATGAGACGGAGTATCGCATCATCCCGTTTATTGCCCTTACCTGTAATATTATCGTGGTGAGTGGTGGTGTCTGGCATTTCTCGCGTCATAAACATATTAAAATCGAGCAGATTTTACCCTGGATCATTTTATCTGTTCCGGCTGCTTGGTTTGGTGGCTATATCAAAGTTCCGGAAGTCGTGTTTATAGGCGTTCTCGGCAGCGCGCTGTTGCTCTCCGGGATTAAAATGCTATGGCCAGAGAAAGAAGTCATTTCCTTGCCGTCACAAAATCGCCGCGCTTTGGCAGGTTTACCGCTCATTCCGCCAGTTGTTGGAGCATCTCTCGGGTTTTTGGCTGGAATGACAGGAATCGGCGGCGGGATTTTTCTGGCACCTGTTTTGCACTTGTTGCGCTGGAGCGATCCTAAAAATATCGCAGGCACATGCAGTCTGTTTATTCTCGTGAATTCGCTTGCCGGGCTTGTAGGGCAAATGATGAAACTGGATATGTCCGGTCTACTTCAGTCTGCTGTTTCCTCTTATTGGATTGTATTGCCCGCTGTTTTTATTGGCGGTCAAATCGGCTCTTGGATGGGTGCTTCCCGAATCAATATTCATGTCATAAGAAAGATTACAGCTATTCTGATCTTATATGTCTCGATTAGATTGCTCTGGAGATTCTTTATAACCATTGGCTTTATATAAAAATGCGAACTTTGTTTATTATTACGGGCATTATATCTCTTGTCCTTGCTTTAGCGGGAATTGCATTACCCTTATTGCCAACGACACCTTTTTTACTGCTAAGTGCATTTTGTTTTGCAAGATCTTCTGAAAAGCTGCATGACTGGCTTTTACATCACCCTTATTTTGGGCCAACCATAAAAGACTGGAGAGAACACGGTAGTATCAGTAAGCGGAACAAAATCTACGCTATGGTTGTAATATTATTAACCATACTCATGAGTGTCATTTTTGAAGTGCCGTCAGCTGTACTTTTAATTCAGGCAGCGGTACTGGGTATTGTTTCTCTATTTATTTTGACTCGTCCTCACGGCAACTGACCCAGGCCTCATAGCCGCCAGACAAGCTGTAAACGTCTAAATATCCTTGCGCCTTAAGAATTTGTGCGGCTTGGAGGCTGCGCATGCCTTTTTGACAATGGAGGATAATTTCCATATCTTGCGGCAAATCTGGCATATCCCCCGCCATGATTTTTGAAAGCGGCCAGAGCCGCGCTCCGTCAATATGTCCCTGATCCCACTCTTCCTGCTCCCGCACATCAACCAAGCAGGAGTCACTTCTGTCGCATGCCTGCTGCGGCGTTAATTCCGGCACAAACCCGCAAACAGGGGAACTGTAGGCAAGGATAACATCATCCCGTTTTTTACTACAGGCTGGGCAGTCAGGGTTTTTGGGAATGTTCAAAATGCGTGTTTGCATTGTTTTGGTATCCAGCGTCCAGAGCTTACCGAGCAAAGGCTCAAAACTTTCATGCCCTGTTACAAGTTGAATAACCTGCAACGCTTGCGTTACCCCGATGAGGCCGGCGACCGCGCCAATCACACCTGCTTCTGCGCAATTAGCAATACGTGCCTTGGGTTTTTCCGGATAAAGACATCGGTAACAAGGGCCTGTTTGTGCATCAAACACGCTGGCCTGACCATCAAACCCCTGAATTGCCCCGTAAACCCAGGGCTTTTTGTATTTCACCGCAGCATCGTTAATTAAAAATTTTGTTTCGAAATTATCGGTGCCGTCAAGAATGATATCGTAAGCCTGAAATAAATCCGGTGCGTTTTCAGCGTTTAATTCATCTTCGTAGACTGTGATCTCTATTTCAGGATTGAGGGCTTGTAACCGTTCCTTAGCTTGAACCGCTTTAGGCTGACCAACGCCGTCTGTTGTAAATAAAACCTGCCGCTGCAGGTTGCTTTCATCGACGTGGTCAAAATCGATGATTCCAATATGGCCTATTCCTGCCGCCGCCAAATATAACAACGCCGGAGAACCCAGCCCGCCTGCACCGACGCATAGAACATGGGCGCGGGCAATCTTCTCTTGTCCATCAATGCCGATTTCAGGCAGGGTTATTTGTCGTTTATAGCGCATGATGACTTATATAATTTCGTGTAAGAATTTCTCTATTAATTATAGCCAACTCTATGATTAATGTCTTCGAGATTGCTGCGATTACCCTTCTTTTTCGATGTTATTATGCGATAATATTTTAACTTCCCGGAAGAGCGAGTAAGGATGACATGTTTTTGGCGTAACCGTGACAAAAACGCTCGGACGGAATGTGCCTGCCAGCCCGAGACTTTGATCATTTCTGCTGTAGTGGCACCGTTCTGGCTTTGCATGAGAGTGAGAATTTTGTCTTTGGCGGTTTGCGGCTCTGGCGCTGGTGGGGGCTTTGTGGCGCGGTTCCGGACTGGCGGTGCCGACATTTTCGGCGCAGCCTTGCCATCGCGCTTTTCCAGCCAGTAACGCCCCAGCATACGGCGGGCTTCCTGTGTGATCGCGGTGGAATTATGAACGCTTTTGCCGCGCCGGACTTTCCCGCCCTCATGGACGAACCAGCGTGTGTCCATGCTCGCGGGCTGAAAGAAAATGCGCCATTGTTTATTGTCGCTGGGTGCTTCGGCATAACCCTTGGCCAGCAGCATTTCGGCAATATCAGCGGAGAGATTGGGACTGGTCATATCAAACCTTCCTTTTGTGATGGTTGCATCATCAGCATGAAGGCTTCGGTTTAACACACAGTCAAGGTCGATAGGCGTAACCAAAAAATGTAAGCTACTATGCGGCCTTCACAGAGGCTTTCTTTTTGGCGGTGTCTTGGATGGTCTTAAATAAGTCGGCCCAACTTGTTTCCAGATCATCAGAAATTTCGCCTTTAAATTTCTGTTTAATCCGTTTGCTCAATTGGACTTTCCATCCCTCATCCAGTTCAATGCCATGCTGTTCTGCGAAGGCTTTAAGCTGGGGAATAATGGGTTTTTTTTGATCTAAGTCATCTGCATTGATCCCGTCATCTGTACGGTACAATCTATCAAAGGCATCAACCAGCATATCGAAGGGAATAATATCTTCGATCTCTGAACCGGTTTTGCCGGAGTAGCTGTCCATTTCAAGAACCTTGTCTTTTTCATCAGAATAAAAGCCGCTTTTCAGACTTTTCTGAAACTGCTTTCCTGTGTCATCAGAATCCAGAATAGTGTAAGGCAAATCCGTCTGGGTGCCGTGCACGATAGAAACCACAGGTTTGACGCCCTTTGCACCGCCAACAGGGATGAACACCATCTCTCTTTTCGGTTTGAATTTACCTTTTGAGATGAGGTGGTTTTTGATCATTGTCAGGTAGTATTGATCCGAAACACCCTCCACAATCACAATATCACACCCAACCAGCAGGCTTTGTGATGCAGTTATTCCAATCGCGGCGTTTACAGGCTGTATAGCCTTTTTCTCTTTGTCCGCTTTGCTTATATCATTAGAAGCTTTTGTAAGGCCCTTTTCGGTGTACACGGCTTTGACTTTATCCAGATTGTTATGGTCAACAAGAAATGGCAAATGTGTCGTGTAAATCAACTGGTTACTTTCTGAGAGCCGATTGAAAAATTTAATCAGATCCATCTGGGCGTTGGGATGAAGGCTCAAGCCTGGTTCATCCAGAAGCAGAATACAGTTTTCATGATTATCTTTGCTTTCCGCGAGGAAAACCAGAAAGAAACTAAAGAACCATTGTAAGCCCTTGCTGCGTGATTCTAGCTCAATTTTTTCTGGCCGCTCGGCATCGCTCACGAAAATCCTAAAATAATGGCCGTCGGCGTTGAAGCTGAATATATAATTTCCTTGGCTCCACCATTCCTGAAATTGTTTGGATAACCTGGAGGCAGCAGAATCCAATTTTGCAAATCGTTCCTGTTTGTTTCTGGACTCTTTTTCAATTTGAGCCGCAGCTTTTTCTTTGGGATTATTATTAGGGGTGTTTTCAACACCCAATTCCATAATTTGGTCAGGATTCAATCCGAGATGGCTAAAGAGAATTTTTAAAGTTCTGGCTTTCATGCGCTCTTTGCCAGTGAGCGTATTAATGCGGTTTAGATTATCCTTTACATGAGGCAAATAAAGATCAGAGTCTAAATTTCCGTATTCTGAATAATAAACAAATTTAGGAATCGTATCGCATATTTTCTTGAATCCGTTTTCTCCTATAATGCTTTCCAATTCTTCGGATTTTGTTTCGCCGGTTTCATCAGAGAGATAAATATGAAACCGTTCTTTATAGTCTTTCTTGATCAAGAGATGTTTTTTGAAGCCAAGCCTTTCTGGCTTGTTGTCCTGAGTAACGTTTTCTGTGTCTTCATCATTCTCACTCTTTGTTTCTTCGGCTTGAGCCTCCTGATAAAAACCTTCAAATTCAGCTGCTTCTTTCGGGCTTATTTCAAATAAGGTTTCAATAAAGAAGTCATTTTCAATTTCTGACGCATCGTCACCGACGGCGGAATATTCATCTCTGGGATAGTCATGAAGCAGGTCAATGCTGGTGGTGTTATCCGCAGGATTAAATTTCCAAAGAGGAAGAAGAAGATTGGTTTTTCCGGATTCATTAACTCCGACAAAACATGCCCACTGATCAATATCAACCCATTCCGTGCCCTTAATGGATCTAAATTTATTCACCCTGTACTTTATAAGTTGCATAGCGCGCTCACTTCAATTTTTTAATTTTCCCCGAAATTACATTAATAAACTAAAGTGGCCCTCGAGTCTAAGATAAGTTTTGTTTTTCTTATGCTTGGTATTGGAGGTCGCATTCTTATCCATTTAGCATATTCCCCACAATATCATCCGCTGCCTTATGCATCGGATCCGTCATTAAATGCGCGTAGCGGGCGGTGGTTTGCACTTGGGTGTGGCCGAGGAGTTTGCCGATCATCGGCAGGGAATGCCCGGCGGAGACGGCGTATGACGCGAAGCTGTGACGCAGATCGTGGATGCGTACATCCTCCAATCCCGCTGCCTTGCGGATACGCCGCCAGGGCGATTGCAGATCGGTGAGATGCGCGAGCGGTAGCGTGCCGTAAATCACAAACTCATTTTCCTGCGGCGTGTCGGCATGGTTCCAGATGGCGGTGAGTAGGTCGATGACATGCTGGCTGACCGGCACAGCGCGCGCTCCGGTCTTGGTGTCTGGCAGGCGCAGGATGCGATGCTCGCGGTCGATATATTTCCATTTCAGCGTCTGGATCTCCATCAGGCGGCAGCCGGTAAAGGCCAGCAATCGAAAGGCATTGATGGCGGAGCGGTGGACGATCAGCGGGGTTTGATCCTCTCGCCCCTCCAAGATCCGGCCATCCAAAATACCTTCGGCATAATCAAGGGTGGAGAGCAGACGCTGCAGATCCTCCCGGGTTAAATACCGCTCCCGCTTGCGCTCGGGATATTTGGCGATATGGCGGCGCGGGTTGGTGTGCTCATCGCGCCAGCCCCACATCTCGGCCAGATTGAACATTTTGGAAATCACCTCCAGCATGCGGTTGGCATCATAGGGCGTGCGGCGCATGCGGTGATGCAGATCGGCGATGTCGGCGCGCTTGATGTCGCGCACCAGAACCTCGCCCAGCGCCGGGCGAATGAATTTATCCAGCACGCGTTTATAACCGGCGGCAGTGCGGGGCTTAAGGCGCACCTGCACATGCTCCTCCCAGAAACGGTCGCACAGATCGTTCATGTCGGGCGCGGTTTTATCGGCCTGTTTTTCATAGGCGGGATCGGTGCCGTCCTGCACCAGCGCGAGCGATTTTACGGCGCGGCTGCGTGCCTGATCCAGCGTCATCGTACCATAGGCGCCGAGCGTCAGGCGCCTTGTGCGGCGGCGGAACCGGTATTGCAGGATGAAGCTTTTCCGCCCGCCCGGGCTGACCCGCAGGCCAAAGCCGGAGACCAGGCTGTCAAAGATCAGCAGTTCCTTTTCCTGCGGCCTTGTTTCATCGATGATGGTTTTGGTGAGTTTGATAGGCATGGGTGGATTCTCCTTTGTTGGTCATGGGCGATGCGCTGGTGATGCTGGCCGATGCAGCCTGTGCATCTTTGGAAGCATTCCGGAAGCAAATTCCTGCGAAAAGCTGCCAAGGCGCGTATAAGTCCATGATGCTTGGAAAGAGGATATTATCAAGCAATATCAGCGCATTAGCGTGGATGTGCGTAATGTTTCATAGGGGCGAGAAAGGGAGCCGCACAGCACTCATAACCTGAAGGCCGCAGGTTCAAATCCTGCCCCCGCAACCAATTTTCCCAATAAAATCAGCGCCTAAGTCTGCACGCCAAAAAAGCTGCCGATGAGGGCCGTAAAACCCATTGCAGCTGCGCCCCAGAACATAATGCGCAGGGCGGGTTTTAAGGGTGGCGCGCCGCCAGCGTACGCAGCAACCGCGCCCAGCAGGCCGAGCAGTGCGATACAAAGCACAGAGGCCGCAGGAACAAAAATCGCCTCTGGAAGAAGCATAATAAAAAGCAAAGGAAAAGCCGCACCGCCGGAAAAGGCCGCCGCCGAAGCAAGGGCGGCTTGAAGCGGTTTTGCCGTGGTCAGATCGGAAATGCCCAGCTCCTCGCGTGCATGAACGCCTAGAGCATCTTTTGCCGTCATCTGTTTTGCGACTTCGCGGGCAAGATCTGGATCAACGCCGCGTTCGATATAAATATCGGTCAGCTCCTGCAGCTCAAATTCCGGCGTTTCGGCCAGTTCCTTTTTCTCGCGGGCGAGATCGGCATTCTCAAGATCGGATTGGGATTTGACGGAAACATATTCTCCCGCCGCCATGGACATGGCGCCTGCCACCAATCCCGCCACGCCGGTCACTAGAAGAGATTGCGTGTCCAGCGAGGCAGCGGCAACGCCGATGACAAGGCTGGAGACGGAAATAATGCCGTCATTCGCGCCAAGAACAGCAGCGCGCAGCCAGCCAGTGCGGCTGACGTAATGGCGTTCGTTGTGCTTATAAACAAGGCGGTCTTTCATGGGGAAACTATAGCAGCTCAAATGATTTAAGGCACAAGATTAATTATTGCCCCCTTCAGTTTGGCTTCAGTTTGATGGGCTAGATTCGAAAAATGTCATGGTAAGAAAGGCATTCTTTGATGTTGAATTTGGCTTATAGCGAAAACGGACTACAGACAGGGCAGTTGTCTTTCAGGAAAGACAGGATGCTCAGCGCCTTGCGTGCCAAGCCCTCCACTGTGTCCATTGTTCCGGCGTTCTCCAAAGACCGGGAAGCGGTTGAGCATTTTATCACCGATATTTATGCCAAGGCGTATGGCGCGCATATCTGTGTTCATTATCCGGTATTGATGAGCGTGCGGGATGAAGCCGGGCAAATTCTGGCGGCGACCGGTTTTCGCCTGGCCTCAGATGAGCCATTGTTTTTGGAACAATATTTAAATGCGCCTGTGCAGGAAGTTTTGAAAACGCCCCGCGCGCAAATTGTCGAGATCGGCAATCTGGCCTCAGACGGCGGCGGCGCATCTTTATATCTGTTTGCTGCCCTGGCGGCTTACTTAAATTACAAGGGCTTTAGGCAGGCCGTTGTCACCAGCACAGATTTTCTGCAGCGCCGTTTTCGCCAGATAGGTTTGCAGCCGAAACTTCATGCAAAAGCCGATCCGGCTTTGCTTTTATCAGACGGTGAAAACTGGGGTACATATTATGATACCCAGCCGCATGTGATTTCCGGATCAGTTTCTGAAGGTTATAAACGCCTGCAAAAGCAGCTCGGCGCTGAATATACGGATTACCGTCCGCGCCTGTTTCCCCGTTTGCATTATAAGGAGGATCAGGGCTGATGTTGTTCGAGCGCATACAAAATTACGATCCGGATAAGATTGCCCTGCGCGATGAAACGCGCGCTATATCTTATGGTGATCTGGAGCATGAAATCAAAACCCGCATGGATGCGCTCTATGGTGTTTCTGTTTTAGGGATTGAGCTGGATAACAGCGTTGATTGGGTTTTATGGGACTTGGCTGCCTTGAAGGCCAAAATCCCCTGCGTGCCCGTTCCACCATTTTTTACGCAGGATCAAGTTTTTCATCTCCTCCACTCTGCCGGTGTTTCGCATCTCCTGTCCCCTGAGGGCTTGCGCGATACCGGCACGGGGAGAGAGGGCGTATTGCCGATAGGAACGGCGAAAGTGACGTTTACCTCCGGCACAACCGGCACGCCAAAAGGCGTTTGCTTACCACAGTCCGCAATGGAGGCTGTCGCTAACAGTATTGTTGATGTCTTGGGCGATGAATTTGTTGGCACCCATGTTTGCTTGTTGCCATTGGCGGTGCTGCTGGAAAATGTCGCCGGGGTTGATGCGGGGTTAATGGCCGGATGCACGATTAATCTTACAGGGCTTCAAGCCTTTGGCCAGAATTACGAGAATGTGCATGAGGTTCTCAAAAACACGGAGGCCAGTTCCGCGATTTTAGTGCCGGAAATCCTGCGAGCTTTGATGTCGCAGGTTGCGGTTTATGGCCCGTTGCCGCATTTGAAATTTATTGCCGTGGGCGGATCGAAAGTTGATCCGGCGCTCATTCAGCAGGCGCGGGGGATGGGCTTGCCTGTCTATGAAGGTTATGGTTTATCGGAATGCGCGTCTGTGGTTTCACTCAATACACCGCAGAACGATAAACCCGGCAGCGTTGGAAAACTTCTTCCGCATATTAAGGCACGAATTGTTGACGGAGAAATCCAGATTAAAGACCCCGGGTTTTTGGGGTATATCGGCGAAACTGCGCCGCATGTTTTTAACACAGGCGATCTGGGCCAGTTGGATGATGACGGCTTTTTATACGTCACAGGGCGCAAGAAAAACGTCCTGATTACATCATATGGACGCAACGTGTCACCGGAATGGGTTGAGGCTACCTTGCTCACCCAGCCAGCTGTTGCACAGGTTATCGTCTATGGCGATGCACAGCCCAGCCTAAGCGCTTTTGTGGTTCCCGCGTCTTCCGATGCCAATATTGAAGCCGCCATTCAGGCCGCGAATAAAACGCTGCCCGATTATGCGCAAATTAAAGACTTTCAAATCGTTCCCCCGTTCACGGTGCAAAACGGCACGCTTACCGGCACAGGCCGTCCGCGCCGCGATCAAATTTCAACCCTCTACACAAAGGAGAAAACCCATGAATTTTTACAACACGTTGGTTAAAGAAACCGAAGCTGCACGCAATGTGCTTTATACTGTGCCGCAGCTGACGGACGGTATGAAGGGTGATATTAGCCGCGAAACCTATATCGCCTATCTTACCGAAGCTTACCATCACGTATCGCATACAGTGCCGTTTTTGATGACGATGGGATCAAAATTGCCGCAATCGAAAAAATGGCTTCATAAAGCGATCATCGAATATCAGGAAGAAGAAGTTGGCCACGAGGAATGGATACTAAACGATATCGAGGCGGCGGGCGGCGATAAGCAAAAGGCGCGCGATGCCAAGCCCAATCTGGAGACTCAAGTCTTGATTGCTTATAATTACGATTATATGACCCGCAAAAATCCGGTTGGATTTCTTGGTATGGTATTCATGCTGGAAAGCACGTCTACACAGATCGCCAATAAAGGCGCGGATGCGGTTAAGGACAAGCTGGGCCTACCCAAAAAAGCATTTTCGTATCTCTATTCCCACGGCGAGCTGGATATCAGCCACATGAAATTTTTCGAACAGACGGTGAATAAAATCACCGATCCCGAAGATCAGGCCGCGATTATTGAGGTGGCGCAAAATACCTTCCGGCTCTTTGCCAATGTCTTGCGTGCCATTCCCCATAAAGGAGAACTGAAACATGCTGCTTAAAGGAAAAATCGTTTACATCACCGGCGGAACGGGCGGCATTGGTACGCCGCTCGTCCAACATCTCAAAGATGCCGGAGCCAGTGTCATTGTCTATGACATCGAAAAAGATGGTGATCTCGTCGGCAATCTGGATCAGACTTGCGCGTATTTGAAGGCCAATACACCGGATATCCTGATTAATATGGCCGGATACAACGTCTTTGATTACTGCGAGGAGCAGGATCTGGAGGCTATTATAGCGCTTAATATGATGGTTCCGGTTCGGCTCTCTCAAGCCGTTCTGCCCGGCATGAAAGCCCGAAACTCTGGCCAGATCGTCAATATGGGGTCGATGACGGGACTCATCCCGTTGCCGCACCTGACCGGCTATGTTACAGCCAAAGCGGGGCTAAAGGGCTTTTCCGATTGTCTACGCCGCGAGCTGGGCGGGACGAATATCACCGTCACCCATATTGTTCCCCGCGCTGTCCGCACCGCGATGAATACAGGCACGCGGGCAGAAATAAACGAGCGCACCGGCGTTCACCACGATGACCCCGTAGATGTGGCCGCGAGGATATTTCAGGCCGTTATAAAGAAGGAACGTGAAGTGCGTTTTGGCTGGCCGGAACGTTTCTTCGCGTTTCTCAATGCCAATTGCCCGCGCATCATCGATCAGGGTTTGCAAAAGAACAGGAAAATCGGTGAGGAAATTCTGGACGCCGATAAAGCAAGAAAAGCGCATCAAACTAAAAAGGCGGCGGCATGAAAACAGCATTGAAAATTATCACCGCTTTATTCGGTTTGTTCTGGCTGGTATTCGGTCTGAACAATTTCCTGCATTTATTCGCGGTTCCGGAAGCCTCACAGGCCGGGGCGGATTTTATGCAGGCGCTGGAGAACACAGGCTATGTCCTGCCGCTTGTCTATGGTGCGCAGATCATTGCCGGATTAATGTTGTTGGCTCGGCGCTTTGTGCCGTTGGCTTTGCTGGTTCTGGCGCCGATTGTCGCCAATATCCTGCTGTATGATCTGTTCCTTAATCCGTCCGGCCTTGTGATCGGCAGCCTGATCAGCGCGCTTTATGTTGCTGTCCTGTTCGATCACAAACACAAATTTATTCCCCTATTAAAACCCTAGAAAAGGAGACACTCTCATGAAAAAAACACTGCTTTTATCAACGGCGCTACTCGCGCTTTCGACACCTTCCATGTCGCAGAATTACGGAAGTGCGGGCATGCAGGAGCCACAAGCAGCAGGCACGGTTCAGCAGGAAATCCAGCAAGATCCGGTTATGGAACAAATTCGTTATCTACAAACCGAATGGGCGAGAATTAAATATCAAATGCCTGACGAGGATGTGCAGCTTAGCGCCATCCATAAACTTGAAGAGCACGCTGCCAAGGTTACGGCTACTTACTTTGATCGATCTGAACCTAAAATATGGGAGGCCATTATTCTTTCAACAGATGCTGGAATTGTTAAAGGTATGTCTGCCTTGGGCAAAGTAGAGAAAGCAAAAGAGTTGCTGGAATCCTCCTTGGAAATCGACCCGCGGGCCATGGAGGGCTCTGCGCATACGTCACTAGGTTCTCTTTACTATCAGGTGCCAGGCTGGCCTGTTGCGTTTGGCGATGATGATGAGGCCGAAAAACATTTGAAAATGGCGCTACAATTGAATCCTGATGGGATTGATCCCAATTTCTTTTATGGCGATTTCCTGATTGAAGATGATAGGGAAGGGGAAGCCAAGCCTTATCTGGAAAAGGCGCTGATGGCGCCTGACCGTCCGGGCCGGGAATTGGCGGATGCCGGGCGCAGGCAGGAAATTAAAGCAAAGCTTGCGGAAATTGGCAGATAGTACAAAATGCCACTATGCGCTTACTTCTTGTAGAAGATGACAAAAATTTAGGGAAAGCCACGGCGGAAGGATTGAAAGAAACTTACGCCGTGGACTGGGTACGCACATCTGAGGAGGCGCAGGATGCTCTGGCAACAACATCATATGCATTGATTGTTCTGGACATCAATCTGCCGGGTGCATCAGGATTAGTGTTTCTGGAGGGTCTGCGTAAAAAGAAGGATCAGATTTCGGTTTTGCTTCTGACCGCTCGCGATGCCGTTCGTCACCGTGTGGAAGGTCTAAACGCCGGAGCGGATGATTACTTGGTTAAACCATTTGATCTGGATGAATTGCTTGCGCGGTGTGCCGCCCTTATACGCCGTAGTGCCGGACAAAGCGCTCCGGTTATTACGCATAAAAACATCTCTTATGAACCCGCCAGCGGTCACTTGGAAGCGGATGGCAAGACGGTCGCCTTGTCAGGCCGTGAGCGCGCGATATTTGACTGCCTGATCCGTAATATTGGCCGTAGCATTTCAAAAGAAAAAATAACCGAAAGCGTTTATGACTGGTCATCTGAGGAAATCGAAAGCAATACGATTGAAGTGCATATCGCTTCGTTGCGGCGCAAGCTGGGCCGTGATTTGATCAAGACACAGCGCGGTGTGGGGTATATGATTGAGCCATGAAAAACCACGCCAGCCATTATTCGCTTCGCAGCCGTTTGCTCATTTGGATCAGTGTTCCGATCATTATCGCAACACTACTGGCGCTGGCCTCCAGCTATTATTTTGCCCGCCATGAAATTGAAGAAGTCTATGACGCGCAGCTTGTACATTCGGCGAAAGTGCTTTTGCAGCTCACAGAACATGAAATCTTGGAAGATGAAGGATTTCACCTTGGAATTGAGAACCCGGATCTTCAGCACAAATATGAACGCAATCTTGGTTTTCGGGTCTGGGTTGGTGATGAGTTAATTACACAGTCCCCAAATACAAAAGGCTTCGATGAATTTGAGGCTCGCCCGGGATTTTCGAACCATGTTGTTAATGCTCATGAATGGCGCTTTTTTGTTTTCCTGGATCCAGTCAATAAAATCAAGATCGAGGTTTCCGAACGCTACGACATTCGCTATGAACTGATTATTCAATTAATGATCTCGCTCATCGTTCCGGCTCTTATGTTTCTTCCGGTTATCCTTTTGATTATCTGGATCGGCGTGCGCAAGGTTCTCAAACCGGTCGTTAAAATTTCAGCAGATGTCGATAAGCGCGGCAGTAGCGATCTATCGCCCATTCAAAAAGAAACCATGCCGCAGGAAATTGCACCGCTCATAGCCGCGCTTAACCGTCTTTTTAAACGGCTAGAAGAGAGCTTTAAACGGGAGCGTGAATTCACTGATCACGCTGCGCATGAGCTGCGCACGCCACTGGCGGCAATGAAAACACAGACGCAAGTGCTGATGAAAAAGGCGAAAGATATGCCTGAATGTGCGGATGGTCTCGACAATCTGCAATCCTCAATCAACCGCGCCACACATCTGGTCGAGCAATTGCTCTCGCTGGCGCGGCTTCAGAATGAAGATCTGCCGCAGGAGAAAACTGACCTCTCCAGCCTTTTGGAGAAGTGTTTAGAGGATGTTTCAAACCGCGCGGCGCAAAAAAATATCAGTCTGGACATTGCAATTGTCGGGAACTGCTTTGTCAGCGCGCATGCGGACTCTGTGAGTATATTGCTGGGCAATCTGCTGGACAATGCCATTAAATACACACCTGAAGGTGGAAGCGTATCTATTGCTCTATCGCAAGACGGCGTGCTTGAAATCGCCGATACAGGCCCCGGCCTTAGCGATGACGATAAAGCCCGCGTCTTCGAGCGCTTCGTCCGCGCCGATAAATCCGGCCAGAGCGGCAGCGGCCTTGGTCTATCCATCGCGCAGTGGATTGCGAGTGCGCATAACATCAAAATAAACCTTCTGGATAATGAGCCGAAAGGTCTGAGGGTTCACATGGAATGGAAGGTGGTATGATGAACAGGCTTTTACTCTGCGGTGCTGCTCTTGGCCTCGTTTCCGTCATTATGGGCGCACTGGGCGATCATGCTTTTGACCTGTCACCGGAAAAGGCCGTAAGTCTTGAAACAGCGATCCGTTATAATATGATCTATGCAGTTCTCGTTGTTGCGTTGGCTCTTGCGCCAGCCAACAAAAAACTCCGCATCTCAGGTTACATATTTACGCTCGGCACGGTATTGTTCTCTTTCAGTATTTATGCTTCTCTTGCGATCACGATTGAACAGTTGATCTACATTACCCCTGTGGGCGGCATCACCATCATGGGAGGCTGGGTTGCCTTGGTTTTTTATGGATTAAGAAGTGGCGCTAATTGAACTGTTTCCATTAGGTTAAATTTCAAAGCTGAGGGGTATGATTTTTTATTAGGTTGGTCTCATTCTTTTGTAAGTGTTTATTGTGATTGTCAAATACAGGCCGAATCGGCCGCACAAAAATTCGCACATTATTATGGTAAAATTAATATTTCTATTTATTTTCAATTGGATATTAGTAGCGCTTTTATGCTCATAACCTGAAGGCTGCGGGTTCAAATCCTGGGGTGGTTTCCTCCTCCGCTTTTTAATCATACTGCCTCTTTGTTTGTGTTTAAAAAGCTTTATTTAGTACTCTATTTTTACTGATTTCGTTAAGGCCTTAGCTTGACAGGTAAGAATAAAGCCATCCTTCAGCTCTTGCTCACTCAATCCGTCATCTCTATCATGACGTACTTTGCCTGCTGTTAGTTTCACTTTACAATTCCCGCAAAGCCCTATCTTACATGTGTAGGGAACATTATTAACCTTATGTGCCAAAAGGCCTTCCAAAAGCGTTTCATTCTTTCGCACCATACATTTAACTTTTTCTCCATTTATCATAGTGTAAAGCTGAGAGGATGCATTACCCCCTGAAGCTACGGCCTCGCTGTCTTCACAAGCCACAAAGCGTTCAAGATGAATATTTTCTCGTTTAATACCATTTAACAAAAGACGACCCTCAACAAATTTCATCATTTTTTCCGGTCCGCAAATAAAATATTCAGCGGCTCTTTCATCAATAGGGCTTTTATTAAAAAACCAACGCATAGCGTACTCGTCTATATGCCCTCTGCGCATATTCCACCAAAGGCCTGTCTCTAGTAATGATAAATATCGCTCGCGCCTGACCCGGCTTAATATGTGAAAAGCTTTAAACCTGTTAGCAAATGTCACTCCAAGATCTTGCAGCTCTTTTTCAAATACTATTTCTTCTTCAGAGCGGTTACCGTACAAAAGGAAAACTTGGCTTTGAGGTTCGTTTTGAAGGACGGTCTTGATCATAGACATTATTGGCGTAATACCGCTACCAGCGGCGAAAAAGTAATAAACTTTAGAATTGCAGGAATGCGGCTCTACAAAAAAATTACCTGCGGCGGGGGTGGCCATGACCCGGTTAGCGGGAAATACATTTTGATGGATGTAATTAGAAACCAAACCTGCCGGGAGTTTTTTAACTGTGATTTGTATATCTTGGTCTATTTCTGGGCAGCTAGATATAGAATATGCGCGGCGGTGCTTTTGCCCGTTGATATCAAATTCTAACGTTATAAATTGCCCCGGCTTGTAAGAAAAAATTTTTCTAAGAGACCGAGGAATCTGAAGAGTAAGACTTACAACCTCGGCCGTTTCGCGCTTGCTACGGACCACCATCAAATTATACAAGGAATTGGTCGAACCGACTGAGTTTAACATTGCGCTGGAACACCTACAGACAGCGGATCGCCGCTATTAGCCGTAAATATGAAACTATGGAATAGGCCATATTCGGAGAAATAAGTATAAAATTGCAAAGTAGAAAAACTCATCTTAATTGTTTACGCAGCTCGGATAATAATTTTGATAGCTTTAGGATTTTCAAACACTCTTACAGAGTCTTCATTTGGGGCATTAATATTGCCATAGTGCTTGAGTTTTAAGAAAGCAGTCTCAAAAGCCTGGCTGTCAAAGTTGAACCGATTACGCTGAGGCACTCCTTCAATGCTCATACAAGTCAATGTGGTATGAATTTCAGGATTATTCGCATTCTCAAACTCCGTAGTAATTTGGTAATCTTCGTTTTCGAGACAAAAAGCGTTGAGCATTTCAAAAAGCCCGAAAAGCGAACATTGAATAGCCTCAAAATATGCTCTAGCAAACCAAGGACTTTTCGGGTCTTTTACTACTACTTCTACATTTGAGGCGTTTAAGTGTGTGCTTGCTTCCTGCAAAACTGCCATGAGCTCTTTGTGAGAAAAAATCACTCGGACGTCATTTCTTAAAATAGAAGCTTCTGAATTATGCAGACCCTTAAAAAAATATAAAAGCCTCTCTATCTCTTTGTTTAGTCCAGGGTAAAGCTCCAACGCATAACGCTCTGTTTCCGTCTTATTTTCGGCGCTCTCTTCCTGTATAATGGTTTTCAGCCATGAATAAAGGCGTTCGTGTTTTTAGATATTTTCATCCATGACCGCAAGAAAAATACTCTTATTTGCCAGGATAGATTCTGCATCTCGCCTGCTTTCGAAATAAGTTTTCGCTAAAGCCTTAACTCCTTCCAGCATTTGTATAGAAAGGCCGATCTCATCTGCTGACTTGTAATTTTCGATTGAAGCTGGCGAAAAATGTGATATTTCCCGGCTGGTTTCCAGCAGCTTATAAACTGGTCCTGAAATATTACGCTGATAGAAATAGGCAATTGGAAGGCTTATAAAAATAATAACGCCTCCAAAACAAGCCACCATTAAGAAAACTTGATTATCAATATAATGATTAAGGGGCAAAAGGCTCGCGTGTATTTCCAATGACCCGGCGCGCAGCTCGCGGCGTTGGATTACAGTGCTTAAAACGAGTTCATTTTTGGCCGCAGATATTGGTTTCGAATGGTCTCTATTACAATCATGAGCACCTGGGGGGCCGTACGCGGCAAAGAGATGTTCTGTATTGTCGTAAAGACAGGCTGCTAGCATTGCCTTGTGAAATTTCAATGAGCCCAGTATTTCATACGCTCTTTTTTTGTCCTCAAAGGCAAGAGCTCCGCTTAAATGGCTTCCCGTTATATCTGTAATCGTTTGGAGCTCTTTGTGAAGCTCCTTTCTAGCATGCTCAAACCCAAAAAATCCAATGATAGACATGGATATAAGCAAAGAAGGAATGCACACCAGAAAAGCAAGGATCAAAAGCTTTTGTTTGATCGATAAATTATCGAAAGAGTTTTTAAACAGATTTAAAATTATCACCTAAAGCACCCTTTTTGCCATTTCCAAAATCTCTGTATCGACTAAAATGCCTTGTTGCTTAATAGTGGTATAATTGATTTCAAGTTTGATTGAATTCCCTACATCTGTAAATCCAATTCCCCCCTGCTGGTCAATAAAACGATTAATATCACTTACTGTTAGTATGGGTAATTGTGAGACCTTAAATAGAATTTGAGAAGCCTCGAACTCGGCGTATCTCGATATGTATAATATCTCGCAATTCTTATAATCTGACACCAGGTTTTTTTCCTGTATGCGTAGATGTTCGCTCAAGCCCTGGTTTTGTGATATTTGCACCAACGAAGCTCCAAAACTATCGCTGCCCACAACGCAGATGTCTATAGTTGGCGGCTGAATTTTCCAAACAATAAACTGAGTGAGTTTCACGATATACAGAGCTTTAATATACTCTTCCGAATAAGATTTTTCATGTCCGGTCGCGCTATTAAGGCTGCCCAGCATGAGAAAACACAAAGAAAACAATACTAAAAAAACCGGGCTCTTCACTTCAAAAATACTCTTGGTTTATAGATAATGTCAAAGGGGCAAGCCCCTTTGACATAATATTTACGCACCTTAAGCGGCAATTTTATAATTGTCAAATGCATATAGCATAATACCGCTCCAAAGATTGCTGGCTTGGCGGGCCGCGGCGACGGCTACACTAGGGTTCTCGCCAATATGCTTAGTAAGAACCTGATAGATCATATCTCCATGATCGAGATCCTCCTCTGCATGCAGCCCCAGCCAAGTAAACTCCTTTTCTGACAAGCCCAGCCGTTCCACAAACTCTTTGAGATCGTCTTGCAAATACTTTGCAATATTTTCGAAGACATAAAGCGCTCCCAAATAGCCATTATTGTGCCGATCGGCTAGAGAGTCCCAAAAATTGTCAAAAGCCTTGATAATCATCGGGCTCTCCTTGGAGACCGTTCTGCCAAATGTTTCCACATCATCGCGGGCGGCTTTGTAATGCCAATGCTCTTCATCATGAAATTCTTCGAAGAATTTCTTTAAATGAGAAGTCTTGGCATTTCTTGCCGCAGCTTTGCATTTATCGCCTGAATGCCTCGTATAATGATACATGCAGTCCAGAAAATGCACATAGGCTTCTACATTGGCTTCTTTTAAGCACATGCGCATGGTATCAGCGGCAGCTTTCGCATAGCCTTCGATTTCCACAAGTGCTTCGTCAATGCTTTTTTGTATTGGTCTTACTTTACTAGTCATGTTAAATACCTTTCTTGACTAAAAGTTGAGGTTGAGTTTAAGAAACACGCTTCTGTCTATTTCGGCAGAAGGCGCGTACAGGAAAGGCTGGAATTCTGGATGTGTTGAATCCAGTAGGTTTTGCCCTGTTAAGCTCACCTCAACCCCTTCAAGGGGCTTCCAGCCTATTCTTGCATCCAGCCTTGTGTAGCTAGGAATGTCGAAGGTTTCCAGTTCTTCGATATAGGAAAGATTTGTATCAAAAGTAACATCGTGGGGTAAATTAAGGCGCGATTTGAACGCGATTTGATGCTCTGGGGTGACGCCTTCCTCGTCCGCTATTGTGCTATCCAAACTTGTTTTGTCACGGTGCATAGCAAGTTTTGTGTAGGTATAATTTGGCATTAATGTCCAGTTTGGGGTAACCACATATTTTGCTTCGATCTCAAACCCAAATGTTTCGGCCGAGCCTGCATTATGCGTTATGAACTCTGCTGCCGTGTCGGGTGTTGGAATAGGAGACACGCCTGGCTCAAAGGTACGCAAGTCATCGTATATATTATAGAAAGCCGAAGTATCAAAAGCGAGACGGCTATTCGGTTTGTACCTGTGCCCCAATTCAAATGCTGTAAGCTCTTCTGATTTAAACTGGCCCGGGTTTCCCGTTATTTTTACAAAACCACCCGGCGTGCTTGCAACGATAGCTGATAAAGTCCTCTCCCCTCTGGTTGGTATGCGTATGGCATGAGAAACAGCTCCCCACACTGTCTGATTATCTGAGGGGTACCAAGCGAGACGGGCGTTGGGTTGGATTTCAAAATCCGTGTAATAATTATCCTCAATCTTTGTGCCCAATGTAAAATGAAGCTTATCGGGAATAACCTTAACTTCATTCTGAAGGAAAACATTATATATAACTCCCTCGGTAATTTGTGGGGTATAAAATAAATAGCCCTGTCCGTTATCAAGAATTTTGGAATCAAGATCGTCCCAGATGTAGCGATAACCAGCACCCCAAATGAGCTCGTCACCATTATTCCTTTGAACGTTCCTTTGATAGTTAATATCAAATGTAAAAATCTGGTGGTTATGAATTATCTCCATCTCTCTGGTGACATAATCAATATAAGAATGGAGCTTATGATGCGTATTTCCCTCTTGTTTTTCCCAGCTCCCGGTCACACTGCCCCCATAATATCGCTCCTCCCCATTAACCGGCGTACTTACGGCTGGCGTAATAAGACCAGGTATTAAAAAGGTCTGGTCCATATGCCCTTTGTGGGCATCACCGATAATGCTCCATTCTTCCGCTTTGGTCGGCGCTGAATCGAACCTAAACCCTGCCCGATATTGACTATAGCCGTCATTGTTACCGTTGCCGGTCGCTAGATTGGTCATTTCACCGCGTTCAGAACGCTTTGCATACGCCCTGTAAAACTTATGATCATTGATCTGGCCGCCTTTGCGCACAGTTACGCCCGCTTTCTCATGGTCTCCATGTAGAAAAGAGGCATGCATTCCTTGTGTGTTTTGGGCTTTTTTAGTGATGATATTAATTACACCGTTCACGGCATTCGATCCCCATAATGTAGCGCCCGGACCCCGAATGACCTCAATCCGGTCAATATCAGCCATATTCGTATCTTGGATGTCCCAATAGACACCTGAAAACTGCGGGGTATATACAGAACGGCCATCCACGAGAACAAGCAACTTATTGGAATATTGACGGTTAAACCCTCTGGCCGATATCGCCCATTTGTTAGCATCTATACGCGCGACGTTAACACCTGGCACATAACGTAGCGCCTCAGCTATATTAGTTGCTCCGGATCGCTCGATTTCTTCTTGTGAAATAACAGTAATTGCGGAAGTCGCCTTAAACTGGGCTTCGGGACGCTTAGCCGATGAGGTGACAAAAACCTCAGAAAGAGCTTTTATATCCAAGGCCTCAATCTTATCCACCGGGTCGGCGTTGGCAGATGCTATAGGCAGTAGGCTCCCACTAAAAAACAAAGCCAAGAAAAGTTTTTGTATATATGATTGCATTATTATATTCCTATTTAACAGAAGTTGTTTCAGCTCCATAAATTACTTCTGTCTTGAATGCCGTTCCACTGCTGCGGAAACGCCATGCTCGAAACAAACATTTCAAGACCGGCATACTCAGCGTCTTCTACTTTAGGGACTTCAAAATTTTCGTGTATCTCGTATGGATTGGGCAGCTCGAGAGATTTAAATACGCGGCGATAAGTGCGAGCCTGCATCAATTCCGATACAGAAAATAAGTATTTGTACCCTCTCGCGATGGCAAAACCCGCAAGTTTTTGAAGGACGCGTCTTAAAAGAGGCATACTCCTGAAACCACCGAGAATTGCTAAACGATTGAATTCACAATAAGGCACACGATGAAGTTGTAAATCAGAAAATATTTCTTCTACTGGTAAAGCGTCCCTGTTCATTGGTATATTATTGGAACTTCCGGGGGTTTTTCCGATAATACGTGCTCCGCCAATGATGATGTTTTTGTAAGCTATAACCAGCGTGTCACAAATTTCATCATATTCATCTTTGCCGCCATAGAAATTAGGCTCCAGCCCTTCAATTTCGCTGTAGCAATGCTGCCGTACATCGTAATAGTCGTTTAATAAGCGCTCATTGCGCGTGAAAAATAAACTTATATCGCTTTGTAGAACTTGTAGATCGTCTTGAAAATCAATGTAAAATTTTGGCATTTTTAGCAACTCCTACTCAGTGAGAAATTTACACCTTAAGTAAAATAAGAATATTTACCTAAATTCTACATACAACCCATAGTTCAAATGAGTCAAGAGGAAAAAGAACAAAAAAAGAATATTTAACGAAAAAAAAAGAACATCGAGGATTTTATCCCGAGAATAAGCAGCCATAGGTTGTTTTAATGGAATTGACTGTTTATCGCATCTTAGGCGTAGCGTATGCTTAAATAGCGAGACCGCTTAGAAATTCTCATAGAAAGAAATCAATCAGCACTCAATAAAACTTGGAGGAAAAACATGAGCAAAAAAACCAAAGGGAGACCTGATAGCATTGATGTTCACGTTGGCAAACGTTTGCGTGTGCGAAGATCTTTGGCGGGCCTTAGTCAAGAAAAATTGGCCGAACAGATTGGACTCACCTTTCAGCAGGTTCAAAAATACGAACGCGGCATTAACCGAATCAGCGCCGAGCGCCTTTATCAGTTCAGCGAAATCTTGGGAGTTCCCATTGAGTATTTTTATCAAGATTGCAAACAAAGCAACTTAGAGGCCCCAGCTTTATCTGATCCAAAAGATATACTAAACGACAAAGACTTAACGCGGCTCATCAAAGCTTACAACGAGGTTTCCGATGAACAAGCGCGCAAAGAGATTTTAAAATTTGTGACAAACAGAGTGAACCGCATAGGAAAAAGGAGATAACCTGCGCTTTTCTACTTTGATGAGCTCTCTACGATTTTTGCGAATTCCGACAGTGATGTGTTGGTTGTTTTTAAAATTCTGCAAAGACTTTGTGTTGATATCCATCTCAGCTTTCTTTCTGGCGACAGGCGCTTTGAATGGTTCAGGCATGTTGGATCGAGGCCGGCATTAGTCGCCATTTTTGATGGAGAAATTTTCTTAATTTTTGCAAGCTGATCAATCCCTTGCCAAAGTTGCCGATTAGTAAACATCTTTCCTGCTCCAATTCTATTTTTGAGAAAAAAAGCTTGCTGCATGCCAAAGGAAAAGTCAAGAACAAATGGGGAACAATTGTCAATAAAATCTTTTATTTCTCAAAAGGTCGGCTTAAAATTTTTAAAGAATTTATTGAAGAAAATTAATATGCTCCTTTTTATTTTACTGCTTGCTCGCACTTTTCCAGCTCATGCGAGCACAACTGAAAACACGGGCACCAACAAAGAGGCCACGGTACAAAGCCCGGTTGAGCCATACGAATATCAATCAGTAATCCTCGAAAGAGTTGTAGACGGCGATACATTTTATGCCTCAGGAAAAAAATCAGATTATGGGGTATTAATGCTCCTGAAAAAAAAGAACCTTATCACCGCGAAAGCACTGCCGCTTTAGAGATTTTCTTGAAAGCGGGCAACTTCAATGCAAACTCATTAATTATGATCAATATGACCGAAAAGTTATGCACTGCTTGCTAGATGGGATGGATGTTTCGCGTTTTATGGTGCTGTCGGGATTTGCAAGAGATTACACCCACTACAGCGGCGGCTTTTACGAAGCTGATGAGAGGGTCGCAAAATTAGAGAGTCAAGGAATATGGAAGAAATCAAATGAAAGCCCTTAAAGCGACCGTTCTTCGTGTATACGAAGCCTTATCGGGTTCTGAGAACCGAAAGGCGAAATGCCGATGCTTGCTAAAAAGCCCAAATTGGGAATATGTGGATGATACTTCCTTTAAAAGCAAAAATTGCAATTACGTCTCTGAGAACCCCGATCTCTTCGAAAATTTTCATTGAACAGAATGATAGTTTCTTTTTTTTTAGAGTTTTGGCCACGAGTTCAATTCCCATTTCTTGTGGGTAATTTATAGCGGTACAAGACACGGTACAAAATTTTCTTAAAAATAAATAATCTCTTTATCGTCAATAGTTAGAGAAAGTATTCGGTTGCTGCCCCCGCAACCAATTTTGGCATTAGATAAGCATATGTCCTGAGTCTACCAATGTTTTGGCGTCAACGATGTCCATGCTAAAGCCTGTGCCGATTTTGGATGGGTTTGAAAAGCTTACACCTTCCATGATTGCGCCAATTAAATACTGGGTTGCGCTGCCTTGACCTTGCTTTGATGTAACCAGGTAAGAAGTTTGTTGGCTTGGGGCGTTGATGCTGATGATTGAAATGTCTGATAGTGATGTTCCTGATGTTTCAAGTATATCAGAGATATCAAGGACGTCTTTGCCGAGCTCGAAGTCTTTAATTATGTCGCGATTTTTGAAGGCTGAGCTGTCGAAGATGAAACGGTCTGCGCCGGCGCCACCATACAGAATGTCTGTGCCTTCGCCGCCAATCAAAATGTCGTCCCCTAAGCCGCCGATGAGCGTGTCGAAGCCGGATTCGCCGTATAGAGTGTCGTTTCCTTCGCCGCCGTCCAGGGTGTCGTTGTCAGCACCGCCGATGAGATAATCGTTGCCGCCTTTGCCGTAGAGAAGGTCACTGCCAGCATATCCGTAGATGATGTTTGTCCAGTCGTCACCCGTAATTGTGTCGTGACCGCCAGTTCCATACATGAATAGATGGCTCGTTACGGTAGCCTTAGAAACAATGTCGATGGTTTCTTCTACTTTGTGTTCCCCATCGCTGACGCTTACCAGAATTTTGTCTGTTGTTGCTGCGCTGCCTTTTGTGAGGGTGACACGTGAGAATTCAGCTTCTGTGAGTGTTTGTGCTCCTGTCAAAATTTTGCCATCGAGTCGAAGGGTGGCACTGTTTGCCGCAGAATTTTGATCTTCGATCGTAAATGTTAGGGCTTGGCCTTCTTTGTCCTTTGTTTCCACGAGGCTGGAAAGAAGTATTGGATTGTCGGATGTAAGGGCATGCGAGTCTACAGCTGTTAGATCAGGAGCTTCGTTTGTTGTTGTAACGTTGATACCGCCTGAGAGGAAGATGGTGCCATCAGTGACTGTGAAGCTGATGTTGTCTTTGCCGCTTGTGTCGCCGCCGACTATTTGTAATTTGGCGAATTGTTCTGCTGTCAGGGTATGGTTGATGCCTGATACGAGAGTTACTCCATCATAGACCAGGTGGGCGTTGTTATTGCTTGTTCCAAAGCTGCGGACTGTATAGGTCAGTGCATCGCCGTCAATATCTGTTACAGAGATGAATTTTGAGGCAAGGACAGCTTTTCCTGCTTCGATGCTTCCGTTTAAGGTTTTGATTTCTGGTGCGCTGTTGGCTGTATAGACGTTTACTGTTTTTACTTCTGAAGACAACGTGCCGTCGGAAACAGAAACTGTGACGTCGTTTGCGCCTTTTGCGGTGCCTGCAACGATTTGGAGTTTGGCAAAGTCTGCTGCGGAAAGTGTATGGTCTACGCCTGCGGCTAGGGTTGTACCGTTTAGAACCAATTTTGCGCTGTTTGTTGCGGTGTTTGTGTCCTTGATTGTGTAGGTCAGGTTGTCGCCATCAACATCTGAGGCTGTAATAAGCTTGGACGCTAAAACTGCAGTTCCATTTGTGAGAGTGCTATTTGTAACGTTTAATACCGGCGCTGTGTTTCCTGTGGTTACTGTGAATGACTTAGCACCTGATGATACAGAGCCATCAGAGACAGAGACTGTGATATCGTTTGTGCCTTTCACTGTTCCGCCGACGACTTGTAGTTTGGCGAAGTCTGCTGCGGAGAGTGTATGGTCTACGCCAGCGGCTAGGGTTGTGCCATTCAGAACAAGTTTTGCGCTATTTGTGGCGGTGTTGGTGTCCTTAA
>CAYZHM010000012.1:0-47890 GCA_964478225.1 uncultured Micavibrio sp.
GCTCAGTCGCAGTATCAATAAGCTTTTGCTTGGTATCTTTAGGCGCCCCGGCCATTTCAAAAAATCCTTTCCGCAACAGAGATAGGCACGTTTGACTGATTAGTCAAATATTTATTTTTAGGATATAAACGTGTGTTTTGTAGAGGAAATGGTAGAACGGCAGGACATATTCAGTACTAACGATTAGCCACGAAGCTTGACTATCCAATTATGGTTTACAGTGATCAAAGCTTAAGGCTATGCTACGTTTCACACGCATTGTGTATGATCAATTCCGAAAAAAATAAGAGACACAAAATGAGAACTTACTTCGCTATTTTATTAATATTCTTAACTTTTTCTTTATCTGGCGGTCATGCACAGGAAATACAACCCCCACATTACAAGGCCGTTGCGTTTGATTATTTTGTTATTTTCAACCCCAATTCAGTTGTAGAAGAAGTTGAAAAAATCTTTCCCGGCAAAGGGCTTGATTTTACAAAGGCATGGCGCGCAAAACAGTTTGAATATGGATTTTTACGCTCCATCACCAGCAACCACGAGGATTTTTTCAAGGTTACCGGCCAGGCTCTTGATTACACTATTGAAAACATGAAATTAAAAGCCAGCGAAGAGCAGAGGCAGCAACTCTTAAATGCTTATCTTAAGCTTAAACCATGGCCGGATTCAGTGGAGGGTCTTAAAAAATTAAAGGCATCAGGAATTAAGATTATTACCATCGCAAATTTTAGCAAAATGATGCTGCAGGCAAATGCAGACAATGCGCAAATTGCAGAGCTATTTGACGAGCTTTTAAGCACCGAAGTCAACCGCACTTATAAACCAGATCCGAAGGCTTACGCGCTAGGCATGGACCATCTTGGTCTCAAGAAAGAGGAGATTGTTTTTGCCGCGTTCGGAGGATGGGACGCGTATGGCGCCAAGAGCTTTGGTTACCCGACATACTGGGTCAACCGCTTTAATTTACCTGCAGAGAAAGCGGGAATGAAACCAGACGGCACTTCTGACAATTTTCAAGGATTACTCGACTTTGTCCTAGGCACTAAATCGCCCTAGCTTGTCAAATATTCTGGAAATGGCAGGGGCAGCAGGACTTGAACCCGCGACCTACGGTTTTGGAGGGCGTTCATTATGGTAATTGTGAGGTGCGCTCCATTCCTCTTAAGTCCTGACTCTACATAGCTTTTTATCACATCACAAGTCTTGCTGATTCCTGCCCGGTGCTACCCCAGACGGTGGGTAACTGAGTCAAAACGTTACCCCCGCGTTACCCCGGCCCGGCAAAGAACCGAGGGTCACAACTTTCCTGCGCTGTCCTGCGAGGTACTGCACTGTCCTGAAATATATAGGAATTACAGATAGTTGTTGATTAACTGGTCAATTCCGAGATAAGAGAACCTTCTAAACAACAATTTTAACTGTTACCCAGACCAGAGGTTTAAAAGACCCATGGCCGTTAGACGACTGACAGAAACGGGCGTTGCAAAGATCAAGCCTCCTGAGACAGGAAGGCTGGACGTTGCTGATGCCATTATGACGGGGCTGGTGCTGCGCGTGATGGCCTCAGGCGTGAAGTCATGGTGCTTTGTTTATCGTTTCGGCGGCAAACAACGGCGCATGACCATTGGGCGTTATCCTGATATTGACCTCGCCCATGCCCGCAGAATTGTGAAACGTTATAAAGAAGACTTGGCCATGGGGCTTGACCCTTACACCTTGCGTGAAGAAAAAATCATAGCCCAGCTTGAACAAGGAGAGACTGGCGCAACGGTTGAAGACATCTATCACGAGTTTCTTGAAAAGCACGCGAAGAAGAACCGCCGTTGGAAAGAAACGCAGCATGTGTTCACAGCTTATATCTTGCCCGCCATGGGCGATAAGGTGGCCAGCACCATCAAGCGCAAAGATGTGATTGATCTGCTTGATGAGCGCAAAATATCAAAAGGGCCAAGCTCAGCGAACAAAACCCTGGTTGCTCTGCGCAAGATGTATAATTGGGCGATTGAACGTGGTGAGCTTGAGGTGAACCCATGCAGCAATATTAGAAAGCCTGTGGTGATCCCTGAACGTGAGCGTGTGCTGAACAGGCAGGAAATCAAGGCGTTCTGGCGGGCTTGCAATCAATTAGGCTATCCGTATGGGCCGCTCTGTCAACTCTTGCTGTTAACCGGGCAGCGGCGCAGCGAGATCGCCACACTCAAGAAAGAATATATTCACTTTGATGAGAAGTTGCTGCGCATCCCCGCTGAAAACGTCAAAGCCAAACGCGGGCAGGATGTGCCTCTGTCTGATCTGGCCATCAGCATTTTAAAATCTTTGCCCCAGTTCAAAGGGCCATATGTATTCACAACTTGCTTCGGCAAAAAGCCCGTTGACGGGTTCGGCAAAGCGAAAACTAAATTCAAGGGTCTGTTTGACGCGCCAGAATGGCGTTACCATGATTTACGGCGCACCTGTGGCACTGGCCTCGCTGAGTTGGGCGTGGCCTTGCACACGATCAGCCGGGTGCTCAATCACGCTGAAGGCGGCGTGACCAAGATTTATGCCCGTTATTCTTATTTGAATGAGAAGCGTGATGCCCTCAATCTCTGGTCAGATCACGTCTGGAAAATTGTTCACGACAGCGACGATGAAAATGCTAATGTAGTGCCCTTGAAAGGGGCGTTATGAGTGAATTTGACCAACGCATAATTGAGATCGTTGAGAATTATAAGAAAGGAAAAATGGAAGGTGATATCAACACCGCCCATTCTAATGCCGTTCTTGCAAATAACCCAGATATTGAAATTGAAACGCTTGCGGACAGTCTAAGCTACCCTGAGGCAAAAGAGATCACTTCTGCTGTCATCGAAGAATACAACGCTGATAAAGTTGTTCGCATCAGGCATGACAAGGACGGAAAAACAAAAATAGAAGGAAATTCAAACTTTCAGACCGTTCATAACATGGTGAAAATGTCTCTGTTCTTATGCGATTGCTCGTTTGAACACCTTAAAGAAGGTAACACTCTGGCCGAAGTTGCGAAGACATTTGAAAAATGCAGGGCTGAACTATCCGAACACAAAAACGCCATGCACCTGCAAGATGATAAACTGCACATATCCATCATAAATTCTTTAATTGACCTGTGTAACCAAAAGGCAAATTCATCAAATGGAAACATAAAATTTTTAGCAAAGGAAATTGCTGAACAGGTATTCAATGCTTTCAATGAAATGGGTATAAGCACAGCTCATGTGAAGCCAAAAGGCTCTCCCAGTAGTCCGTTTGCTGTTTTTGAAACTATTTGTAAGAGATATTTTGAAGATTACATTTTGCAACACAAAGACGCATTCAAATATGAATATCAAAACTTAGATGGCTGGGAACAGGCTATACGCGATGTGAAGGCGGCAAATAAATAATCAATAACAGGTATTTGCGATGAAATGCTTCCACAAAGCACATTTGGTCGCAAATCTATGATGTTGCTCACACCGTTTTTATGCCCTTAATAATAAGACTCCTTTGAGTAAATTTAGGAGCTAAAAATGAGTAATAATGGCATTCAGCCATGGCCATATCAGGCAAATGAGTTCTCACCCGGTGAGCAGTTCATCGACTTCTCTGAAGTGCAGAAATATATTCCGCTCAGCAAAAGCCGTTATTACGCTTTGATGAAGCTTGGACGATTACCAGCTTCTGTCAAGATTTCAGAACACAGAGCCTGTTGGCTTTTATCTGAAGTATTAGCTTACGCCAATCAACAAATTCAAAAACGGAATATGAAAGGGGGCGGCACATGATGTAACACCCCCATGAAATAATCGTATGAGTGAAAGTGTAAGCCGCTTTCACCCTTAATTCAACAAACATTTTTTGAACTTTAACAACTCGGTTTCAACACGAAACCGGAAAGGAAGACTCATGTCTAAAAACGATCAAAACACAAAAACCAACATCAACAAAAACACTGCTCAAAAGGAGGAGAAAATGAGTAAACCAATAGACACCCTAACTGTTCTTGGTTGCCGTGAGCCTGATAAAAAGGCGGCAAAGGAATTTTTCCGTGAAGATGATGGAAGCGTCACCAAAAAATCTTTTGGCGCAGGCACATTCTTTACACACGAAGAAAAGCCGGTTTCAAATCTTGACGATCTCAGCAATGTTTTGACAGAGCTGATGAAAGAGCCACAAAAGTTTGTCATTCGAGGAAAACCCAAGCCAGACGCAAAGAATGTTGTTAAACGGCGCATCCATGATCCCGGCGCGGCCTTTGACCCCATGCCGCGTTATTATCTGGCCTTGGACATCGACAAGGAGAAATGTCCTGAACATCTTGACCCGGTGAAAGACCCTGATGCTGTTGCACGTTGGGTAAGAGAATTGCTGCCTGCGCCCTTTAGAGCAGCCAGCTTCTTTTACAAGTTCAGCGCCAGCCAAAGCGTGCCAAAGAAAGCCGGTGAGAAGCCTGAGTCTGTTATCTCGCTTCACATGTGGTTCTGGTGTGACAGAGCGATTTCTGAGGGCGAGTGGAAGCGTTACTTCCGCGCAAACCCCGCGCCGGTTGATCTGGCTTTGTTTTCGCCGGTGCAAATCCATTACACGGCCAACCCTGTGTTTCATGACATGGACGACCCATTACCTCAACGCAGCGGAATTATATGCGGCGAACATGATGTTGTGACTTTGCCGCCCATACCAGAAGCTGAAAAGCGCAAGCCTGTGGAACGGCCAGATAAAGCCCCCAATGTAAGTCAGGACGACCGTGACAAGGCTATTGAAATGTTTCTGCCTTATTATGAGGAAGGAGCGCGTGACCGGCTGTCAGGCGCGGTTGCGGGGGCGTTGTATCGCGGAGGCTGGGCGGCTGAAGACACGGCTGATTTTGTTCATAGACTGGCCGAGGCTGATAATGACCCTGATGCCATGAGCAGACATGACAGCGCCATGCGCATTTGCGAGGCCATCGACAACAACCGTCCTGCGCAGGGAATTCCAACGCTGCGTGACGAGTTTGAAATTGAAGAACTGGATGAGGTTTTGACGTTGCTCGGCATTGGCCAGATTGATATTGAAGCCAAAATTTCAAAGCTCTCAAAATCAAGCACACTCGCTGAAATTGAAGAGACTGTTAAGCTGATCTTGTCGTTGCCGCCTGCCGCTCACGAAATTCATCTTTCAGAGGTGAAAAAGCAGAGCGAACAGACCAAAGCCGCAATTAACAGCATCTACAAAGCTGTTAAGAAGGAGGAGCGCAACCGCCTCTCTGAAGATCAGGCCGTTATGCTCATGGAAATGTTGTTGGAAGAACACTATGAAAGCGGAAGATTGTTAATCCGCATCAAAGACGGAAACTACTACAGCTATAACGGGAGGCACTGGGAGGTTGAGCCTGAAGACTCAATCAAGCGCAAAATGCTGCCTCTCGCCAATGAGCTTTACAACCCTGAGGGCATGAATGTTTCCCCCATGGTGAACGCCGCTTTGAACTTGTTGCAAGGCCGTGTGTTCAAGGGCGGTGATCCTCTTCGTCATAACAGCACGCCGCCCATGGTCATTAATTGCCGAAACGGCGAAGTATGGTTTGATGATAAGGGGCAAGTCACGTTCAAGCCACACCGGCCTGAGAGTTATCTGCGTCATTGCCTCAGCATTGATTATGACCCGGCGGCCAAATCGCCCAAATTTGATAAGGCAGTGCTGGATATTTTCAGCACCAGCTCTTCTCCTGAAGAACTCTTCAAACACATCATGGAAATCATAGGCTATATCTGCCAGCCTTGGCGCAAGATACCAGCCATTCTTCTTCTCCATGGCGCAGGAAGCAACGGCAAGACGAGCCTCGCCGCCATTCTTGAATATTTGCTGGGGGAGGGCAATTTCATGGCCGAGCGCATCAATGATATTGAAAAAAATATCTTCACCATTGGCGCGTTGGATGGAAAGCTAATGCTGATTGATGATGATGTTGAGGTCGGCACATGCCTGCCTGACGGGTTTCTCAAGAAAATCAGCGAAGAAAAATCCATGACCGGCCAGCACAAAAACAAACCGTCATTTGAATTTAAATGCCGCGCTGTGCCTGTGTTGTTGTCCAATCACTATCCGTCCACCAAAGACCTGTCAAAAGGCCTGAGAAGACGGCTGATGGTCGTGCCGTTCACGCGTGAATTTTCAGAGGAGGAGATCATCCCCGGCCTGTTTGATGATATATGGGTTGCGGAATCTTCAGGCATTCTGAATCATGCCATTGCGGGCTTTCAACGGCTCAAGGCGCGTGGCCGCTTTGATGAGCCGCAGGATTGTCTGAACGCCAAGGATACGTGGCTGACGCGCTCCAACGAACTGGTCACATTCATCAACGAATATTGTCGCCTTGGGCCAAAGCAAAAACAGCCTTTGACCGAGTTCTACGACCGCTTCAAGGAGTATTGCGAGGACGCGGGCATCAAAAATGTACCCACGCGCAAAGGCGTCAAAGACCGGCTTGAAAGCATGGGGCATGACATTACCCCCCTGAACGGTTATCAGACGGTGCGGGGCGTCTATGCGCCTGCGTGGTCTGAGGTTGACCAGAGGGGTGACGCGCTTGATGTTGATGATATGTTGGACGAACCGGCCAACAAAAATGACGGTGAGGA
The DNA here is from genome assembly GCA_964478225.1 of uncultured Micavibrio sp. Classification (GTDB taxonomy): domain Bacteria; phylum Pseudomonadota; class Alphaproteobacteria; order Micavibrionales; family Micavibrionaceae; genus CAYZHM01. The sequence continues at coordinate 6,624 of CAYZHM010000012.1, forward strand.
AGACCGCACGCTCAAGTCTTAATCAGGCTCAAAAGTGGGGTTAAGTGACACTTTTTCATGTTCTTTATTTTTAAAATGAAAATTTTTAAAATATTCATAAAGAATATAAAATGACTCTGCGAAAATTTGTCACTTTTCCTCACCTTTTTTGCGCTTTCAACCCATGAAAAAAATACTCAATCGGCACATCAAGAATAATGCTCAACTCATAAAGCCGCCCCGCGCTTATTCTGTTGATGCCCTTCTCGTATTTTTGAATCTGTTGAAACGTGATTCCGCATTCATAGGACAGATATTGCTGGCTCATACCCAATAAACTTCGCCGGGTGCGAAGGCGTTTGCCAACATGAATGTCGATCCTGCTTGGCCCCGGCTTTACTCTTTTACGCATCAGTTACTCTTCCTTTTCCTTTAAAATGAGGTGATGTTTTTAACTTGGGCTTGCGTGGCGGTGGCGTTGAACACGGGGGCTTCAAACTTCCATGTGCTGTCGGCATCAAGATTGTTGATGTTGGCCAAGGTACTGCCCACCGTGTTGCCCTCATCATCGAACAGACCAAACTCAATCTGCACATAGCCATACGATCTGCCTGTTGTGTTTTTGAGTGTGCCCACGATCTTGCCTGAGCCATATGCGCCGCTCTCAAGATTGAATTCCTGAACGATCAGCCCCTTTGGCGGGGTTTCGCCCTGCGCGGCAGAGCTTTGGGCCACATGCACGTTATTAGATTGAAGCTGAGAGCCTGATAAACTGGCCGCGCCACTAAAAAGCAAGACGAAGAACAGCACCACACGAACGCCCGTGGAGAGGCTCTTGCCTGTCTTCTTGTGAATGAATTGACGCGCCGGGGGCAGGAGCAAGGCGGCGATAAGCAGGCTGGCCAGCCCCATGCCCAAAGTACCCGGTTGGAATAACGTGGCCAGAGCCGTGAGCAGGAACAAGATGCCCAATGCCCAGCTTGTTAAAAAGCCCAGCGTGATTTTGTTCTTTTGGTTTTCGGTTGTTGATGTATCTGGTGTCTCGTTCATGGTCGATCCCCTTTCGTTTGTGTTAAAAAGCGAAACGGCCACCAAGATTGCTCTTGGTAGCCGGGGAGTAGTTACCGCTCAGTGAACGGCCAGCGTATTTACGCTAGGCGCTATTGTATTTCGCTGCCCCCCGACCATAAGGTCAAGAAAGCAGCATCACTGTTAACGGCCTGATGCTGTAGGCCGCACTGAGGGGGTAACTAGCCCCGGTGGCCCAAAATGAGCCACTCCTTTTAGTTTACGTCTTTATTGTTGTTCAGATCAACACGAATAACGCCCCAAAGTCTCTGTTTACATTTGTTGTTTTACCTGTGTGTGGGCGATCATTGCCCGCCGCAAAAGACCCTCATGTTTCAGGGTGTGAGGGGAACCCCGTGTGTGGGGGGTGTCAGCCAAAAAATTTCATTGTGCTGAGCGACTATTTATGTGGCGTGGAAGCACATTAAAAACAAAAAAGGAATATTGTCCCATTGCTGAAAAACACAAGATGTAGTATATTATTTGTTAACCAGACGCTATGGATAGTGATTTTAGTGAAAGCTGAGGTTTTCCTTGCTATCCACATCCCGAAAAGACAATAGCCCTTGCGAGGGAAATAAATGGAGGTGCACTCTTTAGAGTAAAGAGGGCGCTAAACAAAAGAACAAGGAGTTTTGCAATGACAAAAATGTTTCAACTTGGAGGCGGCCATGTGGTCATACGTAACAGCGCATTTTATTAATTTTCAAAATAACATCAATCCCACCCCTCAGGTTTATACTGATGGGTATGGTAAAGCTCAGCGCATAGAAGAGCGCCTTAATCAAATTTATCATGAAGGAGTAGAAGACCCCCAAAGCATGATTTTGGTTGGTTCGTACGGTAAGCACACTGCAATTCAGCCAACATCAGATGTCGATGTAATGTATTTTTTGCCTGCGTCTGTTTTGCAACGTTACTCCAATTACCAAGGAAATGGGCAGAGTGCGCTTTTGCAAGAATTTCGTGTGGCACTTTTGGAGAGATTTCCTCGCACCACAATCAAGGCGGATGGCCCAGTCGTTATTATTGGCTATGATTCATTAAAGTTTGAAGTTGTTCCTGCTTTTGTTCATGGAAGCCAGATCGTAGTGCCAGACACAGCAGATGGGGGGCGTTGGAAACCCGTTGAAACCATTGAAGAGATACAAAGGCTACATGATATAGATACAAGAACGCAGGGACACGTAAGAGCGCTCATCAAGTATATGAAAGTTTGGAAAAGGGCAAAGGAAGTTCCACTAAAATCTATCGTTCTTGAAAACGCTGCTATGGTTTTCGTATCTCAATGGGTGCATTTGACAGACTCTCTTTCATATTCCGTAGGCGGACCTGCTTGGTGGCATGATTGGTTAGTCAGAGATTTCTTCGCGTTCTTGTTGCGTCACGACCATCTCATCCTTCCTTATGGCGAGATTATTCAATTTGGTGATGGCTGGAAACAAAAGACGATGGATGCTTTGCAAGAAGCTGACAAAGCCTGCTATTACGAAAAAAATGATCAACCCTTCATGGCAGAAGCATGTTGGAAAAATATTTTTGGTTACCAATTCCCAACCCTTCAGTCGACCCGGCCAAGATTATCTGCTAGACAAACGTTATTGGAGGGATTGGTCGATGGATGAGACACGTTATAGTTTTGAATCTCAAATTCGTGAATGCTTCGGCAAAGTAGTTTACTCGCACAAGACCCATGAGAAAATGGCGGATGCGTATGACAGCAAGAACGGCTGGCTTAAATTCTTCCAAATTGTTTTTGCAGCGATCACAGCAAGTGGTGCAATTAGCGCAGTTTTTATTGATGATATGACTTTAAAATTTGTCACCGCTGGCATTTCATTGATTACGCTTTTCCTGAGTGGATATGCCAAAAATTTTGATCCGGGCACTTTGGCTCAGATACATAGAGAGACAGCTTCGGATATTTGGAATATCAGAGAAAAATATCTGAGCGTCTTGACAGATATAAAAGACACAAGTTTCTCTCTTGAAGACCTTCGTCAACGCAGAGATATCTTGCAATCCAAGCTCTATGAAATTTATCGCAATGCCCCCCATACAAATTGCAAAGCCTATAAAGAAGCCCAAGACCGCTTAAAAAACCAAGAAGACTTGACGTTCAATGATGAAGAAATTGACCAATTTCTTCCACAAGCTCTGAGAAGATCTGAATGACACCATTATTGAGCTTGCCATTTTTACTGATAACAAGTAAGAATAAGCCTATCTTTACAAGATTTTAGGGGTATAGCTCAGTTGGTAGAGCGATGGTCTCCAAAACCATAGGTCAGGAGTTCGAGTCTCCTTGCCCCTGCCAGTTTTCCTCTCCTTTATAACTTTTGTTTATTTTACGGAGAACACTAATACGGCTGGGAAACCATTTATATAAGGCAGGCAATACCAATAAAGTTAGGATGGTAGAGGATATAATCCCGCCGATCACGACTGTGGCCAGTGGCCTTTGGACTTCCGATCCCGCGCCGATATTAAACGCCATTGGCACAAAGCCCAGCGAAGCGACAAGCGCAGTCATAAGGACAGGCCGCAGGCGAGTTAACGCACCCTCGATAATCGCTTCTTCCTGCGCTTTGCCTTGGGCTTCAAGGTCACGGATGAAAGACAGCATCACCACGCCGTTTAACACCGCCACACCGGAAAGCGCGATAAAACCGACCCCGGCGGAAATCGACAGCGGAATATCGCGCAGCATCAGGGCCGCTATTCCGCCTGTTAATGCCAAAGGCACACCGGAGAACACCAGCAACGCCGCCCTTGCGGAATTGAACGCCATAAACAGCAGGCCGAAGATCAGCAGCAACGCGACAGGCACAACAATCATCAAACGCTGGCGGGCCGAGATAAGCTGCTCAAACGTGCCGCCGTAATCGACCCAATACCCGGCGGGAACATCAACCTGTTCGCGCACGGTCTTTTGCACATCTTTCACAAAGCTGGCTAAATCGCGCCCGCGCACATTGGCAGTCACGAAGATACGGCGCTTACCGTTTTCACGGCTGATTTGCGCGCTACCATAAGCAATGTCAAGATCGGCAACTTCTTTCAAAGGCACATAATCAGGGGTTTCGTCTGCGCCCTCCTGCTCGGCATCCAGCAGGGGAATGGGGAGCATTTCCAAGCTTTTTATATCCGTGCGCAGCTTTTCAGGCAGACGCACGACCAGATCAAAGCGACGGTCGCCCTGAAATACCTGTCCGGCCTCTCGCCCGCCCATGGCAACCTGCACAACATCCTGCACGTCAGAGATATTCAGCCCGTACAGATCAAGACGTTTACGGTCAGGAATGATGCTCAAGGTCGGCAAACCATCAGCCTGCTCCATCCTTACATCAGACGCGCCTTCAACAGTTTTGACTACGACCTCTATTTCCTGCGCCGTTTTCAAAAGCTGGCTGAGATCATCCCCGTATAGTTTTACAGCCAGATCAGAGCGCACACCGGAAATCAGCTCGTTAAAGCGCATCTGAATTGGCTGGGTGAATTCATAGTTATTTCCCGGCAGTTTGCTTACAGCCTCTTCAATACGATGAACAAGCTCCGCTTTTGGCAAAGACGGATCTGGCCATTCCTTGCGGGGCTTCAAAATAACAAACGTATCAGCCACATTCGGCGGCATCGGGTCGGTTGCCACTTCCGGCGTACCAATTTTGCTGAAGACCATTTTAACCTCGGCAAATTCCGCAACTGTCTTTTCCACGTCATATTGCATTTCGACCGACTGGCTCATGCTGGTGCCGGGAATACGCATGGCGTGCATGGCAATGTCGCCCTCATCAAGGCTTGGGATAAACTCAGCGCCCATACGCGAAGCCCCGAACAAGCTGACAACGACCAAAGCCACAGCCGTTAAAATAACAATCGCCGGATTGCGCAGACTCCATTTCAGCAGCGGCTCGTAGCCTTTTTTTGCACCGCGCATGACCATGTTTTCCTTCTCATGCACCTTACCGGTGATGAAGGTGGCCACCGCCGCCGGAACAAATGTCAAAGACAGCACAAGCGCACATAGCAAGGCTGTTACAACTGTAAACGCCATCGGGTGAAACATCTTGCCCTCCACGCCGGTTAGCGAGAAAATCGGGATATACACAATCGTGATAATCAAAATCCCAAAAATGCTAGGCTTGATAACTTCCGTTGTGGCCTTCGCCGCCAATGAAAAGCGTTCCTCTCTATTCAGTAATCGGCCCAACTTGTGCTGTTCCAGCCCGAAGCGGCGCAGACAGTTTTCAATGATAATTACCGCGCCATCGACAATTAAACCAAAATCAAGCGCACCAAGGCTCATCAAATTACCGGAGATTTTGTTTTCCACCATTCCGGTAATCGTCATTAACATTGTAACGGGAATGACCAATGCGGTAATCAACGCCGCCCGGAAATTACCCAACAGCAGGAACAGGACAACAATGACCAGTAGCGCCCCTTCGACAAGGTTCTTCTCAACCGTTTTGATTGTACGCTCAACCAGCGCCGTGCGGTCGTAAACGGGAACGGCATGGACACCTTCCGGCAGAGAGTCATTGACGATTTCCAGTTTTTGAGCAACACGCTGCGCTACAGCCTGAGAGTTTTCACCCATTAGCATCATGGCCGTGCCAAGTACGACTTCCTGCCCGTTCTGCGTAGCCGCGCCTGTCCGTAAAGGCGAACCCAAAGCAACATCGGCAACATCACCCACGCGAATTGTCACCTCATCCCGCTTGGCAATAATGATATGGCGAATATCCTCTATATCCTTAACCTGGCCCGGCACACGGATAAGGTACTGCTCACCGTATTTTTCGATATAACCTGCGCCGACATTGTCATTGTTCTTTTCCAGCGCCTCAATCAAGTCGGCGATGCTCAGATCATAAGCCAACAGTTGCTCAGGATAGGGCATGACGTGATATTGCTGTTCATATCCACCAATTGTGTTGATCTCGATCACGCCTTTCAGATTGCGAAGCTGCGGCACGATCACCCATTCCTGAATGGTCAATAAATCCATCGGCGTATAGGCGCTGCCGTCCTCTTTGAGTGCGCCGTCTTCGGCCTCGACCGTGTACATATAAATTTCACCAAGGCCAGTCGCAATCGGCCCCATCATTGGTTCAATCCCAGAGGGCAACTCGCTTTTAATTTCCGATAAACGCTCGGCAAGAAGCTGGCGGGCAAAGTAAATATCCGTGCCTTCCTCAAAAATGACCGTGACTTGCGATAGGCCGTAACGCGACATTGAGCGCGTATAATCCAGTTTCGGAATACCCGCTATCGCCGTTTCGATGGGAAATGTGATGCGCTGCTCGGCTTCCAGCGGCGTATAACCTGCCGCTTCCGTATTGATCTGTATCTGGACATTAGTAATGTCCGGCACCGCGTCAATCGACAGGCGTTTGAAATTATAAATTCCTAGAATACACACACCTAAAACCGCAATCAGCACGAGCCAGCGGTGACGTATTGAAGCTTCAACAATTTTCTCTAACATAATTTTTCTCGCTTTTTATTCTTAATGAACGTGTTCGGCACCGGCCTTCAGGATATCGGCCTTGATAATGAAACTACCTTCGCTGACATATTCTTGTCCTGCTTTGAGGCCGCTTTTGATCTCAATATATTCCCCATCACTCATGCCGGTTTTCACAGGTATTTGTTCGTAAGAGTTGCCATCCTTCACAAATACGACTGTCTGGTTTTCCATTGTTTGCAGGGCGGAAACGCGCACAGCGAGATTGACTTGTTTTTCTGAAACCGCCAAATCACCCTCAACCGTCATGCCGGGTCGCCACAAGCCGCTTTCATTGGACAAAGGCGCGATAGCAACCAACGTTTGACTTAAGGCGTCCGCTGTAGGAAACAGCATATCAATTTTGGCCGCGCCCGTTTTACCTTCGTCCAACGTATGAACACGGACGCTCTGGCCGGATTTCACCATGTCCGCGTCTTTGGGAAATACATGGAATTTTGCCCAGACATTCGATAGATCGGCAACCGTAAATAAAGGCTCCCCATTTGCCACATCACCAAGATTGGTATTGCGTTCCAGAACAACCCCACTGATCGGAGCGGTGACGTTATAATCTTTCAGGCTTTCATTGCTTTCAATGACTGCCAGAACCTGTCCTTTTTCAACCGTTTCGCCCAAATTGACTTTGACGCTGCGGACGATGCCGGGAAAACGCGCCCGCACATGGGCTTGTGTGTTCTGGTTGATAACAATGCGGCCCGTCAGCGGTATAACATTGCCGATTTTAGCGGAGGCCGATTTCTCCGTCTTTACGCCTGCATTTTTAGCCGCATCCGGCGCAATCTCGGTCTTGCCTTCCTCATGTTCTCCGTGTTCATCGTGATCGTCCGTTTCTTCACCATGATCGTTATGCTCATGTCCATCATCATGGCCGTGGCCGTCAGCTTCGTCATGCTGTTCATGGTTTTCCTCATGGGCGTGATCGCCATGATCTTGCGCCAAAGTATTTTGTACGGGCCATGACAAAACGGCCAACGCCATTAAAAATATAAATACGTTCTGTTTCATAATTTATTCCTTTTCATTGATGTTAAAAACCGAGGCCGCAACTGGCGCGTATTCCCCGGTCAGCATGTCGATTTTTGATTTGGTTTCATGGAATGACGCTAGAGCTTCAAGATGGCTTTCCTGTACATCAAACAAGGTACGCTGTGCATCCAGCAGATCGAGAAACGAAAACGCGCCCCGGTCAAAGCCTTCCTCGGCCTGCGCATAAGCACGCTGCGCCGAAGGCAATAAACCATCCTGATAGGCCAGCACTTCTTCCTTGGCGCTTATCAGGGTTTGCAACAGTTCCTCGGCCTGCCGCGTCAGATTAAGGCGTTGCGCTTTCTGGTCAGATTCAGCGGCCAGAAGATTGGCTTTGGCCTCGGCAACCTTGCCCTGATTGCGATCAAAAATGTTGATCGGCATGGAAACACTTGCTAAGAACGCCGTACCATCATCCTCATTGTAACGCCGAACACCCAGCCCGAACGTCGGGTCGGCCACGCCATTGGCCTGCGCCAGATCAAGGGCAGAGCTTTCCCGCAAAACCGAAAGCTGGCTTAATGTACTCATCGGTGTCTGCTCCAATGCCTGCATCAAAGCCTCGCGCTCCGGCACATCGGGCAGATTGCTCAAATCAGATGAAATACCAGCATCCAGCATAGACGCCCCCATCAAATTCGCCAGTTCGGTTTTAGCTATATCCAGTTCCTTAACGGCCTTGCGCTGTTCCACTTCCGCCGCCGAGACTTCAATGTCAGCTTTGGTATGCTGAATATCCGCAGATTTCGCCGCGCTAATGCGTTTCTTGACGGTTTCATGAGTTTTCTCCGCCAACGCAACCCGCTTTTCTGCAAGGCTCAGACGTTCCTGTGCAATGGCTACACGCATGTAAGCGGCCTTGGTTTGAGCCAGCGTTGCCTGAATACCGGCCAATGCTTCCTGGCTGGCCTGCTGCTTTTCAATAGAGGCAACCTGTTCGCGCTTGGAACGCTTGCCCGCAATTTCAATTTGCTGCTCAATTCCTAGTGTATATTCCGCCGCATCGAGGCCATTACGCGGGCTATCGCCGCCGAAATTCTCAGCTTCAAATACTGCTTCGGGATTAGGCATGAGCGACTCTTGCAGCCTATGACCTTCTGCGGCCATTACGCGGGCTTTATAGCTTTGTACTTGTGGGTTCTGCGCCAAGACATTGGCATAAGCCTGTTCCAGCGTCAGGATATTCTGCGCCCGCGCCTGCGGCACAAACAGCGTCATAACGATAAGCGCAAAAAGTGCGTGTTTTTCTTTAAACATCTCTGTTTCCTTTGATTTTGGACAATAAAAAGCAATGCGCTCAATGATGAACGCATGGAAAATGCAGGCGCACTACGCCTGCGAATTTAGGCTTTTGGGGGGCGTTTAAGACCGTAGGTCATATCAGAGAGGTAGATTAACTCCTGACCAAGAATACGCTTTTCCTTTGCACCAAACAGGGCAGATAACCCGTCATGAGAATGAGAGGTTATGTGGTTGTGGCAATGCACATGACATCCGCTACAAGCCATATCGCATCCATCTTTGGAAGCATCATTATCAGGGGCATTATCGCTGTTTACATGTTGAGAAGCACAAATTTCTGATAACGGATCACAGAGCGTTTCCGCATGAGCAAGACTGGCCATCGACGTGGCCAGAAAAGCGAAAACAGATAAGATCATTAGAACTCTGCGCATGAATGGAAACTAACACCAGTAAAATATTTGTTCAATGCGCAAGATCATATTTTAATGATTTTTAACCTCAAAGCATTTGCGATAACGCTAACTGAACTGAGCGACATAGCTGCAGCAGCGATGATCGGCGAGAGCAGAATACCAAAAAACGGATAGAGTATCCCTGCTGCCACGGGCACACCTGCCGCGTTATAGATAAAGGCGAAAAACAGGTTTTGCCGGATATTGTTCATTGTTGCGACAGAGAGCTTGCGGGCGCGGACGATGCCAGTGAGGTCGCCTTTGAGCAGCGTCACACCCGCGCTTTCCATCGCCACGTCCGTTCCGGTTCCCATGGCAATACCCACATCAGCAGCGGCCAGCGCCGGAGCATCATTGGTGCCGTCTCCGGCCATGGCGACAATTTTGCCTTCGCCCTGTAGCTTTTTAACAATTTTGCTTTTATCCTCCGGCAGGACTTCCGCTTCCACTTCCTCAATATTCAGCATTCTGGCAACCGCTTCCGCCGTGCGGCGGTTATCGCCAGTCAGCATAACAATGCGGATACCCTGAGCATGCAGGGCATCAATAGCTTCTTTCGTGGTTTCCTTGATTGGATCGGCAATCGCCAGTATTCCGGCAGCCTTGCCGTCCACAGCGATAAAGATTGCGGTTGCGCCGTCCGCGCGCAACTCGTCAGCCTGCACCGATAATTTCTCAATATCTACGCCGCGCTCTTCCATTAGCATTACATTACCAAGCGCCACCGCACGGCCATTCACCGTCCCGATCACGCCTTTACCGGTCGGCGAGTCAAAATCATCCACTTTCGCTAAATCCAGCCCCTTGTCTTTTGCGGCCATGACAATGGCATGTGCCAGCGGGTGTTCGCTGCCTTGTTCCAGCGAGGCGGCAAGCGATAACAACCCATTCTCTTCAAATCCTTCAGCCGCGACAATTTTTGTGACAGTTGGCTTGCCTTCGGTCAAAGTGCCGGTCTTATCGACGACCAGCGTATTGACCTTTTCCATACGCTCCAAAGCCTCGGCGTTTTTAATCAAAACCCCGCCTTGCGCGCCTTTGCCAACCCCGACCATAATCGACATCGGCGTAGCCAATCCCAAAGCGCAGGGGCAGGCGATAATCAGAACACTCACGGCAGCAATCAAGGCATAGGTAAAAGCCGGGGCCGGGCCGAAAATCATCCAGCAAATAAAGGCGACCACGGCAACCAGTATGACGACCGGAACGAACCATGAAGCAACCAGATCGGCCATGCGCTGGATTGGCGCACGGCTCCGCTGCGCCTCGGCGACCATCTGCACGATCTGCGAAAGCATCGTATCCTTACCCACACGCTCAGCCTTCATGACAAAGCTGCCAGTCTGGTTCATGGTGCCGCCAATCACTTTGCTCTCCGCTTCTTTTTTAACGGGCATTGATTCTCCGGTAACCATAGACTCATCGACCGCACTGCTGCCCTCGGTCACAACACCATCCAGCGGCACTTTCTCGCCGGGTCGGACACGGAGCAAATCACCCGCCTTTATTTGGTCGAGCGGCACATCTTCATCCTCGCCACCCTCATTAATCCGGCGCGCGGTTTTCGGCGCTAGATCGAGCAGCGCACGGATAGCGCCGCCAGTCTGTTCGCGCGCCTTTAATTCCAAGAGCTGACCGAGCAAAACAAGCACGACAATCACCGCTGCCGCTTCAAAATAAACGGCAACAGCGCCTTCATGTCCTTTGAACGTATCGGGAAATAAGCCGGGCGCTACTGTGGCAATCACGCTGTAAACCCACGCCACACCTGTTCCCATCGCTATAAGAGTAAACATATTCAGATTGCGGCTTTTCAGGGATTGCCAGCCGCGTTCAAAAAACGGCCATCCCGCCCATAAAACTACAGGCGTACCGAACAATAGCTGTATCCAGTTTGAAAGGTGCGGCCCGGTCAGATGTAGGTTAAGCACATGCGCGCCCATCTCCAGAACTAAAACAGGCAGCGTCAAAACCAGACCGATCCAGAAACGGCGGCGAAAATCGGTTAATTCAGGGTTTTCTCCTTCTTCACCGGTGATCGTTTCCGGCTCCAGCGCCATGCCGCAAATCGGACAATTGCCGGGACCGTCCTGTCTTATCTCCGGATGCATGGGGCAAGTGTAAATCACGTTCGCGCCGGGCGGTGGCTCTGGCCGGTCTTTCGTTTCGTGACCTCCATGATGACAACAGGAATGGCCTTTATGCCCGTGTTTATGCTGTTCATGTCCCATGAGACTCTCCTTTGTCTTCTTTTGAATAATGTCTTAAAAATAATCGTTCCCCGGCAAATATAATCGCCATACCTGCCAGAGAGACATAAATTACAAGCATATCACTTTGCGCTTTTACGATCAGAAATGCGCCCAGTACGACCACATCAAGAATAATCGCCGTAATGAGAATGAAGGCATTGGCCTTAATCTCTTTGCGTAAATATCTGAATACACCCCAATGAATGGCGATATCCATGATAATGTAGAAAATCGCGCCGAGTGAGGCGATCCGGCTGAGATCAAAAAACACCGTCAGCAGCATGGCCAGCACAATCGTATAGACCAGCGTATGTTTTTGAATATCGCCCGGCATGCCAAAATGGCTATGCGGCACTAACTTCATATCAGTAAGCATAGCCAGCATTCGCGACACGGCAAAGACACTGGCAATCACGCCGGAAACCGTGGCCACAATCGCAAAGCCGACTGTAATCCATAAACCATATTGCCCGTAAGCAGGACGCGCAGCCTCCGCCAAGGCATAGTCTTTGGCCTGCACGATTTCATCAATCGTCAGATTACCGCCAACGGCAAAGGCAACCAGCATATAAACGGCGATGCAAATCCCAATAGAAATAATGATTGCGCGTCCAACATTTTGATGCGGGTTTTTAATCTCACCGCCGCTATTTGTAATCGTGGTAAAGCCTTTATAGGCCAGAATTCCAAGCGCAACGGCTCCTAAAAACCCACTGGCTGTTGTATTTTCCGGCGCAACAGAAATGCTTTCAAAATTAAAACCTGATGCCCAAAGACCGCCAACGGCCAATAAGGCCAAACCGCCGATTTTGATAAACGCCATAAAGAATGAGAATGTCTGGATAAATTTATTGCCCAGAATATTTACAATAAAAGCAAAAAACAAAAGCCCCACACCGAGCGCAGGAACCAGCCAACTGCCTTTTTCAACATCAAAAAGCTGAAGCGTATATGTACCAAAGGTTCGTGCCACGAGACTTTCATTGATAACCATGGAAAAATACATCAGCAAAGCACAAGCAGCCGTCATCGTGCCTTTGCCGTAAGCCTTCTCCAAAAACATGGCGATACCGCCAGCCGAGGGATAAGCATTCGACATTTTTACGTATGAATAAGCACTAAAACCCACAACCACAGCAGCCACCAAAAAGGCAAGCGGGAACCATTCCCGCGCCAGTTCTGCTACCTGTCCAGTCAGGGCAAAAATCCCTGCGCCAATCATGACGCCTGTGCCCATAGCGACAGCTCCGGTTAAAGTCAGGCTGTTCTCTTTATATTTGGCTGATCGGTCGTGATTGTGGTGGTGAGACATTTCTGTTTCCTTCTAAAAAAAACGCATGATTTGTTGATGCAGAAAATAGCCCACGACCAAAAGCGCAAGCCCAGCAACATAGCTCAACCAAAACCCCGTTCCCCACTTCTCAGTTAAGAAGAATGGCGCAAAGAATAGCCAGGACACCGGCACGGCTAAAATAATGCTACGAGCGTATTGCGCAGAGATAGCCGTGTCATGATGCTGCAGATACGAAAATGCAATGGCCAGAATGGAGACTAGCGGTAGGGCCGTAATAAATCCGGCCAACTCTGGCTTTCTGCCGGAAAGCCAAGAGGCAAAGGCAACAACCAATGCAGCAATTGTTATTTTTGCTATAGTAAAAAACATGCATATTTTCCTTTTCTATTATCTTTCTTCCCAACCGCCGCCCATGGCCTTAAACAATTCTATTCGTGCTGCTAGTGTTTCGTAACGTGCCCGTTCATGCTGATCTTCGGACTCTAACAGAGTGCGCTGCGCATCCAAAACATCCTGAAAATCAATGACGCTTAAAGAATATTGCTGTTCAGCAATATCATAGGCTTTCCGCGCTTTACTAACGGCTTGCCTTAAGGATTGTTCACGCTCTTTCGTTTTTTGCACTTTGGTTATGGCATTTTCAGCTTCCTGAAATGCAACCAAAACTGTCTGCTGATAATTATTCGCAAGCTCTTTTTGGCGAGCGGTCACACGATCCAGATTACCTTCCAAGCGGCCACCCTGAAAAATCGGCGCAATCACTGATCCCGCAAAGGTAAAAGCAGAAGCCGATGGGTTTGCTGCCAGCAATAAGCTGGGGCCGATATTGACCGATGGATAGAACGCAGCGCGTGCTGCGCCAATATCGGCATTGGCTGCAATCAGCATTGCCTCCATACTTTTAACATCCGGCCTGCGCTCCAAAAGTGCGGCAGGTTGCAAAGCCGCCGGATCGGGCAGATGAAGAGCGTCTATATTTTTTCCACTCACATTAAAGCTCTGCGGCGGCTCACCAATCAGCACCGCCAGTGCGTTTTGTGCCAAGGCCAGTTCCTGTTCTAATGCTGTGACAGCGGCCTTGGCTCTGGCCATTTGCGTTTCCTGACGTGTAATATCGAGTTGTGTTCGCGCTCCGGTTTGAAAACGTGCCTCGGCAACATCCAGCAAATTTTCTGTTGCCCGTAAGTTACCCTTGGCTATGCGCACACGTTCTTTCAAATTCAGGACCTTGAAATAATTCTGCGCCACATCACCCATAATCACGAGCGCCAACGCATCATGCCGGTAGGCAGAGTTAAGGAGCCTGTTCTTGGCTGCCTCCGCCTTTGCACGGTTGGCGCCAAATAAATCAAGTTCATAGGATATGCCGATATCCGCCGTATATTCAGGAATGCCATTGTTTCGCATATCGGTGATATTCATAGGAACAGGTGAGCCGCTCATATAGCTTACGGTTACATCCGCTGAAGGTAAAAGCGAAGCGCCAGCAACCTTTAAATCTGCACGCGCCTGTTCAATCCTCTGAAGCGAGGCTTGCAGATTATTGTTATTTTCAAGGGCGCGCTTAATCAGGTCATTTAGTTCTGCACTCTCAAACCCCGTCCACCAGTCGGCAGCGATTTCAGCATTTTGAATACTCTGCGCGCTTCTCCATGCAGGTGTTTCAACATCCGGCCTTTGGTAATCCGGTGTCATAGAACACGCCGATAAAATCAAAAGCGATGTGGATATGAATGCGAATTTTCTAAAATTATTCATCTTGGCTATCCTTCCTTTTAATGCTCATGGCTACTGTGGTCATGATGTTCTTTAGAGGCTGCCGGCTCTTTGGCTTCATGATGAGTTTCCTGCGCTTCGTCGTCATGGCTGTGACTGTCATGGCTGCCATCACCATGAATTTCAGGCATTCTCATCACGCCTGTGCCGTGGCGATAAACAACTTCACCGCCTTTATACCCTGTAACGGCCAGTAAGACCGAGGCCAGAACAATAATGCCGACAAATACAGGGCCAACCGTTTTAGCGCCTCGCTGTTTCCATCCTGCCCATAAAGCTAAAGCCAGAAATATTCCGGCAGTTGGCATCGCCCAGTTTTTATGATCCGTCATGGCGGCATGGGACGCGGCATCATGGCCAACTGAATTATACGCGTCAAATCCAGCGATCACTGTGCCAATGGTTAGAACAGCGCCAATCCATAAATTCCACCTCGCTGCTACAAACAGGTTTTCTTTTTTAAGGATATTTCCCAGAAGATACAAAAGCGCAGAAACACTCAGTAAGCCAATCGTGAAATGCACAAAAATCGGGTGATAATTGGGAATAATTTCTATGTTCATGTTCATCATTTTTCAGCCCTTTCTTCTTTTAAAGGTAATTTCAGTTTCCATTGCATATACACAGCATAGAGCACAGGTATCAGGATCAGTGTTAAAACAAGCGTGCTGACCATGCCGCCGACCATTGGCAGAGCAATACGGCGCATCACATCAGAACCCGGCCCATCGGTGAGGAAGATCGGGATCAAGCCAAGAATGATGGTGCTGACCGTCATGAGTTTCGGGCGTAGCCTTTGAATTGCTCCATGGCGCACATTTTCTAGGAGTTTCTCGAACGTATCCGGCCAATGCTCCCGCATTTCATGATCAATGTAAATCAGCATAACGATAGCGGTTTCTACGGCAATCCCGGCCAGCGCGATAAAGCCAACGGCCACAGCAACGGAAAGATTATATCCTGCCAACCACAGCCACCATACACCGCCGATAATTCCGAACGGTACAGAAAGCATAATCAGGATCGTACGATCCCAACGCCCAAAATGCAGATACAGCAGCGTTAGAATAATAAGGATAGTTGCTGGAACAGCTATTTTCAGCCGCTCATTGGCTTCCTGCATTTGCTCAAACTGACCTGAAAATTTCAGCGTATAACCTTGCGGAAGCTCTAATGTTTTCAGAGCTTCTTTAAGATCAACGATATAAGAGCCAATATCACGCCCCTCAATATCGACAAACACCCAGCCATTCAGACGCGCATCCTCGGACTTGATCATGGACGGTCCCTCGGCGATGCGAATATCTGCCAAATCAGCAAGTGGAATATGCGCACCACTCGGAGCGCTGACCAAAATATTATCCAGGTCAGTTATATGTTCACGGTAAGGGCGATCATAGCGCAACATGATGGGATAACGCTCTCGGCCTTCAACGGCCTCATCAAGCTGCATCCCTCCGAGAGCCGTCTGGATAACCTGCTGCACAGTTTTGAGAGCGATGCTGTATCGTGCAAGCTCACGGCGATCAGGAACAATCTCAATATATTTTCCACCAACAACCCGGTCAGCAATCGCGCTACGCGTACCCGGTACATCTTTGGCGCGCCCCTCAACATCTTTGGCGATGCGGTCAATTTCCTGTAAATCAGATCCGGCAATTTTGATGCCGACAGGAGTACGAATACCCGTAGTTAGCATATCAAGGCGGATTTTAATCGGATACCCCCAGCTATCCATCATGCCCGGCAAACCAACACGCTTATTCAGATCAGCGATCAGCTTTTGCGGTGTCATGCCTTCGCGCCATTGATCGCGGGGTTTTAGCTCAATCCACGTTTCGATCATGGCTAAGGGTGCAGGATCGGTCGCCGTATCTGCACGTCCGGCTTTGCCGAATACATGCTCGATTTCCGGGGTTTGCATCAACTGACGGTTCGTCACCTGCAATATCTCACGCGCTTTTGCTGGTGAGACTCCCGGCAGGGTCATCGGCATATAAAGCAATCCACCTTCATAAAGCGGCGGCATAAATTCACTACCCAGCTTTGAAGCGGGAAGCGCGGTAGAGATCAATGCGGCCAGCGCCAGAACAATCGTTGTTTTACGCCATTTTAGCGCTGCATTGAGAAATGGCTTATAAAGCGCAATAAAGAAACGATTGATCGGATTTTCATCTTCACGTTTGATCTTGCCGCGTATGAGCCAGAGCATCAGCACAGGCACAACAGTAACGGATAACAATGCCGCAGCCGCCATTGCATAGGTTTTGGTGAAAGCCAGCGGCGTGAACAATCTTTCTGATTGCCCGGTTAAGGCGAAAACGGGAAAGAATGAGACGGTAATAATCAACAATGAGAAAAACAATCCTGGCCCAACTTCTTTCGCCGCTTGTACCAATGCATTTTGTTTATCTTCTGATTTTGCGTCAGCGCCCATGTCAGAGAGTTTTCTATGAGCATTTTCGACCATCACAATCGAGGCATCGACCATCGCGCCAATCGCAATCGCAATCCCGCCCAGCGACATAATATTCGCCGTAATGCCTTGGGCGTTCATGATGATAAAGGCTGCAAGAATGCCAAGCGGAATAGTAATAATCGCCACCAAAGCACTTCGCGCATGGAGAAGAAATAAGAACGTGATCAAAGCGACCATTACACTTTCTTCGATCAGCTTGTCTTTCAGATAATCAACAGAGCCTTCAATCAGCTCGCTACGGTCATAGACAACTTTTAGCTCCACACCTTCGGGCAAGCCCTGCCGCACACTTTCCAGCCGTTCTTTGACATTGTGAATGACATCCAACGCATTCGCGCCGGGTCGCATCACAATAATGCCGCCTACGGCTTCACCTTCACCGTTCAACTCCGTAATGCCGCGCCTAATGGCCGGACCTTCAACCACGCGCGCCACGTCACCCACAGTAATCGGCGTGCCGTCCACGCTTTTCAAAACGGCCTGCGCCAGATCATCTGGATTGTTTACATAGCCATAAGAGCGGATAAGATATTCCGTTTCCGCCATCTCTAATGTGCGTCCACCCGTTTCAGCATTCGCGCCGCGCACGGCCTCGATCACTTTTTGCAAAGGGATATCATAGGCGCGGAGTTTATTCGGATCGACCTGCACCTGATATTCTTTGACAAACCCACCGACACTGGCAACTTCCGCAACGCCGTCAATCGTGGCCAGTTCAAAACGCACGAACCAGTCTTGCAGGCTTCTTAATTCAGAGAGATCATGCTGGCCTGTTTTATCAAACAGCGCATATTGAAAAACCCAGCCCACACCTGTGGCATCCGGCCCAAGTTCAGGATCAACGCCTTCGGGGAGCAATCCGCGAGCTTGCGAAAGATATTCGAGTGTCCGGCTGCGCGCCCAGTACATATCAACATTATCTTCAAAAATAATGTAAACGAAGGATGTTCCAAACATGGAAAAGCCGCGCACGACTTTGGTTTTAGGGAGCGATAGCATCTGCGTTGAAAGCGGATATGTGACCTGATCTTCAATGACCTGCGGTGCTTGTCCCGGCCAGTCCGTGCGGATAATCACTTGCGTATCTGATAGATCAGGAATGGCATCGAGCGGAATTTTTGTGATTGACACCATACCAGCCGCCAGCAATACAAGCGCGCCCAGCATCACAAAAAATTTATTCGCCACAGACCAATCTATAATTTTGGCTGCAAAGCTTTTAGACGGGTCGTGCATGTATTCGTTATTCATGGCTATGCCCCATCGCCGCCATACCGCCTTTGAGATTACTCTCGGCATCAAGCATAAATTGTCCTGACTGAACGATTGTCTGACCGTGTGAAAGCCCTTGTTTAATCTCAGTTAGACCGCCTGCTGTGATACCTGTTTGAACCATCATAGGGCGGAAATACCCATCGCCTAAATCCTCAATCACATAGGCACCCATTTTGCCGTGTAGTACGGCTTCGCTCGGCACAGCCAAGCAGGATTGCGTGTCGGCACTAAAAGTTACATCAACATAGGTATCCGGCTTTAATGTGCCGTCCGGGTTATCCAGCACAAGGCGCACAGGCACAGTCCGGCTTTTCGGATCATTCACCGGATGAATAAAATCTATTTTTGTTTCATACGCTTTGCCTGTTTCTGGCACAGTGACCGTTGCAGATGCGCCGACTTTTAGAAACTGAACATCCCGGATCGGAACATCGGCGTTCACCCAGACCTTAGAGAAATCCTGTAATTTTAAAACACTCCCACCTTCATTTACATGCCCCCCTTTTCGAACATTCAGCATCGTAACCGTGCCATCTTCTGGTGCGTAAAACGGCGTTTCTTCAAAAAACTTCCCGCGCTCTTTTAATTCAGCAATCGCCTCATCATCCATGCCATAAAGCCGCAGTCTTTGCGCGGCATTGCCCACACGTGAGCCAATCAGAAAATCTGACTGCGCATTCATCAAATCAGGGCTGTAGAAAGTAAAGAGAAGATCGCCCTTTTTGACGGTATCACCGAGCGCATCAACAGCGAGATCAACAATCCAGCCCTTGGTGCGCACATCAACAGCATATTCCAGCCGTGTGCTAGGCTCTATTTGACCAAAAGTACGAATATTCCGACCAAAATCATGGTGGCTAACTTGGTGCGTTTTAACCCCCAGCGTTTGAATGTAGGACGGATCAATCAAAAACGCGCCTTCCGGCTTGTCTTCATGTCCCTCATGAGACTCAGAACCATCATTTTTTGGCACCAGATGCATGCCGCAAATCGGACAGCTATCGCCTTCCTCTCCCGTAATATGCGGGTGCATCGGGCAGATATATTCTTCTGCTGCAATAGCCGCAGGCATGAAAGAAAACAACAATAGAACGAAAAATAAAACACGCATAATAAAGCTCCTTTCTTTGGGTGTTAAAAACCGTCAAAAAAGAGCGTATTTAGATGCGCAAACGCTGTGTTGTCAGATAAAGATCAGTGTTGTTGAGATGGGGCGGACTATCGCCAAAGGGCGGTCCACGAATAAAGTGACCGGACGTTAAAAGGAAATCATACTTTGGAGCAATATCCGCCCAGACAAAATCAATGTGATCAACGGATAGGTCGGGCTGGGCTATATCAGCGTGAACACCGGGCTGAAACAAATCAACTCCCATACAGTCCAAAGCGAACATTGGGCCGCTTTTCTGTTCATCTTTCTGGGTTTCTCCGCTTTGGTGACAGGGTTTAGGTTCAGCCGCCTGCGCAGATTCCATAGGACAAAACGCCATCACACACGTCAAAACAGGCGTGAGCATCAAAAGCGTCATAAATCCAAGCATTATTCTACGCATGAAGTCCATAATACACTATTCGTCTAAAAAAAGCTTAAAGTTTCTAAGTTTTGCTATTTTTGTCAATTCGTTACCCCGGCGTTACCCCAGAGCAGGAATTGAGTAAAAATTTAGTAAAGAATTTGTCGCTATGAAAACGCCATAAGCCAATTAAATAAACACTTACAGCACACACGTCTTCAAATTTCCTGAGAGAATGCCCCTCGGTTTTGGAGACCGTCGCTCTACCAACTGAGCTATACCCCTTTAGGTCTGAGATACTCATACGGTCTTCCAAAGATTTTGGCAAGAATTTATCTCGTATGTGATTTCCTAAAATCTATTCCGATCCGGCTCGAATCTCGCTAAGGTCTTGTCCATGCTTAAAACTCCCCTCCACAACTGGCACATCTCAAACAACGCAAAAATGGGTGAATTCGCTGGTTATGATATGCCCCTCTATTATGAGCTTGGCGTTCTGAAGGAACATCAATGGTGTCGCTCGCATGCGGGAATTTTTGATGTCTCCCACATGGGCCAGGTTTTTATCGAAGGGCAAGGTGCGGCAGAATTTTTTGAAATGATCACTCCATCAAACATACGTGGTCTTGAAATTGGACATTCTCGTTATACGGCCCTCACTAACCAACAGGGCGGGATTATTGATGATCTTATTGTAACGCGTCTTAATGAAAACAAGTTTTTTGTAGTTTTAAATGCCGGGTGCAAAGACAAGGACATCGCTTGGATCAAATCGCATATGCCATCGGGATTAAACCTTTATCATGCCAAGGATCAAGCTTTAATCGCCCTGCAAGGGCGCTGGGCTGAACGTATCATTTATGAGGTCTTCGAATATGACGCCACCTCCATGCCCTACATGAGCATCATAGAAACTACGACGCCCGAAGGTACTCCCGTCATGATCAGTCGCACAGGCTATACGGGCGAAGATGGTTTTGAAATTTCATTGCCGGACCACATTGCCGAAGATATCTGGAGCCAACTTGCCGGACACGCAGAAGCAAAACCCATAGGGTTGGCGGCGCGGGATTCCTTGCGGCTCGAAATGGGTTATCCGCTTTATGGGCATGACATTGATGACAGCACATCACCCGTTGAGGCCGATTTAAAATGGATCATCCGCAAAGAAAATCTCGATTGTATTGGTGCCGAACACATTAAAAAGGCATTAGAGCAAGGCGTATCGCGAAAGCGCGTGGGTCTTAAGCTGCTGGAAAAAGGTATTGCGCGTGAAGGAGCGGAAATTCTGGATGCAAATAGCAACAAAGTCGGTGTTCTGACATCCGGCGGTTTTTCGCCAACGCTTGAAGAATCAGTAGGCCAAGGCTATGTTGACATTAGTGCTTCTCGAATGGGCGAAAAAGTTTTCGTCAACGTTCGTGGTCGTCATATAGCGGCCGAGATTGCAAAAATGCCATTCGTTGAAGCGAAAACCAAATCCACCAAAAAGAAGGCTGCTTAAGCAATGAGTAATTTCAAATACACCAATGATCATGAATGTGTTCACGTTGCGGGCGACATCGCCTGGGTCGGGATCAGCAAATACGCCCGCGAGGCTTTGGGCGACCTGGTCTATGTGGAACTACCGGAAGTTGGCAAAGCCGTAAAAAAAGGCGAGGAATTCGCGGTCGTTGAATCTGTTAAGACTGCCGCCGAAGTCTATAGCCCGGTTGATGGCGAAGTCGTTGAGGTCAATACAAAAATGCCCGATGAGCTGGAGCTGATTTCTTCACCGGCCAACGATAATGGCTGGATCGCAAAAATCAAAATCAGCAATACGGCCCAGCTCGAATCGCTGATGGACGAAGCGGCGTATCAGGATTATTTGAAAACCGTGGATTAGGCCGCACAAGCTCTGGCAAACCCAAAAGAATCGCCCTAGCGTTTTCCCATGCGTTACCTCCCTCAAACAAAAAATGCTCGTGCTTCAATGCTTGCCTCTATCGGCGCAAAAAGTGTTGATGATCTGTTTACAGATATTCCCGCAAAAGCATTTGTAAAAGACAGACTCAATCTCCCTGATCACAAAGGGGAACTTGAGGTCGAAAGACTTTTGGGAAGTTACGCCAATCAAAATCATGCCGCTTCTCAAGGCCCATTTTTCCTTGGCGCTGGCACATATTACCACCACATCCCGGCATCCGTGGATTACATTATCCAGCGCTCCGAATTCCTGACCGCTTACACGCCTTATCAACCTGAAATCGCGCAGGGCACCCTGCAAATGATTTTCGAATACCAGACCTTCATCGCTATGCTGACAGGGCAGGATGTGGCCAATGCCTCAATGTATGATGGGGCAACCGCTTGCGCAGAGGCGGCCTTAATGGCGCAGCGCGTGACCAAGCGCCGCAAAATTGTAATCGGCAACGCTCTTCACCCTGATTACGGCGCTGTGCTCAAAACATATATGAGCAACTTCGATGACGTTGAGATCATAGAAGGAAAACCGGACAGCGAAACAGCATGCATGATCATTCAGTCTCCTGATTTCTATGGGTCACCCCATGAATACGAAACATATCGTAGTATGTGTGGTGCGAGCGGAGCCTTGTTGGTTGTAGTTGTGAATGAAATCGTTTCTCTTGGGATGCTCCCCGCACCGTCTGGGGCTGACATCGTTTGCGGCGAGGCTCAATCCATAGGCCTGCCAATGAGTTTCGGCGGGCCGCATCTCGGGTTTTTCGCATGCAAGGAACAATATGTGAGGCAAATGCCCGGACGCTTATGCGGCATGACGGAAGACGCAGACGGGCACCGTAGCTTTGTCTTGACGCTCTCTACTCGCGAACAACATATTAGGCGGGAAAAAGCCACATCCAACATCTGCACCAACCAAGGGCTATGCGCCCTGGCTTTTACGGTGCATATGAGCTTGCTGGGAGAAGATGGGTTCAAGCGCTTGGCTCAACTGAACCACGAGGCTGCTTGTAAAACGGCTGACGCACTCATAAAAATAGATGGCGTGAAGCTCCTGAACAAAAATTTCTTTAATGAATTTACGATAGAAATACCCAAATCCTCTAAAGACGTTGTTCAAGTCTTGGCCAAACGCGGAATAATTGCCGGCCATGCGTTATCTGGAAATCAGATTCTGTTGGCCGCCACCGAGTTGACGACCGATGGAGATGTAGCAGCTCTGTATCAGGCCCTGAAGGATTGTATATCATGATCTCTTCTCTCTTTTTCACGAAGGAAAGTACGAAAGCCCTGCCAGCAGGCAAGGCTTTCGCGTCATATCACGGGACAAAGACGGACTTTATCCCCATGATAATCTCCACTTTGAGCTTACCAACGGCCCTCATTCTCACGGGAAGAATTGTCCTGTTTGTTTTGGGGCTTCTTGTGAGGAGGTTGAGGGTTTTTCTGCGGGTTGCTCTTTTGAGGTTTGTTTTGGTTAGGCATAACAGTCTCCTTTTTTACTGAGTGTTTAGGGTTAGGTTATGCATCACAAACGGGTCATAAAAAGCATAGTTCCTGATACAAAAATTTTTTTTAAAGATATAAAAATGGAGCCTGAAATATTTGAGTACAGCACACAAAATCACTGAACAAATGCCGGATAATTCACAATTTCAGGACGGAAACCGCGGTCTTCATTACGAAGAAAATTTGCTTTGGGAAAAAGAGCGGGGCGATACACCTGGCGTCGATCTGCCGCCGCCTCAGGACTTAGAAAGCCGCACAGGAGTAAAACTTCGCGAAGAAATCGGATTGCCGCAAGTCTCCGAACCCCAGGCCTTAAGACATTTTGTCCGCATGAGCACATGGAATTATTCCATCGATCACGGTTTTTTCCCCCTCGGCTCTTGCACCATGAAACATAATCCGCGCTTGAATGAAAAACTCGCGCGCCTTCCCGGCTTTGCTCACATCCATCCTCTACAACCGCAATCAACAGTGCAGGGCGCTTTAAAGCTTATGTACGAACTTCAAAACTGGCTTGCCGAGCTCACGGGCTTGCCCGGCATTTGTCTCTCCCCCGCAGCCGGCGCTCACGGTGAATTGGCTGGCTTGATGACAATCAAGCGCGCTCATGAGCTGAAAGGCAACAAACACAAAACTGTTGTACTTGTTCCGGATTCGGCACACGGGACAAATCCAGCTACCGCGGTTATGTGTGGGTTTACAGTTAAAAACATTTCAACCAAAGAAACAGGAAGGTTAACCGTTGAAGCATTCCGAGAAGCGCTGGGTGATGGTCATGACGTTGCCGGCATGATGGTGACCAACCCCAACACCTGCGGTCTTTTTGAAACCGAAATTGTCGAAATCGCAGACCTTCTCCATAAAGCGGGCGGTTATTTTTATTGTGACGGAGCAAACTTCAACGCACTCGTCGGCAAAGTTCGACCCGGTGATTTCGGTGTCGATGTCATGCATATCAATCTGCACAAAACATTCTCAACCCCGCATGGCGGGGGCGGGCCAGGCTCTGGCCCTATCTGCGTGACCGAAGAGCTGGCTAAATATATGCCTGTGCCAACAGTTATAAAACGCGGCGAATCGTATGCGCTGGAAACCAGCGAAGATCGCCCTGAAACCATGGGGCAACTCAAAGGATTTGCAGGTCAATTCGGAATGCACGTCCGCGCGCTGGCCTATATGATGAGTCACGGCGCAGATGGCTTGAAGCAAGTTTCAGAAGACGCCGTCCTCAACGCGAATTATATTCTGCGCATGCTGGAAGATGATTATCACGCGCCATTCGCGGAGCAGGGACCTTGTATGCATGAAGCACTGCTGACCGATAAAAAACAAAAAGAAAACGGTGTCCAGACGCTTGATATTGCCAAAGCTCTTATTGAAAGAGGATTCCACCCCATGACAATTTACTTTCCACTGGTCCTGGCAGGAACGATGCTGATTGAACCAACCGAAACCGAAGGCAAGGATTCAATCGATCGGTTTATTGCTGTCATGAAAGAAATTGCCCAAAACGCTAAAACACCACAGGCAGAGGAGAGGTTTCACTCTTACCCGCACTCTTCACCCCGGCGCCGTCTCGATGAGGTAAAGGCCGCCCGAAATCCCGTGCTTCGCTGGAAAAAATCCTAGTTTTGATACTTATCAAGAATGGCCTGAACTTTATCAAGCAGCGGATTAATCTCTTCGCGGAAGGCATCACGCTTTTTATCACTGATTCCAAGGTCAACCCTGTCCACAATGCCAGTAATCCTATCTTGAAAGTCCGCAAGACCTTTATAATGGATCATCTGGCTTTTGGTCGCGGCATCAAGACGCCGTACCAGAACCTTAATTAAGGCTCTGATCGCCCGGTCTTCAAGCTTTTCAACCCGTTTTTCGATTTCTGCCTTTGAAACAACGCTTAACGTGCACGTCTCAACCGCTCTCACTGTCGCGGACCGGGGCTCCTCATTAATAAGAGCCATTTCTCCGAAAATATCGCCCGCCACAAGCTCAGAAACCTTAAGTTCGTGGTGCCCGTCTTCTATAATGACCTCAACGACACCTTTTTCAATATAATAGGCGCGATAAGCCTCATCCCCCTGTTTTATAATGGTTTTTCCAGGGGGGTACACAATCCTATTCAAGATTTTATTTTTCTGATCGCCCTTAAACTCTCGTGGATCAAGATCATTTTCCATGATGTAAACCTGAACCTCTGCTAATTTATATTATCCCACAACGAAGGTTAAAGCGCGTCTAAAAATAGAAGTAGTTTTTAGGCAATTTTTATCCACTCTGGCTATTCTAACAAAATCTTGAATTTTTTGCTGGTCATTTGATTTCTTTTGATGTATCCCTACTGATATTCCCAGACATGGTGAAAGTTAAAAACTCCGGCACAGCCCGTCTACGAACCATGTTTGAAAAGTAAGGAAAAAGAGGAAAAAATGTCAAAAACCGGACCCATACAGTTCCTAAAAGAGGTTAAGGCCGAAGGCAAAAAAGTCACATGGCCGACCCGCCGCGAAACGATCATCAGTACCATTGCGGTCTTCATTATGGTGATTTTGATGTCCATGTTTTTATATTTTGCCGACCAGATTATTTCATTTGTAATCCGCCTTATTATTGGCGTGTAAGAGAAGGAAAAGAAAATGACAGCACAATGGTATGTATTGCATGTTTATTCAGGTTTTGAAAACAAAGTCGCCGAAGCTATTCGTGAAAAGGCGCGCAAGCAAAAACTTGAAGAATATGTCGAAGAAATCATGGTTCCGACCGAAGAGGTTGTCGAAGTCAAACGCGGTCAGCGCGTAAATGCTGAACGCAAATTCTTCCCGGGCTACGTTTTGGCCAAACTGGATATGAACGACAATGTTTGGCACATGATCAAAGACACACCAAAGGTCAGCGGTTTTCTGGGCGCCGGCGGCAACAAGCCTGTTCCAATCAGCAATGCTGAGGCAGAGCGCTTGATCAAGCAAATGGAAGAAGGCGTCGGATCGCCACGTCCGAGCGTCATCTACGATATTGGCGAAGAAGTCAAAGTTGTCGACGGTCCTTTCGCATCCTTCAACGGTGTTGTTGAAGAGATTGACGAGGAAAAAGCAAAGCTCAAAGTGTCAGTTTCGATCTTTGGCCGTGCTACGCCGGTTGAGCTGGAGTACAGCCAGGTTGAGAAGGCTTAATTAAACGCACGGATCATCGTTCGAAGGCTTAAACCAACGACAAGCAGCCCTACGGCCACCATAAAAGGTCTAACTGGGATAATCTTGACAAGCCATGCACCCAAAGGCGCAGCGAGCAATCCGCCGAGCGCAAGTGGAACGATGATGTGAAGATGTGAGAAACCGATCGTCGCAAAGAACGTCAGCGATGATGCGAACGTCACGAAAAATTCGACCGCAGAAACGCTGCCGACCGTTTCCCTTAAGTCATTGCCGCGCACCAGCAAATTGGTGGTCACAATTGGCCCCCATCCGCCGCCGCCAACACTGTCAAAAAATCCGCCAAAAAAGCCAAGGGGAGTGAGATGAGTTGTAACTTTTCGCGGCGGGAACTCACGGAATGCCTTAACAATGAT
This sequence comes from uncultured Micavibrio sp., assembly GCA_964478225.1. Lineage (GTDB taxonomy): Bacteria > Pseudomonadota > Alphaproteobacteria > Micavibrionales > Micavibrionaceae > CAYZHM01. The sequence continues at coordinate 33,553 of CAYZHM010000012.1, forward strand.
GATGACACCCATCAACATCAGATATAAAGCAATGTACGGCTTTATAAGATCTGCCGGAAAGTAGGAGACCACCAATGAGCCTATGATTGCTCCGGCTACACCAGGCACCAAAAGTCTCTTAAAGAGGTCCGGCCGAATATTACCAAAAGCCTTATGGGACAACGCCGATGCGCCCGTAGAAAAACATTCCGCAGCATGGACCGTCGCGCTGATCGTAGCGGGAGGCAAACCCATTCCGAGTAAAAGGCTTGACGAGGTGACACCATAGGCCATGCCAAGGGCCCCATCTACAATTTGTGCTGCAAATCCGATCAGCAAATAGAATAAAAACTCTTGCTCCATGCCCAATACCTCGTGAACAGCCGGATTTTACCAGTACCCAGACAGCATTTCACATGCTTTATTTCTACAAAAAACAAAAATTTTCCTTGCATTCTTGAAGGTCAGATCCTAATGTGCGCCCAAATTGTGGGAGGTCATCTCTGTAAAGTCCACAGGGAGCCGCACCACAAAACTCTAAACTTTAAGGAGTCATGAAATGGCAAAAAAGAAGATCTCAGGTTTTATTAACCTGACAATTATCGGAGGGAGCGCAAACCCCTCACCGCCAGTTGGTCCGGCACTCGGCCAAAAAGGCGTGAACATCATGGAATTCTGCAAAGCGTTCAACGCCAAGACGGAAGCCAGCAAGGGTATTCCAATCCCTGTTGTGATCACCGTCTATGAAGATCGCTCGTTTGATTTCATTACCAAAAAGCCACCGGCAAGCTACTTCATCAAGCAAGCAGCCAAATTGCAAAAAGGTGGTGGAACGCCTGGACGCGCTGTGGCAGGTCAAATCCGCAAATCCCAAGTCAAAAAGATCGCGGAAGAGAAAATGGAAGACCTCAATGCCAATGATATTGAAGGCGCAATGAAAATCATCGAAGGCTCCGCACGCTCAATGGGCGTCGAAGTTGTGGAGGGCTAGAACCATGGCACAATCAAAACATATGAAAAAAGCTCTTGGCAGCGTTGATCGTGAGAAACTTTACACAGTTGAAGAAGCTGTGAAGATCCTCAAAGACGCAACCAAAGGCCGCAAATTCGATGAAAGCGTTGAAATTGCAATCAACTTGAATGTTGACCCACGTCACGCAGACCAAGCCGTTCGCGGCATGGTGGCCTTGCCAAACGGTACAGGCACAACGGTGCGTGTTGCGGTTTTTGCACGTGATGCAAAAGCGGAAGAAGCCAAAAAAGCCGGTGCGGATGTTGTCGGTGCCGAAGATCTTGCTGCCGAAATTAAGGCGGGCAACATCAACTTCGACCGCATGATTGCAACCCCTGACATGATGGCGCTCGTCGGCCAGCTGGGTAAAATTTTGGGTCCAAAAGGTCTGATGCCAAACCCGAAGCTCGGCACAGTGACACCTGATGTTAAAAAGGCTGTTGAAGCAGCCAAAGGCGGAGCAGTTGAGTATCGTGCTGAAAAAGCCGGTATCATTCACGCTGGGATCGGCAAGATCTCTTTCGATGAAAAGAAGATTGCAGAAAACGTCCGTGCGTTTGGTGACGCTGTTTTAAAAGCACGCCCAGCAGGCGCAAAAGGAACCTACGTCAAAAAGATCACCTTGACCACGACAATGGGTCCAGGGATCAAAGTTGATTTAGCATCCTTGGTAGGCGGCGAGCAGTCTAAAGCTGCTTAAAGCAAACAAGACAAAATTTATGAAGAGGCCTTCCTTACGAAGGCCTCTTTTGGTTTCTGAATTAAACTGTGTTAAAAGCAGATATGATTTCAAAAATATTCAATTATTACCTCATCGCCCGCGAAAGCCTTTTTTACATTCCTGCAATGATATGTATGTTATATGCGCTGGCGTGCTTTGGTGCTTACCAGCTTGATTACACTTATTCTGATTATCTCAACGAAATACCTATGTTATTCAATAGCGGAATTGAAGACGCTCAAAGCATCGTCCGTATCCTTTTATCTTCGATGATCACCCTGGCTGTTTTGGTGATATCAATAACAATGGTGGTTTTGAGTTTATCAGCCTCGCAACTTGGACCCCGCCTTATCAGAATTTTTATGAGCGATCGTCAAACAAAACTATATATAGGTATATTATTTGGCAGTATTGCCGCATGCTTTGTTTTGATAGGGCTACTTCATGAAGCGCCCAAAGACGCTGTAATTCCACGCCTAACCGTCAGCATGGTCTTCACTTTTTGTTTTGCCAACCTCTTCGTGTTGCTCTCCTATGTCCAGCACGTCGCAAAACTGAGTGTTGCAGACGAGATCATCACCAAAGTCCATGAAGAGCTAATGTCTTCCATCGATCGCCTCAACAAAGAAAATGGCCGAACGCCGAAAAAAGACGATATGCCAAAAAATTTTGACACGAACTCACAAACCGTTTTCGGTAGTAGAAGCGGCTATATACAAACTGTCGATTATTCAAGTCTTAAGCGTCTCAGCGAGCATAATGATCTTACGATTAAAATATTTTTCAAAGCAGGAGATTATCTGATCCAAGGGACAGAGCTGGCAAAAATTCATCCCAAAAACAGAGCAACACCAGAAATTGAGCAGGAAATTATAAATTCAGTCGTCTATGGACATACGCGCACGGGAAGCCAGGACATTGAATATTCTATACGCCATTTGGTTGAGATAGGTCTACGCGCGCTATCTCCGGGTATAAACGACAATTACACAGCCATAACGGTTTCGAACAAACTATCTGCAGCCCTGGCTCACCTGTTTGAAAAGACCATGCCACAGCGCGTCTATTATGATGAAAATGATAAAATCCGCGTTATTGCCGAAAATACGACAGAGAGCGAAGTTGTTTTAGAGGCATTTTCTCGCATTCGTAATGCCGCCCAGGCCAAGCCTGATGTACTGTTACACCTAATGAAATTGATAGGAATATTAAAAAAGGTGGTTACAGAAGAGAAAGAAAAAAGGGCGTTAGATCAACAACTTGAATTTATCAAGGATCATATCGATGCCAATTTCGGGAAAAGTAGTGAAGGTCAAATTTTATTCAAAGCACATCAAGCCTCCCTCGGGGAAAAATAACACTTGACGCCATGTTTCAAACACACTAAACATGGCGTCAATCAAAAACCTGTCCAAGACCGCGCGGCATTTAAAGATGTAAGTCCTCGCATAGATGGGAGTTAAAGGGAGCAAAGTGTTGCGACCGTTATTTAACTTTCATATTTATCTTGAACAGGGGATGGGCCGAGCGGTTCATCCTTTTTTGTTGGAATTTTTTAAGGAGATAAGCGATGGGAATGAACCGCGCACAAAAACAAGCTGAAGTCCAGGAATTGGGAACAATATTCGCCAATGATGAACTTATTGTTGTTACACATTATTCTGGTCTTACTGTTGAAAAAATCACACAGCTGAGAGGCGAGCTTCGCAAAGAAGGCGCAAGCTTTAAGGTCACCAAAAATTCGCTGGCCAAAATCGCATTAAAAGGCACTAAATTCGAGGGCGCAGAAGATCTATTCACAGGCCCAACAGGCGTTGCAAGTTCGAAAGATCCTGTTGTTGCCGCAAAGGTGGCGCACAATTTCGCCCAAGCCAATGACAAGCTTGTCATCATGGGCGGAGCACTTGGATCACAAATCCTTGATGCCAAAGGCATCGAAGCTTTGGCGAAATTGCCGAGCCTTGATGAAATCCGCTCGAAAATTGTTGGTTTGCTTCAGGCGCCTGCCACAAAATTGGCCGGCCTGTTACAGGCCCCTGCAAGAGATTTGGTTGGTGTTACAAAAGCTTACGGCGCCAAAACCGAATAAAGTTTTTAATTTTTAGCTATTGAAAAGGAGAAAAGAAAATGGCTGCTAACTTAGAAAAAATCGTTGATGAACTATCATCATTGACAGTACTTGAAGCGGCGGACTTGTCCAAGCTGCTTGAAGAGAAGTGGGGCGTAACAGCTGCCGCTGCTGCACCTGTCATGATGGCTGCTGCTGGTGGCGCTGCTGCTGGTGGTGCTGCTGCTGAAGAAAAGGACGAATTTGATGTCGTTCTTGAAAACGCAGGCGGCAACAAAATCGCCGTGATCAAGGAAGTTCGCGCAATCACCGGTCTTGGCTTGAAAGAAGCCAAAGACATGGTTGAAAAGGGCGGCGAAGTTGTGAAGGCTGGCGCAGCGAAAGCTGAAGCTGAAGACATCAAGAAAAAGCTTGAAGCTGCTGGCGCAACCGTAGCTCTGAAGTAATTTTCGGTCTAAAGATCAAAAAGCGTTTCCCGTGACATAAGACGGGGAATGCTTTTTTGCGTTGCAAAGGTCTTGACATTCGCCTTTGCATCGTCCATAAAGCGTGCAACTTAGCCCGGTAAGACGTTGAGAGCTGATAGAAAAGCAAATTAATAGTTTAATAACCACAGTGACTTAGGCCAAATCTCCCCCGAGTCTCTTTGTGGTTTTTGTGCTTTGCAAAAGACAAGAAACAATAGGAAATGATTCGATGAACGCAAAACCCGTCCCCCAAACTTCTCCCGCAAACAGCGTTGACAGCTTTACAGGCCGCAAGAGAATTCGCCGTAACTTCGGTCGTATTCTTGAAGTCGCCCAGATGCCGAACCTGATCGAGGTTCAACGCAATTCTTACGAACAATTCTTACAGCAATTTGTTCCAGCTGGTGAGCGTGCTTTGCAGGGCCTCGAAGAAGTGTTTTCTTCTGTTTTCCCTATCAAAGACTTTTCTGACCGTGCCGAAATCGATTTCGTTAAGTACGAACTTGAAGAGCCGAAATACGACGTTGAAGAATGTCAGCAACGTGGCATGACCTATGCGGCGCCTCTGCGTGTGACACTTCGTCTGTCCGTGTTTGATGTTGATGAAGACAGCGGCCTTCGTTCAATCCGCGACATTAAAGAACAAGACGTCTATATGGTCGATATGCCCCTGATGACAGGAAACGGCACCTTCGTTGTCAACGGCACGGAGCGCGTTATCGTTTCCCAGATGCACCGCTCACCCGGCGTGTTCTTCGATCATGATGGCGGCAAGACGCACGTCTCGGGTAAATATTTGTTCTCTGCCCGCGTTATTCCTTACCGCGGCTCATGGCTGGATTTTGAGTTCGATGCCAAAGACCTTATGTACGTCCGCATTGACCGTCGCCGTAAATTACCGGTAACGACTTTGCTTCGTGCTCTGGATGCTGCAGATACTGAGGCGTACCGCAACGAATGCGAAGAGAACGATCGGGAAATCGATCCATTGATGATCCAAGGGATGAGCAATGAAGAAATTCTTGCGACATTCTATAACACGATCACATACGCAAAAGACAAAAAAGGCTGGAAGACAGGTTTTGATGCCACGCGCATGCGCGGCGTTAAGTTGGGCTACGACCTTATTGACGCCAAAACAGGCAAGGTCGCGGCTGAAGCCGGAACAAAGATCACCCCACGCAAGGCCAAGCAATTGGCTGAAGAGGGCTTGAAAGATATTATCGTTCAGGAAGACCAGCTCGTTGGCCAGTACCTGGCATCAGACATCTTTGATGAAGAAACCGGTCAGGTTCTTTATGAAGCCGGCCAAGAGCTTTCAGCCGATGACCTCAAAACGCTTGAAGGCCAAAACGTCAGCGAACTTCCATTGCTTGCGATTGACCACCTCAATGTTGGCCCATATGTTCGCAACACATTGTTTGCTGACAAGTGCGACACACGCGAAGAAGCATTGATCGATATCTATCGCGTTATGCGCCCTGGCGAGCCACCGACCGTTGAATCGGCCGAGCTGCTGTTTAACTCTCTCTTCTTTGATCCTGAGCGTTATGACCTTTCGCCAGTTGGTCGCGTGAAAATGAATGCGCGTTTGGATCTTAAGGCAGATGATCAGTTTCGCGTTCTCTGCAAGGCAGACATTCTTGCGATTCTCAAATATCTCCACGGCTTGAAAGACGGTGTCGGCGAGATCGACGATATCGACAACCTCGGTAACCGCCGTGTTCGCTCTGTTGGGGAATTGATGGAAAACCAGGTTCGCCTTGGCTTGCTCCGCATGGAGCGCGCAATCCGCGAACGTATGTCTTCCGTTGAGATCGACACATTCATGCCGCACGACCTGATCAACTCCAAGCCGGCACAAGCCGCTGTTCGTGAGTTCTTTGGTTCGTCACAACTTTCACAGTTCATGGATCAGACCAACCCATTGTCTGAAATCACGCACAAGCGTCGTTTGTCAGCGTTGGGCCCAGGCGGCCTGTCTCGTGAGCGCGCAGGCTTTGAAGTCCGCGACGTGCACCCGACACACTATGGCCGGATCTGCCCGATTGAAACACCGGAAGGACCAAACATCGGTTTGATCAACTCTCTGGCAACTTTTGCGCGCGTTAATCAGTATGGCTTCATTGAAAGCCCGTACAGAAAAGTGAGCGGCGGTAAAGTGACTGACGAAGTTATCTACATGTCAGCCATGGAAGAAGCCCGCTACACTATCGCGCAGGCAAACTCAGCCCTCGATAAGTCTGGTAAATTTGAGAACGATCTCGTTTCTTGTCGTCAGGGCGGTGAAAACTTGATGGCCCATCCGGACCAGATTGAGTTCATCGACGTTTCGCCAAAACAGATCGTTTCAGTCGCAGCCTCGTTGATCCCGTTCCTTGAGAACGATGACGCGAACCGCGCTTTGATGGGTTCAAACATGATGCGTCAGGCCGTTCCACTTTTGAAATCGGAAGCTCCGATTGTTGGAACAGGCATGGAAGCAACAGTTGCCCGCGACTCTGGCGCCGCAGTAGCGGCCACGCGCGCAGGTATTGTAACCAAAGCGGATGCAACACGTATCGTTATCCAGGCAACAGAAGAATTCACCTCAGGTAAGCCCGTTGTTGATATTTACAAGTTGTCAAAATTCCAACGCTCTAACCAAAGCACATGCATCAATCAGCGCCCGCTGGTAAAAGTCGGCGACAAGATTAAAGCTGGCGATATTATTGCTGATGGTCCGTCCACTCAACTGGGTGAATTGGCCTTGGGTAAAAACGTGCTGGTCGCGTTCATGCCTTGGAACGGTTATAACTTCGAGGACTCTATCCTCATTTCCGAGCGCATCGTGCGTGACGACGTCTATACTTCGGTTCACATTGAGGAATTCGAAGTGATGGCGCGTGACACCAAACTCGGAACCGAAGAAATCACTCGCGACATTCCAAACGTCGGCGAGGAAGCTCTGAAGCACCTCGACGAAGCCGGTATCGTTCACATCGGTGCCGAAGTCGGCCCGGGCGATATCTTGGTTGGTAAAGTAACACCAAAAGGCGAAAGCCCAATGACTCCTGAAGAGAAGTTGTTGCGCGCAATCTTCGGTGAAAAGGCGGCGGACGTAAAAGATACATCCTTACGTCTTCCACCGGGAGCACGCGGCACGATCGTTGAAGTGCGCGTTTTTAACCGCCGCGGCGTTGACAAGGATGCTCGTGCGCTCTCAATCGAAGCGCAGGAAATCGAACGCCTCGCAAAAGACCGCGACGACGAACGTCGCATTCTTGAAGATGGTTTCTACGGCCGCCTTCGTGACATTTTGATGGGCAACACAGTTGCAAGCGCACCAAAAGAAGCCAAGCTGAAAAAGGGTGACAAAATCACTGCTTCCTCGATTGATTCAATTGACAAGCGTGGCATATGGCGCCAGATCGCAATCGAAAACGAAAAGCGCATGGAAGAAATCGAAGCCATGTCGAAAACATTCGATGAGGCTGTCGACAACATTAAGGAGCGTTTCGAAAACAAAGTCGAAAAACTTCAGCGCGGTGACGAATTGCCACCAGGCGTAATGAAGATGGTCAAAGTCTTTGTGGCTGTTAAGCGTAAGATGGCACCCGGCGACAAAATGGCAGGCCGTCATGGAAACAAAGGGGTTGTTTCTAAGGTGATTCCAATGGAAGACATGCCATATCTTGAAGACGGCACACCAGTCGACCTCGTTCTAAACCCACTCGGCGTTCCCTCGCGGATGAACGTGGGGCAGATCCTGGAAACGCACCTTGGCTGGGCTTCGGCCTCTCTTGGCAAGCAAATCGGTGAAATGCTCGACAGCTTTGCCGATAAGAAAAAGCCAAACGAGACCGAGCGCAAGAAGCTGGAAGGAAAACTCAAAGATGCTTATGGCGAACGTGAGTTCAAGGAAAGGGTAAAGCAACTCGATGATGATCAAGTTGTTGAGATGGCTGGAAATCTGCGCGATGGCGTACCAATGGCAACACCGGTATTCGACGGCGCACACGAAGCCGATATCAATGAGCTTCTCGGTCATGCAGGTTTGCATGATTCAGGTCAGGTTCGGTTGGTTGATGGTTGCACAGGCGAACCGTTCCACCGTCCGGTCACAGTAGGCTATATGTATATGCTCAAGCTGCACCACCTTGTCGATGACAAGATCCACGCACGCTCGATCGGACCATACTCACTCGTAACGCAGCAGCCTCTCGGCGGTAAAGCTCAGTTCGGTGGTCAGCGCTTCGGGGAGATGGAATGTTGGGCACTTCAAGCTTACGGCGCGGCTTACTCACTTCAAGAAATTTTGACAGTGAAGTCCGACGACGTTGCCGGCCGTTCGAAAGTCTACGAAGCCATCGTACGCGGCGAAGACAATTTCGAAATCGGTATTCCGGAATCCTTCAACGTTCTAACCAAGGAACTGAAGGCACTGGGTCTAAACGTCGATTTGAAGCAATCGGGCAATAGCTAAACTGTTAAAGCGTTTGATTTAGAAAAATTAAAAAAGAAAAAGGCACAAGAAAATGAATGAACTGATGAACCTCTTTGGGCAACCGACCGGACCGTCAAGCTTTGACTCAATCCGCATCTCCATCGCCTCGCCTGAGCAAATGCGCTCCTGGTCTTTCGGCGAAGTGAAAAAGCCCGAAACCATCAACTACAGAACGTTTAAGCCTGAGCGCGACGGTCTTTTCTGTGCCCGTATCTTTGGCCCCGTCAAGGATTACGAATGTCTCTGCGGCAAATACAAGCGCATGAAATACAAAGGCATCATCTGCGAAAAATGCGGCGTGGAAGTTACATTGACCAAAGTGCGCCGCGAGCGCATGGGTCACATCGACCTCGCTTCGCCGGTTGCCCACATCTGGTTCCTGAAATCATTGCCATCCCGTATTGGCTTGATCATGGACATGACGCTAAAAGATCTCGAGCGCGTTCTTTATTTCGAAAACTTTATCGTCGTCGAACCAGGCATGACACCGCTCAAGCTCTACCAGTTGCTGAACGAAGAAGAATACTACGCCGCTCAAGACGAGTACGGCGAAGAAGCCTTCCGTGCCGGCATTGGCGCTGAAGCCATGAAAGAAATTCTTTCAGGCCTCGACATGGAAGCTGAAAAAGTGAAAGTTGAAGAAGAACTGGCCGAAACCGGTTCCGAAGCCAAGCGCAAGAAATTGGTTAAGCGCTTGAAGTTATTGGATTCTTTCATGGAGTCTGGCGCACGTCCGGAATGGATGATCTTGGATATTCTTCCTGTTCTTCCGCCAGAATTGCGTCCGCTCGTTCCTTTGGATGGAGGCCGTTTTGCGACATCTGATCTGAACGATCTCTACCGCCGCGTTATCAACCGGAACAATCGTTTGAAGCGTTTGATGGAACTCCGCGCGCCTGATATTATCGTCCGTAACGAAAAGCGTATGCTCCAGGAAGCTGTTGACGCTCTGTTCGACAACGGTCGTCGTGGCCGTGTGATTACTGGCGCCAACAAGCGTCCGTTGAAATCGCTTTCTGATATGCTCAAAGGGAAGCAAGGTCGTTTCCGTCAAAACCTTCTCGGAAAACGCGTCGACTATTCCGGCCGTTCCGTGATCGTGGTTGGACCAGAATTGAAATTGCACCAGTGCGGTCTGCCAAAGAAAATGGCGCTCGAACTCTTTAAGCCGTTCATCTACCACAAGCTTGAAATTTACGGCATGGCCTCCACGGTTAAAGCCGCGAAGAAGATGGTCGAAAAAGAAAGACCTGAAGTTTGGGATATTCTTGAAGAAGTTATCCGCGAACATCCCGTGATGTTGAACCGCGCACCAACTCTGCACCGTCTCGGCATCCAGGCTTTCGAACCTGTTCTGATTGAAGGGAAAGCGATCCAGCTTCACCCGCTCGTTTGTACAGCGTTCAACGCTGACTTCGACGGCGACCAGATGGCTGTTCACGTTCCTCTGTCTGTGGAAGCACAGCTTGAGTCACGCGTTCTCATGATGGCAACCAACAACATTCTTTCCCCTTCGAACGGTAAGCCGATTATCGTTCCTACGCAGGATATTATTCTAGGTCTCTATTACATGACCCTGATGATCGAAAAGCAAAAAGGCGAAGGCATGATTTTCCGCGGTGTCGGCGAGATTATGCACGCATTGGAAAACGATGTGGTCTCCCTCCATGCGAAAGTGAAATGCCGCTACAGAACAGTCGATGCTGAAGGCAATGAGATTATGCTGATCGTGGAATCAACGCCTGGTCGTTTGATCCTTTCCGATCTGTTGCCACGTCATCACGAAGTACCATTTGATGTGATCAACCGCGTCTTGACGAAGAAAGAAATCACCGGCGTTATCGACACCGTCTACCGTTATTGCGGTCAGAAAAACACAGTTATCTTCTGCGACCGAATGATGAAGCTCGGCTTCAAATATGCGGCAAAAGCAGGAATTTCCTTTGGTAAAAACGACATGGTCATTCCGCACGAGAAAACAAAACTCGTTGAAGAAGCCAACCAGAAAGTTGCTGAATTTGAACAGCAATATCAGGACGGTTTGATCACCAAAGGTGAGAAGTACAACAAGGTCGTCGATATCTGGTCGAAATGCACGGACGATGTTGCTGATGCAATGATGAGCCACATCTCTAACGTTGAAGAGGGTAACCTGAACTCGATCTACATGATGGCCCACTCCGGCGCACGGGGATCTGCAGCCCAGATCCGTCAGCTTGCGGGTATGCGCGGTCTCATGGCGAAACCATCAGGCGAGATCATCGAAACACCGATTATCTCGAACTTCAAAGAAGGTCTTTCCGTTCTAGAGTATTTCAACTCCACACACGGTGCCCGTAAAGGTCTTGCCGATACAGCTTTGAAAACAGCGAACTCCGGTTACCTGACACGTCGTCTGGTTGACGTAGCGCAGGACGCAATCATCACTCAAGAAGATTGCGGAACCAAAGACGGCATCTCAATGCGTGCTATTATGAATGGTGCTGATACAATCGTGACACTGTCCGAACGTATCCTCGGTCGTTTTTCTGCAGTTGATATTATCAACCCTCTGGATGGAAAAATCATCGTGAAGGCTGGAACAATGCTGGACGAAATCAACTCTGAAAAGGTTGAAACTGCTGGTGTTGACGAAGTTCTTGTCCGTTCCGTTCTGACATGCGAAGCTGAAAACAACGGTATCTGTGCTAAGTGTTACGGCCGCGACCTCGCACGAGGAACCCCGGTTAACATGGGCGAAGCCATCGGCGTTATGGCCGCGCAATCCATCGGTGAACCTGGTACACAGTTGACGATGCGTACATTCCACATCGGCGGCGCAGCACAAAAAGGTGCCGAACGTTCCTCCGTGGAAGCAAGCATTGATGCAACCGTTGAAATCCGTAACGAGAACATCGTTAAGAACTCAGCGGGTACATCAATCGTCATGGGCCGCAACATGGAAATCGCACTGAAAGACAAAAAAGGCAAAGAAAAAGCCTCGCACCGTATTCCTTACGGCGCGCGCCTGCTTGTCAAGAATGACGATAAGGTCAAACCTGGCGATAAGCTTGCCGAGTGGGACCCATACACTATGCCGGTTATCACTGAAAAAGACGGTGTTGCACACTACTTCGACCTTGTCGAAGGCGTGTCGATCGTCGAACAAATGGATGAAGCGACGGGGATCACCTCCAAGCGTATCATCGATTGGCGTGCGCAGCCTAAAGGCGGCGATCTTAAGCCACGTATTTCGTTGCTCGACAAAAAAGGCAATATTATCAAGCTGCCAAACGGCCAGCCTGCGAACTATTACCTCTCCGCTGATACGGTTCTTTCGATCGAGAACGAGCAGGAAGTCAAAGCAGGGGACATCGTCGCACGTATCCCGCGCGAAACATCGAAAACCCGCGATATTACTGGGGGTCTACCACGTGTGGCCGAACTCTTCGAAGCTCGCCGCCCGAAAGACTTCGCTGTTATCTCGGAAATTGATGGTTATGTTGAATTCGGTAAGGACTATAAGTCCAAGCGCCGCATTCACGTGAAGCCAGCCAATGCCGATGACGAAGAAAGAGAATATATGGTTCCAAAAGGCCGTCACCTGGCGGTTCAGGAAGGGGATTTCGTCCGCAAAGGCGATCCGATCCTCGATGGAGCTCTCGTTCCGCACGACATTCTCGATGTTATGGGCGTTGAGGCTTTGGCCGATTACCTCACCAACGAGATTCAGGATGTTTACCGCTTGCAGGGCGTGAAAATCAACGACAAGCACATCGAGGTGATCGTTCGCCAGATGATGCAAAAAGTTGAAATTACCGCTGTTGGCGACTCGACATACCTTGTCGGCGAACATGAAGACCGCGAATTGTTTGATGAAATCGTCCAAAAATACATGGACGATGGCAAACGCCCACCGGAAGGCAAGCCGGTTCTGCAGGGGATCACAAAGGCCTCTTTGCAAACACGCAGCTTTATTTCCGCAGCGTCGTTCCAGGAAACAACTCGTGTTCTTACCGAAGCCGCTGTTCAGGGCAAGGTCGACAGATTGTTTGGTCTTAAGGAGAACGTCATTGTTGGTCGCCTGATCCCTGCCGGAACGGGCGCCTATGTGAACAAGGTGAAGAAAGTTGCTGCTGACCGCGACAACGAAATCCTTGAAAAACAGCAGGCTGAAGAGGCTTTGGCCGCCCCGCAGGACGATATGTCCGCAGGCGAGGAAGCCGCTAAAAACGCCGCGGCATAGGCCTAAAACACTAAGATTTAAAAAGGGCTGATAAATTCAGCCCTTTTTTTGTAACAAATATCTTGACTCAAACGACTCGGCTGGCCTATAGTCCGCGCGAACGATGAATTTGCGGCTTTGAAATATTTGATCAAACGCCGTGCATCATCCGACCGCCCTCGCGTTTACGCGCATGGCGGAAAAAAGCAAACGGGTGCTCTGCTGTTTTCGAATCGCTTGTTAAAAGCGATGTCTACAGTTTCGATCACCCCTAAATTTTGATTTAAAAAAAGGCTGGAAGCACATATGCCAACCATACAACAGTTGATACGTAATCCACGCGAAAAAGTGGTAAAACGCAAAAAGAACAAAGCGCTGAAAAGCAACCCGCAACGTCGCGGCGTTTGTACACGCGTTTACACAACGACACCAAAGAAACCAAACTCCGCTTTGCGTAAGGTCGCAAAGGTTCGTTTGACTACAGGGTTCGAAGTAATTTGCTACATCCCAGGCGAAGGCCACAACCTGCAGGAACACTCTGTAGTTCTCGTGCGCGGCGGCCGTGTTAAGGACTTGCCTGGTGTTCGTTATACAATCATCCGCGGTACGCTCGATACACAAGGCGTTAAAGATCGTAAACAATCACGTTCACGCTACGGCGCAAAACGTCCGAAATAATTTAAAGAGGAACATTCAAACATGTCACGTCGTCATAGAGCAGAAAAAAGAGAAATTCTTCCAGATCCAAAATTTGCGGATCTGGTTTTGTCGAAGTTCATTAACAATGTCATGGTGCAGGGCAAGAAGGCTGTTGCTGAAGGCATCGTCTATGGCGCGATTGATATTCTCGAGAAAAAAGCGTCGAACGAAAACGTTGAAGAAGGTAAAAGTGGCGGATTGGCTGTTTTCCACAAAGCTCTGAAAAATGTTCGCCCGCGCGTTGAGGTTCGCTCCCGCCGTGTTGGTGGTGCGACGTATCAGGTTCCTGTTGAAGTGCGTAATGATCGTTCGCTGGCTTTGGCCATGCGCTGGATCATCGAAGCAGCCCGTAAGCGCGGTGAAAACCGTATGGTTGAAGCTTTGGCTGGCGAAATTCTTGACGCGGCAAACGAGCGTGGAAACGCTGTTAAAAAGCGCGACGATACACACAAAATGGCGGATGCAAACAAAGCGTTTGCGCATTACCGCTGGTAAAAATAAAAACGGATAAAATAGAGGAACAAATTAATGTCACGCGAATACCCACTCGATAGATACAGAAACTTCGGCATCATGGCGCACATCGATGCGGGAAAAACCACGACGACGGAACGCATTCTGTATTACACAGGTAAATCGCACAAAATCGGCGAAGTGCATGACGGTGCCGCCACCATGGACTGGATGGAGCAGGAGCAGGAG
>CAYZHM010000013.1:0-47378 GCA_964478225.1 uncultured Micavibrio sp.
ATGTCGGCGCTGCGTTGATACAGCTGGCAGGATAAGGTGCCGTCGGCGACGTAGAACTGGAAGAAGGCGTGGCAAGGCGGCAGGGCCATTTGGTCAATGACGCCCGGGTTAAACGCGACGACGAGCAGGCGGCGGCTGTCGGGGTTTTTCTTGATTTGTTCGACGACGTTTGCAAGTTGGTCGATTGTGCGGCCGTCAGCGGTTTTCCAGCTGCGCCATTGCTCGCCATAGACAGGGCCGAGGTCGCCGTTTTCATCGGCCCATTCGTCCCAGATTTTGACGCCGTTGTCCTGGAGGTATTTGATGTTGGTGTCGCCGGCGATGAACCAGAGCAGTTCATGGATGATGGATTTGAGGTGACATTTCTTGGTGGTGACAAGGGGGAAGCCGTCTTGCAGGTTAAAGCGCATTTGGCGGCCAAAGACGCTTAAGGTGCCGGTGCCGGTGCGGTCTTCTTTTTTGGTGCCGTTTTCCAGCACATCGCGCATGAGATCAAGATACTGTTTCATTTTATTTTACATAACGCAAAATTTATGGGTGTGCGTTGTTCCTTGTTGCTCTTTGGTTACTTGGTTCCTGCTTTGCTGCAGGATCTTTTCATATAGCATGATTCCGAGTTTAGACCACGTATACGTGGAGTCACGGAAATTTTCGTAGATTCCCACGAGGTTTTTTTTGACATAGTGTTTGGTGTGTGATTAAGTCCGCTCCTAAAACTGTGAGGAGTATTCTATGAAGGACAATGCAAATAACGCATTTGGCGGTCATGAGCAGAAAGTGCCGACGCTTCATATTGTTTCTGATGTTATGGGGACTTTGTTTTCAGTTCGGCAGCCACGCGGCGGGCCAGAGCAATATTTTGCGGATTATTTCTTGAGCCTTTTTCGCCTTGCACAGGCCGGTCATCATTCCTTGTTTTTATCGTCACATCCCAGTCCTGATACTGTTGAGAGTATGAGAATGATGGCTCAATTGATTGAGTTGAGGAAATTGTGGAATTTTCTTGGTGAGCAGGAGCGCAAAAATCTTAAACAAAGCCAGCTTTATGCAGTTGGCCGTAAAGCTTTGTGGCAGCAAGAATGCGGGACTGAGCATATTGATATCGTTATTGATGATGATGATCCATCCGAATGGTGTGGTAGCTATTCCGTCCATATCGTGCCCAATACGCCGAAATTTTATGCCTTCGTTGACGCTGTTTTGGACAACCCGCATCAGGACATTATGGCTCTTGCGCGGCGTGTGATTGAACTGAATGCGGCGCCGGGTGCGGAGCTTTAACGTTTAGAGGAGTTAGAACATTGAGTATCGATGATTATCAAGAAGATGAGTACGAGTATGATGAGTATGAGTATGATGAGTATGAGTATGATGATGAAGAAGAAAAACTTCAGAAGTTAAGGCAGGCGTATCTTGATTGTCCTCAGGATGCCAAGGCCGCTAAGGATCTGTCTTCTGCGTTGGTTAGTTATGAGCGTTATGACGAAGTTGTTAGGGTTTGTGAGAATGTCCTGGCTGAAATCGATATGGATGCAGTTGATCCGCTTTGGAAATCAATTATCCATGGTAATTATGCGTTGGGTTTAATTCACACAGACTCAAGTGATTTGGATCTGGTTATGGCAAATGCGCAGTTGGGCTTGCAGTGTGCGTATGATGATGACGAGTATTACAGTACGTTTGTCTGGTGGTTATTCGAAAATGGTTATTTAGAGGAAGTCAGAGAATTTCTTGAATGTCGTCTTTTGGAAGAGCCTGAGAATTGCGAGCATTTAGACAATATGGGTAATTATTGGGGACTTAAAGGTGATGCCGAACAAGCGTTATATTATTTCCGATTGGCTTGTGATGGGGTGCGTGAGATCCTCGAAGATTCCTGTGGTATAGCCTATTTTGAAGATAAAATAGAACGGGTTGAGGAAGCTTTTAGATGCGGTGAATTTTCGGCGTTATGGTTTGAGGACTATTTGGAAGAGTCCGCTCTTGTTATCTATAACCTTGAAGAAGATGATGGTCTTGATGAAGACGATGAACCCGACGAGGATTGGGGGCTGGATTTTGGCGTGTGGGGCAATGGGCCGTCCGGTCGCGATTAAATCTTAACCTTTTCCTTGAAAAATTAACGTTTCTTAACTATAATTATAGATGCTGGCTTTGGCCAGATATGACGCTAAACGCGGGTGCGGAATAGGCGTATTGGACCCGGGGGCAGTACCCGGCAGCTCCACCATTTTGGATGATGTCCAAAAGTACGGGGCTGAAACAGGATCGACAAGCGTAATAAAGGCATTTTGGGGCGTTCGGAATGGTATCCGCCGTTATCGGGCCATTACAATAGTTGCAAACGACAACTTTGTCGTAGCGAATGATAACAGCCGTTTGGTTGCTATCGCTGCTTAATTGATCTTCGGATCAATTTTGTAGGTATTAGCTACAAATCAATTCCTTTGCTCTAGACAAGTGAAGGTGGGGGCTGGCCGGTCCCTCGCAACAGAAACCGGCCATTTTTCTTTTTTAAAGCTCTGCAAATCGTTGTTTTCTCGACTTCCGGTACTCACCTATTTCAATAGGTTCCGTTCCGGTTCTCGAAAACAATCGATTTTCGATGACTTTAAAAAAGAAAAATCTTTGTCGCCTCTAGAAGCATTCCTTTTTTGTGTTTAAACTTGCGCGGATGGAGAGGATGTCTGTTGCGAATATCGCGTTTGCGGTGTGGTGGTTGTTGTGCTTCGCTTTTTTGCTGATGCCTTTGCCTGACTATGATGCACATTTTTTTATTGCAGGATTTTGTGTGTTATGTTGCGGGATTGTCGGTGCGATTGCGTTGTTGCCTTCCCGCGGAGAATTACACTTTCCAGCTTCGCCTCTGCTTTTCTTAATGGCCGCATTTTGGGCGGTTGCAGGGCTTAGTGTCGTTTTTTCAGAGATCCCATTCATCAGTTATATTTTCTTTTGCTTTTTTAGTGTGATGCCTCTGGCGTTGATTTTTTCATTTTTGCAGGGCGATCGCGATGGATATTTTAAGGGTGTTTATATTGCATCTTTGATTGCTTTTGCTGCGTTGTCGATTTCAACGTTGGTGCAATATTTTTTCTTTCATGAGTTGCTTTATAACGGACGTGCGCATTTCCCGGCGGCGGACCCGAATTCTTTGGCGGGGATTTTATCACTAGGGTTTTTTGCTTTTTATGCGTTGATGGTTGGCAAGAAAGACAAGCTTTTAAACAATCTGGGTTTGTTGGGGGCTGCGCTTTGTTTTGTGGCGTTGCTGAGTACCGGGAGCAGGGGGGCGTTTGTTTCGCTCTTGGTTGGGGTGGCCGTTTTCGTTGTGATTGGCAGGGATATTGTCCGGCCGCATGCACGTTGTCATGGTGCGCTTGTGGTGCTTGGGTTGTTGGGTTTTATGGCGGTCTCGTATTTCAAGCCGGAAGTCGCAAGTCAGACACCTTATGAGATTTTGACCAAGACCGTAGCGGGTGAGACTTCAGTTTTGTCCGATAGGGTCCAAGTTTGGCAATCGACGTGGAAGATTATTGAGCAGCATTTTTGGACAGGAATCGGCGTCGGAACGTTTTTTCTTTATTATCCGGAATTCCGCACAGAGGTAAATACGGCCGGGTTTATGGCGCATAATGACCCGTTGCATTTCTGGGCGGAGATGGGCGTTGTTGCGCCGATTTTGTTTTATGCCATCGCTATTTATTTTATTTTGAAATCGTTTCAAGCTTTTAAAATTGCTGCGGATGATAAGGGTGCTTTTTTGCGGATTTTGTTGCCGTTTTGTGCGTTGGGCGCGCTTGTGTTGAATACACATATTACGTTTCTTTTTTATATTTTGCCGATTTTGTTTTTGATTGGGACCGCGATGGCGTTTTGGTTTCATGAGGTTGAAAAACTTTCGCCTTCGAGACCAGTTCGGTTGACCGGAGGGCGGCAGATTGAGAATTTTTCTGTGCAATTGATGATGATTGTTCTGGTTTTTTGTATGGCGTATCCGTTTGTGCGGCTTGAGGGCAGCGAAGTTTTGATGCGCTATTCCAAAGAGCGCGTTCAGGCCGGCGATTTGGATGGGTTTGTTAAATTTGCAAATCAAGCGCGTGATTTATCTTGGAATCTTAATGGACGGGCAGAAGCGTATGCGGCGACGGTTCCTTCTGGAATTTTGCGGGCAAGAAAGACGCTTACTCAGAAGGAAAAAATTGAGTTGATCGATGAGGGACGGAGGCTTTTTGAAGAATCCATACGGCTTAATCCGCGCTTGAGCAGCTTTTATTATGAGCTTTCCGTTTTATCCGAGAAGGCAAAAGAAGAGTTTCCTGAGCGATACAAAGATATGCCTGATCCGCTTGAGCTTATGCGGACCGCGGCGAGGCTTAATCCGCAGCATGCGAATACACGGGTGCGCTTTGCAGATCTTTTGGAAAAAAGAGGGGATAAAGTTGAGGCCTATCAGGTCATGAAGGACGGGTTGGTTTGGCAGAAGATGGACCCTAATCCTCTGGATTATTTTCGAAAATTGGCCTCGATGGCTCAGCAAAATAAAGATAAAGAAACTCAAGAGCTTGCAATTAAAAGGGTCATCGAGTTGACACGTGGAAATCAAGGCGCAAAAGCCGTTCCGCAGAACTTGGGTCAGTATGAAGATTTCTTGTCCACACCTGGTGGTAAATAACAGACATCAAACTGCATGCCCTCTTGTCATTGGGCGTGCAATCTGCCACACATAGAAGCATGAGAGACGATGACGAAGTCTTGAGATATGACAAGATGGTGGAGGGCGCCCTGCGAGGTGTTGTCCGCACGTCTATTGAAGAGGTTATGACGCACGGGTTGCCGGGTGATCATCATTTTTATATTACGTTTTTAACGGATTATCCTGGGGTAAAAATTCCTGATTATTTGCGTGATCGTTATCCTGGTGAGATGACGATTGTATTGCAGTATCAGTTTTCTGATTTGGGAATTGATCGCGAAAAATTGAATGTGACGTTGTCGTTTAATAATATTCCCGAGAGATTGGAAATTCCGTTGGCGGCGATCAGTATTTTTGCTGATCCGTCGGTTAATTTTGCGCTTCAGTTTCAGCCTATGGGCGAGGACCTTGAAGAGTCTGATCTTGAGATATTTGAAGACGATGATGGGCCTGATGATGGTGGTCCTAGCGGCAGCAAAGACGACGGTAAAAAAGGTGAAGTCGTTTCTTTGGACCAGTTTAGGAAGAAATGAGTGGTGCCATGTTTTGGCGCGATAATATAGATCCTTCCGCCGAGCCGTTTAAAGTTCTTATTAAAAAAGGTGAGTTTATTGATGAGGAACGGCACGGGCGTTTGGTTCCTTACAAGATTTATTATCCGGCGGCGCATAATCTCAAAAAAATTCCAATTGTGTTGTGGTCCCATGGGTTTGGCGGAAACCAGGATGGCGCTTCGTTTCTTTCACGATTTTTAGCGGCAAACGGTTTTATTCTCGTCCATATGACGCATATCGGTACGGATTCACGTTTGTGGGAGGGAAAGCCGGGGCATCCGTGGGATATTTTGCGCAAAACTGTTATCAAGCGCCAGACGACGATCAGCCGGTTTGAGGATGTGCCGTTGACGCTGGATCGTCTGCATAATTGGGCGAAGCAGCATCCTGAGGCTGGTGCTTATATGGACTTTGATAATATTGGCATGTCAGGCCATTCGTTTGGGGCGTTGACCACGCAGGTTATGGCAGGGATGTTGTTTCCGGGCGAAGACCATAAATCCAAGAGTTTTAAAGAGCCACGTTTTAAAGCGGGGATTTTGTATAGCCCTGTGCCGGTCGATCATTTAGGGCCGGATGATGCGGGTGGAGCGGAAGCCTCTGCGGAGGTTTATGCGGGGATTGATATTCCGCTTATGCATATGACGGGGACAGAAGATTCTTCGCCGATTAGCGGAATTTCTTATGATCACAGGTTTGCAGTTTATGAGGGCAGCACCAAGGCAGATAAGTATTTGCTGGTAAAAGAGGGCGGCGATCATATGGTTTATAACGGCACGCGCGGGAAGCTTGGAGAGAATCCGCTGCGGGAGCGGCATGAGGACATTATCAAGATTACAGCGCTGGCGTTTTGGGAGGCGTATTTGAAGGGGAATGAGGCAGCGAAAGAATGGCTTGCCGGGGCGGGAGCGCAGGCCTATATCGATGGATATGGAGAGCTTAGGGTGAAGGTATGAAAAACGCAGTTGAAATCAAGAATTTAAACAAGACTTATAAAGGGTCGAAGAAATCCGGGCCGAAAGTGGCGTTGAAGGATGTTTCTCTGGATATTCCTCAAGGGTCTATTTTTGGATTGCTGGGGCCGAACGGGGCAGGCAAATCGACCATCATCAATATTATGGCGGGTCTGGTGATGAAAACATCGGGCAGCGTCAAAATCTGGGACATTGATATTGATCAAAATATGCGGAGCGCGAAATCGGCGATTGGTGTTGTTCCGCAAGAGATTAATTACGATCCGTTTTTTACGCCGCGGGAATTGCTTGAGTTACAGGCGGGTCTTTATGGCGTGCCGAAGGCCGAGCGGCGGACGATGGATGTTTTGCGGATGGTGGGGCTTGAAGACAAGGCGGAGGCGTATACACGGTCGCTATCTGGCGGGATGAGACGGCGTTTGATGGTGGCGAAGGCGATGGTGCATAATCCGCCGGTGTTGGTTTTGGATGAGCCGAGCGCGGGGGTTGATGTGGAGCTTCGTAAGCAATTGTGGGCGAATGTTCGTGAGTTGAATAAGCGCGGGGTGACTATTATTTTGACGACGCATTATCTCGAGGAAGCAGAAGAATTGTGCGACAAGATTGCGATTATTAATCATGGCGAAATTATTGCGTGCGAAGATAAAGAGGATTTGGTTGCACGGATTAGTAACAAAGAAATTCGTTTTCGGTTGGACCGGGAATTTGATGCGGTTCCGGCTGGGCTGGACGTTTTTGGAGCTGTCAAGGCGGGCAAGCGCACGGTGGTTATTCGTTATTCGCCGAATGAACAGGATGTGGGCGCGATGATTGCTGCGGTGCAGGCGAGTGGATATGGCATTGCGGATATCACCACGGATGAGAGCGATCTTGAGGATGTGTTCTTGCAGCTGACGGGGCATGCCTGATTTTTAAGGAACTTAAGCTCTTTTCCGAGCGTTGTTGGAGTCCAGACCATTTAAGACAGGAAAGGATTTCAATCATGAAAATCAAAGACATTATGACAGAGGAATGTAAGTGGGGTGCGCGCAATATGACGGTTGCGCAGGCCGCGAAAATTATGGCGCAAAAGGACATCGGATTTTTACCGGTTGGATGCACGCAGCAAGATAAACTTGTTGGGACGGTTACGGACAGGGATATTGTTGTGAAATGTCTTGCTGAGGGTAAAGATCCGGAGAAATGCACGATTGAGGAGATTATGGAGGAGGGAGGCGTTCTGTATTGTTATGATGATCAGGACGTTGAAGAGATTTGCGACAATATGGCGGATGTCCGGGTTCATCGTTTTCCTGTGGTTGACCGCGATAAGCGTTTGGTTGGCGTGGTGTCGTTTGGTGACATCGCCCAGGCGGCGAATGAGCGCAATATAGGCGAAACTCAGCAGAAAATGACGCGCGAGTGCGGAAAAAGGGCGGTTTAGTTTTCGCCGCGGACAGAGTGCTGGATTTTTTACCGCTGTATG
The DNA here is from genome assembly GCA_964478225.1 of uncultured Micavibrio sp. GTDB lineage: Bacteria > Pseudomonadota > Alphaproteobacteria > Micavibrionales > Micavibrionaceae > CAYZHM01. Next base: position 7,687 of record CAYZHM010000013.1, read on the forward strand.
GCTATAACGGGTGCTGAAGCGCCCGTAGCTCAGTCGGATAGAGTGTTGGTTTCCGAAGCCAAAGGTCGCAGGTTCGAATCCTGCCGGGCGCGCCATTTTCACTGTTTTTTCTGGATTTTAATTATGGCGGGCGCAACGAACGGGGCGAGCGTTTTGCTTTTGTGCTTGAGAGCTGTATTGATGCTGGGAGCCTGTGTTCATGCTGAACGTCCAATTGGCGGTGCCGGTTTCCGAGCTTGTATGGTAATATGCGGCATTGAAGCCATCAATGATGGGGTCAGGAGCACTGTCGTTCGGGGTTCCCTCTTGCAAACTTTCATAAATGACAGTCATTTCGTTTCTTGCCGGCAGGTACCAATCGGTGTGGCCATGCAGGTTAAGGTCGGCGCAGGCCTGGGCGGCTTGGTGGGGCTGGGTGCCACCGACGCTGCTGTCGGAATCCAGAAGGATGATGCCGGCGGTGTTGCCGTCGCCGTCGGTGGCGCTGCTAAAGCCGGTGGTGGTTTTGCCTGAGCTGTTGCCGTTGTTCCATGGATAATTCTGGTTATAACCTTCACAAAAGGCGCCATTCAAGGTTAGTCCAAGATCACAGCGCGTGACGTACATCGGGACGTTGCCGTCGGGGGTGAGGCCGGCGTAGATTGTTCCATCAAGACAGATATCGCCGGGGGTGACGCAATCGCTTGCTGGGGGGCCATGCAGCCGGACCCAGGCGGAGCCGTTGCAATATTGCATGATGTCATCATCATCATTGTAGATGATTGTTCCTTCGGCTTCGTTGGGCAGCGAGCATCCTCCGCCGGCCGCGCCAGAATTTAAAGGGCCGAGGGCTTGCCATTTGCCGCTGCAGAGTTGTGGGACGTTTTCATCGCCGTTATAGATGACCACGCCTTCCGCGCGGACGGGGCCGGTGCAGTTGCCATGGCCGGGAGCCGGGCGATCCATCAGCGCGATCCATTGATCGGCGGCATTGCAATATTGCAGGACGCGGAAATCCTTGTTGTAGATCATGTTGCCTTTGGTTCCGGCAGGATTGGAACATGCGGCGTGAGCAGCGCCAGAGATGCAAATTGTTGCGGTCAGCAGAGAGATCATAAAGAAGAGAATATTTTTCATTTTGTTTCTCTAATCTTTCCTCGCGCAGCGGACAGGTCTCGTCAGGTATTTTGCTGCGGGGGCACTATATTGGCCGGTGGTGCCTCCACTCATGCTTATATAATGGTTCTGCGCGATTGTTTCTGACTCTTTGCTGCTGTGATAGGTTCCTGTACTGATACCGTTGATCAGGGGATCGGGGCTGTTGTCGTTGGGGGTGCCGTCCTGCAGATTTTCGTAGATGACGCTCATTTCAGCGATAGCGGGGAGGTACCAGTCGGTGCGGCCATGGACATCGAGATCAGCGCAGGCATGTGCTGCTTGGTGTGGCTGGATACCGGCGACGCCGCTATCGGCGTCAATATGGAGAAGGCCTGCGGTGTTGAATGTTCCGCTGTTGGTACTATTGTAGTGAGTCTCTGTATATCCGCTGGTATTGCCGTTGTTCCAGGGGATGAGGGTGGCGGTGCCGGTGCAGTTTGTGCCGTCGAAGGTTTGGCCGATATCGCAGCGCGGGACATAAAAACGGACGTCTCGGTCAGGGGTGAGGCCAGCATAGACTGAGCCGTCCACGCATGTGTCGCCAATATCGGGGCAATCCTGGGGTGCGGGGCCGCGGAGTTTGACCCAGGCGGAGCCATTGCAATATTGCATGATGTCGTCATCGTCATTGTAGATGATGGCGCCTTCGGATTTGCTCGGAAGAGAGCATCCGCCCCCGGCAGCGGCGGGGTTTAACGGGCCAAGAGGATGCCACTGGCCGATGCATATTTGATGGACGTTCTGGCTTTGGCTGTAGATGACGGCGCCTTCTGCGCCGGTGGGGCTTGTGCAGTCGCCGCCGCTTGCCGCGGGGCGGTCCATGGTTGGGATCCATTGATTGGCAGCGTTACAGTATTGCAGTATAAGATGATCTTCATTGTAGACCATATCGCCTTCGTTCCCGGCAGGGTTGGCACAGGCCGCAAAAGCAGAGCTTGCGGTGAAGAGCGTGAAAAAAATCAAGACCGGCAGAGAGTAGAGTAATTTTTTCATTTGCGTTCGTTTTTTTTATTCATGGCGGCGGCGCAAGGTGAGGCCGATGCCGACACCCAGAGCCATCATCAAGGCAATCGCAGCAAGCAGAGTTTCGAGGTTGTATCCAGCCTTGTTGGTTGACCCGATTGCAGCTTTGTTCAAGACAGCGACTTGTTCGGAAAGATCATCGAGTTCGGATTTTAGGGCGGCGTTTTCTGCTTTGAGTTCTTTGAAGTCGGTCTGCATGAGTTCAGCGGATTTGAGGGCAGATTCAACTTTTCCGGAGAGATTATCCTGGTCAGTTTTAATTTCTTGTAGGGCCTTGACGATCACAGGGGTCAGTTTTTGGTAGTCTAATTGTAGGTACTGGACTTCAGCGTCGCCGATGGTTTCAGATTCGATTGCCTCGGGGACGATTTTTTGAACTTCCTGCGCGATGAAGCCGATGCTGTGGGGTTGTGATTTAAAGCGCGACACAAGTGAGTAATGTTTTAGGACCTCTGGATCATCATAGCGCCAATCGAACGTAACGGGGCGGAGCTTCATGAGCGTATCGAGTGAGTAGTCGAGATCTCTGATATTTTTCTTCAGACGGACGTCAGATTCGTTGGCGATACAGGATGAGGCGGTATTGTCGCTATTGGTGTCCACGCAGACCGTGCCGCCTTTGACTTCAAGTGCGCCTTCGTTGGGTGAGCTGGTTCCTATGCCGACTAGAGGTGTTCCGGAGTTGTAGTAGATTGTGCCTGCCCCTGCGGTCCAGAGGCCACCACCGCCTGCTTGGGCGATCCATTCGGTGCCGCTCCATGTCAGGACGTCGTTGGTTGATGGTGTGGGTGCGTTGACATCGTCAAGGTCGTTCAGGTCGTTGAGGAAGGTTGGTGTTGCTGCGCCGCTCACGATTTCAATACCATCGCCGCATGCGCCGACTTCCCATGTGGATGACACAGAGTTGTAGACAATACATTGGCCGTTGACGACGCCTGCGGTGTTGACGTCATCGAGGTCGTCGAGGTCGTTGTCGTAGGTCGGGGCGGCGGCGCCAGCGACAGAGGTGATTACGTTTGTTGAGGTGAAACAGTTGTTACCGGATGCGTCGCAGTATTGTGTGGCGCCGATGGTGCCTTCGACATCGAGCATAAGGGATCCGGAGGTTCCGGTGCTGCCGATGGCGACTTTTGGAGTGCCGGAGTTGTAGTAGATTGTGCCACCGGCAGAGGCGACCCAGAGGCCACCACCGCCAGAGATTGACGCGGCGGCGTCGGCGGCGGTGAAGCAGTTGTTGCCTGAGGCATCGCAGTATTTTGTTGCGCCGACGGGGCCTTCGACATCGAGTTTCAATTGGCCGCCTGTACCGGAGTTTGGTGTGTCATCGCCGATTCCGACATATCCGGTTGAGGTTATGGTCATGGTGAGGGCGTCATCCGCGTGGAAGCCTATGTTGTGGCCTTTGAAGCGGAGATCTCTCCATGCTGAGGCGTCTCTGTCATAGGATTGGAATGCGGCGCCGCCGGAGCCACCTGTGTGTGAACTGTATGATGAGTCTGCATCCCATGAAATTTCAAAGCCTTTTCCTGACGTGGGCCATGGAGGTGTTGATCCGCCTGTGGCTCTGATGGTTCCGTATACGTCTAAGCTTGTGCCAGGGTTGGTTAGACCAATTCCAACCTGAGGCGTGCCTGAGTTGTAGTAGATTTTATCACCTGTTCCGGCTTGCCAAAGCGGGCTGCCGACGGAAGCGGCGGTGAAGCAGTTGGCGAGGCTTTCATCGCAATATTGAACCGCTCCCGCTTTGCCTGCGCTGTCGACGATGAATTTTGTAACGCTGTTGTTTTGGAATCTAGCGAAGTTCCCCGTGAAGGTACCTGAGCCAGCCGCCATGTTGCCGAAAAGCATATCACCAGAAAATGCGGAGGTTGTATGAGTGAAGTTGCCGAGTTTTCCGGTCGTTAGGACAGTAGAGTTCACGGCAAGAGCATTTGCACCTGTGTGTTTTGCAACGGCTTCGACGCCGGTGGTTCCTGTGTGTGCGGCGCTTTCGCCATAAACGCCGACGCCGGTTGTTGAGCCAGTTGTGCCGTAAACACCATAGGATTTTGTGCCGTAGCTTCCCACACCATAAAGGGCGTATGTGGTGCCTGTGCTTGATGCTTTGGCTTGGGCATAGACGCCATAGACGGGGCCGCTGTTGGCTTCCGCGATGGAGTATATGCCGTATTTATTGCTTCCAGTTGCCGGCGTGGTTGCGTCAACATAAAGACCGTAACTTGTGCCGCCGGATTTGCTGTCGGCGACGGTTATTTGATGCGCGATAGAATTTCCGGATGTGGAGGTCGTTGTGAAGGTTTCATTCACGCCGATCCCTGCCGCAGAAACAGAGCTTACAACATGCAACGGAGATGTTGGATTTGTTGTGCCTATGCCAACCTGAGGCGTGCCTGAGTTGTAGTAGATTTTATCACCTGTGCCTGCGGTCCAGAGGGAGGAGGTGGCGGCGGTGATCATGTTTGTCCAGGCGCTGTTTTCGTAAGCTTCGAATTTGTTGCTTGTTGTGTTGTAGCGGATCATGCCGTTGGCGGCGGCTTGCATGCCGGCCTCGCCGGGGCGTGATGTTGTTGCGGTGCCGGGGATGGTGAGGGCGTTGGATTCAAGCGTCATGGAGATGGCAGAAGAACGGTCGGTTGTGCCTGTGCCTTGGCCTTTTTGGACGGTTTTGAAAATGATAGATGAGGAGCCATTCCCAGTGGCAAGACCGGATCCTAATATTAAATCACCACCGTTTTGGTCGGTTGTACCGCTGTTTGTTCCGCCGCCGCTTACTGAGAGGGAATAACCTGCACCGGTTCCTGAAGTACGACGTTCTTGCGCAAGTATTGTGCCGTTTGTTGTTTTGAATAATAAATCTCCAGTAGATGTGAGTTGCATTCTGTCGGCGCCAACTGTTCTAAAATATATAGACGCTCTTGCATGCATTGCAATGTCATTACCTTGTGTTGATGCGCTGCCGTTGGAGGCAAGTTTGATATAAGCATCGCCAGAACCGCCGGTTATGGGTGTTGCGCTGAGGACGAGCGGACGGTCTGCGCCTGTTCCGCCAGGCGCGGAGCGGATGACGAAGGCGCTCCCGCTGTAACCAATTGTGGCGCGTTCATAGTTTGTTGTCTGGTCGGCGGTGTTGTAGAAGGCTATGCCGGTTGAGCTTTGCGGGAAGGTGAGAGCGTTTGTTGGTGCGGTTGTGCCGATGCCGACGAGAGGCGTTCCCGAATTGTAATAGATCGCGTCGCCTGTGCCTTTTTGCCAGAGGCCAGGAGAGACAGAAGCGGCGGTGAAGCAGCTGTTGCCGCTTTCATCGCAGAATTGTGATGCGCCGACATTGCCCTCGACATCGAGGGCAAGTTTGCCGCCGGTTCCTGTGGAGACGTCGGCGGCGGCGGATGATGGGTTGATGAGCGCGTAACCGCCGATCACCGCGAAGAGGTCGGAGCCTGTGAGTGTATATGAATCGTTGTTGTTGTATGTGTTTTTGTCCATGAAGACGCCGAGTGTGCGGTCGCCGGTGATTGCGGGCGATACTGTGCGGTCGGCTGATTGCAGGCCGATGGCCATGGCATAATCGCCGGAGCCGGAGCCGGCTGTGCCGTTACCGGCGGTAACGCCGCGGCCCATAGCAATTGCACCAACCCCGGAGGCAACTGTATTTCCGCCGTCTGAGTTTGCGTAACCGAAGGCTGTGGCGCCTGTTCCAGAGGCTGTGATTGCGGCAAGGCCAGCGCGGCCGAATGCTGTGGCACCGATGCCTGAAGCTGTGATACCCGCACTGGCGGTATATCCGAAGGCGGTTGAGCCATCTGCAGAAGCTGTGACGTTTCCGCTGGCGTTATAGCCAAAGGCCATGCTGCCTTGACCGCTGGCGATTGTGTTACGACCGAAGGCGGCGCTGTAGTTGCCGACGTTGGCACCGCTGGCGTCCCATGATGTGCTGTTGGCGTAGCCGGCGCGGAAGGCTCCTTTGGATTTATCAAAGTAGAGGCGGCTGGCTTGTGCGCCGTAATCGAGCGTGGCGGAGCCGACGACGAAATCATCGTTGGCGTAGCTGCCGCTGCTGGATTTGACGCGGATGACGTTGGTGTCGATTTCGAAGATGCTGGAGCTGGCGGCGACTGTTGCGGCGGTGAAGCAGTTTGCGCCGTTTTGATCGCAGTAATTTGTTGCGCCGAGGTCGCCTTCGACATCGAAGGTGAGGGTGCCGGAGACTGTGGTGTCGCCGACGACGGCGCCGGGTGTGCCGGAGTTGTAATAGATGTCATCGCCTGTGCCTTCTTGCCAGAGGCCGGACTGGAAGGGGAAGCCGGTGGCGGTTCCGGAGATTCCGGTTGTGTCGTCGGCGCTGTTGGCGGCGTCGGTGACGACGAGGCTGCCGTTGAAGTTGCCGTTGGCGTAAGCGCGCGGGCGGACTGTGATGGTGCAGGTGGCGCTGGCGGCGAGGGTGTTGCCGTTACAGTTGTCGACCGTCATTTCGAAGTTGGTTGTGTTGACGATGTTGGTGGTTAATGTGCCGCTGGTTCCGGTGCCGGTGTTTTCAACGGTGAAGACGACGCCGGTTCCGTTGGCGGGGTTGCCGGGGCCTGTTACATCCATACCGATTTGTGAGGCCGGGGTGATTTCCAGTACGACCGTGGATGGGGCGGCGCCAGTTTCACGGCGGGTACAGCGGAAGCGGACTGCTGTGCCTTTGGATCGGTTATTATAGCTTCCTGTAGAAAAATCACGAATGTATTGATATTGATAATTTGATTCGGTGGATGTTGCATATTCGTTTGCGGCAAATTCCCCGATTGCATTTCTGTTGGTGTAGAGTGTCACAACCTCGTCGAAGGCTGGTAAATACCAATCGGAATAGGCGCCGATGACTAAGCTGCTACAAAATGTAGCAGAGGGTGTGCTGTAAGCGTTCGCTGTTCCATGATTGACAATGGTTGTTGTGTTGTTTGGCCCATCTGTGTTGGAGCTTGCCGAGGTTACAACGTTGCTTGAGGCCCAGGTTTTTGCGACGGTATCCCCTGTTCCGGAGCAATCGGGGTCGGAGGTGTCGTCGGCGCAGCCGCCGGGCATGGCGATCAGGCGGTAGCCATTTTGACACGAGGCGAGAAGTCCGCCGGAGTCTGCGGTTCCGATACGGCCGCAGAAGCCGGTTCCGGTTCCGGAGATCGGGACGTTGATGCCGTTGTCGGCGGAGACAGTCAGTTGGCCGGTGTAGCTTTGGTCGTAGGATTGGACTTTCGGCTTGACGGTTAATGTACAAGACGCGCCGGCGGCAAGCGTGTTGCCGTCGCAATTGTCGCTGATGATGCTAAATGCTGTGGTGTTGGTCAGGCCGGTTGTGATGGCGGTTGAAGTGGAGCCGCCATCGTTGGTGATGGTGAAGACTTTTTGTGTGACGTTGGAGGGGTCAAGCACTGTGTCGGTGTAATTGATGTCATTCGCAGAGCCGGGAGAGACGCTCAGGTAAGCGGCGCTGACGTTATTGGGCGCGCGGCGGACGCAACGGATTTTTCTTGAACCGACTTTTGCGCTGTATGTATTGGTTCCTGCCGACATGTCAAAGGATCTACCGTTGCTGGCATCGACTTGCACGGAGGTCCAATAGCTTACGGTGTCGAAGCCGCCCAATGTGGCTTTGACATTATAGAGAGTTGTCATTTCGTTGAGAGCGGGGAGGTACCAGTCGGAATGGCCGCCGTATGTCATGTCGTCGCAGAATCGTGCGGCGGGTACAGAATATCCGCTTGAATTTGAGGCTACTATAGCCGCATTGGTGTTGGTTTGGCCGTCTGCGTTGGAGTTTGCACCAGGGACGTTCAAGTAATCCGGAGACCAGGTTTTTGAAACAGTGTCCGTGCCAGCGCAGGCGGGGTCGGTTGTGTCATCAGCACAGCCGCTAGGCATCGCGATCAATTTATAAGTGGATTCGCAAGAGGCGAGCAGGCCGCCACCCGTTGAGGAGCCGATTGTGCCGCAGGCGCCGGTGGCGGTTCCGGAGAGCAGGGCGAAGGGGTTGTTGTCGGCGGTGACGGTGACTGTGCCGTTATAGCTGCCGTTGCCGAAAGATTTTGCGCGGACTTTGAAGGTACAGGACGCGGCGGAGGCGAGTGTGCCGGTACAGGTGTTGGTGCCGCTGTCGATTTCAAAGTTTGAGGGGTTGCTGAGCGCGAGGCCGAGCGTTTGCGAGGTCACGGTTCCGGCGTTTGTCAGGGTGAAGTCGATCCAGTTGCTGACGCCTGGTGTGCCGGCGACTGTGATGTCCATGTTTTGGGCGACTGAAGGGGAGAGAACCAAAGTGGCGACGGCGCTGCGCGCGATCAGGGCTGTCCATGCGGAGCCGTTACAATATTCGACGCCGCTGCCAGTGGTGTAGCGGAGGGCGCCGTTAAATGTTGGGCCGCAAGTTTCGCCACCGTTTCCAAATCTGATCGAACCGTCAACATCAAGGGCGACGGCCGCGCCGTTTGTGCCGATGCCGACGCGTGGGTCAGTGCCGGAATTGTAGTAGATTGTGTCGCCTGCGGAGGAGACCCAGACGCTGGAGCCGCCTGCGATGACGTTGGCGGCGTCGGAAGCAGTGAAGCAGTTGAGGCCAGTTTCATCGCAATAATTTGCTGCGCCCATGTCGCCTTCGACATCGAGGGTGAGGGTGCCGGAGACGGATGTGTCACCGATGACGACGCCCGGTGTGCCGGAGTTGTAATAGATGTCGTCGCCTGCGGAGGCGACCCAGAGGCTGGAGCCGCCGCCGATAATTGTTGCGGCGTCGGAGGCGGTGAAGCAATTGTTGCCGTTTTCATCGCAGTAGTTTGCTGCGCCGATAGGGCCTTCGACATCGAGGGCGAGTTTGCCGCCTGTGCCGGTGGAGACGTCGACTGCGGCGGATGATGGGTTGATCAAGGCATAACCGCCGATGACCGCGAAGAGGTCGGAGCCTGTGAGGTCGAAGCCAGAATTCTTGCCGGCACTGTTTTGATCCATGAAGATGGCGAAGGAACGATCGCCGGTCACTTTTGGATAGGGGGTTTGGGTTGAGGACTGCAAGCCAATGGCGGCGCTATAATTCCCATGACCAGCGCCGATGGCGACATTAGGCGTGCCCGACCCTACTTGAGCCTGGGATCCCATTGTGATGCTGTTTCTCCCTGAAGTAACTACATATTGTCCTAGCGCCATACTTACCTGCGCGGAAGCTACTGCGTCAAATCCAATGGCTGTGGAATATGCTCCGGAAGCCATAGGATAATAACCCATTGCGGTGCTGTAGTCTCCGACATTTGCTGTGTTCCAGCGGGTATTGGCCAGATCGACGGCGAAAAGAATATCGCCGCCAACACCAGCACGAAAAGCTCCTTTTGATTTATCAAAGAACATTCGCACGTCTTCTGTGTTATTTGCGGTCGCATCAAGCGAGGAAGAGCCCACAACGAAATCATAATTACCGAAATCAGGCACTGAAGAACGGACGCGGATGACGCTGGTATCGATTTCGAAAATGCCGGTATCGCCTGTTGCCACGCTGCCCGGGGTAAAACAGAGTGTGAGGTCAGCGTTACAGAATTCAGCGGCACCGATTTTGTTGGCGCCTTCGAGGTTTTCGCCGTCTGCGTCATCGCCAGCGGCCAATGTTTCTTCGATGGTTTGCACGCCGCCGCTACCACCACCGCCCGCTGTATCGGTTTCGCAGGTCCAGCCGGTTGCCGTCCAGCGGTTGAAGGAGCCGGAGGCGCAAGCAGCGGGCGTGAAGTCGACATTATTGTATTGGTAGTCTGTGGCATCGACGGTTCCAGCAACATCCACATCGTCAACGATTTCGATTTGGCCGTCGGTTGCGGCGACGTCGCCGTTGAGGGTGGTGGTTCCCGCAACGGTTAATGTGGTGTCGAGTGTTGTGGCGCCAGAGACGTCGAGTGTGCCGGTGATGTCAGTGTTGCCGGTGATGTTGATGCCTGTGTCTATATCGATTGCGGCGCTGCCCGCGTTGACAGTTACCCCAGAGCCATCACTTAGAATTCCGCCTGTTGCCCAGAGGACACCTTTTGTGTCAGTCATGTTGATGTCGCCGCCGATGGTCATGTCGCCACTCAGGTCGATATCGCCGTTGAAATCCATGTCGCCATTGGTTGTGATCAAGCCATCATTGCGGACGGAGAAAAGAACGGAGGGTGCTGAGCTGTTTGCAGTTAAAACATAAGCAGAACTGTCAGATGTAGAACCTGTTAGTGTTGTATCTCCGGTTATGGCGACGGTTGCGCCGACGTCGATGTCTGCGCCCGCGGTGTTGATTGTGATGCCGGAGCCATCGCTTGTGATTTCCCCATCAGTCGTCCAGACAACGGATTTATTGTCGGCCATGTTGATGTCATCGCCCATTGTTAATGTGCTGGTGATTTGGACGGTGCCGACAACGTCTAGTGTGTCATCAGGAGCTGTGAGACCGATACCGACTTGCGGTGTGCCTGAGTTGTAATAGATGTCTTCGCCAGCGCCTTCTTGCCAGATTGAGGAGCCAGCGCTTGTTGTTTCCCACACGGAATTGGCACCGTCGCAGAGCTCAAGTGTGTCAGGATCTGTCGCGGTATTGATACGCAGCAGGCGATCGTTGGCACCATTACATGTCGCGAGGTCGGATTCTGTTGGCAAGATCATTGATGCGGCGCCGAGTTTTAGTGCGGAGGTGGCGCTTGTCGAGAGATCAAGGGCGCCGGTGAAGGTTGCTCCGCCGGTTACTTCGAGATCTTTGCTGATTGTTGCCACGCCTGAGTCGGCAGGATCAAGTTTCCAGAGACCTTCTGAAGCTGCGGAAGCGGAGAGGTAGGAATATTCGACCACAACGTCATCCCCGCCTTTTGAAAGAGCAGAGCTGTTGGCACAGGTGGTTTGGAATGTTTTATCAGGACCCGCAGAGACAAGTGCGATGACGTAGTCACCTGTGTTATTTGTTCCTGTCAGGCGGTGGGCGGCCGCTGTATCATTATCGCAAGCTTCGCCGGAATCGCCTTCGGATGCTACGGTGCCTGGGTCCCAGACGCAGTAGCCGTAATCGGTTCCCCAGGGATCCTGTTTATCGGAGCCGATTGAATCGGGAATAAGACCGCCACCTGTTGGACCGGAACCTACTTTAAATTCCAGAGGTTCGATTTTTCCGTCACCGTCGCAGTCGCCATCGTCGTCAGAGACTAAAGCGTATGTTGTTTCGTCGACAGATTCGGAGATGATCATGGCTGCGGCATTGCGCATTTGAGATTCTGCCGTGACGCGGCGATTAACCTCGACGACTGTGGTTAGGGGGCCGCGCATTGTCGACATGACGCCAGCGCCTAAAAGTCCCACAAGACCAATGGAAGCAAAAAGAGCGAAAAAGACATTGCCTTTTTCGTTTGATATAAACGCTCGTTTATTTCCCCCACTTTTATGTGAGTCTTGCGTCTTATTAAGACGCAATGGCTTCCATCCCATTTTAAACCCAAAAACCTAAGAGATTTTTGTTCTTTTTATTTACGCGTAATTTCTCTTATGTGTATGTATTCATTATTGAGCAAAAAGATTGAGAAAGTGTTAGGGGGAGTAAGTTTTTTTGAGTCAATTTCTGGGGATAGAAGCTTGAATCTTATACTGTATGCGGGATTGAGAAGGTTTTTAGAGCGTTTGACTGGGTCTTTTGTAAAGTATTTTTATTAAACCCTTGAATTAATTCATTAAAAATATTGTGCCAGTTGATTTCGGCGTTGAGATGGATGAAAACTGACCCAAGACCGAGGGCTGCTCTATCCATAAAAACGAATTCGCGGGGCACAGAAACGCCACCTGATTCTCTACTCAGTTCCCGGAGTTTTTTATGGACCTTTTCTGCTGTGTCGCGGCCGTATACCGAGCCTTCTGCGCGTCCGATGATGCGGGTTTTATCTTCCATGAGCGGGCCGTAGAGGAATTCAGCCCAAATATTCAAGGTGTCAACTTGATCGTTGCTCAGTTTTTTGAAACCCCATGTTTCGTAGGCATGGACTGCAAGATCACGGTTTTTGGTCATCAGTGCATTATAAAGGTCGATGACGCCGCCAACGAAAGCAGGCGGAAAGACCCGGATACAGCCGAAATCGAGGAGATTTATCGATTTGTCCTTGCGGACGGTGTAGTTGCCAAGATGAGGGTCACCGTGGATGATCCCGTAATTATAGAGGGGTACGTACCAAGCGCGGAACATATTCATGGCGATTTGATTGCGAGTTTCTTGGAGGGCTGTTTTGAAGTCGAGGATTTTTTCACCTTCCAGCCATGTTGTGGTTAAAAGCCGGTTGGTTGAGAGTTCGTCGATGACTTCGGGGACGTGTACGCCTTTTTCGTCCCGGAGCATGTATGCGTATAATTTACATTGTTGAGCTTCCCGTTTGTAGTCGAGTTCTTCATAGAGGCGATCGGAAAGTTCGGCATGGATGTTTTGAGTTTGGATGGAGCTGTCGTAGCGTTCATAGAGGCTGAATATTACTTTCAATTGTTGGAGGTCGGCGGCGATGGCAGAGTGCATGTCGGGGTATTGGAGTTTGCAGGCTAGTAATCGGCTATTTTTGGCTAAAGCCTTGTGAACCTGTCCTAAAGATGCTGCTGCGGCGGCTTCTTTTTCAAAGGATTTGAAGCGAGATTCCCAATTTTGGCCAAGTTCTGTTTTCATCCGGCGACGGACAAAATTCCATCCCATGGGAGGGGCATTTGATTGAAGTTGCTGGAACGCATTTACGTATTCTGCAGGTAGAGCTTCGGGTATAGTGGCCAAGATTTGGCCAACCTTCATAAGGGGGCCTTTCAGATTGCCGAGGGCAAGGAGAAGTTGCGCGGCATGATCGTCACGGTTGATTTCAAGGCCCAAAAACTTCTCGCCGGCGAGTTTGGTGGCCAGGCCGGCCATCGTGCCCGTGACCTTGCCATAGCGGGCGATGCGGGAACTTAAACGATTTTCCTTGGGGTCGAGAGTGGGGCCGTCTTTAGAAGTGTCTTTTGGAGGTGTGGGATTTGCTCTCTTCATGGCGCTAAAGTGGGGTGAAGAAGGCAAAAAGTCCAGTAGGAACTTGATTTTGTTTTCATAACCTGCGAAAAGGTTAGTACATTAATTTTTGATAGGGTGAAAAGTGGGCGTTAGAAAAGGCGACAGTTTTGACAAAAATGAAGGCGGGCGTTTAGGGCTGTCGCGTACGTTCGCGGTATGCTCTTTAACAAAGGCAGAGAAGAGACAGTTTAGTAACCATTTTTTCTCAGCTTATGTGGCTACGCGATCCTTTAAAGACGATCCTGGTTTTATGGGGAAGAGGCAGATTAAAGCTGCAAGGTCTCAGCTTTTTGATTTTATCAGGGCGCGGAATGAGGGGCGTATGTCGATTGATGTTGCCCTTGATTTTTTGGAACAGGTGGGCCGTGAGGCTGATTTTGATCCCCGGAAATTTTTGGAAGATTTAAGGGATGCCAGCAAAGTTTATGAGCGTCGTCCGCTGGATGAGGGCGAGAGGCAGGCCGTTGAAAAGTATTTCAGTTATTTGCCGTATGGGAAAAAGGGGGGAGCCAAGCGTGTACGTTCGCCTTTATCGCCGGAGGATGTGTTGAATTCCCTATGGGAGACTTTGAAGGAGACGGGTAGACGTCCTCATGTGCATTCGGGGCTTGTTGTGTACGGAGCATTAGCGCACAAGGAAGATTGGGCGACTATAGGTACAGCTTTTAGAAGGGGCTTACGTGGACTTCCCGAGGTTGGTGCAGCTACCCTTACTGTTTTTGCGGAGCAACGCGGTGTTCCGAAGGTCTGGGATAAGGAAGCTGAGAAACTTTATGAAATTTATTGTCAAAAGGATATCGACAAGAAGGCTGCGCTCTTGTCTCCGGAGAAGGGGTGATTGTTATGGTTAGTGCATTGAACGATGAAGAACGATCTTTTCTTAGTCAATATTGGACTGAGGTCCAGCTTGGGATGTCTATGAGCGATTCAAGAGCTTTAAGTGTGCAGCAGCGCAGCTTTAGATTTCAGAGTATTTGTGATTGGCTTGCGTTGCGTAATGAGGGGGTTTGTCCTCCGAAAGTTCATGAGGTTATTGAGTATCTTTTGGCTTAGTGACTTTTTGCTGGTCTTTGTTTTTTATTCCTGTCATTTCTAGTTTATGGATCAATCGGACATTATTGATATTCGGGATGCTATCGTCAGGGCAGCTTTAGAGCATGTGCCGTTTGATGGATGGGTTTGGGATGCCGTTGTGAGGGGCGCGGAAGAGGCCGGGCATTCGGCGGATGTTGCGCGCGCAGTTTTTCCGGATTTGATTGTTGATGTTTTGGATCATTTTGCGGACATGGCTGATCGCGCGATGCTTGAGGTCCTGAGGAACTTAGAGCCAAATGATTTGCGGGTGCGTGATCGTGTGTATGAAGCGGTTATGGCGCGGTTTGAATTTCTTTCCCACCATAGGGAGGCGGAACGATTGGCGTTGCGGTATTGGATGGTGCCGAGTCGTAAACCGCGCGGGTTGAAGATTTTATGGCGGACCTGTGACCGGATATGGCAATGGGCAGGAGATGAGTCGCAGGATTATAATCGTTATAGCAAGAGAGGGTTGTTGGCCGGCGTTATTGTGGCGACCAGTTTGGCTTGGATTAATGATGAGACGGACGAGATGGTGGTGACGCGCGGGTTTTTAAGGCGCAGAATTGAAAATGTTTTGCACATTGGCGGGACAATCGGAAAAATTCTTGGTAAAATAAAACGATGATAAAACAATTGATGATTGTTGCGGTTCTTATGGCATTTTTGATGCCGCAGCAGGCATTGGCCAAGGGAGGTTTGATCGAATTTTTCTTTCCGATGTTGAAGGCCGAGGGGCCGGACCCCGCAAAGACGTTGGAAGCGCCCTTTGCAGATAAAGAAGCGATCAAGAATGATAAGCAGCCGGCGTTGGCGGATAATGTGCCTTTGAATTTGCCACATCGCAGCGACAAGCAGATTGCCAGTTGGTTGACAGGGACGGTGGCGGATACGCTGACCTTTGACAAGATTGATCCGCAAGATGATTACAATGAAATCCGCAAGTTTTTTGATGATAAAGGCTGGCAGCAATTTAATGATTATCTGGTGGAGAGCAAGGTTCAGGCTGTTCTTGATTCCCGTCGTTATTCCTTGCGCAGCTTTGTAGAAGAGCCGCCTTTGTTGATTAACAAAGGTGAAGTGAGCGGGGTTTATAAGTGGCTTTATGAAGTGCCGGTGATGGTGACTTATCTGGCGGCAGGGCAGACAAAATATGACGGCGCGAAACAAGAGCCGGTCACGCAGACTATTATTGTGAAATTGCAAATTGCGCGGACGGGCAATCCTGATGATGGAGATGGCCTCGTAATTGAGAGTTGGTCTGGGCGACTTTTGAAATCCTCGAAGAGTGAATTGTAAAAATCGTTTTGCGATTGAATAAAACCCTTTAGACTCACTCATACCGAATCACATTCAAAAATAGAAAAGGAGTTTTGCCATGTCGAAGGCCGTTGCGAGTTTTGCGCGTAATGATAATGAGAGCGAAGAAAATAGTGCTGGCGAAGCGGCGGATGTTGGCGGAGTTGCCGGCAAGCGTTTGGTTTCCTTTCTTGAGCGCATCGAGCGTTTGGAAGAAGAGAAAAAGGATTTGGCCGAAGATGTCAAAGAAGTTTATGCCGAGGCCAAGGGCGTTGGGTTTGATGTCAAAATCATGCGCCGGATTATTAAGCTTAAGAAGATGGAGCCGGAAAAACGTCGTGAAGAGGATGAGCTTTTGGATCTTTATATGTCCGCTATAGGTATGAATTAATTCTTCGATAAATGGTCTGCAAATAGCGTTTTTCTGAGAGCCAAATGCTCACGTACTCAAATGTACGCTGCGCTTTGGTTCTCGAAAAACACTATTTTCGACTCATTTCTCTTTGAATTCTTTTGGTCTGATTTTCTTACTTCTTTTTTCTCAAAAAATATGGGCGCCCATATCTCAGGCGTGCTGTAAGGTTCGCGAGGCGCGGTCTGACTCTTCGCCGTTTTGTAGGATGCAAGCAACACCCATCGACTTCAGTCACCAGATCGCACAGACTGTCTGATTGTATACTAGGATAAAATTCCTATAATGTCAAGGGCAACACCTGATAAGTCATTACTTTATTGCTGTTTAAATCCCTTAATTAAATCATCCACGATGCCGGGGTCGGCGAGGGTTGAGATGTCGCCGAGATTGTCGGTTTCGTTTGCAGCAATTTTGCGCAGGATGCGGCGCATGATTTTTCCGCTGCGGGTTTTGGGGAGGCCGGTTGCCCATTGGATAACATCGGGTGTGGCGATGGGGCCGATGATGGTGCGGACATTTTGCACGATTTCTTTTTTGAGATCTTCGGAGGCTTCGAAGCCTTGCTTTAATGTGACGTAGGCGTAGATGCCCTGGCCTTTGATGTCGTGGGGATAGCCGGTGACGGCGGATTCGGCGACGGAAGCGTGTTCGTTGATGGCGCTTTCGATTTCGGCGGTGCCGAGGCGGTGGCCGGAGACATTGATGACGTCATCGACCCGGCCGGTGATCCAGTAATAGCCGTCTTTATCGCGGCGTGCTCCATCGCCGGTGAAGTACATGCCGGGGAATTGTGAGAAGTAAGTCTGGATGAAACGATCGTGATCGCCGAAGACTGTGCGGGCTTGTCCTGGCCATGAATCGAGAATAACAAAATTGCCCTCGCATTCGCCGTCGAGGATTTTTCCTTCGTTATCGACGATGGCGGGTTTTACGCCAAAGAATGGCCAGGCGGCGGAGCCGGGTTTCATTGGTGTTGCGCCGGGGAGTGGCGTGATCATGTGGCCGCCGGTTTCGGTTTGCCACCAGGTGTCGACGATGGGGCAGCGTTTTTCGCCGATGATGTTGTAATACCACATCCATGCTTCGTGGTTGATGGGTTCGCCGACGGAGCCGAGGATTCGCAACGATTTTCGGGAGGTTGATGTGACGAATTCATCACCAGCTCTGAGTAGGGCGCGGATGGCGGTGGGGGCGGTGTAAAAAATGTTGACCTTATGTTTGTCGACGACTCGCCAGAAACGGGAGTAGTCGGGGTAATTGGGTATGCCTTCGAAGACGAGGGAGGTTGCGCCGTTGGCGAGAGGGCCATAGACGATGTAGGAGTGGCCTGTCACCCAACCCACGTCGGCGGTGCACCAGTAGATGTCGCCTTGTTTGTAATCGAAGCTGACTTCATGGGTGAGGGAGGCGTAGACCATGTAGCCGCCGGTGGTGTGCAGCACGCCTTTGGGTTTGCCGGTGGAGCCGGAGGTGTAGAGGATGAAGAGCGGGTCTTCGGCGTTCATTCTTTCGCACTTACAATCGTCAGATTGCTGCGCAACAATTTCATGCCACCAGATGTCTCGATCCTGGATCATTTGTGTTGCGTTTTTTGTGCGCTGAAAAACGATGACGCTGTGGACGTTGAGGCAATGTTCGAGAGCTTTATCGACGTTGGCTTTTAAGGGGATTGTTTTGCCGCCGCGCAGTCCTTCGTTGGCTGTGATGACGATGTTTGATTTGCAATCAAGAATGCGATCCTTGAGGGAATCTGGTGAGAAGCCGCCGAAGACGACAGAGTGCACGGCGCCAATACGGGCGCAAGCGAGCATGGCAATAACGGCCTCGGGGATCATCGGCATGTAGATGGTGACGCGGTCGCCTTTTTTGACGCCGCGGTCTTTGAGCGCGTTGGCGAGTTTGGATGTTTCTGTTTTTAATTCGCCGTATGTGACGTAGCCGCCGGCTTTGGGGTCATCACCTTCGTATATGAGGGCGATGTCGTTTTTCTTTTTTGGGAGGTGGCGGTCGACGCAATTATAGCAGGCGTTTAATATGCCGTCCTCATACCATGTGATGGAGACATTGTCTTTAAAGGAGGTGTTTTTGATTTGTGTGGGCTTTTTAAACCAGTCGAGGCGATCTGCTTGGCGGAGCCAGAAAGATTCAGGGTTGTGGATCGACTCCTCGTAAAGGACGCGGTAATTGCCTTCATTCATTGACGTTTTCTTAACGATTTCAGAAGGGGGATCGAAAACTTCAGTCATTGGCCTCTCGTTTTTTAACGGCTTTTTAGGGTTCTTATAAACGATAGCATTCTGGACAAAATATTAAAGGTTTTAAGCTGATTTTTATGATTATGGTAACTTTGTGTTCATACTTTTTCGTGTAGTATGGGTGAGGTTATTTTTTAAGTGGGGGACTTATACAATTGAGTGCGGACCGGGTTGTTTCAGAGGCATTAAGCGCCGACCATCCCTGTGAGGCTTATCGCCGTCTTTGTAAGGGATTTGAGGATATTTTTTATCTGTTTTCCATGAAGGAAATTCTGGAGATTGATATGCTGACATTTATGCCACAGGGTGGTGTGAAGCAGCGAACAGGACAGATTGCCAATATTTCACGGCGCGTTTACAGGGAGATTACTGACCCGGTTGTCGAGAGGCTTTTGGAGGTTGCCGAACAGCATTTACGTGATGAGCCGGATTATTGGGATGAATGGAATGCGGCGAATTTGCGCGAGATGCGCAGGATTTACATGTTGTTTTGTTCGAACCCCGTTGAGCTTTACGCGCAAGCTTCGAAAATTAGCGCCGAAGGGCGACAAATTACCAAGGAAGCGCAGGAGCAAAAGAAACCCGGTATGTTGATTCCGCATTTTGACAAGGTTTTACGCGTGCAGCGTGAGATTTTGGCCAAGAAACGCGAGAAGATGGGTTTGCCAAGTGATTATGAGGTTGTGATTGATGCCTGTATGCGCGGGTTCAATACGGAGACGGTTGATGCGTTGGTTGATTCCGTTATGCCAGAGATTTCCTCAATTTATAATGATGTGAAAAAGCGCACAAGTTTTGAAGCGCCACCGTATGGTGAGTTTTCGAAAAGCACGCAGATGCAGTTTTCACAAAAATTGCTGCGGTCGATTGGTTTTGATTTTTCACGCGGCCAGGTTTTTGTTGCGCCGCAAACGCCTGCGCTGGGCGGGACTCCGGAAGATACGCGCATGTTGGTTCGTTGTGTTGATGGAAGTGATTTGCGCAACTTGCTTGAGGATACTTTGTTCCAAGGTGCGTGTGCTTTGTATATTCAAAACCTTCCATTGGGATGGAATAATCAGCCTGTGTGTGAGGATATGGGCTCGGCTATGTTGGAAGCCAATGGATTGTTGCTTGAGACGATGTTGGGTCGCAGTAGAGAGTTTTTTGTATTTCTTGCCAAGTTTGGGACGGATGTTTTGGATCGTCAGTTGGATGCGGATTCTATGTTTGCGCACGCGAATTCCTTCCAAACACTTGTGGAAGGGGAGTTGCGCGGTGAATTATCCTGCCTTCCTTATCTGGCGATCAGTTATCGTATTGAAAAAGACCTGATTGAAGGGACTTTGAGTGTGTCCGATCTGACGCAGCGCTGGAGGCAAGATTGCCGTATGTATCTTGGCGAAGAGCCGGTGAGTGATATGGCTGTGTTTGAGCAAAATCCCGGGTGGTTGAACGGGCGTTTTGGGTTGTCTCTTTCCAAGCTTATTGCGCATATGATTGCTGCGCAGTTGTATCAGTCGATTTTGGCGGAGCATGCTGATTTGCCGAAGAGATTAGAGAAAGGCGATTTTTCTGCTTATTCTTCATGGATGGGGAAAAATATCTGGTCAAAAGGCCGTTTGTATTCTGTGCCTGATTTGATTGAACAGGCGACTGGAGAGAAGCTATCGGTCAAAGGTTTGTTGCAGCATCTTCAGCAACGTTTTGGTGCTAAGCCTTAATTCCACCCAATTCACAGACAATTGTCCATTCCTCCTTTGTGACAGGACAAACAGATAGGCGCGATTGTTTGACGAGTCTCATATTTTGCAGGATTGGGTGTGCCTTTATTTGGGCAAGTGTTACAGGCGTTTTTAAAGGCTTAACGGCTTTGACATCGACCATGCCGAAGCGGCCTGTTTCATCGCTGGGGTCGGGATAGTAAAGTTTGCAGACTTCGACAACGCCCACGATTTCTTTGCCGATATTGGAGTGATAGAAAAAGCCACGGTCACCGATTTTCATGGCTTTCATGTTGTTGGAAGCTTGATAGTTGCGGACGCCGTACCAATTTTGTGCGCCTGCTTTTACCGTGTCGTCCCACGACAACTCGTAAGGTTCGGATTTCAGCAGCCAGTAATTTATGCCCATTGATAAATCGCCTGCAAATAAAGTGTTTCTGCGCTTCCGGTTCTCATGTATTGCAATATACACTCCGCTTCCGGTTCTCGAAACACTTTATTTTCGGCAGATTTCTCTTCGGGCAAGAGCTTAAATTTAATTATTTTTCCTGATTATTTTTTCGACATTTCGTATTTGAAAGGACGATTGAGCATTTCTTCGATGGCTTCGTCGATGGAGAGACCTTCGTTGAGCGTTTTGTTAACGGCTTCGGTGATGGGCATGTCGACAGCATTTTTCTTGGCCAGAGAAAGAGTGGCTTTTGCTGTATAAATTCCCTCGGTGATTGAGTTTCTTGTCTTTAATACTTCTTCCATGGTTTTTCCTTCGCCGAGGGCGACGCCAAGAGAGTAGTTACGGGATTGCATGGATGAACATGTTAGCATGAGATCGCCGATGCCGCACATCCCGAGAAGAGTGTCGCGCTTGCCGCCCATAGCAACAGTCAGGCGGGCGATTTCGGCCACGCCGCGCGTTAGAAGAGCGGCGCGGGCGCTTTCTCCGAGCTTGCGGCCCATGACGATCCCGCAGGCGATTGCGATGACGTTTTTGATGGCGCTGGCGAGTTGTGTGCCGACCATGTCGTCGACCACGTAGGGACGGAAATGTTTGACGCCAAGATTTTCCTGGAGATCCTGGCGGAGGTCTGCGTTTTCAGCGGCCAGTGTTACTGCGCTGGGGAGGCCGCGTGCGATCTCGCTCGCGAAGCTGGGGCCGGTCAGCACAGCGATAGGTTGGCCGGGGACAACTTGTTCGGCAACTTGCGAAAGCAGGAGGCCTGTGTCGAGTTCGATGCCTTTCGAGCAGATGACGATTGGTGTTTGGGGATTGAGAGTTGATTTTAAGGATTCTAAAGTGGAGCGCACGAATTGCGCTGGTGTGACTATAAGCAGGATTTCGTTTTTGGAGATGGCTTTCAAGTCTGAGGTGGCGGTCAGCTTTGGATCGAGTTTGACACCGGGGAGAAAGGCCGTGTTTTCATTTTTATTGTTGACGGAGTCAACGACCTCTTGTTCGCGGGCCCAGAATTGAACTTGTTTGCCGCCTGCGCATAAGGCTTGTGCGAGGGCTGTTCCCCAGGCGCCGCCGCCGATAACTCCGATTGATTTTGTCATGCTTTTATACCTGCTCCTGTTTTGGTCTCCGTAGCTGGGTCGAGTGGCCAGCGCGGGCGGGGTTTTATATTTTGTCCGTCTTCAAACCCTTTGTTGAGCCTTTCAAGTCCAGCCCATGCAATCATCGCGGCATTATCGCCGCACAGATTTAAGGGAGGAGTATAGAGCATGATATTTTGATCTGTAAACGCTGTTTCGAGCTTATTTGCGATAAATCTATTTGCGGCGACGCCCCCTGAAAGCACGATGGAGGGTTTGTCAACGTTGTAGGTTTCCTTAAATTTGGCCAGGGCGCGGGTGAGGCGGTCGGCAAAGACTTCGGCGACTGCGAGTTGGAAGGCGTAAGCAAGATCGGCGATGTTGGCGCGGGTGAGGTTTTGTATGGCTTCAACATGCTGACGTACCGCTGTTTTTAGGCCCGAAAATGAAAAATCGAGCTCTTTGCGGCCTAACATAGGGCGGGGCAGAGGGAAACGCTCTGTGGCGGCAGCAGGGTTTTGGCATTCGAGGGCAATTTTTTCGAGGTTTGGGCCACCAGGGAAAGCCAAGCCCATGAGTTTGGCTGATTTGTCGAAGCATTCGCCGGCGGCGTCATCAAGCGTTGTTCCCCAGCATTTGTATAGGCCGACATCTTCGCAGACGAGGATTTGGGTGTGGCCGCCGGAGATGAGGAGGAGCAGATAGGGGAATTCGATTTTATCTGTGAGGCGAGGTGTTAGGGCATGGCCCTCCAGATGGTTGATGGCCATGAACGGGATGTTGTGAGCAAGGGCGATGGTTTTGCCCGCGAGTGCGCCGACCAGAACGCCCCCGATGAGGCCTGGGCCGCATGTGGCCGCGACGGCATCGAGGTCTTCGAATTTGGTGGAGGCATCGTCCATTGCGGCTTTGATAAGTGTATGCAGGTTTTCGATATGGGCGCGGGCGGCGATTTCAGGGACGACGCCGCCGAAGGCTTTGTGTTCTTTGATTTGGCTGAGAACAAGATTGGATAGGATGTTGCCGTTGCTGTCCACAACAGCGGCAGCGGTTTCATCACAGCTTGTTTCAATGCCTAGAATTCTCATATATAAGGGTTTTAAAGGAGCATGGACGTGAAAACAATCAGAATTGGAACGCGGGGATCGCCGCTGGCGCTGCGGCAGGTTGAGATGGTGAGGGCTGCATTGTCGAAGGCTTGGCCACAGATACAAACTGAGCAGGTTGTTATCAAAACTTCTGGGGACTGGGATGTGAAGGATGGGGAGAAGCGTCTTGAGACCAAGGGGGATTTTGCCAAGGAGATTGAACAGGCGTTGATGGAGGGACGGATTGATATTGCCGTTCACTCGATGAAAGACATGGAGTCTGTACTTCCCGACGGGTTGATTATTGAGCATATGCTGGAGCGGGAAGATGTCCGAGATTGTTTGTTGTTTAACAATGATTTAGCCGATAATACCCAAAAAATTTCTGACTTGCCTAAGGGTTCGATTGTGGGAACGGCGAGTGTGAGGCGGCAAGCGTATGTTTTGTCTGTACGTTCTGATTTGAAGGTGGTTCCGCTGCGTGGAAATGTCCAAACACGAATTGAGAAGGTGCGTTCTGGGCAGGTTGATATGACGATGTTGGCGTTGGCCGGGTTAAAACGGCTTGGCCTTGAGGATGAAGTGGATGGCTATTTGGACCCGGAAGAGATGCTGCCAGCGGCTGGGCAGGGGGCGATCGGGATTGAGATGCGCCAGGGCGAAGATGATATTGCAGAGATTTTGGATGCGATTACTCATCGAAAGACTGTTTTATGTGTGAGTGCCGAAAGGGCGGCCTTGCGGGTATTGGATGGGTCGTGTCATACGCCGATTGGGGCTTATGCGGTGTTGAATGGGGACAAGATGCGGCTTCGCCTTAGTGTTTTGCGGCTTGATGGGTCTGAGATCTTTGAGGAAGAGGCGGTTGAAGCGGTCAAGACTTTGGAGCAAGCGCGGGTATTTGGTGAGGATCTTGGTCATCGATTGAAACGTCAAATTCCTTTGGATGTTTTACAGCAAAGGGTTGTGCAATGACCACGGTCTTGATCACGCGTCCTCGTGCTCAGGCGGAGGTTTTTGCACGTGTGATTGAGAGGGAAGGATTTCAGCCCATTGTTGCTCCGGTGTTGGAAATCAAAGCTGTTGGATATGAAGAGCCGGATTTGAAGGAGTATGATGGGCTTGTTTTTACAAGTGTGAATGGTGTTCTGCATTTTAGGCATGTTGATACGGATATGAAGGTCTTTGCCGTGGGCCGGCAGACGAAACAGGCCTTACAAGACTTAGGATATTCAGACATTGCGTGTGCGGAAGGGAGTGCGCGTGATTTAGAAAAAATGCTTGATAACGGGACATATTTGCATATTCGTGGGGTTGATGCAGCGCGTGAATTTGGCCCTCATGTACGTGGTTTGGTGGCTTATAAGGCGGAGATGATTGATCGTTTTGACGATGATGTTGTTCAAAAATTTAAACGGAAATCTGTTGATTGTGTGGGTTTGTTTTCTGTTCGAACGGCCCAGAATTTCAAAGCTTTGATCGAAAAAGCCGGGCTTGATGACGATTTAAAATCGGTATCCCTCTTGTCAATCAGTGATGACGTGCTAAAGTGCGTACGTACACTTAACTGGAAAAACATATACGTTGCGGATGTGCCCGATCGTGAGGGGATGGTTCGCACATTACGGGGGATCTATAAGATATGAGCAGCAGTACGAAAAAAAGCATGGAGAATGCGGAAGAGATCATCGAGAAGTTCGGTGGTATTCGTCCGATGGCGAGTAAGACAAATATTCCGGTGACAACAATTCAGGGATGGAAGAAGCGTGGGCAGATTCCGGATACACGCCGTCAGGAGATTTTAAATCTTGCAGCTAAGTTGAATATTGAACTTGAAGCTCCCAAGCCGGTAGAGAAGACGATTGCGAACGAGAATGCGCCTGTCCAGCAGGTGGCCGAGAAGAAGGTAGCCAGTACATCTGTGCCGCCATCGATTGCTCCTGTGGTTCGGGCACAGGAAAAGCCTTCTGGTAACGGACGTGAAAGTTTTATCGCACTGGATAATGTTTTAGAGGACAATCTTATGGATACGATTAATAAAAAAATTAGAGATGCTGAGAAGCGCGCTGTGATGACGAGTACCGCGATAACTGTAGCGCTTATTGTACTGGCGGTTGTTGCTGTGGCTGTTTTGCTGTGGCCATCGGCGCCGATGCAAGAAAGCGAGCGTTTGGCAGCGTTGGAGCAAGTCCAGGAGCAGGACAGTGCGATTGAGCAAAGCGAGCCAGCACAGCCGAACATTCAAGAGCGTGCGGAAGTCGCCATGAACGAGATTGCTGATGCGGCGGCGGAGAGCTATCAGGCGGGAGTGGACTATGTTGCCAATTCCGGGGCGATGCAGGCGATGGCGGATAAGCTGGCGGCGCTTAAGGGTACGGAGATGGGTCAACAGCAGTTGGAAGCAGCGAGCGCGGAGCTTGGCGCTTTGTTTACCAATATTCAGGGGCTGAACGGGCAGGAACAGATTAATGCGGCGCTGGAGAGTGCGCGTGGGCAGAGTGAGGCCCTTAAGCAGACATTTGAAGGCGTGCCGACTGAAGATTTGAAAGCGGCGGCGATGTTGCTGGCGATGACGCAGATGCGCGAGAGTTTGAACCGCCAGAACGCGCCGTTTCAGGATGATTATGTTTTGCTGAAGAATTTGGTTGGTCAGGACAATCAGGAACTGGCTGTCGCGCTGGATAAGATGGCGCCGTATGCGGAGAGCGGGGTTTTGACGCCCGAAGGCTTGAGCGCTGAATTCAAGAGCATGACGGGCGAAGTTTTGGTGGCTTCTTTGAAGGGTGAGGATGTTTCAATTCAAGATCGTGCGAAAGCTCGTATGAATGAGCTTTTTGAAGTGCAAAAGAACGGCGAGTTGATTACAGGAACCCCGACGCAGGCGACTTTGGTGCGGACGGAAAATTTGCTGGCTGAGGGCAATATTGAAGCGGCGATTGCGGAAATGCAGACGCTGGACGGTGAAGCTGGGCAAGCGGCTCAGGCTTGGGTTCAAATGGCGCAGGGGACTTTGAATGCGCAGAAGATTAAAGTGATGTTGGGCCAGGCTTTGAAGCAAGTTGGTTATTCTCCCTCTAAACCCTATGATTTTCGATAGAATTCGACCATAATAGCAGCTGTTATGCTGCGCGCTTTATGGTTTTTCATTCGAGTTGGTTTGATTGTTGCTGTGGCGGTCTGGGTGGCCAGTCAGCCGGGCGATGTTGCGCTTACGTGGTTTGATTATACGTTTAAAGTGCAGATGGGGTTTTTTCTGCTCTGTCTTCTCGCGATCATTCTGTTTTCTATCTTCCTTTATAATGTGATTGATACATTTATGAGTTTTCCCGCGAGCTATCGGCGCTATCGGGAGATTAAGTCGCGCGAAGATGGTTATAGAGCTTTGACATTGGGGCTGACTGCGGTTGCGGCGGGGGACAAAAAGGTTGCAGCAAAGCAGGCGAAGAAAACGGCGAAGTTGATGCCCGATGATATGGGTTTGCCAAAATTGCTGCAGGCGCAAGCCGCGCGAATGGAGGGCAAATCAGAGGAGGCCCGTAAGCATTTTGCTGCGATGATGGATAACAAGGATGCAGCATTTTTGGGTGTGCGTGGATTGTTGCAAGAAGCTCTTGATCATGAAGATTACAGGGGTGCATTGAAATTGGCTCATGGGGCGTTGGAGAGTCATCCCAAGCAGCCCTGGGTTTTGAAGACGGTTTATGATTTGCAGATTAAGGCAAAGGGCTGGAATGGGGCGCAGCAAACGTTGAAGCGTCTGGAGAAGACGGATTCGATGACCCGCGGGAAAGTGATTTCAGATCGCGCGGTGTTGAGTATTGCCGAGGGTGAGGAAAAGCTTGAGGGCGGATATATTCCGCAGGCGCTGGAATTGTTTAAGCGGGCGCATAGAATTTTGCCTGAGTTTGCTCCTGCTGCGGTACGGCTGGCAAGGCTTTATAAGCAGGAAGGGAAGCGCCGTGCGGCGATGGGCGTGATTAAGAAGAGCTGGAAGCTGCAGCCGCATCCGGAGCTTGAGGAGATGTGGATGGAGTTGATGACGCCATCGAAAGCAGCCGTGGGCGCAGAGAGAGCGAAGTGGAAGGACAAGCTGACGGGTGGGGCTGTGGTTGTTTATGGTGATAAGGAATGGGTTTGCACGCAGAGCGGGCGGGTTTATCCGGAATGGCATTGGATTACGGATGGGGGATTTAATACGCTGGTTTGGGATGAGCCGCGGGCGGGGGTTTTGTCGCGGTTTGAGGAATCTTCTGTTCCGCACGAAGTTTTAAGTGGGCCAGATTAAAACCTGATTTTGCCTTTTTGCAGGCCTTGGTAGAGGAAAGCGCCGGCGAGGAAACCGCCGATATGGGCGTGCCAGGCGATGTGGCCGCCGGCGAGGAAGCCGATTACGACCATTAAAACAAGCCAGAACATGACCACGCCCCAGGGTCCGAAGGTTTTGCGGCCGGGCATTTGTATTTGACGGTTACTATACATAGACATAAGAGCAGCGGCGAAAAGGCCGCTGATGCCGGCGGAGGCTCCAATCATCGGTGTGCGTGAGTCCCAGGCGATTGCGGTGTAAGTGAGCGCGCCAGCGAGTGCGCACAAGCCGAAGAATATGAGGGTGGTTTTTGTGCCATAAAGGCGTTCAAAAAATGTTCCCAAGGCCAGAAGCATGATGGCGTTGAAAGTTAGGTGCATCCAGTCATCATGGATGAGGGTATGGGTGAGGATGGTATGGAGGTGGTAAATTTGTTCGCCGCTTTGAGTAAAATTAAAGGGGATAAAGCCAAGCGCGTAAATAGCCTTGAGTTTGAGGGCGTCATTTAGATAAAGCGGAATATTGACCAAAACGATCATGAAAGTGAAATATTTGGCGAAGGGCGTGATGTTGCCGAAATTGAACATCGGACCTGCAGCGGTGTGTTGGTCCGTTTTGTATTGCTTTTGCCACCGTTTTTCTTCTTTGAGCTTTTCTTTGCGGGCGCGATCTTGCTCGGCCAGGGTGCGGAACTGGATGATTTTGTCTTTTGGGTCGTCGGGGGGTGTGGCGCCGTTGGTTTTTTTGGTCATGGAAGTACCGTAGCAAATAAGTGGAGGATTTATAAACAAAAAACACTGCCGGATGGTGATCACAGCAGTGTTTTAAGTCGATTGGAGTAGTTGTTGTTTCACACACCCACAGCGTTAAACGCTAACCACCTCATAGTTTTTCGTACTTGTTATTGTTTTTATCCCAGCGCCGGTTTTCGATAGCCGATATTGGCGTTCTTTTCCCGGTCGTATTTGTATTGTGCCTGTTCATCGCCTTTTGGTTTCATAAATGCGGGAGGGGTGTATTTCGTGACGAAATCACCAGCCTGTGCCAACAATTCTGTGGCAGAAATTTTTGCATGGGCAATTTGATGTGCCAGGATGCCCATGACTGCGCCGTAGGCATCAGAAGCGATTTTTGTCCCCATAACAACCATTTCGACGATTGTGCCCATTTCAGGCACTTTTCCTTCGCGGACGGCCCCGAAGGCCTCGGAAGCGAGGGATTTTAAATCGCTCAGGTTTTTAGAAGGGGCTTTGCCACCGCCGGAGGAGGATGAGCTGGATTTGCCTTCTTCTGTTGTATCTTTATCGCCATTGTCATTGATGACTTCGATATCTACATAAGTAGGGGTCTGGAAGCAGACCGGATAATATTTTAATTTGGATGGCTCGAGATCGCGTCCGCTGAGGCCGGCTTTAATTTCCATACGAATTTTGGATGGGTCGCGCCAATCAAGAACAATGCAATGGCTTTTGAACTGGCCGACATGTTTGCAGGCATGCACAAGCCGTTTACCTGGATAGAAGGCTTGTGTGATCTCGGCTTCTTGCAGAAATTCTTTTACGTTAATCTTCATAGCACTACTCCTCAGTTTTCCGTCCGTTTGTCCTTTGAAACTCGCCGCGGGCCTTGTTTTTTACGGAAATTATATAAAATAATGCTCTATAAAGATTAAAGAAAAGTTAATTTGTTTGATAAAGCTTGGTTTCTCTCGTTTTTGGGGATTTTTGAGCCGGGTTATGATATAGTGGAAGAAATGAAAAAGCATGTGTCTACAGGGCTGAAGTTATGGACGATTCGCTGTTTTATGGCGATTTTGGCGGTGTTTTTGCTGGTTGGTTTTAGTATGGATGCCTATGCTGGGAATAATATTTTTCTGACGCCTAATAAGACAAAGGATGAAAAGGCCACTCAGAAGCTTAAGGAAGGCAAACCTCGTATATTTTTAAGAAAAGAAGATGAGGCTGCGCCTGTTTTTGTGCCGCCGAGCCCAAAATTGCAGAGTAAACAGTCGCCTAAAGCCAAAGTTTTTAATAATAATTTGAGTCCTTATAAAAGTAGTGATTTTAAGAAACTTGATCCAATGAAGTTGACGGCGGCGGGGGACGCGCCGAGCAGTGCTGATGAGCTACGCCTTATTGCGGCGGCGCACCGGTTGCAGCGAACGCAAAGCTTGATTGAGATGCAAAAGAGCCTGGCGCCGCCGATTGTGGTGGAGCCGCGTTATGATTTGTTGAAAAAAGAGCAGCAAGACGCCAAAGGACAGGATGTTGAGGCTGTTTATGAGAAGCCGAAGACAGGGGTTATGCCGTACCGGATTTTTGCTCCGCGATAAAATCATTTTTATTTCGAGGTTGTTTGTCTTTAGACTGACTCTGTCATGGGAGTTTCTCATTTTTCACTCTATGGATTTCAAAGGTTTCAGGGCAGGGATTTTCGGTTTCCTGCTTTTGTGGCGGCCTTGGTTTTGTACAGTCTGTTGGGGGCGCCGACGCCGGATGAGCCAGGGTTGGTTGAAGGTATTATTGCAGCTCTTTTGATTTTTACGTTTTTGAAGTCTGCTGTAGCGATGGTCTTGCAAAACAGGCCATGGGCTTTGGGTGTGTTTGTTGCCGTCGTGTTCCCGGCTTTTGTTGGGGTTTTACTTGGGAATTCTGCCGCGCTGATTTTGAGGGATATTGTTGCATTTTCTTTTTTGTTGGTGCCATTTTTAGCAGTTGGAATTTTTCAAGAGCAACAGCAAAAGCGGTTGTTTCTTTATGCTTTTGTGTTTCTGGGGCTGGCGTTTTCTGTGCGGGCGATTTTGTCGGAGAATGGAATATGGGCCTATGATCTTGCGTATTTTGCGAACTCGCCGGCGGTGTTGTTTGCGGCGCTTTATCTGTTTGGTTTGGCGTATAAAGAATTTTTGCAAGCAAGATGGCGCGGTGTTGTCGCTATCGTTTTGAGTTGCTTGCCTTTGATGGTGATGATGATGAGTATGCAAAGAGCCAGTTTGCTCTGTGTCATTGTGCTTGCCAGTTTTCTTGTTGTCAGGTTGGGTTGGCGGCGGCCATTGATGGGGGCTTTGGTTGGGCTTGCTCTTTGTGTTCTGGGCGTTGTTTTTTATGATTACTGGATGGTTTTTTATGACGTTATGGCAGCGAAGACACGCCTTTATGGTGGGAATATGCGGCTTGAGGAAGCGGCTGCGGTTTGGAATGAAGTTGCGGTATCACCGATGAAAATTCTTTTTGGAACGGGATGGGGTGGCGGTTTTCAATCGCCTGCTGTGGCGGATGTTCGTGTGAATTTCACGCATAATCTTTTTACGAGTTTTCTTTTGAAGACAGGAATGATTGGTCTATGTAGTGTTGTTGGGTTGATGATTTTTTTCATGAAAACGCTTTGGCGTGTTTTGAAAATAAATTTGTTGATTGGCATTGCTTTGGCGATGCCGTTGGTTATCGATATGTTTCTTTATGCGAGTTATAAGTCACTGGATTTTGGTTTGCTGTTGTTGTTGATCGTTGTGATTGAAAGACAGCTGCGAATTGAATCTCAAGTCCAAGATGTTTAGAAAGAAAGTATGCAACGTCCTTCCGTCCTTTTTATAAACAGGGTTTATCCCCCTTTACGCGGTTCGTCCGGCCGGATTTTACGTGATTTGGCGCGTGCGATGGCGCGGGAGGGATGGCATGTTACGGTGTTGACGACCGGAGCGGAGGACGGCAAAGACCGTGATAATGGTGTGCGGGTTATTCGGGTTAAGGCGCCCGCGAAACCAAAAGGAATATTGGGTTATTATCAGGTCTGGCAGAAGCTTTTTAAAGAGGCGCGGCATATGGGACCGGTCCATCTGATGGTGACGATGACTGACCCGCCGTTGCTGGCAGTGTTGGGGGAGCGGATTGCCAAGACCCTGAAAGCCAAACATATTCATTGGTGTCAGGATTTATATCCTGATCTTTTGCCGGTTTTGGGCGTTCGGTTGCCGCGTTTTGTTTTTAGAAAGCTTGATTTTATCGTTATGCGCGCGATGAAGTCGTGTGACAAGGTTGTGGTTGTGGGCCGTTGCATGGCCAAGCAATTGACAAAAAAAGGGATTTCCCCGGGACAGATTACTGTTATTCCGAATTGGCCGGATATTGAATTGGCGGCTCCTGTAGACCGCGATGATTTTAATGATTTGTCGCAAGTGGAAGAAGTTTCTCGTCCTCATCATAAGAACGTGAATGGATACAGGCCGCCGGAGCAACAGCTTAAGGACATGCCGAAATTCAGAGTTTTATATGCGGGGAATTTGGGCCGCGCGCATCCTGTGGAGACTATTCTGGAGGCGGCAGGTGTTTTGCGGGATGAGAACCCGGAGATTGAATTTGTGTTTGTTGGCGATGGGCCAGGATTTGATCATGTGGCGGAGTTGCGCAATAAGAGGCATTTGACGAATGTGCGGTTGTTGCCGTATCAGCCAGCAAGCCGGTTGCGCACGATTATGGAGAGCGGCGATATTCATTTGATCTCGATGAAAGAAGAGGCTGCGGGATTGGTTGTGCCCTCAAAGCTTTATTCTGCCCTGGCGGTTGGCCGGCCAACGATTTTTATTGGTCCTGTGCAATCGGAAACAGCCAAGGTTCTTCATGATTTTCAGGCGGGTTCTGTGTTGCCCCAAGGAGATGGGTTGGCTTTGGTGGAGGAGATACGGCGTTACAGATTTAATAGTGAGGATTGGTTTGCAGCGCATAATGCGGCTGTGGAGGCGGGGCGCGTTTTTGTCCCTAGAGAGTCGATTGAGGCGTGGATCGAGCGCGCGTGGGCCTTGATTGAAACGAATGTCAGGGTGGCGCAGCGGCAAGCTGCGGAGTAGGCGGAAGAGATCATGACGCAAGAAAATCAGGATCCAAATTTGAAAGATTTTCTGCACAGGGTTTGGCATTCGGGCTGGTGGGTGTGCGGCGGGGCGCTTGTTGGTTGCGGGCTTGCATTTGTTCTTGTTGCCCTGTTGCAGCCTCAGTATCGCGCGAAGATGATTGTATCACCCGCGAACCCGATTAACGGTGCAGAGTCTTCTTCTTTGTTGGCTGATGATAATTTGTTTGCGTTGCGTTATGTGATGCAACGTGTGGGCAGCGGGTCGTCTTCTGATTTTGTGAGATTTGAAAACTCTTTTGCAGGTGTGCCTGTAGCGGCGGCTTTGTTGAAACGTGAGGATGTGCGGCGTGGGTTGGCGCAAGATCGGGCAGCTTCGTTTTTGCCGGTGGATACGTTGTGGTCGCCGGAGAAATTTGCAGTTTATATTCAAAAGCGAGTGAAGGTTGATCCTGTGGGGGCGACGGCTTTGCGCAGCATGAGTTATTATCATCCGAATGCTGAATTTGCTGCAAAGTTTTTAGGATTGTTGCATGTAACCACGGATCAGATGATCCGTCAGAATATTCGTGAGAAGACGGAAGAGCGGGTGCAATATTTGAAGAAGGCGATACAGGAGACATATAATCCTGAGCATAAGAGGGCTTTGACGACGTTGCTTATGGAGCAGGAGAGATTGCGTATGCTGGTGTCGATTGAAAATGATTATTCAGCAGAGGTGGTTGAGCCTGCGTCGAGTTCGTATAAGCCTGTGTGGCCGGACAGAGCGTTGATTTATGTTTTGTTGATTGTGGCGGGGATGTTTGGTGGGTTTCTTATTGCGGGGACGCGGTATGAGCGTTTTACACCCTGAGATTACAGTCATAGTTGTTACCAAAAATGAAGCGGATTGCATTGCGCGATGCCTTGCTGCGCTTGCGGATTTTGATGATGTGCGGGTGGTGGATTCGTATAGTGCGGATGGTACTGCGGAGATTGCGCGTAAATGTGGGGCGCAGGTCACGGATTTTCAGTGGAACGGCCAGTATCCCAAGAAGCGGCAATGGTGTTTGGAGAATTTGCCGGATCTGCGGGATTGGGTTTTGTGGATTGATGCGGATGAAGAGATGACGCCAGCTTTGTCAGCAGAGATTGCGGCGTGTGATAGGAGGTGTGCGGGATATTTTGTGCAGGGGCAGCATATGTTTGAGGGAAAATTACTGCGGTATGGATTGAGGAATAATAAGCTCGCGTTTTTTAATCGGCATAAGGTGGAATTTCCAGTTGTTGATGATCTGTCGATTGATGGCATGGGAGAGATAGAGGGGCATTATCAGCCTGTTTTAAAAGACAGTGGATGGGTGGGTGTTTTGAAGAATGCGCTTGTTCATCATGCCTATGAGAAAGGTTGGAAGCAGCGGCATGAGCGTTATGCGGTGTGGCAGGCGGAGGTTGAAAGGCGAGGGGTTTTACCGCGTGATGTGAGCGCTATGCGGCGTTTTGCGAAGGCGGTTTTTGGGATGATGCCGTTTCGTCCGTTTGCGGCGTTTGCGTATAGTTATGTGGTGAAGGCCGGGTTTTTGGATGGGGTCGCGGGGCTACGCTTTGCGCAGAGCCGCGCTTTATATTATCAGTTGATTCAGAAAGAATGTAAGTCTTTAAAAGCCAGTAGAGCTTTGGTGAGGATCGTCTCAGCGCCCAGGTGAGGGTTTGCAGCACGTAGATCATGGCGTTGAAATGTTTGGGCGCCATTTTTAGTTTACGGCGGATTAAGAATTGTTCGGCGCGGCCTTGATGGGTTTGTTTTTGCGAGAGCCCGCCTTGTTCGAACACGCAGAGAGGAAAAGGCACGTATAATGCCGGATCTCCGCCTTCGCGGGGATGACATTGAGCCAGGAAGCGAGCCGTGAAATCATAGTCGGCGGCGATTTTATAGTCAGTGTTGTAGCGCAGTTCACCAATTTTTTTACGGGCGTAGAGCATGGATTGATGATGCGTGAACATGCCGAAGAGAATTCGTTTGGGAGAGAGGGCTTGTTTATAGTATTGCGCTTCGTAGGCGTCTCCATAGACGAAATCGGGCGGGGTTGTCTGAGCTTTGATAAAGTTTTCCAAGGTTTCCAAGGTTATGTTTGCGGCAAGGCGATCGCCAGCATTGAGGAACAGGACGTAATCGCCTGTGGCCTTGTTTAGACCTTTGTTCATTGCGTCGTAGAGGCCGTTATCGGGTTCGGAGACGACTATGGCGCCTGTTTTGGCAAGCATGTCAGATGTGCCGTCTGTGGAGGCGCCGTCGATGATGATCCATTCATAGTTTTGCGAGGTTTGTGCGCGCAAGGACGCGGCGGTTCTTTCCAGGCCGGCGCGGTTGTCTTTGGTTACGGTTATGATCGAGAATGATGAATTAGTCGTCATTCCGCACATCATCGATGAAAATCGCGGTGATGGCAAGATTGGAGAGGATTTGGCTGACGTCTTTGGCGGATTCGATGAAATCAAAGGGTTTGGGATCACGCGGGACGACGATGGTGGAGCCGGGCGGGATGAAGATGGGGTTGTAGTTCCATGAGGAGATTTGCAGGGGCTGGGCGGAGCCATCGGGGTAGAGGACGAAGGTGCGGTCTTTATCGGCGTTAAAGGAGAAGCCGCCAGCTTCGTGGATGTAGTCGAGGGGC
This sequence comes from uncultured Micavibrio sp., assembly GCA_964478225.1. GTDB lineage: Bacteria > Pseudomonadota > Alphaproteobacteria > Micavibrionales > Micavibrionaceae > CAYZHM01. Next base: position 42,054 of record CAYZHM010000013.1, read on the forward strand.
TTTTTGCTTTCCCGGAATTGCAGGGCGGCAGGAGAGAGGATTTCGCCGCTTACGCGTACAGTGAGATTGCGTTTAGGGATAAAGAGGCGATCGCCGGGTTCCAAAAGCATGTCGAGTTCAGGCTTCATGGCAAGCATTTCGGGGCTGGCGGTGACGGTGATGCGGCCGATGCCTTCGGCCATTTCAAGCTCTTTGGCGAGGGCGCGCGCTTCGGCAATTTGAGCGGGGTTTATTTTCTCATCGTCTTTTTCAAGGGCGGCGGCAATGGCCTGCTTCATAGCTCTGGCTTGTGTTTTAAAGCGGGATTCTTCGGCCTTACGCTCGGAAGCGCGGGAGAAGATGGCGCCGTCAGCGTAGGCTTGCGGGGTGAGGCCGCCAGCACGGCTGAGGAGGTCGGAGAGTTTGTCGCCGGGGATGAGATCGTAGCTGCCGGGGTTGGTGACTTCGCCGCTTATGACGACGGATTTTTCAGCGATTTTTTTGAATTTTTGATTAACGCGTACGCTGTCGCCAGGGCCGATGGGGACATTCGAGGGGCTGGTTTCGCGAATGTTAATAGTTTGACGTTGTGTGCCGGAGCGTCCGCCTTGTTGGTGGCCTTGTCCTTGGAGGGCGGATGTGATTTCGATGTTTGATGTATTGGCCTCTAGGGCGAAACCACCTGAGGTTGCAATAATGTTTTCCAGAGTTGTTCCTTCGGCGACGGGATAGGACCCCTCATTTCGTATTGCGCCCTTTACAAACACGCTGCGTTCTTTCAAGAATGACTCGATGGCTGTGTCCCCGATGACCTGTTCTGTTTCAGGGTCGTCAGATGACCCATACGATACGTTTTGCATTTTTATTGTATCTGGCTTTGTGTATAGACTTTTTATTTGTTTATTGGAGAAGATATGGATGATGTCGCCATCCTCAAGTTGACGGTCGAATGAGCCTTCCAAAACGAGTTTTGGGGGGAAGCTGATAAGCTCGTGGGAGAGTTGCAAGGAGTTCCATCGTTCGATGACCCCGATGAGGGGATAGATGTCAGGGCCGAGGATGTCCGGCGACGAAATGAGAGATGAGAGTGTTTTATTTTCGCTCAAGGCGTGCATGCCGGGGCGGCGTGTGTGTCCCATAATCTCGATAGTGCCTTCGCGCTTTTCGTCGCCTTTTGAAACCATCAAGATAGAGCCATCTCCAAAAATTGGGTCGAACACGTTTTCAACCTCTTCGACGCTTTCAACGCCGGATGGGGAAATTTCCATTTTGAGATAGCGGTTTTTGCCGGGGGACAGGACACCGCCGCCAAGTTCCAGCATATCGTTGAGGGACAGTTTTTGGGCATTATCTTCGGGGCGGTAGAGCATCCCATTCATGACGGGTTGAAGTTCGAAGATGCCGGGGCGTTTGACTTCGCCGGCCACGGCCACTGTTGGCCCGATTGAAGGGACGATGATTCGATCGCCATCACGTAACGAAAGATCGATACCGGCAGAGCCATGCATAAGCAGGGCGTAAAGATCGACAATGGTGGAGCGTCCATCACGAACAAGTTTGATTTGACGCAGGGAGCCTGTTTTATCGATGCCGCCGGATTCCATTAAAGCGTCAATGACGGAGTGGAATACCGTGAGGTTTTGACGTCCAGGCCGCTTGACGTTGCCTACGACGAGGATGCCGATTTGGCGGACTGAGGCAAGGGATATGTAAGCTTGAGTGTTGTAGAGATTATCAGCGGCGGCCTGGACAGACAGGCGGAGTTGGCCAATTGTTCGGCCCGCGGCAGGAATTGGGGGGAAGTCTTCAATGAGGAGTGTGCCGCTGGAGGTGATTCGGTGGATGGCGCGGTCTGTGCGCTGGCCGGTGAAGGTGATGTCCAGCTCGTCGCCGGTTTGCAGCATGAAGTCATCTTGGACGGCGCCCATGGGAGGGGCTGTGTTGCCGTAAAGCCCTTGGGAGGATTGAGATTGGGCGGAGAGGCCGAACATGTCGTAGCCGTATTGTTCAAGTTCGTCGACGATCCGGCGCGCGTAGACCGATTCGAGAGTTGAAGGGGCGGTGGCGATTGGGGGGCTGGAAATGGGAATGTCGGGAGAAGGTGTTTTGTATTGATTTCGCTCTTTTGGCGGCTGTTTTTCGCGGTAATAGCTGCTTGGGGTTGGGAAAGGGTATTCGTAGGTGTCTTCGTGCGAATCGGTTAGGGGTGGAGCCGTAATGTCCTGAAGCGCGTGGTGCTGCGCCATGTAGCTGCGTTCGTCGGTGTAATAGGGGTTTGTTTGAGGCACAGGAGACTGCGCTGCGCCTGCGTTTGTGAAGGCGAGAAAAGCCAGAACCCATCCTGTGGTTTTAAAGCGATGCATGAAAAGCGGCCGATGAAAAGAATATTCCTTATTCCTGAGGCATATTATATGCGATTGTATGCTTCGTTGATATGCGCGCTATGGTTTTGTTCACGGGTTTTTGATCATTTCAGTCGAAAAATATTTTCATAATACCTTGACTTTGGGGGTGCCCCGTAATAAGGTTGCGGGATCAATTTATATCAGAGCAAGCAGAGGATAATAATGATTATATTTGAGAAATTGCAGCCCTTGCATAAGGACTTCGATCCCGCAGAGGCCAATGCCAATGCGCGCATCAGCATGGAAATGGGCTTCGCCGAAGCTTTGGGGTTTGATTCGGATGCGCCTGTAGTGCCTGATGATCTTGATTGTACTATTGCTCTGGTTAATCCCGGTCCTTCGGCAAGGACGGAAGATTCTCTTGCTCTGCTTAATTCCGGCTATGATTTACAAGGTAACCCTATGAAGGTTGTTTTGTGCAACGCTGGTTATGGGATGCTTGAGAGGGGCTTGAAGAGAGCCGATGCTTTCGTTTCCAATTTGCCTGGAAGCTCGCCGGCAAAGTTTCCAACTTTTGGAGATATGGACATCCCTTATTATCTGGCTTCCATGTGTCCTGCGGGTGCTGATCCGGAAAATCCTTCGGTGTTTGATCATCTTGTGAATGCGGGCAAAGGGGATAATATCCGGTTGTGGCACGCACATTTTGAAGGGTGTATTGCGTATGAAAATCGCCATTCTGTTGGAACCGGTTCCGGCGCGCCTGTTGCGGCGTTGGCTTTGTTTGCTGCAGTCGGATACAAGCGATTTGCGATCTTTGGAATGGACGGATCTTCGGAATATGCTGTGGATCTTGGTGATCCTGAGCGGATGAAGAAATATGTTGAGACCTTGAAGCAAGAAGAGGTTGGTGTGCGTGTTGGCCAGAAAGTTTTTACAGCCACACGGGCGTTTTTGCCGCAGACGCGTGAGATCATGAATTTCCTTCGAGAATATCCTGAAGCGGTTCAATCCATTCGCTTTTCTGGAGATACGGCGAATGCTGCTTTGTTCAATGATTGGCACTCTGGCGTAGATCTCGATTCTAAGCTTGAAGTGTTAGATGTTCCTTCTCAGGCCGGCAGCGGCCCCATTTTTGATCCTGTCTAAAATTTAGGGACAATTTAGATTTTTATTCCCATGACCGTGTTTTCTTGGTAATCAGATCTTATGGGACGATTTATTCAGCTTGTGCTTTTGGCTTGTGTGGCTTTTTTCGTATATGACTATTTTTTTGATGGTCGGCCGGGGCTGTTTAATACTTTTAACGAAAGCAAGATCTTGGAAAAGAGCGGTCGTCCGCCCGTTGTTCAGAGCCTTAAGAATAGACAGCAGCAGCAACTCGAGCAGAGACAAGAGCAGCAGCAACAATAGAGTTTTGCTCTTAGGCTGGGCTTGGTTCTGGTGTTGCGGTTGTTTGTCGGCCGTTTAGCAGGTCTTCCAGCAGGAATCTTAAATCTTCATTTTCTGGATATGCGAACTCATAGAGGAATTGGGAGCATATTTTGATTGCTGTTGCGTCAAGCTCGCCGTTCAATATCAGTTTTTTCTGATTTTCTTCGTTTCTGATGTTGAGAATAAACTCATTACCTACGAGGGAGAGATCTTTTAAGCCTTTGTCTGGGTTCTGAGGGTCTTCACCTTTGAGAACTTTTTCCATGGTTTGTGCGGCAGGTGTGTTATTGCGGACATCTTTTCTTGATACTGTGCAGATTACATCGTTCCATGCGGTTGTTTTGCAGGGGACATGAGGCGCAGCAAAAGCGCTTTCTAGCTTGTATAATCTTGCCTTTTCAAAGATGGCGTCGGCTCGTTCGATTGATTCTAAAAGCTCGGGTCTTTGTGTAACGGCGGTGTAGAATTCGTGTGCTGTTGCTGTGGTTGCAGCGAGGAGTGTAAACCTTTTATCTCCGGGAGATATTCCGACCAAAACATCAGGAGCGTCCGGGACAGTAATTGTTCTTATGTTGTATATGTTGCCTTGAACTTCAAATTCTTGGGACACAGAAAGCGGGGTTTTAGCGGACATGTCGTCGATCCTTGGTTTGTACTCGGTTACGCGGTTTCTCTCGTTTTTTAGCATTGGGACGGAGCGCTTACAACATAAGATTAATTTTTTGTTATTTTTTTCAAAAAGATGTTTGACACGTGAATTAAAGCGCGCTATATATCCGCCCACACTGATTAATAGCGCAAGTTTTTGATTGGTGGACACCGCGGAAATCTTAGGGTTTTTTGGTGTTAACTTGACGGCGGCGAACATTTCGTTCTATAACTTCGTCATAACAAAAAATATAAGTGGCAAGTTGAGGAAATAGGGATTTCTTATTTCCGAATTTTGTTGCCTTGTTTTTTGAGTTCTTGAACATCGTAGAATATGAAGGAAGAGATACGCAGGCAGCAGTGTCTTTGTATTGGTGTATTGAGCACATAAGACAAAGAAAACTGTTCGCTTAGATGCGTCGTAAGACACATTTTTAATGCGTATTTCTGACGCACAACTTATGAATTTGAAAAAATTCATACAGTGTACAAGCAAGCAGCTTTTCTGAAATTTAACTTTCAGTAAAAGATGTCAATTTAAATCGTGGTGACTTTTAGTCATCACAACCAACGATTCTTTTGATGAATGGGATTCAAACATGAGAGTTTGATCCTGGCTCAGAACGAACGCTGGCGGCAGGCCTAACACATGCAAGTCGAGGGATCCGTAAGGATACCGGCGCACGGGTGCGTAACGCGTGGGAATGTACCCCAGGGTAAGGAATAACGTCGGGAAACTGACGCTAATACCTTATAATGACTTCGGTCCAAAGATTTATCGCCCTGGGATCGGCCCGCGTCTGATTAGCTTGTTGGTGAGGTAATGGCTCACCAAGGCGATGATCAGTAGGGGGTCTGAGAGGATGATCCCCCACACTGGGACTGAGACACGGCCCAGACTCCTACGGGAGGCAGCAGT
>CAYZHM010000014.1:0-30936 GCA_964478225.1 uncultured Micavibrio sp.
TTTCAACTCAGGCACCAACTCCTTCAGCTCATTCTCGATATCCGTCATATCGCTAATCCGGGGACAGACATAAAAACTCTGCCCGCCCCTGTAATGCTCCCGCAACAACGCCTCGCGGATCACCATCCCGTCAAACGGCAATATAAAAGTACGGATCGCAAGCCTGTCCACGGGCGGCGTAGTAATAAGGCTCATCTCTTTAACGCCCGTCAGGGACATCTGCAGCGTACGTGGAATGGGCGTCGCGCTTAAAGTCAGCACATGAACATTGGCCTTAATTTCCTTCAGCCGTTCTTTTTGTTTCACGCCAAAACGTTGTTCTTCATCGATAATCATCAACCCCAGATGATTGAACTTCACCTCTTTCCCAAACAACGCATGAGTACCAATGACGATATTCACCGATCCATCCGCCAAACCTTTTTTGATCAAAGACGCCTCTTTCGCATTGACCATGCGTGACAACTGCCCAACCCGCAGACCCGTACCCTTAAACCGTTCGGCAAAGTTCTTATAATGTTGCCGCGCCAGCAACGTCGTGGGCACAACCACCGCGACTTGCGCCCCCGCCATGGCCGCCACATACGCCGCCCGCAAAGCCACCTCGGTCTTTCCAAATCCGACATCCCCGCAAATGAGGCGATCCATAGGATATTCATTCGCAAGATCTGCGATTGATTCATTGATGGCGCGTTCCTGATCCTCAGTTTCCGCATAAGGAAAGCGCGCCGCGAACTCGTTATAAACTCCGGCATCCACATCCAGCTTCTCAGCCTTCTTAAGCTGCCGAGCCGCCGCAATTTTCAAGAGCTCATCGGCCATCTCCATAAGGTTTTTCTTGGCCTTGGCTTTACGTGCCTGCCATCCCGCGCCACCAAGCCTATCGAGTTGAACCGTACCCTCATCACTCCCAAACCGCGACAATACTTCCATATTCTCAACCGGAACATACAACTTGTCCCCGCCCGCATATTCGATTTTCAGACAATCATGAAATATTTTCGCCGCCTCGATGGTTTCAAGAGCGATAAACTTTCCGATCCCATGATCGATATGGACAACCAGATCACCTTCATTAAGGCTTGAGACTTCTGTGAGAAAATTATCCGCCTGCCTGCGCTTTTTGACTTTCCGCGCCAACCGGTCGCCTAAAATATCCTGCTCCGTAATCACAACAAGATCAGGCGCAACAAATCCATGCTCCAGATGCAGGACAACAAGCCCCATCTGACCTGCTCTGAGTTTTTTTAGGTCCTGCGCAGCGGATAGAATAACCAGATCATGAAACCCCGCATTCTCAAGCAATCCCTTTATCCGGCTAAGCGACCCATCGGAATAACAAGCAATGATCGTTTTCTGAGAAAGCCCGGCAACATACCGCTTTAATTCCGCAAAAACATCCCCATTGGGCAAAGCCCGGATATCCGCAAAATCCCTGCCCTTCTTTGTATGCTCATTCTCTTGCAACCCTGAAAACGGCGATAAAAATTCCACCTGCTCCAAAAATGTCGGCGCCATGATATACAGCCGCTCCGGCGCCAAAGGCCGATAAATTGCCCCGGACATCATCTGACTTTTTTCAAAACCCTTTCGGGCCTGATAAAAATCTGCGATCTGATCCAAACGCTCTGCCGCCGACTCATTCACATGATAGTCGCCTGTAATTTCAGCATCAGGCACATAATTAAAAATCGTTTCCATCTGCGTATAGAACAAAGGCAGCCAATGCTCCATACCGTTATAACGCCGTCCTTGAGACACGGATTCATAGAGCGGATCGTCTTCGCGTACAGCCCCGAACGCTTCACGATACCCCGCACGAAAACGCTGCACAGCCTCATCATTAAGAAAAAATTCTGTCACGGGCTGCAATGAGAACGCTTTGTTTTTGTCCAGTGTCCGCTGGCTCATCGCATCAAAACTGCGAATACTCTCCACCTCATCACCAAACAGATCGAGCCGCAAAGGCTGCTCATATCCTGGCGGAAAAATATCCATGATCCCGCCGCGCACCGCATATTCCCCAGCCTCGCGCACTGTTTCCGTCCGTGAATACCCATTCGCGCCAAGATAGGCTTGAAACGCTTTCATATCCAAACGCCCGCCAGCCTCAATCGAAAATCTTGCATGCGTAAGCGCGTCACGTGGCATAACCCTTTGCAACACAGCATTCACCGTTGTGAGCATAATGCGCGGATAACGCTCTTTCTCTTCCTGCCATTGCAAAAGAGCGCTCAAACAACTCACCCGTTGCGCCACAATCTCCGAATTCGGAGAAACCCGGTCATAAGGCAAACAATCCCAAGCCGGAAATTTAACCAGCCTGACATCCGGCCCAAAAAATCCAATCAGCTCCTCAAGGGCTGCCATCCGTGCGTCGTCCAGGGCAATATGCACCAGAACCTTATCCGCCGGCATCAACGCGCGCGCCTTTTCGATCAAGATGCGCGCATCCTGCCCCTCTGGCGCTCCATGTACGATTTTCATGGAAAAATTGCTTGATTCTGTCATTGTACTCATCGCCGTTTTTATATATAGGTTCCTAATGCAAAGCCAAAGCAAAAATCTCCTGAGTGAAGCTGTCCAGGGACATGGGCACAAAGCTGTTTCTAAGCGTGGCTTCCTGGAACGTCTTTTTACTTTAGCTTTTAAAGGGTTTGTTTACCCGCAAATATGGGAAGATCCTGAAGTCGATCTCGAAGCCCTGCACCTCGATAAAACCTCCCGGATTATGACGATCGCCTCTGGTGGTTGTAACGTCATGAATTATCTGACCGAGTCGCCTGAGTCCGTTAAAGCCATCGACCTCAACCCCGCGCACGTCGCCCTCACAAGATTAAAACTCGCCGCCATTAAGCATCTGCCAGACTACGAGAGCTTTTTTATGTTTTTCGGCCGCGCGAACGATAAACGTAACATTGAAAACTACGATAAATATATCCGCCCCAACCTTGACGCCACGACGCGCAAATACTGGGATGGCTGGAGCCTTCTGGACGGCCGCCGCATCAATTATTTCACCAAAAACCTTTACCAGTTTGGCTTGCTGGGCCGCTGTATCAGCGCCGTGCATGTCGTTTCCAAAATCTACGGCGTCGACCCCAGTGAAATCCTGACCGCCAAAAACAAAAAAGAGCAGGAAGAAATCTTCAATCGCACACTCGGCCCGCTCTTCGACAAAAAGCCCGTCAAATATATCTGCAACATGCCCATCTCACTCTACGGGCTTGGCATCCCGCCCGCACAATTTGATGAGCTATATAAAGTGTCCGGCGGCGATATGGCCGGCGTACTCAAAGAACGCCTGCGTCGTCTCGCCTGCGACTTTCCTCTGGAAACAAATTACTTCGCATGGCAAGCGTTTGGACGCGGCTACGACATTGAAAATAAAAAAGCCATTCCGCGCTACCTCACCGAGGACAACTACAAAAAACTCAAAGAATCCGCAGACCGCGTCGAAGTCTTCAATACCACTATAACGAAATTTTTGGAATCTCAGCCACAAGAAAGTCTCGATTGCTACGTCTTCCTCGATGCTCAGGACTGGATGACCTCTTCACAAGTTACAGCTCTCTGGTGTGAAGTCGTCCGCACCGCCCGTCCCGGCGCGCGGGTCATATTCCGCACCGCTGGCGAAGAAAGCCCTCTTCCGGCTAAAGTCCCGGCAGACGTCCTCGATAAATTTCATTACGATCCATCCAAGTCCCCGGAAGCCGTCGCCAAAGACCGCTCCTCCATTTACGGCGGATTCCATGTCTACACACTCGGCGGCGACGTCGGCATCCAAAAGTCCAAAAAGGCAGCAAAGGCATGACCGCAGCCATGGACGCCCGCGAACATATGAATGCAATGTACCGCTTCACTCGCCACGTCTATGACCTTTCCCGCAAATATTACCTTCTCGGCCGCGACTGCCTTATTCAAAATCTCAACGCCAAACCCGGCGAAAATATCTGCGAGGTCGGATGCGGCACAGCGCGCAATCTAGTGAAAATGCAAAAAATATATCCGCAATCAGGGTTCTTCGGCATCGATGCGTCAGACGAAATGCTTAAAACCGCCGACCAGAATATCGGCCGCCTTGATATCGGTCTCGCGCAAGGTTATGCCCAAAATTTTAGCGCTCAGGATTTATTTGGAATTTCCAAATTCGACAAAATCGTCTTTTCCTACAGCCTGTCAATTATTCCACCATGGAATGAATCCATCGACCACGCTTTAACGTTAACCAAAGAAATTCACATTGTTGATTTCGGCGGCATGGAACAATTGCCCCCATGGTTTGCAAAATTCCTCTTTGGCTGGCTCAAGCTCTTCCATGTCTACCACAAACCGGAAATTCTGGGTTATCTACAAAAGTTGCAAAAACAGGGCAAAGGCACCCTCGAAATCACGTACCTTTATAAAGGTTATGCGTATTTAGCAAAATTTGTGGCCGCATAACTTCTCAAACACATCATTCACCACATTGGCCGGCGGCTCTTCCTTGCCGGTAATCCAGTTATACAGATCCGGGTCATTTTCCTTCAAAATCTCTTCATACAGCGCCAATTCGCCCTCATTCATACCCGCCACATGCGCATCCGCAAACGAACCCAACAAGAGATCCATTTCCTTCGTCCCGCGATGCCACGAGCGAAAAATCAGCTGCTTGCGTTTCTTTTCAAGGGTTTCTAAGCTCATATAAAGCTTTTACAACGAATAGATAAGAATGTCGCGCCCTTTTGACCTTGATCCGCTGTTCCGCCCCCTAACAACGCTCCCCGGCGTCGGACCGAAAATTGCCAAATTGCTGGAAAAACTGGTAAGCGGCCCCAAAGTCCTCGATCTTCTCTGGCACAAACCGGTCGATTTCGTAGATCGCCGCTTTTCCCCCAAAATTGGCGAGGCTCCGGCTGGCAAGATCGCTACACTCGAGGTTAAAATCCTGCAGCACTTCCCCAACAAAAGCCGTAATCAGCCATACCGCGTCAAATGCAAGGATGACACCGGCACCATCTCCATCGCTTTCTTTCACGCCAACAAAGGCTGGATCGAAAAACAACTGCCCGAAGGTGAAATCCGTATCGTCAGTGGCAAAATTGATTATTATCAAGGTGCAGCGCAAATGGTGCACCCCGACGCCATCGGCACACTCGAAGAACGCACCGCCATCGAAACCATCGAACCCGTTTACCCTCTCACCGCCGGAATAACAAATAAATCCGTCCGCAAAGCCATCGACGGCGCACTCGGGTTTGTGCCCAAACTCCCCGAATGGCTCGATCCAGATTTCAAAAAACGCCAGAAATTCCCCGACTGGCATAAGGCCGTTAATAAACTTCATAACCTCACCGATGAAATCGACCTGGATCCGAACACACCCGCTCGCGAGCGCCTAGCCTACGATGAACTCCTCGCCAACCAGCTAACACTGTCTCTCGTTCGTCACCAACAGCGCAAAATCAATGGCCGCAGCTTTAAACCAACAAACGCGCTCCGTAACAAACTTCTTGCCGTCCTGCCCTTCGAACTCACTGGCGCTCAAAAACGCTCCCTTACTGAAATCGACGCAGACATGAGCGAAAACGCGCGCATGATGCGTCTATTACAAGGCGATGTCGGCAGCGGCAAAACGGTCGTCGCTGCCCTCGCAATGCTTAGCGCCATTGAAAACGGCGCACAGGCTGCACTGATGGCCCCGACCGAAATTCTCGCCCGTCAACATGCGGAAACGCTAAGGCCTTGGTTAGATTCAATTGGCGTACGCTTCGTCATTCTCACGGGTCGTGACAAGGGTAAAACCCGCGAAACCCTGCTCCAGCAAATCGCGAACGGCGCCGCGCAAATCGTTATCGGTACCCACGCGATTTTTCAGGAAGGCGTCGAGTTCGCCGATCTCGGGCTCGCCGTGATTGACGAACAGCATCGTTTCGGCGTCCATCAACGCCTCGCGCTCTCATCCAAGGGCAAAGGCACCGATGTCCTCGTTATGACCGCCACCCCCATACCACGTACCCTGACACTCACAGCATATGGTGATATGGACGTGTCTCGCCTCGATGAAAAGCCGCCCGGAAGAAAACCCATCGATACACGCCTGTTAAACAGCGAAAAACTCGATGATCTTATTCAAAAACTCGAAGGACAAATCAAATCCGGAGCGCGCGTTTACTGGGTCTGCCCCTTGGTCGAGGAATCTGAAATTCTCGACCTCGCCGCTGCCGAGGAACGCTTCGATATCCTGCGCCAATATTTCGGCAAGGTCGGTCTCGTTCACGGCCGTATAAAACCCGCGGAAAAAGACGAGGTCATGCAGCGTTTTGCCAAAGGCGAACTCAACATCCTCGTTGCCACCACCGTCATCGAGGTCGGCGTCAATGTGCCGGAGGCCACAATCATGGTCATCGAGCACGCCGAGCGCTTCGGCGTCTCACAGCTCCACCAGCTCCGAGGCCGCGTTGGCAGGGGCGCAGAAAAATCCTTCTGTTTCCTGGTTTATTCCGGTCCGCTTGGCGAAACCGCGAAAGAACGCCTCGCGATCATGCGCGAAACCGAGGACGGATTTTTGATTGCTGAAAAAGATCTGGAACTGCGCGGCGCAGGCGACATTCTCGGCGTCAAACAATCGGGCATGGCGGAATTCCGCCTCGCCGATCTCACCGTGCATCAGGCACTACTCTCCGTCGCCCGCGACGACGCCCGCCTCATCATGGACAAAGACCCAAAACTGGAATCCCCACGCGGTCAGGCTCTCAAAACCTTGCTCTATTTATTTGAACGAGATCAAGCAATCCAGTATCTGAGATCAGGTTGATTTCTTTTTCCGCCTAATAACTTTCTTGTCTGCTTCTTTTTTGATCATACCCTCGGTCGGTGTCAAAATCCCCGCCGACATAATCATTTTAATGCCCTCTTCAACGCTCATGCCGAGAAAATAAACATCCTTGCGTGGTACAAACAGTAAAAATCCAGATGTCGGATTTGGCGTTGTCGGCAAAAACACATTCAAAACCTCATCATCCGTCAAATTTTGCACCTCGCCTTGCGTTACGCCCGTCAAAAAACCAATCGACCAAATTCCTTTACGCGGATACTCAATCAAAACACATTCGCGGAATGCCTGAGACTTTGATGCCATAACAGTCTCAAAAATCTGCTTAATCGCGCTATATACAGTCCGAACAACAGGCATGCGATCAAGAATGGACTCCGAAAAACGAATAAAAAACCGACCTAAAAAATTCGTCGCAAACCAGCCAATCACTACAAAAAACACAAGCGCAATAAGAATTCCAAGTCCGGGAAAATAGCCGTCGCCGTAAATCAGAAAGTAAACTGAATTCGGCAATATGTTTGAAACTTTTTCATCAATAAAAGTAAAAAAAACAAAAGTCAGATAAACAGTGATCGCAATCGGCGCTGTAACAACTATACCGGCGAGAAAATACCCTCTCACACGCCCCATAAGGGTTAACTTGTGTGTCTTATGTCCATCGATAATCTCACTCATCCGCGCATCATGGGGCTCTTATGCCAAAAAATCAATCATCGAAATGGAATTAATCCCTTGAATCAGCTATTGATAGACAATGTTTGCAAACCCGCTCGCACAAGTTGCCCTTATCTCCATCATCAGCATACTTTCTCAATGGCTGGGTTGGCGCCTTAAAATCCCCGCAATTGTCTTCCTTTTACTAAGCGGCTTCTTACTGGGCTCAATCTTTCCGATTGTTCAGCCGGATATACTTTTTGGAGACACGCTCCAGCCTTTAGTCTCCGTCGCGGTTGGTATTATCCTTTTTGAAGGCAGCTTAACTCTCAACTTTAAAGAAATCAAACAAGGCCGCAAAACCCTGCGTCAGATCGTTTTTATCGGCGGGCCGATAGCTTGGCTCCTGACCTCTTATGCCGCTCACTATCTTGGAGGCCTCAGCTGGCCTGTTGCCATTCCCTTCGGCGCACTACTCATCGTTACCGGCCCAACCGTGATCATGCCCCTCCTGCGCCATGCTCGGCTCAATACACGCGTCGGCTCAATTCTAAAATGGGAAGGCATTATCAATGACCCATTCGGCGCCGTCTTGGCAATTTTGGCTTATGAATATTTCATAACAAATGCTCAAACCGGTGTTACGCTTTCACAATTCGGCTTGGAAACCGGAATAGTCATACTCGGTATCTCAGCTCTCAGCATAGTCTCAGGCTTTCTCATCGCAGGTATGCTCAATCGCGGCTGGGTACCCGAATTTCTAAAAGCACCCTTCCTTCTCTGCGTCGTGATCAGCCTTTTCGTTATCTGTAACAGCATTCTTCATGAATCTGGGCTTATTGCCGTAACATTGCTTGGAATTGTCATGGCCAACCGCGACATCACAAGCATCGACGATCTTCGCCGCTTCAAAGAATCCATCACCATCATGCTCGTCTCCGGCGTTTTTGTCGTCCTAACAGCCAATATAAAACCTGAAATTCTATTGAACATAGACTGGCGCGGCTTTTTATTCGTCTTCGTATTGCTATTTGTCGTCCGGCCTATCACAATCGCTCTCTCTAGTTTCGGTACAGGCCTAACCCTAAAAGAAATCGGGCTCATCAGTTACATCGCCCCACGCGGCGTTGTCTGTGCCGCCATCGCAGGTATCCTTGGCCCTCTGTTGGTCAAAGCAGGATACCCGGACGGTGAAAAGCTCCTGCCTCTCGCTTTTGCTATTGTTCTCACCACAGTCTTTCTTCACGGACTAACGGCCAAACCCCTGGCACAGCGGCTCGGCCTAGCCTTCCCTTCAAAAGACGGCCTTATAATAGTAGGCGCCATGAACTGGACAATCCAACTGGCTGAGACCATGAAGAAGCATAATGTTGATGTTATGATTGCCGACAAAGATTGGCCTTCTTTGCGGAAAGCCCGGCTAGCAGACATTCCTATTTACTACGGCGAAGTCCTCTCAGAAGAAACAGATCATGCCCTCGAATTAAGCCGCTACAATATTTTATTGGCTACGACAGGAAACGCTGCCTACAACGCACTTGTCTGCAACAAATTCGCCCACGAATTCGGCCGCGAAAGAGTTTTCCAGCTTTCCACCAATGATGAGAATGAAGATGAAAGCCGCCAAATCACTCACACGATGCGCGGCCGCACTCTTGCCTATGAAGGAATGGATTGCTGGGACTTTGAACGATTATTCCAACAAGGCTGGCGTTTCCGAACCACCAAAATCAGCGCTGAATATAATCTTAACACTATTAAAGAAGAAAAAAAGCAAGGGCGCGCCCGTTTAATCGGCATAATCAGCGACAATGGAAACATTAAAATTTCAGATGCCGACCATCCTAAAAATCTCAAAGATGGTACAGTCTTTATCTTATTTACCCCCCAAGATGACGTAGAAAAAAATGTCTCTTGATCCCAAAACCAAGAAAGCCGTCATCTGGATGGGCATCTTGGCACTCTCTTGCGCACTAATTTTCCTCTATTTCATCTACACATCACTCTCCCTTTTCCCGCAAGCCCTCTTATAGCCTCCACAAGTTTTCCACGAATTCCTTTATCGTTTTACAGCCAAAAGTTGCTAAAGCATGCGATTTGTTGCACGCTTGCAAGTGTCACGATTGGGCATTTCTCTATGTTCTCAGCTCCAAAAAACAAAGTCTTTAAACAACCTTTTGCACTGGCAATTGGGCCCCAACGCTCAGGAACAAGCTGGCTAGACCGCTACCTTCGAAGTCGTGGCGATATTTGTATGCCCACAGAGGTTAAAGAAGTCTTTTATTTCGATCGCCATTATCACCGCGGCGATTTTTTTTATAAAAGCCACTTCACACCCAAGCCTAATCACCGCCTCCTCATGGAAGTCACGACAACCTCGTTTGATTGTTTCGAGGCTCCCTACCGCGTCAAAAAGACACTTGGCGCAGACCTAACCCTGCTTTGCCCTTTGCGGCATCCGGTTCTTCGCTCTTACTCGCTTTATCTTCACTACGTCCGTTATGGCATCGTCAAACGGGGCTTACAAAATGCCTGCAACGAAATCCCTCAAATCCTTGAAAGCAGTCATTACAGCAAACATATCCAGCAATGGTTGAATGTCTTTGACGAACATACGCTGCATTTCTTTTATCAAGAAGATTTGGAAAATGATCAGCAACAATATCTCCATAATATCTGCTGCGTTTTGAAAATACCCTTCCTCCCCGCAGAAGCAAAAATGAGCAAACGTTACAACGCCGCCACTTATTCAAAATCTGGACTTCTTGCAATGTGCGCTCAAAAAGGCGGTGATTGGCTACGGAAAAAGCGCTTATACGGCATAATCAACGTCGCAAAAAAAGTCGGACTAAAGCAACTGGCTTTTGGCAAAGAAAACACCGACACAGCCAATCTCTACATACCGGACGACGACCGCAACTTCCTAGAATCCCACCTCGGCTATGAAATAGAAAAATTAGAGGCTTTAATCGGCCCCATTCCTCAATGGTCCAGCCGCCAGGCTTTACACAAAGACAAAAAAGTGGCCAAATACGCCACATAACCATGAGTAAACGCCACACCTTTGAAGATCTTGTCTCGATCATGCGCGCCTTGCGCGATCCTGAAAACGGTTGCCCATGGGATCTCGAGCAAGATTTTAAATCTATCTCTCCTTATACGTTGGAAGAAGCCTATGAAGTCGCCGACGCCATCGAAACCGAGAACATGGAAGACCTGCGTGAAGAACTTGGTGATTTGCTTTTGCAACCCATCTACCACGCCCAAATGGCAACTGAACAAAGCCTTTTTACAATTGATGACGTAATCCATGATATCGCCGCCAAAATGATCGATCGACATCCACATGTCTTTGGAGATCGCAAAGCTGACTCAGCCTCCGACGTCAACAAAATCTGGGACGAGAAAAAAGCCGCCAAAAACGCAGGTGGCACACTTGGCGGGGTTGCCAAAGCCCTTCCCGCGCTTCTCCGCGCTCAAAAACTGCAGAAAAAGGCGGCAAAGAAGGGCTTCGAATGGCCCGGAACCCCGGGCGTTCTCAACAAGCTCCACGAAGAGTTGAACGAACTTGATCAAGCCATTCAAAACAAGGATCAAGATAATATCGAAGAAGAAATTGGCGATGTTATTTTCCTCCTCGCCAATTTTGCACGCATGCACAACGTCGATGCCGAAACCTCCCTCCGCCGCTGCAACGATAAGTTCGTCAAACGGTTTGAAGGAATGGAATCTGATATCCAATCTCAGAATAAAACTTTCGAAGAAACATCACTCGATGAACTGCTCGCCCTTTGGTCACAGCAGAAATTAAAAAGCGCCTTATAAACTCTTACCAAAATATTCGTAAAACTTCCCTAAATCGGCTGCAGAAATCCGTACGTTTATTTTAACCTCATCACTCCCATCTTCACGGCCCAATACCTCCCCGTGACCATAAAGCCACGAAATTTCGCGCCCCTGCGATGGCTTAAAAACAAATTCTTGAACTTTTTTTGCGCGGTTCAAAATCATTGAAACTTCCTCAAGCAACCGCTCGATGCCTTTATTCTTAAGCGCAGATATGAGAACGGCACGATCATCAAATTTCACCTTGCGTTGCAATTCTCCCAAAGATTCTTCATCTAACGCGTCCGCCTTATTATAAACTTCTATAATTCGTTCATCCGCCTCATAATCCACGCCAAGCCCTGCCAAAATCCCTGCCACATCCTGCCCATGCGCTTTCATATTCGGATTTGAGGCATCTTGAACATGTAAAATCACATCCGCTTGATTAATCTGCTCAAGCGTCGCCTTAAAAGCTTCAATCAAATGCGTCGGCAAATCTGAAATGAAACCCACAGTATCCGATAAAATCACAACCTGCTTTCCGGGAAGTTCAAATCGGCGCATCGTCGGGTCAAGCGTCGCAAACAACAAATCCTCCGCAAACACCCCCGCCCCGGTCAACGTATTAAACAACGTTGATTTCCCCGCATTCGTATACCCCACAAGAGCCACAATCGGAAAGGGCACACGCTCACGGCTCTTGCTTGCCAGCTGACGCGTACGCCTCACATCCTCTAGCTGCCGTTTAAGACGTACAATTTTGTCGCTGATAATCCGGCGATCAAGCTCAATTTGCGTCTCGCCGGGTCCGCCAATGAACCCCGTGCTTCCGCGTTGACGCTCAAGGTGCGTCCACGACCGTACCAATCGTGATTTCTGATATTCAAGCGCCGCCAGCTCAACCTGCAAACGTCCTTCTTTTGTTTGCGCACGTGCACCAAAGATTTCAAGAATAAGCCCCGTACGGTCGATAACCTTGGCATTCCATTCCTTTTCAAGGTTACGTTGTTGAACCGGAGAAAGCGTATGATTAAAAATCACAATATCAGGCTTAAGCCTCTCAATATCCTCTCCAATTTCTGCACGCTGCCCTTTGGCCAAAAACGTACCCGCCTGAACGCGGCTTACTTTACAAACCCGCTTCCCCGCAACACCCAATTCAATGGCAGCAACAAGCCCTTCCGCTTCTTCCAAAAGCTCGTCCGACGAAACAATATCTCGTGTTCTATGAAATCCACCCGTTATAACAGGGTGTACAATATACGCGGTTTCCTGCGTCATTCTGGGCTAAATATATTATTAGCTAGCCGGAGCACCATACGTTACGCCAGCATCTCCACCTTCTTCTTGTTCATGAAGGCTAAGAGGACCACTTGGCATAATCGTTGATATCGCATGCTTATAAACCAATTGCGCATGGCTTTCCCGGCGCAAAAGAATAGAGAAATTATCAAACCAGGTAATAACGCCCTGCAACTTCACTCCATTGACCAAAAACACGGTCACAGCCATCTTTTCTTTTCTGACTTTATTTAGAAATACATCTTGTACATTTTGAAATTTTTCGGCCATTTTCTATCCTGTTTTCTGTTTTTGGCTCAATTTTGTAACTGTTTTAGCGATTTTCCGGCGGTTTGCAACACAAAATCACGCATTTGCGTACACGAACGAAAGGCATAAACAGGCTTAAAATCACTAACCCATTCCAAATGATCGCAATTTTCGTGCACAACCACAAATGGGCACCCCAAATTTCTGGCGCATTGAGCATCAATTTCGGTGTCACCAACGAACCAAATATCATCCTTATGCAAATCCCCAGCCCGTTTCAGGGCCAGTTCAAGGGGAGCCGAACTGGGCTTGTCCGCCTCCGCTTCCCCCGCTCCTACAACAGCCGAAAAATACTTATCCCACTCAAAGGTTGCAACTTCTCGTTGAACCAAAGACGGCCTTTTATTCGTCACCACACCGCAAACAATATCAATCGCATGCACGGCCTCCAGCAACTTGTCCGCATCCTTCATCGCAACCAGTTTTTCAGCATGATTGTCCTGCACATAAACTTCAAAAAGCTCCCAGGCCTTCGTAGCATACTCACCATAAACCTGTTCGTATAAATATTCACGAGGCTTGCCGAAATACAGCAAATATTCACCTTCCTTAAACAAAGGCAACCCAAGCTCAGTTTTCACGTGATTGTGCGCGCCTTCCAGGAACGCATAGCTATCAACAAGCGTCCCATCCCAATCAAAGAACAAGGCCTTGGGCAAACTCATAATTGCTCCACTTTTATATCACTGCCATAAATCCGGCGTGCTGCGCTCATATAATTTTCCGTCAAGTCGCTGACATAGAACTCGCCTTTTCCGCTCTTGGAAATTGCACTATCATATTCAGGATGTCTCTCCAGATAATCCGCCAACTTCTCAGGTATCAATTCATCCTGCGACAACAACGCAACCTGATCTCCAATAATATCGCGGATTATATCTTTAAGCGCGGGGTAATGTGTACATCCCAAAATCAGACACTCAATATCTTCAGCAAGAAGCGGCTCAAGATAATCCTTCAAAATGTCCGGCGCCCACTTTAATCCATCATTTTCAATCAAAGGCACCAAAAGCGGTGTTGCCTTCTGGCTCATCCGGATCGCCGGATCAATCTTAATCAATTCCTCATGAAAAACATTGGAACGAATAATATAATTTGTTCCAATCAATCCCAAACTTTTATACCCCTGATCAAGCGCCGCTTCCAACGTAGGAACAATAACACCAATGATATTACGACCCGGATACGCCTCAGGCAGCCATTCTTGCTGTAAACGACGCAAAGCCGCAGCGCTTGCTGTATTGCAGGCCATCACAATCAGCCCGCAATCCTTCTCAAACATGGCAATCATCGCCCGTTTCGTATACTCATAAATCGCGTCATTCGAACGATTGCCATACGGAACATGCAATGTATCGCCGTAATACAACAAATCATGATGTGGCAGCCGCTCACGCACAGCCTTCGCGATCACAAGCCCGCCCAGTCCTGAATCAAAAATCCCCAGTTTCATTAAAAAATGTCAACTTTCACAGAGAACAGATTATCAACGTTCTGCGCTTCTTCATGAGAGGCAACAACAATAATATGATCACCCTCACGCACTACAAAATCATTCTGCGGCATAATAACGTCTTCCCCGCGCACAACCGCCGCAACGGTAACCCCCTCAGGCAAATCAAGCTCGGCCAAAGAAGTGTTAACGATCTTCGAAATATCAGAAATCTCTGCCTCAATAACCTCCGCAATTCCCTCACGCAAATTATGCAATCCTTTAATTCTGCCGCGCCGAACATGCTGCATAATCGTCCCCACAATCGACGACCTTGGTGACACAATCGTATCAATCCCCAAAGTCCCGACAAGTTTTGAATAAGCCGAATTGTTAACAAGCGTAATCACCCGCTGACATCCATACTGCTTCGCAAGCAGCGATCCCAAAATATTACTCTCATCATCATTCGTAATCGCAATCGCTGTCTCAGTCTGGTCAATGCCGGCTTCTTTTAACAAATCACGGTCAAGAGAGCTCCCATTCAATACAACAACATGTTCAAGATTCTCACTCAAAAACTGTGCCCGCTTAGGATTACGCTCGATAATCTTTAAATGAACGCCTCTTCCACGCGGTTGAAGCAGTTTGGCCAATCCGTAACCGATATTCCCGCCTCCAAAAATCGCAATCTTTCGGGCCTGACTCTCTTCATGGCCAAATGCTGCCATCGTTCGCTTAAGGTGCTTTGTATCAACAATAAAAAATACTTCATCGTTTAACTGCAAGAAATCATCAGGCGTTGGAAAAAAAGGCTCTCCCTTTCGCAAAATCGCCACAATTTTAAAAGACAGTTCAGAAAACAAATTATGAACTTCAGTAATCGAAGAATCGAGAAGCGGACAAGTCTCGCCGCACATCACGCCCAAGACATGCACCAACCCACCGGCCAATGAAGACACATATGTCGTCCCTGGCACCGAAAGGCGTTTGTATATCTCTTCCGCAATAACCACCTCAGGAGAAATAATCACATCAATCGGCATGTGTGCGCGGCTAAACAAATTTGACCAAGCAGGCTGTAAATACGATTGCTCACGAATACGAGCAATTTTCCGCGGAACCCCAAACAAAGAATGTCCGATCTGACAAGCAACCATATTCACTTCGTCCGACTGCGTCACCGCAATCAGCATGTCAGCCTCGCTTGCGCCTGCCAGGCTCAAAACATCAGGATTAGAAGCGTGACCGACAATCCCGTTCACGTCATAATCTTCATTAATCTCGGCAATCCGGGACGGATTATTATCAATCACCGTAACGTCATTATCTTCTTCAGATAAAAATGCGGCGATATTAGAACCAACTTGACCGGCGCCGCAGATAATAATCTTCATGCCTGTATCCTTTTAACCGGAGTCTCCGTCTCATCTTCGTCACTGTCATTACTGCCGTTTGGACCAGATCCAACACCCAGCATTTTCAGTTTTCTGTGCAAAGCGGACCGCTCCATACCTATGAACTCAGCCGTCTTCGATATATTGCCTTGAAATCTCACAACCTGAAGCTCCAAATATTTTTTCTCAAACACTTCCCGCGCATCTTTCAAAGTACAGGCAAGCAAATCAATACCATCCAACAAATATATTACCGATTGAGTTTTTTCTTCTTCAAGACGCGGGCCGCCTTTGTCATCTCTTTTTTCGCGGCGGTCATTCTTAAGATCCTGATTTTCTTTTTTGAGCGCCGAAGCCTCAAGAGCGCGCCTCACCATCAACAAAAGCCTGTCTGACTTAAACGGCTTCTCAATAAAATCGTAAGCACCCTGCTTAATCGCCGACACCGCAGTCTCCACAGTTCCATGTCCGCTAATCATAATAATTGGCAAATGCGGATAATTCGCCTTCACCTTGGAAAGAATTTGCAACCCATCATCCGCACTTTGCTCAAGCCAAATATCAAGAACAATCAAATCAGGCGCTCTCGACTCAATCTGCGCATAAGTCTCACGCGAATTCGCAGCCTGCTTCGTACGATATCCTTCGTCTTCTAAAATCCCCTGAATAAGATTACGAATCCCTTCTTCGTCATCCACAATCAGAATATTGGTTTGTGATTTATCCATCATAATTGAACTCATTATACACTAGCCTTCTTGCGATTATCTGAGCTACCTTCAATAAAATCGGCAGACTGCGTTTCCTTCTGAGAAAACGGTAAAATCAGTCCAACGCTCGCACCGCCCAAATCTTCCCATTTATTTTGCAACTTTAACCAATCCGGCACACCAAGGAAAATGCTTCCTTGATGATCCTCCATGATTTTTTTAACAATCGCAAGTCCAAGGCCCGTACCCTTTGGCTTGCGCGTCACATACGGCTCCGTCAAACGTGAAGGATCCTCCTGTTTAGGCAAGCCTTCACCATTATCCGTAATAACAATCGCAATATTGCTTTTATTATCCGTACAAAGCAAAACCTGGATCATCGCCTTTTCAGGATTCATGCTAGCAATCGAATCCAAAGAATTCTGTATTAAATTATTCAAAGCCTGCCGCAACTGCTGTGGATCAAAATCTGTCTTATAAAGACTGCGTCCTTCACTTTCAAAAACGAACTTAATTTTTGGATGAGCATGCTCATGCAACACAAGCACGTCCTTAATATGGCTTTTAAGACTTTGATACCGCATCACAGGCATCGGCATCCGCGCAAAATCCGAAAACTCGCTGATCATATGTCCGATATCTTCCACATGCTTTACAATCGTATCGGTACACTTCTCAAAAGTCTCCGGATCTTCCTTAATCTGCCCTAGATACTTTCGCTTCAAACGCTCCGCCGACAATTGAATGGGTGTAAGCGGATTTTTGATCTCATGCGCAATGCGCCTTGCCACATCCGCCCATGCCGCCTTCCTCTGCGCTGATTGCAAATCTGTAATATCATCAAACGTAACAATAGCCCCAACATCCTCGTCACCAACCAATTCAATAACGATCCTGACAAGAAAAGTACGACGCACATCATCCTTTTGCACAATCGTAATCTCACCCTGCGTCGTACGGTCCGGCTGCTCATGCGCCTCATCCAGCAGAACCGATATTTGTGGCAAAATATTTTCCACCGGCCTGCCGACCAACTCCTCTTCATCCATATTCAAAAGCTCAGAGGCCGAAGCATTCGCAAGGTTAACCTCACCAACAGTATTAACGCCCAAAACCCCTGCCGAAACCCCAGTCAAAACGCTCTCTGTAAATTTACGACGGCGATCAAGCTGCCGGTTCGCCTCAATCAAGGCATTTTGCTGTTCCTGGATTTGCCGCGTCATCCGGTTAAATGCGCTCGCAAGATAATCCAATTCCTGAATATTATCCTGCTTGGGAACGCGCGCCGCCAAATCGCCCGCTCTCACGCGGTCTGCCGTCGTAATCAGTTCTGTAATCGGCTCCACAAGCTGACGCGCCAAAATCAAACCAAGCCAAATCGCCGACAACACCAACACAAAACCAATCAGCACAAAAATCGTCGTCGCTGTAAGCTGCAAACTTGAATATTTCTCTTGCAAGCTTTTGTAATCTTCCGAGGCTTGCTGCGTCGACGTCAAATGCCCCAAAACCTCAGGATCCACCATCCGCCCTACGAACAAATACATATCGCTAAGTCCGTTCAGCTTCACCAAAGCGCGCACCCTGTCCTCGCTTGAACTCGTCATAATCACAACTTCGCCGCCTTGCGCCTGCGTCATCGCGTAACGGGGAATTTCTTCAAATTCCAATGTAAAAGTCAGACCCGAACGTGCCAAAACCCGGCCAGATCCATCAAAAACAATCGCCTCCGATAAATTCCGCAGCAAGGACTGTGTTTGCACAATCTGCTCCAACATCGCATTGCTGCCGATAAAATAGGCCGATTGACGCTCAAGATCTCCGGCCATTGCCAAAGTGTCCGCACGAATAACTTGCTTGTGTTCCTCAAGATACGCGCTGGCAACCGCCTGCGATTCCGTAATCGCCGTCTGCACCCGGTCGCTAAACCATGTCTGCACACCAAAATGAAAGAAGAATACCGAAAACACAGTCATAACAACCGCAGGAATCGCTGCCAGCAAGCTAAAAATATAAACCAGCCGGACATGCAGATGTGATCCAGCCAATCCTCGCTTACGGCCACTCCACAAACCAACAACCCGCCGCGCAACCAAAACGACAAACGCCAACAAAATGACCAAATCGAGGTTCAAAAGCCAAATAATCGTGCTCGGATCATTCCCAAGTGGTGGGATCTGCTTCAAAGCCGAATAAGTCGCCGCTGCGCTCGCCGTAAAAGCAAGTGCCAAAAAGAAAGCCAGTTTCTTCTCAAGCCCCGCCGAGCAAAAAAAACGCTGCACAAAATTGGGCGATTTCTTTATAACGATACCACTTGTGTCTGAAGCTAAGGACTGTAATGATTTGGCGGACATTCCGTATGAGCCTGTCTGTCTGAATGTGTTGTACTTATACAACAATAAAAGGATGAAAATCAACCAAAACCATGAAAAAACATAACGATTCCAGTCATTTTCATGTCCTTATCGTTGCAGCAGGAAGCGGAAGCCGCTTCGGTGGCGACCTCCCGAAGCAATATGCCCTTTTAGGTGGCAAAACCGTGCTGCGCCGCACAATTGAGGCTTTTCTAAGGTATACAGCCTCTGTACGTGTCGTTATCAACCCTGAACACCAAGACCTCTATAAAGAGGCCACAAAAGGCTTGTCTCTACCCGCACCTGTCTTCGGTGGTACAACAAGAAAAGAAAGCGTGGCCAAGGGAATACAATCTTTCTCGGGCCTAAACGATAATGAAAAAATTTTAATCCATGATGCCGCCCGGCCGTTGATAACCCAAAACGATATCGAGCAAGTGGTAGAAACTCTGAACAATCACAAGGCAGTCAGCCTCGGCAGGCCTCTCCACGATACCATTCGAAAAGATAACAACATTATCGATAGAAACGGTCTTTGGGCCCTACAAACCCCACAAGGCTTTCACTTCAAAACCATCGCCGATGCCCATAAAAATTATGGCCATCTCGAGGCCACAGACGACACAGCCCTTGTGAGCGCATCTGGAATTGCGGTAAAACTCATCGAAGGCTCCAAAGACAACATAAAAATAACCGATGCACACGACATGATCATGGCTGAAAAATTGATCGGCTCCACAAAAACAAGGACGGGCATGGGCTTTGATGTTCATGCCTTTGAAAAAGACCGTAAGTTAATCCTTTGCGGCGTAGAAATCGACCATCCACTCGGCCTCAAAGGTCATTCCGATGCCGATGTCGGATTACATGCTCTAACTGATGCCTTGCTCGGCACCATCAGCGCAGGAGATATAGGCACACACTTTCCTCCTTCTAATCCAGAATTCAAAAACATGGACAGTGCAATCTTCTTAAAAAAAGCCGGAGACCTCATCAAAGATCAATCCGGACAAATTGAAAACGTGGATATAACGCTCATATGCGAACAACCCAAAATCGGCCCACATCGTGAAAAAATGCAAAATCGTATTGCTGAAATCCTTTCAATAAACAAAGATCAAATCAGCATCAAAGCCACAACCACCGAAGGCCTAGGATTCACCGGGCGCGGGGAAGGCATCGCCGCCCAAGCCATCGCAACGATAAGGCTGCCCTAAAATGTTTGACCTTAAAAAACCGCACATCCTTCTTGCCACATGGTTTGGCTCCGGCTTATTAAAACCCGCTCCGGGAACATGGGGTTCCGCCGCCTCCATCCCCGTTGGCATAGTCATCTATGCAATCGGAGGCCCGCTGCTCTTAACCATAGCAACCTTAGCCATCTTCATAATCGGCCTTTATTGCGTAAACAAATTCCAAAAAGAGACAGGCACACAAGACCTCTCACAAATCGTCATCGACGAAACTGCAGGCCAATGGCTTGTCCTCATTGTCTCCGGCCCCAACCTATCTATGGTCCTGCTCGCCTTCCTTCTTTTCCGCTTTTTTGACATCACCAAAGTTTTTCCGGCAAAATGGGTCGAAAATCGTTACAAGAACGCTTGGGGCGTTATGGGCGACGACATTATCGCTGGCCTCTACGCCGCTATAACGTTATCCTTAATAACCCTAGTGATGTCTGGATTTTAGGATGCAAGACCTTATCGAAGAATTGAGCAAAGTGCTCGAAGAAAGAAAATTAAAGCTTGTCACGGCTGAATCCTGCAGCGGTGGTCAACTTGCGGCCGCAATCACAACCCGCCCTGGCTCTTCCAAAGTTTTTGAACGGGGCTTTGTCACCTACTCCAATGAATCAAAAACCGATCTCCTTGGCGTCAGCAACAACCTCCTCAAAACACATGGCGCCGTTAGTGCAGAATGTGCCGCCGCCATGGCCAAAGGTGCCATTGAAAATTCAAAGGCCGATATCGCTATCTCAATCACAGGGATCGCCGGCCCCGAAGGCGGCAGTGAGGAAAAACCAGTCGGCACAGTTTATTTTGGCGTGATGATCAAAGGCTCAAACCCTGAAACACACTGCGGCGAATTCCAAGGCACCCGCCTAGACATCCAAACCGAAAGCGTCATGACAGCAATCGAATATCTAATCGAAGCAGCCGAAGCAGCCAAAGCCGCATGAACGACCTCCTTAAAATTCTCTCTAAGTCTCTTCAGCCTTTTGGCTACCAAGTGCGCAAGCACCAAGCGCCTAACATCCTGCGCATTCCAGCACTTGAAAAATCCGACCCTTCACTCCAATCATTGCACAAAGGGTTTTACCCTGAAGATTCAAATCTGGATGCCCTCGTTGTCTATCTCCGCACATGCATCCGCACCAACCGTAACATCGACGCCACACCGCGCCTCACAGGCGTATCCCTCGAAGAGAATACTCTCCGTTGTGTGGGCTCCCTCATTGTGGCCATGAACAACGCCCATAAAGAATTCCCTCAAAAATCTATAAAACTCGTTGCTCTCGATGATCGCTCTGATCCCGCTGCGCAAGATAAGTTAAAGTCTGTTCTATCCAAAGCTACGTTTGATTGGGAAATGAAACAAACAAATGAAGCAGGACAAGGCAAATCGTTGCATCAACAATTCGCCGAAGGCCGAACACAAAACGCCCTGACATATTTCGTCGAGGATGATTACCTGCATGAGCCCGACGCCATTATCGCAGCCTGGAATTTCTACAAAAGTGTTGCTGACAAACTTCAAACCCACAGCGTCCTTTATCCGCAAGAGCACGAAACCCTCTATAAAGATCACTACCCTTCCTATCTCATTCTCGGCGAAGATCGTCATTGGCGCACCATGCGCCACGCCACCCATACGTTTCTGACTCATGGGAAAGTCGTAGATAAATTCTGGGACTACTTTGAAAACACCAAATATGTCGGCATTAAAAAGAAACGCAAGCTCGGTTCCGAGGCACGCACCACCAACAAACTCTTTAAGCATATTCCCGGCTTTTCGCCGTTAAAGCCGATCGCCTCGCACCTTCAGTTCGAACACGTCATGCCGCCGCTTTATGACTGGAAACCCTTGTGGGAAGCAAACAAAATTTAGCCGTGCAATTCCCGTGCCCGATCCTCAAAAGCGCTCACCATTCGTTTAATGATTTCCTGAAAAAACACCTGCGCCAACCCCGTCAGCACGCTATTCTTAAATTCAAATTCCACCGAAAAATCAATCGTGCAGGTCTGATCGTCATTATCTTCAAATCGCCAATGATTTTTCAAATGCCTCAAAGGCCCTTTTAAATACTCGATATAAATATGATCTGGCCGCTCCAGAATGACTTTCGACGAAAACTTCTCACGAAAGATTTTATACCCCACAACGAGATCCGCATAAAACACATCATCGCTCTCCCGCTTCGTTATGCGGCTCGCCACACACCACGGCGCAAACTTTTGATAATTCGCCACATCCGCCACCAGATCAAACATCTGCTGCTGCGTGTATGGAAGAACTTTGCACTCGATATGCTGCTGCATGGAACCTTTTTACCGCTTAAAACATTGGAATGAAGGTGAAAATAAAGAAAGGACTGTAAAAATGAAAGGCATTTTATTGTGGCTTGTCGGGATCCCTATCCCTGTCATCATCTTATTATATCTTTTTAACGTGCTTTAAGCCTACTCTGCCGCCATCTTGGCAAGCTGCGCCTCGCGCGCAGCTTTTAATTTCTCGAAATCATCCCCCGCGTGATGAGATGACCGCGTCAAAGGCGTAGCCGAAACCATAAGGAAGCCTTTGGCTTTGGCCATTTTGGTCAATCCCTCAAATTCTTCAGGCGTCCACCAATGCATCACCGGCGCATGTTTTGGCGTCGGCTGCAAATATTGCCCGATCGTGATAAAATCAACCCCAGCCGCGCGCATATCGTCCATCACCTGCCCAACCTCTTCACGACTTTCGCCCAAGCCAACCATCATCCCCGATTTAGTAAACTGATGCGGATCACGTTCTTTCACGCGTGCCAGCAACGACAACGATCTAAAATACCGCGCCCCCGGCCGAATAGTCGGATACAAACGCGGTACAGTCTCCAGATTATGATTAAACACATCCGGCCGTGCATCAATAACACGGTCAAGCGCATCCCGATCACCACGAAAATCACCCGGTAAAATTTCAATTGTCGTTCCCGGAGCCTTCATACGGATCGCCTGAATGGTTTTCACAAAATGCTCCGCTCCGCTATCTTCCAAATCATCGCGATCAACCGAAGTCACAACAACATGCTTCAGCCCCATCTGCATCACCGCCACTCCAACGCGCAACGGTTCCAACTTGTCCAATGCTTCCGGCTTGCCAGTCGCCACGTTACAAAACGCACAAGCTCGCGTGCACACCTCGCCCATAATCATGAAGGTCGCGTGTTTCTGCTGCCAGCATTCCCCGATATTCGGACAACCCGCCTCTTCACACACAGTCGTCAGTTTATGCCGGCGCACAATCTCTTTAGTTTCCAGATAAGTTTTCCCCTGCGGCGCAGGCACACGGATCCAGTCCGGCTTGCGACCTGCGGGCCTATCCGGGTTCTTCTGCTTCTCCGGATGCCGCTTCGCCTTGTCCAATAATTTCGGGTTATAAGTCATGGCCTATTATTTACCACAAACCTCGTAAAAATCACCTCTTTTATGAGGAGTTTGCTGCACTGCCGCGTGTTTGATGACTTTTACGCCAAAAGGCTTTCTTAATCATACGCCTCATACGCTGCTTTCGAGTTTCAACATCCAAAGGAAACACTAGCGTTTCTTGCTGCTGGGTATTCTTTTCCAAGCCTTCTTCATCCCCCTCCTCGATATGTTTCGATGGGGACGTCTCCACAGGGTCTGAAGAATTCTTCGTTTCTTTCTTTCTGGGCCCAGCCTTCAGGCGTTCGGATAGCGGCTTTTTGGCCTTTTTACTTCCCTTTTTATGGACCTTAACATTATCTCCGCTTGGCTCTTCAAGAACAATATTCAATGAATCTGATTTCAATTTTGAACGTGCCGCATTCAAGGCCTGCACAAAGCCATAAGCATCAGAAACCGCCGGCAACATAACATTCCGCATAAACCGTGCGTCAAGAAAAACATACCCATAACCAAGAAACACGCCCAAAAATCCACTATCAATCTCCGCCGACTTAATTTCCTCCAAATCAACTTCAACCACATCAACAAAAATCAGCCCGCTTTTGTAAATCAAGCGTTTGGTCGTTAAACCAATCTCCGCCGCAATCCACATCAGAAAATAAAAAAAAGAAATAACGATTCCAACAACCGTCAAAATCCAAAATATAAAATTTCCCCAAAGACCATAGGCCGTGATCCCGTAATCCACGAGACCGCCCATCAAATCATCGCCCAGCAAACCCATCCCCATAAAACTAAGCAACCACACCAGACCTTTAACAACATAGATCCAATGCACCGAAGCAACCCCGATCACTTCCTCATCCGGCCCGGCTATATCTTTAATAAAGCTCATGATATTTCTTGTTCTCCCTTACAAATAAACGTTTCTAAGGGAATAAAGTTCACTCAAAAGTGAATAACTTTGCCATACGCATCCAAAACAGATTCATGCATCATCTCGCTCAATGTCGGATGCGGGAAAATCGTATGCATCAATTCAGCCTCTGTCGTCTCCAGAGTTCTTGCAATCACATAGCCTTGGATCATCTCCGTCACTTCCGCGCCAACCATATGCGCTCCAAGAAACTCGCCCGTTTTCTCATCAAATATGGTTTTCACCAAACCTTCCGGCTCTCCCAAAGCAATCGCCTTACCATTCCCCATAAACGGGAACCGTCCAACCTTAACTTTATATCCAGCCTCTTTCGCCGCTTTCTCTGTCAAACCAACGCTCGCCACTTGCGGCATACAGTACGTACAGCCTGGAATATTCTTTTTGTTCATCGCATGAACATCTTTGACACCAGCAATCTTTTCGACACAAATCACACCTTCATGTGATGCCTTATGCGCGAGCCACGGCGGTCCCGTGACGTCACCAATCGCATAGACGCCTGGCTCGCCCGTCGCCGACCATTCATTCGTAACAATATGCCCGCGATCGACTTTAACGCCTCTCACATTCTCCAAACCGATATTCTCAGTATTCCCGGTAATTCCAACCGCCATAATCACGCGGTCCACCTTGATCTTCTCTGTCTTACCGCCAACCTCAACATGAACGGTCACATCATTCTTGCCTTTTTCCAATTTGGTCGTCTTCGCACCGGTTAAAATTTTCATGCCCTGCTTTTCAAACTGCTTCTGCGCAAACTTGGAAATCTCCTCATCCTCAACCGGCAAAACACGGTCCATCACCTCAACCACAGTGACCTCAGCGCCCAGATTGCGGTAAAAACTCGCAAACTCAATCCCAATCGCGCCAGAACCAACCACCAACAATGATTTCGGCATCATGTCCGGCACCATCGCTTCTCTATACGTCCAGATTAATTTCCCGTCCGGCTCCAATCCTGGCAACACACGCGCCCGTGCCCCGGTCGCGATAATAATATGCTTGGCGGAATATTCCTCCTTACCAACTTCAATCTTGCCTTTGCCCTTAAGTTTCGCAAAACCTTTAACCACTGTGATTTTATTTTTCTTCATCAAATGGCCAATACCGCCAGACAACTGCTTGGCCACGCCGCGCGAACGCTCAACAATCTTGCCGATGTCAAAAGATACATCTTTAACTTGAATGCCAAATTGATCCGCATGCTGGATCAAATGATGAATCTCCGAAGATCTCAAAAGCGCCTTCGTTGGAATACAGCCCCAATTGAGACATATTCCGCCTAAGTCCGCAGCCTCAATCAAAGCCACATTCATTTTGAGCTGCGCTGCCCGGATGGCAGCAACATATCCGCCAGGCCCACCGCCAATCACAATAAGATCAAAATTATTACTCATTCCAAATCCAAACCAGGCTTTGCATTTTTTTCATCTTCCCAATAATAGGGCGTCTCCTGAATTCTGCCACTTGCCAACTCTTCATGCTGCCTGGTCAGACTGGCCGACCCACTCTCAAAAACACCCGCTCTATCCAAAATCCGCCTGTTTTCTTCCACAGCTGCTATATAATTAGGATCACTCATACTAACGTCACCAGGCTTTCTCTTCGAATTGCGCATCACTTATCCCCCTCACCATCATGAATTTTCGGGCGCACACTCTCAAGAAACTCGATAAGCTCCGCAACATCTTCTACGCGCGTCGCTTGCTCAGGAAATCTCTCAAACTCTTCTTCTGGCCCAAAGAAAATCATCGGCTTGTGATACTGGATCGCAAGCCCGGCCTCATTCATCGTCCCATGCTCGCCTGGCAAAAATACAATCGCCGAACTCGTCATGACATTCACATGATTGCGGCTATACGGATTGGCATCTCCCTGCGCGCGCTTATCAAGCGGCGTAATAATGGGAATCTCGATATAAGGATTTGGATATTCATCACGAGGGACATATTGCCCCGTATAATCAACAGTCGGCACAATACCAATACTCTTGCCCGCACGATCTTCACATTCAAAAAATGCTTTGGATACGGCCGTCATCACTCCCGGGCCCGCGCCTGTCAAAAGGTGAAAATCATGCTCAGCAATCAATCGGCCCAAAGGCGTCGCATATTCTTCCCAACTCTGAGTGTGAGACCCCATAACTCCAATAATCGGACGCCTATGCATTTATATCTCCATCAATAAACTGATCGGGTTTTCGATATAACGCTTGAAGTGCTGTAAATACTCCGCACCAACCGCACCATCAACGGAGCGATGGTCTGTTGACAAAGTAACGCTCATCACCGTTCGCACCTCAACCTTACCATTCACAACAACGGGAGTTTCAATTCCCGCACCAACGGCCAGTATACACGATTGCGGCGGATTAAGTATCGCTGCAAAATTTTTAATGCCATACATTCCAAGATTGGAAATTGTGAACGTCCCGCCCTGAAACTCTTCCGGTTTCAATTTGCCGTCACGAGCCCGCCCCGCCAACTCTTTCACCTCGTCTGAAATTTGCCGCAAATCCTTGTGCTCGGCTGCGCGCACAATCGGTGTAATCAATCCATTCGGGGTTGCCACAGCCACCGAAATATCTGCCTGATCATATTGAAGCAACGCACTATCCGTCCACGACACATTCGCCGCCGGATAAGCCTTAAGCGCCATCGCCGCCGCCTTGATCACAAAATCATTGACCGACAACTTATATGCCCCATCCGCCATCTCATTCACCTGACGCCGCGCATCAAGCAATGAGTCAATAATGCAATCAATTGTTAAATAGAAATGCGGAACCGTTGATTTCGATTCAACCAACCGCTTCGCTGTAATCTTTTTAATATTGTTATGCGGTATCTCTTTATATCCCGCCGCCCCAAAATGCGTCGGCTTGGCTTTACGTCCACCACCTTTGAAATTCTCGATATCCGCTTTCACAACCCGCCCATGCGGCCCGCTTCCCTGAACGCCGACAAGATCAATTCCTTTTTCGGCGGCCAATCTCTTCGCTAACGGCGAAGCAAAAACTCGCCCACCTTTATTTGGAGCTGTTGGCACAGCAGCAGCTTGAGCAACCGCCGCTTTAGGAGCCTCTGCTTTCGGTTCAGCTTTTACTTCTTTCGCAGGAGACGCGGGAGCATCAACTTTAATATCTTTCGCACTTTCTCCATCTTCCAGCAAAACCGCAATCACGGAGTTAACCGCAACACCTTCAGTCCCAGCCGGAACAATAATCTTGCCTAAAACACCTTCATCAACCGCTTCAACTTCCATCGTCGCCTTATCGGTTTCAATCTCGGCAATCACTTCCCCTGCCTTGACAGCATCTCCTTCGGATTTGTGCCATTTGGCCAAATTCCCTTCAGTCATCGTCGGCGACAATGCCGGCATTGTCACATTAATCGGCATAACACACCCCAGTTAATCCTTTGTTTTCAACAAGATGGTGACACAATCTATATAAAAGTTTGCTAGCATTAATTGTATTATGTAAAATTATAAAAATAAGTGTAACTAAAAAAGGAGTGCATGATGTCAAAAGGCCACAACAAACACCACTCACGCGAAGAATCCCGCCGCTCAAGACGCTCAACCCTCGCTGAAGACAGCGCCGCAGTTCTGAAAGCTGTAGATAAAATGCGCAGCCACAGAGATTTAACAAATCACGAATTCGCTGCTGCCGACCGCGGAGCCAGACATCTGGGCTTAGATTTAGACTTATCGTCTTAGTCCGCATAGCAAACCTTTCTGACAGCGTGGATGATCTCATCCGCCTGCGGCAACGCCAACGCCTCCAACCCTGCTGCATACGGCAATGGAACATCAGCCGCACACACACGCATCACCGGCGCATCAAGATAATCAAACGCATGTTCTCCGCACAGCGCCGCAATCTCTGATCCAATCCCGGCATAGGGCCAACCTTCTTCAACGCTCACAATGCGGTTGGTCTTTTTCACGCTTTCCAAAATCGTATAACGATCAAGCGGACGGATCGTCCTCAAGTTAATCACCTCGGCATCAATGCCCTGCTCCGCCAATTTCTCGGCCGCCACAAGCGCTTTACCAACCATGATCGAATACGCCACGATCGTAACATCACTGCCCGCGCGTTCAATCTTCGCTCGTCCAATCGGAATGACAAATTCTTCGTCCGTCGGCGCCTCAAAACTCTGTCCATACAAAATCTCATTTTCCAAAACAATCACAGGATTCGGATCACGGATCGCCGCCTTCATCAAACCACGCGCATCCGCCGCACTCCATGGCGCAACAACCTTTAACCCTGGAATATGCGCATACCAACTTGCATAGTCCTGCGAGTGCTGAGCGCCCACACGTGCCGCCGCCCCGTTCGGCCCACGAAACACAATCGGACAACCCAGTTTCCCGCCCGCCATATAAAGCGTTTTCGCCGCTGAGTTAATAATATGGTCCATCGCCTGCATCCCGAAGTTCCATGTCATGAACTCCACAATCGGCCTCAATCCCGCCATCGCCGAACCCACAGCCAAACCTGCAAATCCATGCTCCGTAATCGGCGTATCAATGACTCGTTTTGCACCAAACTCATCCAGCAACCCTTGCGAAACTTTATACGCGCCCTGATATTCGGCGACTTCCTCGCCCATCAAATAAACATTCTTGTCGCGGCGCATCTCTTCTGCCATCGCATCTCTCAAGGCTTCGCGCACCGTCATCTCTCTGGTCTCGGTAAAGCTCGCCTCATCAAACGGCGGCGGCTCCAGTACCTCGCCTTGCGCATACAGAATATCCCTGTTCTCAATAACCTTGCCTGAGGCCTGCTGAACATTCGATGTCCTCACCGGCGCAGCATTCTCAGATTTAGCTTGCGGCACACAGGGAATATCCGGCGTAACGCTCACATTCGAGGCATCCTCGCCCTCTTCAACTAAAACCGCAATCGGCGTATTCACCGCAACATTCTGCGTACCTTCGGAAATCAAAATTTTTCCAAGAATTCCCTCATCAACCGCTTCAACCTCCATCGTCGCCTTGTCGGTTTCGATCTCGGCAATCACATCACCGGCTTTAACAACGTCACCTTCGGACTTCAGCCATTTGGCCAAATTCCCCTCTGTCATCGTCGGCGATAATGCAGGCATAAGGATTTGAACAGACATTCTTTATTTCCCCTTACTGGCTTTCCGTGCAGGAAAGAGCATAACTTCCAGCACCCAATTCAAAGTGTTCTTCAAGGTAATCTCTAAGCTGCTGCTCAACATCCGCATGCTCTTTAAGAATGTTTTGAAAATCACACCCCAGTTTTTCACAATTCAACTCTTTCAAGGCAGCCTCTATCTCAGCACCACGCGCATCATCATACGGCTCTTCTCCAGCCCAATGATTGCAGGACTCAACGCTCTCCAGGTACTTTGAAATCTCCTCTGAACATTTTCCATCAACACTAAAAGGGCAAGCCTCTTCTTCAGCAAATGCCATACAATTTGTTGTAAAGATGAAAACAGCACTCCATAAAATTACAGCATAAAATTTTTTCATTCCTAAACCTCCACCAATACATCCGTCCACAGCTCCTCAGGCGGAAGCTCAGGCGAATCCTGTGAAAACTGTGCGGCGTCATTCACAATCTCTTTAATCTCTTTATCAATCACTTTGATATCTTCCTCGGCAATGCCCGCCGCCTGCATTTCCTGCAAAACCTGCGCAATCGGATCGCGCTGCTCTTTGTAAGTTTCGACCTCTTCCTTCGTCCGGTACTTCGCCGGATCCGACATCGAGTGCCCACGATATCTGTACGTCATCACTTCCAGAATATAAGGTCCGCTACCAGAGCGCACATAATCCAGCGCCATCCGCGCCGCCTTTTGAACGGCAAAAACATCCATCCCGTCAATCTGTTCACCTGGAATGCCATACCCTTCGCCGCGGCGATAAAGCTGCCCGGCCGATGAACGCGAAACGCTCGTCCCCATCCCATATTGATTATTCTCAATCACAAACAAGACAGGAAGATCCCACAACGCCGCCATGTTATAACATTCCGCAACCTGCCCTTGGTTGCTCGCACCATCACCCATATAGGCAACAGCCACGCCTTTATCTTTCTTATATTTATGCGCAAACCCAAGGCCCGTTCCAATCGCAGTGCTCGCACCAACAATCCCGTGACCGCCAAAGAAATTTTTCTCTTTGGAAAACATATGCATCGAGCCGCCCTTGCCGCGTGAATATCCGCCTTCGCGTCCTGTCAGCTCGGCCATGATCCCTTTCGGGTCCATCCCGCAAGCCAGCATATGCGCGTGGTCACGATACGACGTCACAACCGTATCCTGCTTTTCCTGCTGGGATTGAATGCCCGTCACAACCGCTTCCTGCCCGATATACAGGTGACAGAATCCGCCAATCAAACCCATCCCGTAAAGCTGTCCGGCCTTCTCTTCGAACCGCCGAATAAGCAACATCTCACGATAGAGCTTTTTGAGCTCATCCGGAGAATTAACAATGTCGCTATTAGTAACAACCTTTAGCTTGTTTTCTGACTTAGGTTTTTTGCTGTTTTTGGCTTTGGACAAGGGTTTGAGCTTCCTTCTTG
>CAYZHM010000015.1:0-15991 GCA_964478225.1 uncultured Micavibrio sp.
GCGAAGGCGGCCGCACCGTCGGCGCCGGCGTCGTCTCCAAAATTGTGGAGTAAGGGATTATTATGAGTGATACAGTTCCTATGTAAGCCTCTGATAATCTGTCTCCACTTTTTAAAGCGACTGCTGAGGTTGTAGACCAGATGTTAGAAGAAGGGGGGTATGAAGCATACCATACCCTAAAGGGTCTACAGAATGGCGGAATTCAGTCTGAAATGCGCAGAATGGCTTTGGTCGCCAGACTGTAGATAGAAAAAGACACAACAAAAGGCCGCTTATGTGCGGCCTTTTTTCTTGCCTAAAAATTCATGCTAGAATGAAAACATGAAACATATTTTTTGGCTCCTTATTTTCTGCCTCTTACCCCTCACAGCCTGGGCGCAAGACAAATCAGAAGAAAAGAATTTTACCCCGATGTTCGAGGGGCGAAACTCTTCCGATGCATCGACAGGTTCTGAATACAAAATGTATGTCTATGACGCTTTGGAAATGAAGCCAGGTTTTGATTTTGGTTATTTTCGGGCTCTTTATAGCGATACCAAGAATTACGCCCCGCTTGCAGAAGACATTCAAAAAGAAATCTATGTGCAGGCATTTAAAGTCAAAACGCTCCCATTATCACCAGAGCGTAGCGAGGCCATGGATAAATACACGGACCTCATTTTACGACATCTTGCAAATATGGATATCGTTTTAACAGCACTGGCTCTCAGCCGGGAAGATAAAAAATTCGGCTCTCCCGAACTGTACAAATGGCTTTATAAAGGGCTTTTACAAAGCGTCGCAACTTCTGGCAACGGGACGAAACTGACGGATGCGTTTTATGTGATTACGATGGGCGAAGAAACAGCTCTGCTCGCGAAGATAGGGCTGCGGGTCAAAGAGACAAAACCAGTGAAAGAGGGGCTCGTTTACTACAACATGCACAGCGTTTATGACCCCAGAAGACAGGTCGAATACACTATTTTCGTTGATACGACAAAACCAATGGCCTATCTGGAAACACTGGAAAGCCAAAAACCAAAAGATATATTCGCCCGCTAGAAAAGTGGTCATGGGAACCGCTTTATTCCATTCTGCGTTGGGTCAGAGTGGAATAAGGAGATACATATGAAACTGAATGGCGCATCGGTAGATGAAATTATTAAAGACCCAACGCAGGTCTACGCAAATCCTCAGGAGGTGATGCGGGATCCTGCCCTGACAACAGAAGAAAAAAAGAAAATCCTGAAAAGCTGGGAAGAGGATGTCGAGGCGCTCTTACGTGCGGAAGGTGAAAATATGCCGCCGCCTGAAAAAACTCAAAAGACAGGCGATTTGTTAGCATCGATATCCAATCTCAAAAAGAAATTGGGATAGACCGCGAAGATTCATCGCGCTCGAAGTTCGTGCGCATAAAAGCATAAAAATAGAGGCAACAAATGGACTGCTGCATGAGCCCGACAACAAAGCTTACAGAAACACTGGACAATATAAGACGGGAAGTCGACGGCGATCGCATCACTTTTGGAGAGCTGGTTGAAGCGTTAAACCACAGAGGTTTTGGCCCCTTGCTTTTAACTCCCGTTCTTGTTGCTATTTTGCCGACTGGCGCAGTTCCAGGCGTTCCAGCCATTTGCAGCATGTTTATGGCTCTCGTGGCGATACAAATGATATTTGGTCGCCGCTATCCTTGGATCCCAAAAAAATTAAAAGCACTTTCATTTAAACGAAACAAATTCATATACACATTAAGAAAAGTCCGCCCTTACACACAAAAACTCGATCGTTTCATACGCCCGCGCCTGACATGGCTTTCTTGCGAGCTTATACAGCGCGTAACGGCTGTAATCTGCTTGGCTTTTGCGGTGCTGATCATGATATTGGGTTTTGTGCCCTTTATGCCAACAATACTCGGGTTGCCCATCCTATTTTTTGCGTTGGGATTAAGCGCGAAAGATGGTGCCATGACTCTTATAGGTTTCTCATTAACCGTGGCATCTATTCTCTTGCTGGGATGTGCGCTCGGAATTTCTTGCGTTGATGACCGTATGACAATTGGCGATCCTGAGTTTATTTACCAACATTTTAATTCTGCCAACCTGGGCATTATGAACGCCTTTAACAGATAAAAAATAACCGCTGACCCTACAGGACAGCGGTTATTATAGAATATAGGCTCTTCTTACTGGTATGAGGGATCGGTTTGGTGATGAAATTCAGCATCGACCAGTCTGAGGGTTTTGCCTGTGCACTCACGGACTGTGTCCATTACAACATCATCTGTTGAAGCGACCTGTGGCAGTTCATCCCCTTTCGGTGCACCGAAGCAGACAAAAATCACATTCTCTAATTCTTCTACACTGTGCATGATATGGCTGTTCATAGAATTCTCCTTATAAATGTGTTACGCGCAATCCAACAGGCAGGCAGTGAATGTCGTTCCAAAATATTGCTCTCAATCCACAAGGAACTTTTGAAAAAGAAGATGTGTTGGCTTCCTACACACAGATAACAAGAAAAGGAGTTATAAAAAATGTACAAAAAGGAAAATAAAGAACTCAGCAAGCTAATCAACATCAACCAAGACGCTTGCGAATTTTATGGATCCGCTCAGAAAAAAGCCAAAGATCCTCAGCTGAAGATGACATTTGGAAATCTGGAAAATTTGCACAAAGGCGTGATCATCAGCCTGCAAAACCAGGTGCGCAACAATGGTGACAAAGCCAAGGCAGACGAGACGTTCACCGGCCAGGCCCAACAGCTTTGGGGCGAGCTTATGGCAAAAATTAGCAATGATGTAGATGAATCTCTCGTCACCCATTTGGAAGAGGCTGAAGACCGTTGTCTGCACTCTATGGAAGATGCCCTAGAAAGTGATGATATCAGCCCTTCAACCAAAACTGTTTTAAGAAAAGAGCTAAACACTTTACAAAAAAGCCACGATTACATGAAGGCTTTGAAAGAAACGCTAAAAGCAGCTTAACACAAAACTTCCCGCCCGAAGGCAAAGCCGTCCTCCGTGTGAGGACGGCTTTTGTGCATGGAACCAGACAAAGGCAGCAAACGTTTGTCTTCCATAGAAACAACGCAAGGAGACTGAAACAATGAACTTTATCAATAGAATGTTGCTGGCATCGGCGGCGTGCGCCCTAATTATAGGGTCGCAGCCCGCGAATGCGGAAACGGTTACAACAAAAACATCAGTGCATCAAAAAGACCTTCCCAATATCGAAAAGACAGATTTCGGGGCGTTTGATTTGAATCACGACAATATTTTGTCAATGTCAGAGGTAGGGAAGAAGCTGTTCTATATCTTTGATACAGATGGTAATGAGGTCATTGATAATATCGAATTTGATCACAAACAGGTCATGACAATCATCCCCATGGAAAAAAACACATATCAATTTGTAGATTTTGATACTGATGGCAAGACGGACGTGGCCACGTATACTTATGAAACATTTTTCCAGCAGTCTGGACTAATGCGCTTTGATCAGGATATGGATGGTCTGTCTCCTGCGGATTTCATAGAGATGACCTTTCTGGAACTTGATGATAATAACAGCAAGGCCATCGAGCTTGACGAATGGAAAGAGGAATACACCGCAAAAGTAAAAGCTGCCAATGCTGAGCAGGAACGCTATCAACAGTAAAAGGATTTGAACAAATAAAAAGGCCGCCTTTCTAAAAGCGGCCTTTTTTTTAACCCAAAAAAAGTTAAAGATTAATCACAGCCACAATCATCCCCTTTGCTATTTTGCGCTCCAGCAGGAACATTTGCTTCTGCTTTGACCTTCGCTTCGTGTTCACTATTCACGCTGCCGCTTGCAACGATTGCGCCATGATAAATAACACTCCATTTCCAGGAATCTCGCTTTTGTTCACACTGCCAATGCTGCTTTTGTTTCTCGACAATCAGCTCATAATTTCCGACATCCGTACATAAACGCTGTGCGTGCCAATCCATTTGATTTCCTTTCTACATACAAATACTTACAGCTAAGCCTACGTTAAATAAGGAAAAATTGTTCCCAATAAAAAAGATCCGCCATGGTGGCGGATCTTGATTAAGAGTAAAAGGCATCAACGAGTGCCGATAATTTGATCCGTATCAGTTCCAACCTGATAGGGAAAGCGAAGTTCATATTGGAAAGGTTCCTCGTTAGGAAACTCATAGCTCGCTTCTATGAACACAACGCTGAGCAAGCCTAGAAGAACAACAGCAATCAAAATAAAAAGAGTTTTGTTATTCATCTTACTTGCGCTCGCTTAGTCTGCGGCGTCTTGGACAGCCTCGCCAGCATGTTCAATGTCTTGACCAGCACCCTCAACGGTGTTGCAAGCACTGAGCGAGAAAGCCCCAAGAGCCAATGTCGTTAAAGTTAAAAGGGGTAAAGTTCTAAAATGTTTCATGTTTGCTCCTTCTTGTTGTATTCCGAGGTAACCAACAACAAGCAGAGCCAAATAGTTCCAAATTAATGAAGATGATCGCCGGCTAAAAATCCTGCTACGCTGGCCAGGAATACGGCAGTTTTTGGGTTTTCTTTGATCGGCTCCACAAGGTCGTCTCCAAGAAAATCAGCAAATTGATCCATGAGAGCCATTATCTCACCCTCTTGCCAAAGAGCGGCTTTTCTCTTGCGCTTTAAAAGCACAAACCCGCTTAAGCCGCTGATAAGGCCAAGAGAAAATATAGAGCCAGCCACTATAAGTGCGGCAATCGGAACAGCATAATATTCCAGAAGCAGGCCATAGGCAGCAAGAGACCCATAGATCAAGGCAATAAGCATAAAAAAGCCGGACAAGGCCGCAAGGCCAAGCCCGAGCTTACTAATCCCCATAAGAGTGGCCTTTCGTGTCAAAAGGCCACTCATCAGAGCTTTTTCCGCCAAAGGCAGCAAAGGGCTCACAATTTATCTCCGGCCACGAAGAAGAATGCTGGCGACTACACCTCCTGCAAACGCAATGGCAATGCTTTGCATAGGTTTTTGCTTAACGTACTTTTCTGCCTTCTTCAATTCCTTCTGGCCGAAGGACTTTAGGCTCTTTGCTGTTTCTTCAACCTGGTTCAGCCCATCTTTTTTGACATGCTGAGCAAGCTCAACTGTATTGTCTTTCAAAGAACCCAAGTCCTCTTTGATTCCTTGAATTTCAGGGTATTTACCTTTCAAATTTTTTGTAACGTCTTTAGCCATTGTAAATGAACTCCTTCTCATTTGTTCGTATGACGAAGCCAACATGCGAACACAAAGAAAGTTCCAAAATGATTAAATGAATAAACTTACTGCGGCGGGCAAAACATATAGCCGATACCGCGCACAGTCTTGATAAGACTGGAGCCAGATGTGCCGAGCTTTTTGCGAATACGACCAATTTGAATATCAATAGCGCGGTCGTAGGAATCATATTCGGCATCACGAGTGAGTTCAAAAAGTTGCTCACGGCTAAGTGCACGGTTGGGGGCCATCACCAGAGCTTCAAGCAATTGAAATTCACCCGTAGTAATTTCACAGGATTGCCCATTCTTATTAAAAAGTTGGAATTGATTGCGATCTAATATAAATTCCGCAAACTCAATTTTTTGTTTTTTCTCTGATCCGGAATCTTGCGAGATATCATTGCTTGCGGGCGGCTGTGTTCTGCGGAGGGCTGCTTTAATTCGTGCTGCAAGCTCGCGCATTTCAAAAGGCTTTGTTATATAGTCATCGGCGCCCATTTCGAGACAGACAACTTTTTCTGTTGTATCGCTTTTCCCGCTGACAACGACGATAGGGG
This sequence comes from uncultured Micavibrio sp., assembly GCA_964478225.1. GTDB lineage: Bacteria > Pseudomonadota > Alphaproteobacteria > Micavibrionales > Micavibrionaceae > CAYZHM01. The sequence goes on from CAYZHM010000015.1 coordinate 5,758, forward strand.
CCCGGGTTTTTGCTCTGATTTGCGGAATAAGGCTTATGCCGTCCGCATCCGGCAACACGAGATCAAGTAAAATGACATCTGAATTTACTACCTCAAGCTTTTCCGCAAGCTCGGCGCCGCTATTGGCCACAATAACAATATAACCCTCTCCTTCCAGATAATGCCCGAGGACTACCTGCAGGTTTTCATCATCATCAACAGAGAGCACAATACCCTTATTCATAGATACTTTCCTTGGTTATCCCAGTTTGTACTCGTTTTGTTACAAAAATGATACAAACTTTTTCAAAATTATTACACTTCGGAGAAACTGAGGTTACAGACTCTCTCTAGGCTTGAAATTGTCAGCAGGACATTCCTGCATAACAAAAGGAGCTTAAAATGTTTAACAACCAGCAGTTAACCACAGAAATGCCTAAACTGGAAAAGTTCGCAATGCGCCTGACACGCAATCGTCACGACGCTGAAGATCTAGTTCAGACCACTCTATTGCGCGCCATGGAAAAGAAACATTTGTTCCAGGAAGATAGCGACCTTTTCAAGTGGACATCCAAGATCATGTATAACCTGTTTGTTTCCGGCTATCGCCGTAAGGTGAAATTCGAAACACAGTATGATCCTGAAAGCTATCTAGAAAAAGAATCAATTGAAGCCCCTCAGGAAAAGCAAGCGGAACTGTCAAAGGTCAGACAAGCGATGAACCTTCTGTCCGTGGAGCATCGTGAAGTTCTGGTTCTGGTATGCATCCAAGGCATGCGTTATCAGGAAGTTGCCAAAACACTGAATGTTCCGGTCGGCACAATCCGTTCCCGTCTTTCAAGAGCCAGAGAGCATCTGCAAAGCCTGCTGTCTACACCGGCTCGTGAAGGTACAATGACATTCCCACCGGTGGCTAGCAGAGTTGCGGGAACTTCAATCGCCGCCTAACTAAAAATCGGTATTTACCCCAAAGCCCGGCATTCCCCCTCTGCCGGGCTTTTTCATGCAGCTCTTTGGCGAAGATTCAAAAATTTGAGGACAGTGGCCTTAAAGTCCATCTCAACGATAGGTTTAGGTAAGTAAGCGTCCATTCCCGCTTGGATGCATTTATCCTTATCACCCACCAATGCATGAGCCGTCATGCCGATAATAGGGGTTCGATCCAACCCTTGTTCTTCTTCGATTTTTCGGATGTGTGTCGTTGCCGCAAATCCATCCATCTCAGGCATCTGTATATCCATCAAGATGAGATCATAATGATTTTCTTTCCAGACATTCACAGCTTGAAGGCCTGTTCTGGCAACATCAAACTGGATGCCCATTTCTTCTAGCAAGTAGCTCAGGACGACAACATTGCCTTCATAATCTTCAACCATCAAAATTTTATTAGAACCTGAAATAGCTGACTTCAGTTTATCATTGATCTTGTTTTTTCTGGCCTCATCACGATTTTGATCTTCTTCAGATCCTTCAATATCCCTCAGCGGAAGAAACAAAGAAAAAGTCGAGCCTTTGCCAATTTCACTCTTCACTTCTATGCTTCCGCCCATCAAATCCGCCAATTTTCGAGAGATAGGAAGGCCCAGACCCGTTCCGCCATACTTGCGTGAAACAGAAGCGTCCGCCTGCTTAAACCGTTCAAAAATCAGATCATATTGTTCTTCTTTAATGCCGATCCCTGTATCCTTGACATCAATACGAAGAAGAGAAATCCCTGCTTTTTTTTCTTTTGAGGCCGTGACATGCACGCTTCCTTTCTCCGTAAACTTCAAGGCATTTCCAATAAGATTGATAAGGATCTGACGTAAACGAACAGGATCCCCATAAAAGTCGATGTTTCTAACGCTATCAAAATCAAACACGAACTCGAGTTTTTTCTCTGCGGCCCTTACAGACATGATGCTGATGATGTGCTCAAAGGCATCTTGTAAATCAAAAACAGTTTCTTCCAGCTCCATTTCGCCGCTCTCAATTTTTGAGAAATCAAGAACGTCCGAAATCAAATCCTTCAAAAGAACAGTGCTGGTATGAAGAACACTAACCAGGCTCCTTTTCTTTTCATTAAGGCCTTCTGTGTTCTGAGAGAGAATTTCCGCTGCCCCGCTGATTGTCGCAAGGGGGGTACGGATTTCATGGCTCATATGCGCAAGAAAATCACTTTTGGCTCGGTTGGCATCCTCTGCATGTTGCTTGGCTTCCTGAAGCTTAAGTTCATACTCCTTGGCGGCGCTAACATCCGTATGGGCACCAACCATGCGAACCGGCTTACCACTTTTATTGCGTATAAGTTTGCCGCGCGCATTAATCCAGATCCAGCGCCCCGATTTGTGCTGCATGCGAAAAGTGTTGGAATACTCAGACAATTGGCCGTTGAGATAGAGATCAATATATTCTTGAACCTTTTCAGTTTCTTCAGGATGCAGCTTGCTAAAGAAGTCTTCATAGGTGCCAATAAAATCAGAAGGCTCATAGCCCAACATCATTGAAAACTGGTCAGAATAGAAAACTTTATTGGTTTTAATATTCCAATCAAAAACGCCGTCTTGTGTCCCCTCAACAGCCAACCGGAAAACCTCTTCCTTTTCGCTGAGCGCGGTTTCCGCCGCGCTACGTTTGGCTTGTACGCGCAGGAGGTAAGCATTAAAAATCATGAGTAAGACAACGGCCACACTGCCGCCGATAAGGAGCGTTAAAAAATATTGATTTTTTCTATTCTCAACGGCTTTAATACGGCGGTTCAGAAGACTGTATTCTTCCTTAAGAAAGTCCCCATTAAGTCTATAAATATCATTATTCAAACGGTTAATCAGTGAAACATCGGCCAGAATTTTTTTAGGGGACTCAGTTAGGCTTAACTCAGCTCTTTTGTCGAGCTGTTCTGAGAACTGCCAAAAGTATTTTTGCAGTTCTCCCAGCCTGCTTTGCTGCGAGGGATTATCAATCGTTAATTCGCTCAGTCTAGCGAGTCGTCTAGAGGCCTCAGCTTTTCGCTCTTCATAAACCTCCATAAATTCCGGATTACCGCTAATCAGGTAACCTCTTTCCGCGGAAATCATTAAGGCTACGAGCGTATTAAATTGTTCAGCTTCGATAATGGTGCCTTGTGTATGCAAAATCCAATTGTCAGATTGCTCAATCTGTTTATCGCCGCTCACCAGAACATAGCCAAGAAAGATGACGCAAGACAAAAGGATCGCGGTAAAGATCAAATAATTTCTGATAAAAATTTGAGGCATCAACACACCATAGTGAACTCCTCACCAAAAAACCATAAAAAAACGGCGCTTCACAAAGGAAACGCCGTCTTTTTTTGTGTGTAATATCCCAATCTACACAGGGGGTGTGCGGCCTCGCAAAGCGTGGACTGCTGCTGCTACAATAAACAACACCAGAAAGACCACAAACAACAACTGCGCTATCTCAACAGATACGGCAGCAACACCGCCAAATCCCAAGACACCTGCAATAAGTGCAATGACCAAAAATGTTAAAGCCCAACCAAGCATGGGTTTCTCCTTTTCTTTTTTGTTAGCATTATGAATTTCTAATTCGCCAACGCACAAAATTATGATCAGTTCCATGGAACTATCTGCCGGGTCAAAGCGTTGGTCCCCAGAATAGAGATTATTGCTTTTCTTTCCCTTTTAGACTGATAGTATCTGAACAATGAACTCATATCATATCTCAGACTATGACATTCAGGCACTCGCCGACAACGAACTCTCAGAAGAGGACGCGGCCTTTGTTAAGGCGTATGTCCAAAACAATCCCCTTGCAAGCAAACGCTACAAACAGCTTTTAGAGCAAAAAAAGCTGCTGGGTTTGTGGTGGACGGATTCCAAGCAGTGAGAAAATAACGCTCACGTCAATAAACTCCAAGTGATTTGAACAATCTTGTCAGGCTCTCAGCCTGCGCCGCTTTAGCCGTAACCACGGCAGCCTCGGCGTTATTAGCGCTCCGCTGCGCATCCAAAACATCCAAAAAGGAAACTTCGCCTTCCTTATAAAGGGTCTGAGATAATTCGAGGGCTTTCTCTGCGCTATAATAAGAGCTTTCTAAAGAAATATATTTTTCATTGATTTTAGAATAATCATTCAATGCAGTCTCAACTTCATTGACTGCAACCAAGATTGCTTTTCTATACTGCTCAAAGGCTTGTTTTTCACGCGCTTGAGCAGCATCAATTTGTCCTTGAATCCGCCCAAAATCAAGCAATGACACGGCCGTTCCTAATGTCACATTCCATACCGAGGCGGAGCTGACAAGAGCATTATCGGCAATACCAAAAAATCCACCCAAGTTAAACGATGGCAGAAATTCAAGGGTGGCCGCCTCCGCAAGAGAGCTATTGGCCGCGAGGTTTGCTGCTGCTGCCTGTATATCTGGCCGGAGCAGTAATACTTGCGCCGGAGCCATCAGAACTGGTTCTACACCATGGCCGGGAATATCCATTCTGTCCCGAAGTAAAGGCTCAAGGATTTGCGGCGTTACACCGGTAAGAACACTCAAGCGCAGCCGGGCATTTTCGGCCTGACGCTCAAACTCTGGGAGCGAAGCGCGTGTGGCATTAACAAGGCTGGAGGCTCTTTCAACATCAAGGCGCGGCGCTTCCCCAAGACGATGGAGATCACTGATAAGCCTCAAGGTCTTTTCCTGTGACTCTAAGTTTTTGGCGGCAATATTGGTCTGATTTTGCGCAGCTCTAAAATCGATATAACTGCGTGTGACCTCGGCTATCAGGGTCAGGCTTACAGTATGATATTGAGCCTGAACGGCCTTAAATTGCGAATGGCTGGCGTCGTATTCCTTGCGGTTTCGTCCAAACACATCCACTTCAAATGATGCATCAAATCCAGCCTCATAAAATGAGTCAGAGGACGTACCTCTTGCTCCCGTATCTTGCTGTCCCAAGGAACCGGAGGCTCCAATTTGTGGAAAGAGCGCTGAAAATGATGTACGCCTTAATCCGCGCGCTTCCTGAATTTTGGCTTCCGCGATCAACCGGTCAGGGCTCTGCGCAAGAGAAAGATTGACCAGTTCATTGAGCACAGGATCATCAAATCTCTTCCACCACCCTTTCAAATGCGAGGCTTCAACAATATCGGCCTGGTAAACAGAAGACCATGCCTGCGGCTTATCTGGTTCTGATAAAGATGCTCCGCTCGCAAGACAGCCCGCAAGAAAAAGACAAAGAGGCATAAACACAAACTTCTTCATCACAAAGCCTTCTTTCCCTTAAATCCATCTTCCAGTTTGCGCAGGAGCACATAAAACACAGGCGTAAAAATCAGACCAAAAAACGTCACGCCAAGCATGCCCGAAAACACGGCGATACCAATCGCTTGACGCATTTCCGCGCCGGCTCCGTGGCTAAGGGCCAGAGGCAGCACGCCCATAATGAAGGCAAAGGACGTCATTAAAATTGGTCTCAAACGAAGCCGCGAAGCTTCGACCGCCGCATCAAGAATAGAATGACCTTGCCGCTCCAGATGATGAGCAAACTCAACAATCAAGATCGCGTTCTTACACGCAAGACCTGCAAGAACAAACAAACTGATCTGCGTAAAGATGTTATTGTCGCCATGCGTGAAATGTATCCCCAAAAGCGCGAACAAAATCCCCATCGGCACAATCATGATCACAGCCAGCGGCAAAGTCAGGCTTTCATATTGTGCGGCCAGAACGAGAAACACAAAGAAGATACAGAGCGGGAAAATATAGATGGCCGTGTTACCTGCCAAAATCTGTTGATACGTTAGCTCCGTCCATTCGAACTCAAAGCCTTGCGGTAAAGTTTCCTTCAAGATTTGTGTGATGGCTTCCTGGGCCTGCCCTGATGAATATCCAGGCGCTGGATTACCATTCAAATCGGCCGCACGATAGGCGTTATAACGCGAAGCAATTTCCGGTCCAAAACTCTCTTTGATATTGATAACTGATCCCAACGGCACCATCTGTCCGTCTGCATTGCGTGCTTGAAGCCGTAAAATATCTTGCGGTCTTGATCTAAAATCTTTTTCGGCTTGGGCAATCACCTGATAGGTCCGGCCAAACTGGTTAAAATCATTCACATAGATAGACCCAAGGTAAATTTGCATTGTTCTAAAGATTTCATCAATTGGCAGACCCAATTGCTGAGCCTTCGTTCGGTCAAGATCAGCATACAACTGAGGAACGTTAACGTTGTAGTTGGAATAAATGCCGGCAAGGGCAGGGTTGGCATAGGCTTTTCCAGTCACTTCTTGCACAACATCTGCGAGTGCCTGAAATCCTTGATCCGTACGGTCTTCGATCTGAAGTTTAAATCCTCCGGTTGTTCCCAATCCTCGCACGGGCGGTGGTGGGAAAATTGCAATAAACGCTTCATCAATGGCGCCAAATTTTTGCTGGAGTTTACCGGCAATCGCACCTGCACTGAGTTCGTGCCCTTCACGTTCTTCAAAACTATCAAGCGTCACAAACACAATCCCGGCACTCGACGAGTTTACAAACCCGTTGACCGAAAGGCCCGGGAATTGTACCGCGCTTTCTACGCCGTCTTCCTTCAGTGCGATCTCACCCATTTTGCGCATAACCTCTTCTGTGCGCTCCAAAGTAGCGCCAGGAGGCAACTGCGCAAAGCTAATCAAATATTGCTTGTCTTGCGCTGGAACAAACCCGGAGGGAACCATATTAAAGCTGTGGTAAGTTGCCACAACCAAAGCCCCAAAGATCACCATCATGATAAATTTTCTGCGGCCGGCGATGTTAACGCCTTTTGCATAGACCTTTTGGCCCTTACCAAAAGCCATGTTAAACAAGTTAAAAAACCAGCCAAAAAGGAAATCCATAACACGCGTCAGCATATCTTTTTGCTCTTCGCGGGGTTTAAGCAACAAGGCCGACATGGCTGGGCTAAGCGTTAGGGAATTGATCGTCGAAATAAAGGTCGCAATCACAATCGTCAAAGCAAATTGCTTATAAAACATTCCAGTCAGACCACTGATAAACGCAATCGGAATAAACACACTCGCAATCACAAGCGAAGTGGCAATGATGGGGCCAGTGACCTCTTTCATAGCCTGTATGGTTGCGTCATGAGGATTTTTTCCTTCCTCAATGTTGCGCTCCACGTTTTCTACAACAACGATGGCATCGTCCACCACAATCCCAACGGATAGAATAAGTCCAAACAACGACAAAACATTGATCGAAAATCCCATAGGCAACATAACGGCAAAGGTTCCGACAATCGAAACGGGAACGGCAAGTAATGGAATAATCGAAGCACGCCAGGTTTGGAGAAACACTATCACCACCAAAACCACCAGCATAACGGCTTCAATTAAAGTATGAATAACAGCATCGATCGAATGGCGCACGAACACGGTGGGGTCATATACAATCGAGTAATCAATATCTTCCGGGAAAGTCTTCTTAAGCTCTGCCATAACTTTGCGAACATTACTGGAAAGCTCAAGCGCATTCGCATCCGGCGCCGCGAATATAGGAATTGCAACTGCGGGCTCGTTATTCAACATAGAACGCAAAGAATAAGTTTGTGCATTCAATTCGGCTGTTGCCACGTCCTTCAAACGGGTTACCACACCGTTCGCGTCGCGTTTGATGATAATATCTTCAAATTCTTCTGGTGTTGTCAGACGGCCTTGCACATTGACCGGAAGTTGAAGTTCGGTATGGTCATCGTAAGGAGGACCACCAATGATCCCGGCTGCAACCTGTATATTTTGACGACGGATTGCACCAATAACCTCATCCGCACTCATGTTACGCTCAGCAATCCTGTCAGGGTTCAGCCATATCCGCATCGCATAATCACCCGATCCGAACAGCATGACTTGTCCCACACCTTTAATCTTGGCGAGTTGATCTTTAATATTAAGCGTTGCGTAGTTTCTGAGATAGAGCATGTCGTATCGCTCGTTGGGCGATGTCAAGTGTACGACCATCGTCAAATCCGGTGAGCTTTTTACAACTGTCACGCCGAGATCACGCGTAACTTCGGGCAAGCGGGGTAAGGCTTGTGAAACACGGTTTTGAACCAACTGCTGTGCGAGATCAACATCCGTTCCAATTGCAAAAGTGATGGTCATCGACAATCGCCCATCGGCCGTTGCCAATGAGTTCATATAAAGCAGGTTTTCAATGCCGCTAATTTGTTCTTCCAACGGTGTGGCCACGGTTTCAGCAATCACAGATGGGTTTGCCCCCGGGAAATTGGCGCTTACCTGCACAGACGGAGGAGATACCTCCGGGTATTCCGAAATCGGAAGTTGGAACAACGCGATTGCCCCAAACATAAAAATGACGAAAGAAAGAACGCCCGCAAAAATCGGTTTATCGATAAAATGAGTGGAGAGATTCATAATTATTCCACCGTTGCTGGCTCTTGAAGTTGATCTTGAAGCTCGGCAGGAAGATCCATCTGATCCTCGGATTCTTCAACCTGCGGCACATCCTCTATAACAGATGGTTCGGAGGTCGCGGGAACCAGTAGCTCATTTTCTTTCAGAGCTGCGATCTTGGGTTCTACCTCCATACCCGGACGTATGCGCACAATGCCTTCGGTAATAACTTTATCGCCGATATTTAAACCAGACAGGACAACGCGTTTTCCCTGAATGCTGCTACCGACCTGGATTTCACGGTACTCAGCTTTACTTTCACCATTAACAACATAGACAAATTTTCTGTCCTGGTCAGTTCCGATTGAACGCTCAGTGATAAGAATTTTTTCCGCATCATCAACCTGCCCCATAAGAACACTCACCGACATGCCCGGCAGAAGAAGCCTATTTTTATTCTCAAAAATAGCCCTAGCGCGCATTGTTCCCGAGGCAGGATCTATGCGGTTATCAAAGCTGTGAAGGAATCCACTATATTCCAGATCTGCATTGGATAATTTTAAGCGAACAGGAATTTTTGACACATCATCAATTGCTTCTTGTTTGACTGTCTTCAAATATGTGTCTTCATCGATCTCAAAATCTACATAAACATTTTCATCGCCGACTATTGATGTCAGCAAAGGTGCACCAGAACCAGACTGCACGAGATTTCCGACCGTGATTTCTGCGCGGCTAGTTTTTCCGGAAATCGGAGCCTTGATATAAGCATAGTCGAGATTAATCTTTGCGGTTTCCACCATGGCTTTTGCACCTTGTATAGCTGCCGCCGATGCCGCGCGATTATTCGTACGTTCATCCATCACACTTTGAGCAATCGCATCTGTTGCAATCAAATTAATTGCCCGTTGATACTCCTTCTCGGCCAGATCAGCTTGATTTTTCGCTGCCTTTAAAGAGGCCTCGGCCTGATCCAAAGCCGCCTGATAGGGACGGGGATCAATCACAATCAGAATGTCTCCCTTTTCAACATGCTGCCCGTCGTCAAAACGGATCTCCATAATCCTGCCACTGACTTGCGGCCGAATTTCTGCCCGATCAACAGCAACAATATGCCCAGAAAAATTATTCCAAATTTGAGCAGCTTCAGGCTGAATGATGACAGCTTCAACTGGCATGGCCGCCGGAGCGCCTCCAGCAGCACCCTCAGCCGCCTCAACCCCAGACCCGCTATACAGCGCAAAACCTGCGGCCACAATCAGGGCCAGCAGCACAACACTTGCAAAAATCCGTTCAAACATAGACATCAAAATCCCCCTTTGGACATAAACTAACCAGTCAACTTTGCGCGCTGCGGAAGGGCTGGTCTCACACCAATGAGATCAAACAAAGCCTTTTCCAAATTATTCTCGATAAAACTCAGATCATTATAAATTCGTGCCATAATCAATTGACCGATAATGAAAGCAAAAATCTCAGTGGCCTTCATTTTAATATTCATGTCTGGATCTGCAGCGCCCTCAGCAACAAGGTCACGCAGGGCACTCTCATAATAGGCACTCTTTTTTGAACAAATATCTGTGATTTTTTTACCAATGTCTTCGTCTTGCGCCGCGAGCTCGGAGCCTAATGTTGCGAAGGGGCACCCACAAACATGCCCAAGTTCAGAAAAAATTTCTTTTTGTTGATCAATGACATAACGGGCCATGAGAGTGAAACGCTCCTGCGGCGGACGCGTTGGCGAGAAAATATCATCATAATGAGTTTTAGTGTCTTCCATGCACGCATCCATGGTCTCAAGCGCCAGATGGGCTTTCGAGGGGAAAAAATGATAAAAGCTGCCCTTCTTAACGCCGGCTTTGTTACAAATCTCATCAACGCTGACGCCATTGTAATTTTCGCGCCAGAT
>CAYZHM010000016.1:0-1510 GCA_964478225.1 uncultured Micavibrio sp.
CGTAGCGAAATCCGTAAAGCTCGCCATGGTTGTGCCCGGATCGGGACTCGTGAAAGAACAGGCCGAAAAAGAAGGCCTCGACAAAATTTTCCTCGCCGCCGGTTTCGAATGGCGCGAACCGGGATGTTCGATGTGTTTAGCAATGAACGCCGACAGGCTGGAACCGGGCGAACGTTGTGCGTCTACCAGCAACCGCAACTTTGAAGGCCGTCAGGGGCGCGGTGGAAGAACGCATCTGATGAGCCCCGCGATGGCGGTGGCGGCGGCGGTGACGGGGAAGCTCGCGGATGTGCGGACTCTATGATGGACACTATGATGGCGGTAGAGGCCTTCAAGAAAGCGGCTGATATCTTTAGGGCTGACGCAACGGCAGAACATATGCGACGTCTGCAAATTAAATCCAGATCGACCTGGTCCGCCATAAAAGACGATGCCCCGTTGGAAAAACTCCCATCGGGTGTTAGTGAGGCAGAGCGGGATGCGACTCCTGACTCTAAACTGAATAACGATTTCGTGAAAGAAATAAAAAAGTTTATTGAGATCACGCGTGACGTACTTGAAGAGGCAAGGAAAGCCGCGCCACAGGTCGAGTCCGGACAAAGAGAAGCCTATTCCTATTATCTGGCGCAATGCGCCTCGCGGCAAGCGCTCGCCGAAACATTCCTCGATCAGGGAATGGCGGCATGTAATGAGAAAGAACATGCTCAAGGAAAACGTTTTGATTTCGCCTTAAAGAAGCACAACGAAAGAAGAGGGAAAGCACGCTAATATGCACCCCTTCACTACCCCCACCGTCATCTCAGCGCAGGCCAGGATCCACGCCGCATAACGCGCGGGTTTCAGGAGTAACGGTAATAAAGCGCACATTGCAACAACATTGGCTCCCTGCCTGCGCGGGATTCCAAATAATGGCTTAGCCTAGTTTTATTTCTCCCATGGAGCGGTTGATGGGAAGATCTTTTGGATCGATACTCATTGCCGTGCAAAGCGCCTTCCCAAACCCGTTAGCCGCCCTTTGTACCGCCACCTCTTCCGTTCTTGTTGTGGATGCTGCATTGACCCCATCCATAATCCCGGCAAGGCGATTGGTGATTTCACCGACCGTTACCATCTGCCCCGCCACCGCGGATTCCTCCATTGCACTCTCGAAGTGATGCAATATAGCTCTTATCCGCCCGCTCACATTCTGATCAGAGGGCATTTCTATGCCAGCACACGCCTGCGCGAATCCTTCCATCGCAGCCGTAAATGCCGGTCCCGGTACTGGCGTAGTACGAATCCGGTCACGACGATCGTCTTGTGATTCACGCAATGCATCTGGTTTATTTCCTAGCATAGACACTCCCTTAGAATGCGTTGATTTATCTGGCGAATTACTAATAACATAAGGATGGACAGAGCATTGTGAAGATTATATGACAGTTATAATAGAATAACCCAATGAAATAGAAGCATATGAACCCTTTCAAAACCCTCTCCGCCATTGCCGCGCCGCTGCCGATCGACAATG